>NZ_JAQGEI010000003.1 GCF_029017505.1 Sedimenticola hydrogenitrophicus
TAACATAAGACATACCAGGAGAGGCGATTAAGTGAGTGGACGGGTGGAGATATTTACCGATGGCGCCTGCAAGGGCAATCCCGGTCCGGGCGGCTGGGGCGCGGTGATGCGCTATAACGGCAAGGAGCGGCAGTTATATGGTGGCGAGCAGCAGACCACCAATAACCGGATGGAGCTGATGGCCGTAATCAGTGCCCTGGAGGCGCTGACCCGTCCGGCCAGCGTGCGGGTGACGACCGATTCGAAATATGTGCAAAACGGCATTACCGAATGGATCGGCAACTGGAAGCGGAACGGCTGGAAAACCGCGGCCAGAAAGCCGGTCAAGAACAGTGATCTCTGGCAGCGCCTGGATCAGTTGGTGACGACGCATGATGTGAACTGGGCCTGGGTCAAAGGGCATAGCGGGCATCCGGAAAATGAGCTGGCCGACCAGTTGGCCAACAGGGGAGTAGCGGAGTTGGGGGTATGAGGATATGAGTCCGCGGCAGATTGTACTGGATACGGAAACCACCGGTCTGGAACCGGCGCAGGGGCACCGAATCATCGAGATCGGTTGTGTGGAGATGGTCGACCGGCGCTTGACCGGGAATAACTTCCATCAATATCTGCAGCCCGACCGGGAGATCGACCAGGCGGCGATCGAGGTGCATGGCATCACCAATGAATTTCTCGCCGACAAACCCCGGTTTGCCGATGTGGTGGAGGATTTTATCGCCTATATTCGGGGTGCCGAGCTGATCATTCACAACGCGCCGTTCGATGTGGGGTTCCTCAACCACGAGTTGAGGTTGTTGCCGGGGGAGCAGCCGCCGCTGGACACCGTCTGCCGTGTGCTGGACACCCTGGTGATGGCGAAAAAGATGCACCCGGGGCAGCGCAACAGCCTGGACGCCCTGTGCAAGCGCTATGACATCAACAACAGCCACCGGGAGCTGCACGGCGCGCTGCTCGATGCGGAGATCCTGGCCGACGTCTATCTGATGATGACCGGTGGTCAGGGTGCCCTGTCACTGGACACGGGCGGCGGCGAGGGGGAGTCCGCCGGGGAGCGGATTCAGCGCCTGGATGCGAACCGGCCGCGGTTGCAGGTGGTCCGGGCCAGCGTCGACGAGTTGACCATTCACCAGCAGCGGCTCGATCTGATCGAGAAGGGGGCTGGCGGTGGATGTGTGTGGCGACGTCTGGAGCAGCCGGACCGGGAGTGATCGGGTGGGGGAATCAGGGGATCTGCCGCTCGCGAACACCGCCACCCTGATCGTTGTGCAGAATCTGTTTCAGCCGCTCGATATCCATCAGCTGGATGTGCTTGCGTTCCACCTTCAGCAGCCCCTCGTCCTGGAAGCGGGTGAACAGGCGGCTGACGGTCTCCACCGCCAGGCCCAGGTAGTTGCCGATTTCGTGCCGGGACATGCTGAGGTAGAAGTCGGAGGGTGAGAAGCCGCGTCGCTGGAAGCGACCGGAGAGACTCAGCAGGAAGGAGGCCAGCCGCTCCTCGGCATTGCGCTTGCCCAGCAGGGTCAGCATATCCTCGTCATGACCGATCTCCCGGCTAAGCAGCCGGTACATCTGGTGCTGCAGGCTGGGGATGGTGCTGCTCAGCTCCTCCAGCCGGGTGAAGGGAATCTCGCACACCGCGGTGGTCTCCAGAATCTTGGCGGAGCAGTGGTGATAACCGGTCTCGATCGCATCCAACCCGATCATCTCTCCCGGCAGGTGGAAACCCAGGACCTGCTCGCTGCCGTCCTCGCCCGGGTCGAAGCTCTTGACCGTGCCGGTCTTGACCACATAGATGCACTGGAATTCGTCGCCCTGGCGGAACAGGTGGTCGCCGCGATGCAGCGGCCGGCTGCGCCTGACGATAGTGTCAAGCTGATCCACATCCTCCGGGGTCAGGCCCATGGGCAGGCAGAGGGAAGTAAGGCTACAGTTCCTGCAGGCAACCTTGATATTGTCAAAAGAGATGACCTTGTGTTCGCTCATGGCAATACCTTACTTCTCCATCGGAAAGGATATTTTGCAGATTGCTTTGCCCTGGATCAAGTAACTTTTCCTGTCGCAACCGGCAGAAGGCGCCGGGCGGTGCCGTATGGCGGGTGTTTTTTTACCCCGAATGGCGTGTGTAGGGAGCCATTCTCAGCGCTTCGGCACGGTTTATTCCGCTCCGCCGGCCGGTATAAGGGGGGGGCGGCATCTGTTCACCCGTCTCCGTCCGGGGAGTCTTGTGAGGCGGTTCCCGGAGACAATAAATAAGCGGCCTTTCGATTGAGGCTGCTGCCGCTTTCGCGTACTATTAAACCCCGTCCTGAATGATTTCTTTCCTCCACCACAAGACATTAGAGTCTATGACCAAATTCGTATTTATCACGGGCGGTGTTGTTTCCTCACTGGGCAAGGGTATTGCCTCCGCTTCACTGGCCGCCCTGCTGGAAGCGCGTGGTCTCAAAGTCACCATGATCAAGCTGGATCCCTATATCAACGTGGATCCCGGTACCATGAGTCCGTTCCAGCACGGCGAGGTGTTCGTTACCGAGGACGGCGCGGAAACCGACCTCGATCTGGGTCACTATGAGCGTTTCATCCGCGCCACCATGGGCCGCAACAACAATTTCACCACCGGCCAGATCTATGAAAGCGTTATCCGCAAGGAGCGGCGCGGTGACTACCTGGGCGGCACCGTGCAGGTGATTCCCCATATCACCAATGAGATGAAGGACAGTATCCGGCTGGGCGCCGGCGACGCCGATATCGCCCTGGTGGAGATCGGCGGCACCGTGGGTGATATCGAATCCCTGCCGTTCCTGGAGGCGATTCGCCAAATGGGCGTGGAGCTGGGAAAACATAACGCCCTGTTCCTGCACCTGACCCTGGTGCCCTATATTCGCACTTCGGGTGAGATCAAGACCAAACCGACCCAGCACTCGGTCAAGGAGCTGCGCTCCATCGGCATCCAGCCCGATGTGCTGCTGTGTCGTTGCGAGAGCCCGCTGCCGGAGGGCGAGCGCCAGAAGATCGCCCTGTTCACCAATGTCCCCGAGGAGGCGGTGATCACCGGGGTGGACGCGGATAACATCTACCGGATTCCGCTACTGCTGCACGAACAGAAGATGGATGAGATCGTGGTACGCCAGCTGGGACTCAATGTGCCGGCGGCGGATCTGTCCGAATGGCGGGCGGTGATCGACGGTCTGGAGAACACCGACGGCAGCGTCACGGTGGCCATGGTCGGCAAGTACATGAATCTGACCGAGGCCTACAAGTCCCTCTCCGAGGCGCTGATCCATGCCGGGATTCATACCCACACCAAGATCAATATTAAATACATAGACTCCGAACAGGTGGAGAAAGAGGGCACCGACTGCCTGACGGGCGTGGATGCGATCCTGGTCCCCGGCGGCTTCGGTGAGCGGGGCGTGGAGGGCAAGATCGCGACCGTGCGCTATGCCCGCGAACTGCGCATCCCCTACCTGGGTATCTGCCTGGGCATGCAGGTGGCGGTCATCGAATATGCCCGTCACATGGCGGGCATGGCCGATGCCCACAGTACCGAATTCAATCGCGAGACGCCCTATCCGGTGATCGCGCTGATCACCGAGTGGCTCAACGCAGATGGCGAGCTGGAGGTGCGCAACGAAAACTCCGATCTCGGCGGCAGCATGCGGCTGGGCGGACAGGAGTGCCGGCTGGCCGAGGATAGCCTGACCCGCAAACTGTATGCCAGCGATACCATTATCGAGCGCCATCGGCATCGCTATGAGTTCAATAACCAGTATCTGCCGGTGCTGGAGAAGGCGGGGCTGAAGATCGCCGGCCGCTCGATGGATGGCAAGCTGGTCGAGATTGTCGAGATCAGGGATCATCCCTGGTTTGTCGCCTGCCAGTTCCATCCGGAGTTCACCTCCACCCCGCGGGACGGCCATCCGCTGTTCACCGGTTTTGTCCAGGCGGCACGGAAGCATAAATACGAGATGAGCAGGGAGAGTGTGCAGGCATGAAACTATGTGAATTCGAGGCGGGTCTTGAGCACCCGCTGTTCCTGATCGCCGGTCCCTGTGTGGTGGAGAGCGAGCAGCTGGCGCTGGATACCGCCGGAGCGTTGAAGGCGCTGACCGATCGGCTGGGTATCCCCTTTATCTACAAATCCTCCTTCGACAAGGCCAACCGCTCCTCCGGGGAGAGCTATCGCGGACCCGGAATGGAAGCGGGGCTGAAGATCCTGGAGAAGGTGAAACGGGAGATCGGCGTCCCGCTGCTGACCGATGTGCACGAAGACACCCCGTTGCATGAGGTGGCCGCAGTGGTGGATGTGCTGCAGACACCGGCCTTCCTCTGTCGCCAGACCAACTTTATCAAGGCGGTGGCCAGCCAGGGGCTTCCGGTCAACTTGAAAAAGGGGCAGTTCCTGGCGCCCTGGGACATGAAACACGTGGTGGAGAAGGCACGCAGTACCGGTAACCCGCAGATCATGGTGTGCGAGCGTGGTGCCTCCTTCGGCTACAACAACCTGGTCTCCGATATGCGTTCGCTGGCGGTGATGCGTGAGTCCCGTGTCCCGGTGGTGTTTGACGCCACCCACTCGGTGCAGCTGCCGGGCGGACAGGGCAATGTCTCGGGCGGGCAGCGCGAGTTCGTGCCGGTGCTGGCTCGCGCCGCCGTGGCGGCGGGGGTGGCCGGGCTGTTCATGGAGACCCATCCGAACCCGGAACAGGCCTTGAGCGACGGCCCCAACTCCTGGCCGCTACAGCGGATGGAGGAGCTGCTGGAGACCCTGATGGAGCTGGACCGGGCGGTCAAGCGGCGCGGGTTTATCGAGGACACGCTTTGAGATAACCACGTGTTGAGATAAAAAAAGTGTCCCGGATCGGGGTATTCGGGGATTAAGTTATGTATGGCACCGCGGCGGCATGTAAGCGCCCTGCCATAATAACAGCGTATGGTTTGATCCGGTCGAAAACTGAATTATTTATACTTTTATCTTATCCGCGAGTCTGTCGGGCGGGTCCTTAATAGATAGATCCGCGTTAAATCCGACAGGCTTTTGGAGCCAATAAACTGGAGTGACAATGTCTGAGATTGTTGATGTTCGAGGTCGTGAAATCCTGGACTCCCGTGGCAACCCCACCGTAGAGGCGGATATCATCACCGCCGATGGCGCGATCGGCCGGGCCGTGGCCCCGTCGGGGGCCTCCACCGGATCGCGCGAGGCGCTGGAGCTGCGTGACGGCGACCCGCGGCGCTACCTGGGCAAGGGCGTGCTGAAGGCGGTCGGCAACATCACCGGCGAGCTGAAACAGGCATTACTGGGTTTGGATGTGCAGAATCAGGTCGGGCTGGACCGCAAGATCATCCAACTGGACGGTACCGAGAACAAGGACCGGCTGGGCGCCAACGCCCTGCTGGCCGTCTCCCTGGCGGCGGCCCATGCAGCGGCCCAGGAGCGGGCGCTGCCCCTCTATCGCGCCCTCTCGGAGGGGCCGTTCCGCATGCCGGTGCCGATGATGAACATCATCAACGGCGGCTCCCATGCCGACAACAGCGTGGATATCCAGGAGTTCATGATCCTGCCGGTGGGCGCCGGCTCCATCCGCGAGGCGGTCCGCTACGGCGCCGAGGTGTTCCATGCCCTGAAGGCGGTGCTGAAGGCCCGCGGCCTCAATACCAACGTGGGTGACGAGGGAGGCTTTGCCCCGAATCTGTCCTCCAATGTGGCGGCGATCGAAGTGATTCTGGAGGCGATCGAGAAGAGCGGCTTCAAGGTGGGCAGTGACATCTACCTGGGCCTGGATGTGGCCAGTTCCGAGTTCTACAGGGACGGGGTGTATGACCTCGCCTCGGAAGGCCGCCAATTCAATGCGGCGGAGTTTGTCGACTATCTGGCCGGTATCGTCGACCAGTATCCGATCATCTCTGTCGAGGACGGCATGGACGAGAGCGACTGGGACGGCTGGAAACTGCTGACCGAGCGGCTCGGCAGTCGGGTGCAGCTGGTGGGCGACGATCTGTTCGTCACCAATACCAAGATCCTCGCCCGCGGTATCGAGCAGGGTATCGCCAACTCCATCCTGATCAAGTTCAACCAGATCGGCACCCTGACCGAGACCCTGGAAGCGATCAATATGGCCAGGGATGCCGGCTACACCGCGGTGGTCTCCCACCGCTCCGGCGAGACCGAGGACACCACCATCGCCGACCTGGTGGTGGCGGCCGATACCGGGCAGATCAAGACCGGCTCACTGAGCCGCACCGACCGGGTGGCGAAGTATAACCAGTTGATGCGCATCGAGGACCAGCTGGGCAGCGAGGCGGTTTATGCGGGTAAAGGGGCATTTAACTGCCTCTGAACGGCGAGTATCCATCGCCGAATCGTTAAGGTAGATGATGTGTAACTACTCACCCGGTTTGTAAGTGATTGGCCTGCCTTGTTGGCCTCACACGATGGCTGGACCAAGATCGGCCAACAAGGCAGGCCAATCACCCGTGAGTAGTTAGATGATGCTACGTATCCTGATGCTGCTGCTTTTTGCCATGCTGGTGGTGCTCCAGTACCGCCTCTGGGTGGGCGAGGGGAGCCTGGCGGAGCTGCATCTGCTGAAACAGGAGATCGAACAGCAGAAGGGCGAGTTGCGGCAGATGCGTCGGCGCAATCAGGCGCTTCAGGCCGAGGTGGACGACCTGAAGAAGGGACTGGAGGCGATCGAGGAGCGGGCGCGGAATGATCTCGGCATGATTCGCCAGGGTGAGACCTTTTACCAGATCATCGAACCCCGGGAGGGCAAACGGTGACCCGGCTGGCCAGGCGCCACTGGGCGGTGGTGCCGGCGGCGGGGGTCGGCCGGCGCATGGGGGGGGCGGTACCGAAACAGTATCTGAACCTGCATGGCCGCCCGGTCATCGACCACACCCTGCGGACCCTGGTGGCGCATCCGCGGATTGCCCGGGTGATCGTGGCTGTCTCGGCGACGGACGCCTGGTGGAGCGGGACGGCCTATGCGGAACATCCCCGGATACAGCGGGTAGCGGGCGGCAGGGAACGAGCCGATTCGGTGCTGAACGGCCTGTTGGCGCTGCAGGGCGAGGCCGATGCCATGGACTGGGTACTGGTGCATGATGCGGCGAGACCCTGCCTGCACCGGAGCGACCTGGACAGGCTGCTGCAAGCCCTGGCCGGGCACCCGGTGGGCGGGTTGCTGGCGATACCGTTCAGCGACACCATCAAACGGGCGGACCCCGCGGGCAGGGTGCTGGAGACCGTCCCCCGGGAACAACTCTGGCGGGCGTTCACCCCGCAGATGTTTCGTTATGCCGCCTTGCGTGAGGCACTGGAACGGGCTCGTGAAGACGGACTGCTGGTCACCGATGAGTCGAGCGCCATGGAGCGCTCAGGCGCGGCCCCGCTACTGATTGCGGGGCGCAGCGACAATATCAAGATCACCTCTCCCGAAGACCTGGTGCTGGCCGGTTTCTTTCTCGAACGGCAGGGCGGCGGTTGACCCGCCGGTGGCATGGTTCAATGGACGCTGCCGAAGGAGAGATCCAGGGCGTATTGCGGCAGCGGGATGCCGGAAATCTTGCAGGCCTGCACCACGGGTCCGCGCGGGAACAGGGTGTAGAGATAGCGTTTGCCGCCCTCCTTGCCGAATCGCCGGCTGAGGATCTTGAGCAGCAGTCGCGCGCTGCAGCCGGTTCCATGGGAATCGCAGTGGTCGCGCAGAAAGTGAATGACCTGCCAGTGCTTGTCGGTCAGCTCGATATGCTCCTCCGCCGCCAGTAACTCGGCCAGGGTCGGATTCCATTGGTAGAAGCTGTCGGGTAGCTGGCGCTGTTCGATGGATAACGGGTCCATTTTTGGCATCTTCCTCTCCTCCCGGTTGATTGAGGAACGCTACGGTCACTTTCTTCTTATTAGCTGTTATAAAAGAGTAGTTCATGGTAGCCGAGGCTGCCTGTCGCCCGAAGGCGGTTCGGGGCTTGGGAGCGTTTTTACATACTTAACCCGTGAGGTGATGCGATGCGCATAGGCCAGGGCTATGATGCCCACCGGTTTGCCCCCGGCAGACCCCTGATCCTGGGGGGGGTGAGGATCGATCACCCGTTCGGCCTGGAGGCGCATTCCGATGGCGATGTGCTGATCCATGCGCTCTGTGACGGGCTGCTCGGCGCCGCGGGGTTGCGGGATATCGGTTTTCATTTTCCCGACAGCAGCGCCGAGTACAAGGCTATCGATAGTCGCAAACTGCTCGTCCGGGTGGCCGGGTTGCTGGAAGCGGAAGGGTGGACGCTGGGCAATGCCGATATCACTGTGGTGGCACAGGCGCCAAAACTCAGTCCGCACATCGATGCCATGCGTGCGCTCCTGGGCACTGATCTGCGCTGCGATCCAAAAAATATCAACATCAAGGCGACCACTACCGAAGGGATGGGGTTTGCCGGCCGTGGCGAGGGGATCGCCTGCTATGCCGTGGTACTGCTGGTCCGGGGAGACGCAAGGGCTTCGACCTGATTCTATTTTGTCAGATGCTGGTGCTGTGCGGAGAACTACAGGGTGGAAGGCCCAACGTAGCCAACCTGAATCGATCTAACAAAGTAGCGCTAACGCTATCCATTTGAACGGAACATGACCGTCAGCGATCCGGAGACGTGGTGAGGATAAAACGCAGAAACAGCCTTACCTACAAACAGGCATTGATCACCGTGATGACGGTGTTCGTCATTGGTCTGGCCCTATCGCTCTATCAGATACTGATTGATCTGGAGCAGGAAAAACTGCATGTGGATCAGACGGTCAAGCAGGTACTGCGGCTACTGAACTCGGCGGCGGCCCAGGCCGCCTACAGTCTGGACGACACCCTGGCGCGGCAGGTTGTAAATGGCCTGTTTGAATATCCCCCGGTGTTTAAGGCGGAGCTCAGGGATGACCTCGGTGGCGTGCTGGCCACGGCCGAGCGACCACGGGTGGACTCCCCCCTGCGCCACTTAGCGAACCGGCTGGTGGGCGACAGTGAGAGCTACCAGCTCCCGCTGGAGTGGCCCGGGCGGACACGCCCGGTGGGGATGCTGACGCTGTCGGTCGACCCCTATCTGGTGACGGCGGGCTTCTTTGAGCGGGCGGAACTGATCCTGCTGTTCGGCATCGTCCGGATCCTGGTGCTGGCGCTGTTGCTGAGTGTGATTTTCTACTTCACCCTCACCAAACCGCTGATAAGGACCGCCGCATCGTTTGCCGCAATCAATCCCGAGGATAATTCCAACGCCAGGATCGCCATGCCCCCGGGGCATCGGCAGGATGAGATCGGCCTGCTGGTGGATACGGGGAATCGGGTGCTGGACGCGTACCGCCTGCACATCCGCCAGCAGGAGGAGGCGGAGGCCGAGCTCAACCGGCTGCGCAATCTGTTGGGTAATGTGGTGGACTCCATGCCCTCATCACTGATCTGTGTGGATGTGGATTGTCGGGTGATCCAGTGGAACCGGCAGGCGGAGCGGGTTACCGGGGTCACCGCGACACAGGCGGCAGGGCGCCACCTGATCTCCGTGTTTCCCCTGCTGGCACAAGAGATGACGCATATACGGGACGCTATCCGCAAAGGCCTGTCGTCCCACGACCAGCGTCTGAACTCAGTCGAGGGGGAGGCGCTCCGGCTTTATGACGTGACCATCTATCCGCTAACCACCAACGGCATCGACGGCGCGGTGATCCGGGTGGACGATGTCACCGAGCGGGTACGTATTGAAGAGTTGATGATCCAGTCGGAGAAGATGCTCTCGATCGGCGGGCTGGCGGCCGGCATGGCGCACGAGATCAATAATCCGCTGGCGGGCATACTGCAGAATATCCAGGTGATCCAGAACCGGATCCGGGCGGATCTGCCCGCCAACAGAAAGACCGCGGCAGAGTGCGGAACGACGCTGCAGTCGGTCACACGCTATCTCGATGAACGTAAGGTCTATGAGATGATCGAGCGGATCCGGGAGTCCGGAAAGCGGGCCGCGAAGATCGTCGACAATATGCTGAGTTTCAGCCGTAAAAGCAGTCGCCATCTGCAACCCTGCGATATGGTCGAACTGATGGAACTGTCGCTTGAACTGGCGGCCAACGGCTACCGCCTGGAGGAGGGCTTTGATTTCAGACAGATCGGGATCGTCAGGGAATACGACGATGCTCTGCCGCTGGTCTGTTGTGAGTCCAGCCAGATTCAGCAGGTGCTGCTCAACCTGTTGAAGAATGGAGCCCAGGCAATGGCCGAATCCCGCACCCCGGAGGCGGCGCGCTTCATTCTCAGGATACGCGGCGAATCCACCGCCGTCAGGCTGGAGGTCGAGGATAACGGGACGGGTGTTCCGCAAGATCAGGTCAACCGCATTTTTGAACCCTTCTTTACTACCAAGCCGATCGGGGTGGGCACCGGCCTCGGGCTGTCCGTCGCCTACTTCATTATCAGGGAGAATTATGGCGGGGAGCTGTTTGTGGAGTCCCCGCCGGGTGGTGGTGCGCGATTCGTGCTGCGGTTGCCCTGCGACAGTGTGTACCCGACGGCCTGAGATCGCCGCATCGGTTCGGCGTGCAGTCGCGGATTCGGTTAGAATGGTCATTTTTCACCACCTGAACAGATACCGTGACTGAACCTGAGAACAGACTGCTGCCTTTTGCCTATGGGACGCCCCGTTGTCGCGGGGTGATCCGACACACTCCCGAGGACTTCGTGGTGGATGAGATCCCGTTGCTGGAAGCGGACGGTGAAGGGGAGCATCTGCTGCTGCATGTGGAGAAACGTGACAGCAATACCGCCTGGGTAGCCGGCGTGCTGGCCCGCTTTGCCGGCGTCCCGCGCATGGATGTCAGCTATGCCGGATTGAAGGATCGGCACGCCGTGACCCGGCAGTGGTTTTCAATCCGCCTGACCGGCAAACCGGAGCCGGACTGGGACGCCATCGGATCGGGCGAATTCCGGGTGCTGCAAACCGCCAGACACAGCCGGAAGCTGCGCGTCGGCGCATTGAAGGGGAACCGGTTCAGCATTCGGGTGCGGGCGTTTGAAGGGGATGAGGCGGCGCTGGATGCAACCCTGCAGCGTATCGCACACGAGGGGATACCCAACTATTTCGGCGAGCAGCGCTTCGGCACGGATGATGCAAACCTGGCAGCGGCCCGCGCCCTGTTCAGTGGTGAGCTGAAGCGGGTGAAGCGGGAGCAGCGCGGTTTCTATCTCTCCGCGGCCCGCTCGCTGCTGTTCAACAAGGTGCTGGCGGCCCGGGTCGATGCCGGCAACTGGAACCGGCCGCTGGCCGGGGAACGGATGATGCTGAATGGGACGCGCAGCAGTTTCCCGGCCGCTGCGGTCGATGATGAGATAAGCCGGCGCCATCGGGAGATGGATATCCATCCCTCGGGTCCCCTGTGGGGGCGCGGTGAGGCTATGGTCACGGCCGAGGTGGCCGAGCTGGAGTCGGCGGTACTGCTGCCGGAGCGGTTCTGGTGCGAGGGGCTGGAGGGCTTCGGACTGCAGATGGAGCGGCGCGCCCTGCGGGTACCGGTGAGCGATCTGGTCTGGAGCCGGCAGGGTGATCTGCTGGAGTTGGACTTCAGCCTGCCCAAGGGCTGTTTCGCCACCGCGCTACTCAGGGAGTGTGTCGACTACCGTCAATCGCTATCCCTGGATCCCTTGCGCGAGAGCAGCACATAGGCCGCACCGGTGCCCCCGTCAAACCGGGGGGCGGAACAGAAGGCGAGCACTTCATCGCGTTGTCGCAGCCATTGATTGATTTTCTGTTTCAGGACCGGTTGTCGGTCTTCCGAGCGAGAGCCCTTGCCGTGGATGATCTGCACCACCCGCAGCCGGTGGCGGATGGCATGCGCCAGAAAACCGGCCAGCGCCTGGCGCGCCTCCACCACCCGCAGGCCGTGCAGGTCGAGCATATCCTCGGGCGGGATGCTGCCGCGCCGCAGTTCCTGAAACAGGCGGTGTTGGATCCCCGGGCGGACGAACTCCAGCTCCTCGCCGGTCTCGATATTGAGATCGGTAAACTCGTCACTCAGTCCATCCCCCGTCACCTTGGGATTGGGCGGGAGCGGTAGCGGTTTCAACCTGGGCTTGTAGGGCGTCGCCTTGTCGTGCTCATGGCGCACGGCGCCATCCATCTCCTGTTGGAAAAGGAGGTCGACTTCGCCCGGTTTCTGCTGTTCATCGCCATTCATTACGGCAACCAGTATACCATTCCGGGATCAACTGTTAGGCAATCCTGCCGCTATACCGGTAATCCATGCCGCGAACCGTACGCTGCCAGTCGAGTAGTTGTGGCATTTCCAGTATAGTTTGGCCTTTGAACCAGAGCATTTGGTGCCTTGATTTTGTATGAAGATTTTACTGAGTAACGATGACGGCTACCTGGCCCCGGGGCTGAGGATACTGGCGGCCGAGCTGTCGGCCCTGGCCGAGATTACCGTGGTAGCCCCGGAGCGCAACCGCAGCGGGGCCAGCAATTCGCTGACCCTGGAGTATCCGATACGCGCGGAACTGGCGGATAACGGTTTTATCCGGGTGGATGGAACTCCGACCGACTGTGTCCATCTGGCCATCACCGGCCTGCTGGATGAGGAGCCGGACATGGTGATTGCCGGCATCAATGCGGGTGCCAACCTGGGCGATGACGTGCTCTATTCCGGCACCGTGGCGGCTGCCACCGAGGGACGGTTCCTGGGTCTGCCGGCGATCGCCCTCTCCATGAATGCCCATGAACCGAAGCATTTTGCCACCGGGGCGCAGGTCGCCCGGGAACTGGTTCAGCATCTGCAGGCGGAACCCCTGGCCTCGGATACCATTATCAATGTGAATATACCGGATCTCCCCTATGCGGAGCTGAAGGGTTATCAGGTCACCCGGCTCGGCCATCGTCATCGGGCCGAACCGGTAGTGCGCGACACCGACCCGCGGGGGCGCACAATATACTGGGTGGGACCGGCCGGCCTCGAGCAGGATGCCGGTGCGGGCACGGATTTTCATGCCATCAGGGAGGGCTACGTCTCGGTCACGCCGCTCCAGGTGGACCTGACCCGGCATGCCGATATCGATCGCCTGGGTGACTGGCTGAGCAGGCTGGGGCGATGAGCAGTACCATGCACCGCGGCATCGGCATGACCTCACAGCGCACCCGGGAGCGGTTGATACAGCGCCTGCGGGATGAAGGCATCGGCAACCGCGCCGTCCTCGACGCCATCCGCCATACACCGCGTCATATCTTCGTGGATGAGGCGCTCGCCAGTCGGGCCTATGAGGATACCGCACTGCCCATCGGCCAGGGCCAGACCATCTCCCAGCCGTTTATCGTGGCCCGGATGACCGAACTGCTGCTGGAAGTGGCGTCGATGGAGACGGTGCTGGAGATCGGTACCGGTTCCGGATACCAGACGGCGATCCTGTCGCGGCTGGTAAAACGGGTCTATAGCGTGGAGCGGATCAAATCATTGCACCTGCAGGCGAGAAGACGCTTCCAGGAGCTGCATATCCGGAATATCCGTCTGCAGCATCGCGACGGGGGTATGGGGCTACCTGAATATGCGCCATTCGACGGCATACTGGTCACCGCGGCCCCGGAGGGCATTCCCCTGGCGCTGGTGGAACAGCTGCGTGTCGGAGGCTGTATGATCCTGCCCATCGGCAATCGCTCCGAGCAGGTCCTGGTGCGGGTGATCCGCACCCGGACCGGCTATGAGAAGGAGCTGCTCGAACAGGTGGTTTTCGTCCCGCTGCTGGGGGGCACGCTCTGATGAAACTCTTTTCCCGTCTGTATACGCGTGTGCTCCAGTGGTCGCGCCATCGCCATGCCCCGCACTACCTGGCCGGGCTCAGTTTTGCCGAATCCTCGTTTTTCCCCATCCCCCCCGATGTCATGCTGGCGCCGATGACCCTGGCCAATCCCGACAAGGCGTGGAACTTCGCCGCTTTGACCACGGTGGCATCCGTCCTGGGGGGGCTGCTGGGCTATCTGATCGGCCTGTTCGCCTTTGAGCTGATCGAACCCCTGCTTCGGGGAGCGGGCTATTTTCCCAAATATCTGCAGGTGCGGGAGTGGTTTGGCGAGTGGGGCTTTTGGGCGATCTTCCTGGCCGGATTCTCGCCCATTCCCTACAAACTGTTCACCATCTCTGCCGGGGTCATCTCGATGGCGTTGTTGCCCTTTATCCTGGCGTCTTTTATCGGGCGCGGCGCACGCTTCTTCCTGGTGGCCGGCCTGATGGCCTGGGGCGGTGAACGTATGGAGGGTACACTGCATAAATATATTGATAGGATTGGCTGGACTTCGGTGCTGCTGATCGGCCTGGCCGTCACCTGGGTCAAGCTATCCCAGTAGTCTTTGGCAGGAGCAGCGCGGCAAACCAGGAGCAGGCGTAATATTGACAGGTAAGGCGTATGGCAAAATGATCGGTCTCCGGATCGGCTGCAACGACATCCGGTTTATTGCGCCGGGTCCGCGGGCAAAGGCCGCCAGGAGGGTTCGTGACTGCCTGATCGTATTGCTGTTGACCGGAAGTCTGGGCGGGTGCGGCGCCCCGGTGAGGGCGCCGGTGGTTTCCCGTGACCACCCGCCACCGCAGCACGTCGGCGCCAGACCCGCGGCCTACCGGGTAGCGCAAGGCGACACCCTATACTCCATCGCCTGGCGTTTCGGCATCGATTACACCTCCATTGCCCGCTGGAACGGAATCGGGCACCCTTATACCATCTATCCAGGCCAGCGCTTGAGTCTGGTGCCCGCACCTCGAAAACGGGTGGTCCGTCGGGTTTCGACAAAAACCCCACAATCGACAGGTGCCGCTCGACCGAATAAACCGGTAGTATCTGGTAAGCAGGTATCCAGATTGCCGCCAAAGGGAGTATCATCAAGCCAGACTGAAGCACAAAACGGTGGTAGGGATCTAAAGTTACATTGGCTATGGCCAACAAAAGGTCCAGTGGTAGAGCGTTTTGTCAAAGGCGATCCGGTGAGAAAAGGGGTGAAGATCGAGGGGCAATATGGAGCCTCGGTCAACGCAGCGGAGACAGGCAAGGTGGTCTACGCAGGAAGTGGTTTGATTGGATACGGGCGGCTGGTTATCATCAAACACAACAAAAATTTTCTCAGCGCCTACGGTTACAATAAAAAAATCCATGTTAAAGAAGGTGATACGGTAAAGAAGGGGATACGTATTGCGGAAATGGGCAGTGATGGAAATGGAAAACCCATGCTTCATTTTGAGATCAGACGTAATGGTGCGCCTGTTGATCCACTGAAGCTGTTGCCGCGAGACCGATGATTTACTCATCGGTCGGTCCGCGGAGATTTGACAGGAGGATTTTTATGGTCAAACGGCAGTTGGATAAGGAGAGTGTAGGGAATGCCGGCTTGCCGGCATCCCCGGGAACCACGACAAGGACGAAGCGGCCTGCGGAAAAGGATGTAAAAATTATATCCGAGAGTGAAGATGCGGTCGGTCAATCTGCCCAGATGGACGCAACGCGACTCTATCTGAGTGAAATTGGTGGTTCAAAACTGCTGACCGCGCAAGAGGAGGTGATGCTGGCCCGGCTGGCGCAGAAAGGCGATATCGCCGCCCGACAACGCATGATCGAAAGTAATCTGCGATTAGTGGTAAAGATTGCCCGACGCTACATGAATCGCGGCCTTGCCCTGCTCGATCTGATAGAGGAGGGAAATCTGGGTCTGATTCGGGCGGTGGAAAAATTCGATCCGGAACGGGGATTCCGCTTCTCAACCTACGCCACCTGGTGGATCCGGCAGACCATCGAACGGGCGATCATGAATCAGACGCGCACCATTCGCCTGCCGATTCATGTGGTCAAGGAGATCAATGTCTATCTGCGTGCGGCACGAACCCTGACCCAGCAACTGGACCATGAGCCGACCGCCGATGAGATAGCGGAACTGCTCGACAAGCCGATCGATGAAGTCAAGCACATGCTGGGCTTGAATGAGCGGATCACCTCCGTTGACACGCCGTTCGGCAAGAATGCCGATAAACCGCTGCTCGACACCATCCCGGATGTGCAGTCGGAAGACCCTTCCGACAGCCTGCAGAGCGAGGGGATGACCGCGAATCTGGATGATTGGTTGAACAAGCTGAATGATAAGCAACGTGAGGTGGTGGAGCGGCGGTTTGGGCTGCACGGCTATGAAAACGCCACCCTGGAGCAGGTAGCCAATGAACTGGGGGTCACCCGGGAGCGGGTCCGACAGATTCAGATGGATGCCCTGAAGCGCCTGCGTGGCATCCTGGAAAAGGATGGGTTTTCCGTGGAAGCGTTATTCAAGTAAGCTACGGTCTGACGTTTGTCAGCAAAACGGCACCCTGTTCAGGTGGCACTGGCAGGGTGTCATGCTGTCCTCCGGCGGGAAATTCATGCCGACACCGGGTGAGGGCAATTTACCGCAACCCATGGCGGTGAATAAGAATTACTGCTAGACCTTGTATAATTATTGCCATATTTTTGGCAGGATATGTTGAACCATCAGCGACCGGACAACGATGGACGAATGGAAAAACTGAAGAAACAGATTCCTCATATTGGGCGTAGAAGGGTACCGGAAAAACTGGCGGCCGGTGAAGTGGCCTGCCAGGATTGCGGCATGGACCCGATGTGCTCCATCCTTGAGTATGCCGAGGAGGGGAGTCATGTGCCAGAAGGGGTGCTGCTGCGGCGTCGCCAGGTGGCCCGCGGGGAGACGATCTTTCTCAAAGACGATTCGTTCCGGTCGGTTTTTGCCGTCAAATCTGGGTCTTTCAAGACCTACATTCCCAAAGTCTCCGGTCATGATCAGGTGGTCGGTTTTCACCTGATCGGCGAGCTGATCGGCATGGAGGGTCTCTCCAGCCAGCGATACCCCTATACCGCCCGCGCACTGCAGGACAGCAGCGTCTGTGAGTTGCGAATGGAGTCACTCGCGGACACCGGGTACCTACTGGAGGAGTTGCAGCGGGGCATTATCAGCATGTTGAGTGCCGAGGTGGCGTTCAACCACCAACTGATCACCGCACTGATCCACCAGAGTGCGGATCAGCGTCTTGCCGGATTTCTGCTCAATCTGACCAAGCGTCTGTATTCGCGCGGCATGCGCCAGGCAGAGTTTCAGATCGGCATGTCGAGAAGCGATATCGGCAGTTATCTCGGGCTGGCGAGTGAAACGGTCAGCCGGGTGCTGACGCGGTTTCAGAAAATTGGCCTGATTCAGCTGCGCCACAAACGCCTGCGCCTGTTGGATCCGGACGGTCTGAGAGAGATCGCCGAGCATTGATTCCTCCGCGGATCGGTCGCTAGCCAAACCAATCTCCCCAGGGTTGGGGGTTGCGGGTCAGGGCGACCGAGACGATATAGGCCACGCTAAGCAGGGCCAGCAAGCCGAACAGGGTTCGGCTACGCCGCGAACGGGCCCATCTGAACGCAAACATCCCCAGCACGATATAGAGCAGCAGGGCGGCCAGCTTGGCCGTCAGCCAGGGGGCCGCAAACGGGTATTGCCGGCTCATCACCGCCAGGCCGATCCCGGCCAGCAGCAGCAGGGTGTCATTGACCTGGGATATCCACCTGACCCAGCGGTGGTTGAACAGGCGTGACCGCTGCAACATCCAGGCAAAGCGCAGGGTGAAAAAACCGATGGTGAAAATCACCGTACTGACATGCAGGGTTTTGATCCAGTAGTAGAGCATGGCGTCCGAAGCTGGCCGGTAATGGCTGCGAAGCATACCGGTAACCGTCGCCCAGGCCAAGACGGGCGCCACCACAGACCAGTATGACGTCATCTAACCCTGAGCAGCGGGGCAAGGATCTGCCTGCTTGCTTGCCGGGATGTCGTAAACCCATTGCATCCTCGGCTACGTAAACGGTACATCCCTGTACCACTCCTCCTGGGGGCTTGCCGTGGTCGTTCCGGCCTCGCAGCACATCTGCTTCAGTGTTCGGCTGCGCGCGAAGCTACGCTTGCCTCACCCATGGCCACGGACACCCGTCAATCAAGCAGTCAGATCCACTTTTACAAGCAGTTGCGTGTTTAGATGACATAGCCTGAGTCAAAGACTCTGTCGATGATTAAACCCGTACTAATTAGGGGTTGTCTGTATGGTGTTGGGGAAGGGATAATTAACTTAGAAAAACTGCAGGAAATGCGCAACCGATTGATTTTGGATTAAAGATCGATACCAGGAGTCTGATCGATGGAATTAGTATGCCCTGCCGGAAATCTGCCCTCCCTCAAGGCCGCGGTGGATAATGGTGCCAATGCCGTCTATTTCGGATTTCGTGACGATACCAATGCCCGGCATTTTGCCGGTCTGAACTTTGGCCCGGCCAAGATCGCGGAGGGTATCCGCTATGCCCACCAGCGCGGGGTGAAGGTGTTCCTGGCACTCAATACCTACCCCCAGCCGGATGGCTGGAGCCGCTGGCAGAACGCGGTGGATCAGGCAGCCGAGCTGGGGGTGGATGCCATGATCGCCGCGGATATCGGGGTCATGGACTATGCGGCAAATCGCTATCCGGAGCTTAAACTGCACCTCTCGGTTCAGGGCTCAGCCACCAATTACGAGGCGTTGCAGTTCTACAAGGAGAACTTCGGTATCCGCCGCGCCGTACTGCCCAGGGTACTCTCCCTTAGTCAGGTGGAGCATGTGGTCAACAACAGCCCGGTCGAGATCGAGGTGTTTGGGTTCGGCAGTCTCTGTGTGATGGTGGAGGGGCGCTGCATTCTCTCCTCCTATGCCACCGGCCGCTCGCCCAACACCTATGGCGCCTGTTCGCCGGCCAGTCATGTGGAGTGGCGCGAGACCCCGGAGGGTCTGGAGACCCGCTTGGGCGGGGTCCTGATCGACCGTTTCGCCAAGGGCGAGAATGCCGGTTATCCCACGCTCTGCAAGGGGAGTTTCCGGGTCGGCGGCAATACCTATCACGCTATGGAAGAGCCGACCAGCCTGAACACCCTGGAACTCCTGCCCCAGCTTCAGGCCACCGGTGTCGTGGCGATCAAGATTGAGGGACGCCAGCGCAGCCCGGTCTATGTCCAGCAGGTGGCCAGAGTCTGGCGCGCGGCGCTGGATGCCTGTGAACGGGATCCGCAAAACTACCGCCCTCAGGCCGCGTGGATGGCCGAACTGGGCAAGGTATCGGAAGGGACGCAAACCACTCTTGGCGCCTATAGTCGCCCCTGGCAGTGAAGGTCTCTACCATTATGCATACACAGCCGAAACTCTCGCTCGGACCCGTGCTTTATTATTGGGCAAAGGACCAACTGCTCGACTTCTACGAAGAGATGGCGGCCGCACCGGTGGATATCATCTATCTGGGCGAGACGATCTGTTCCAAACGTAACCTGATGCGCACCGACGACTGGTTTTCTTTGGCCGAACGACTGGCCGCGGCGGGGAAAGAGGTGGTGTTCTCCACCCTGGCGCTGCTGGAGGCGGAGTCTGAGCTGAAGCGGCTGCGGCGCTTGTGCGAGAATGGCGTGCATATGGTTGAAGCCAATGACATGGGGGCGGTGCAGCTGATGCGTGGCAAGCCCTTCGTCGCGGGCCATAGCGTGAATATTTATAACGACCGGACCCTCAGTCTGCTGGCGCGGCAGGGCCTCAGGCGCTGGGTGTTTCCGGTCGAACTCTCCAGCCAGACCCTGCAGACCATGCAGGAGCGGAGGCCGGCGGGGGTGGAGACCGAGCTGTTCGCCTTTGGCCGGCTGCCGCTGGCCTATTCAGCGCGCTGCTTTACCGCCCGTGCCTTCAATCTGCCGAAAGATGACTGTCAGTATCGCTGCCTGGACTTTCCGGATGGGCTGACCCTGGCCGCGCAGGACGATACCCGCTTCCTCGCCCTGAACGGCATCCAGACCCAGTCGGCGCATACCTTCAACCTGCTCCCGGAGCTGGAGCAGGTCCGGGCACTGGGTGTGGATGTGCTGCGCATCAGTCCCCAGGCCAATCACACCGCAAAGGTGGTAGGGCTGTTCAGTGGCTGCATCAAGGGCGAGATCGACCTGATAACCGCCTGCGAGAAGCTGGAACGGCTGGTCCCGGTGGGTTCGTGCAACGGCTACTGGCACGGGGCGGCCGGGATGGAGAACCGGGCCCAGGCGGCGGCCGAAAGTCTGATGTGAAGGCCCCAAAGCCAGTCACAGGGCGTCCCATGGGCGCCGTCGGCTGGCTCCTCCCCGCCATATACTTGCGGCACGAGTCCGGTTCATAGCCTGGATGGAAGTCTCCTCCTCCTGTAACTACTCACGGGGTGATAGGCCTACCTTCCCGGCCTCACATGATGGCTTGTATCCTCCTTTGCTATAGGGGGAGGCGGTTACCGGCTACGGCGTCCCAGACCGGGAAAAGGCAGCCTCGGCTTCGGCAGTCTGGGTCGTGGCAGGGTGGGGATCCGTCCGATCAGGGTGGTGACGCCGTTCATCAGCTTCAGGAACGGGCCGATGCGTTCGTCCAACTCCAGGGCGTCGAGGAAGTTCTTCACGTAGAGCCCCAGTTCGGTGTCGCCGCCGAGCCGCAGACGGCGATTGAAAAACAGGGTGTCGGCATCTTCACGCCGGGTGGCAAGCAGCAGGAAATCGTAAATCGATCCCTCGATGCTCAGGTCATGCGGCCTGTTGTTCTCCGCAGCGGCCAGGACACCGTCCCGCAGGGTGATGCTGAAATGGAGTCGGGCGTCCAGTACATCCACACGCATCACCTTGCCTTCCAGAAAGTCCAGCTCGCCATCCGCCAGCTCCGGGGAAAACAGTCGGTTCAGCAGCTTGACCATCACCTGACTGTAGGTGGTACCCGGTACCAGGCTGAGCGGAAGTGCCAGCGGTGCCGGCAGATAGGGGTTTCCGGGAATGGGGGGCATGTTATTCATGATAATACCAATGGTCTGCTGACTCGTGGGTTGATCCTCAGGGTCCTGGCTGCCGCGTTCAGCCGAGGGCGGGGCCGACCGGGGAGGTGGCGCCGCTTCGGGGAACGTCAGGCGTCTTGTACCAGCTCAGTTTATCCTGAAGCTGCACCACTTCGCCGACAATGATCAGGGTGGGGGGCTTGGGCCGTTCCCGATCGACGATTGCCTGGATGCTGCTCAGGGTGCCGGTGAAGACCTTCTGTTTTTCGGTGGTGCCCTGTTGGATCAGGGCGATGGGCATTTCCGGCGATACCCCATGTTCGATCAGTTTCTGGACGATCACCGGCAGCCCCACCAGCCCCATATAGAACACCACGGTCTGGCGCGGTTGGGCGAGCTGTCCCCAGTTGAGATTGATGGTGCCGTCTTTCAGGTGCCCGGTAACGAAGGTCACGGACTGCGCGTAATCCCGGTGAGTCAGGGGAATGCCGGAATAGGCGGCACAGCCGGAGGCCGCGGTAATGGCGGGTACCACCTGAAACGGCACGCCTTCCGCCGAGAGGGTGTCGATCTCCTCGCCGCCGCGGCCGAAGATGAAGGGGTCGCCCCCCTTGAGGCGGACCACCCGCTTGCCTTTTTTTGCCAGATCCACCAGCAGCTGGTTGATCTCCTCCTGGCGCATGGCGTGATGATCCCGTTCCTTGCCGACGTAGATCCGCTCGGCGTCGCGCCGGGTCAGTTCCAGGACAGGCGCGGCGACCAGCCGGTCATAGACCACCACGTCGGCCTGCTGCATCAGGCGCAGGGCACGGAAGGTGAGCAGGTCCGGATCGCCCGGTCCCCCGCCTACCAGATAGACCTCGCCCATGCCTCCACTGGATTCGGTACTCTCCAGCGCCCGCTCCATGCCGGCATCCGCCTCTTCCATATGACCGGAGAAGACCCGCTCAGCGACCCCGCTCTGTAACACCTTTTCCCAGAACAGACGGCGATCCGTGGGGTCCTGGAAACGGGCCTTGACGCGGTCACGGAAACGATTGGCCAACTCGGCCAGGCGACCGTAACCCGCGGGAATCAGGGTCTCCAGCCGGCTGCGGATGATGCGCGCCAGTACCGGTGAGGCCCCGCCGGTCGAGATGGCGGCAACCACCGGGGAGCGGTCGATGATCGAGGGCGTGATAAAGGTACAGAGCTCCGGCTGATCCACCACATTGACCGGCAGATGGCGGCTGCGGGCCGCTTCGGAGACTTGCCGGTTCACCTGCGGATCGGCGGTGGCGGCAATGACCAGGCAGGTGTCATCCAGGTCCTGACTCTGGAACTCCCGAGCGACGTGCTCAATCAGCCCTTTTTCCACTGTGGCCGTCAAGTCGGAACAGAGTTCGGGTGAAATGACCCGGATCTTACCCTGTGCCTTCAATAGCAGTGCCACTTTTCTGGCGGCCACGTTACCCCCGCCAACCACCAGACTTGTGCCGTTTTTTATATCGAGGAAAATGGGAAAGAAATCCATCGGTTACCTTCGTAAGCGGTGTTTGAGTGCGTGAGCCTGAATGCCCTGTCCAGCGCGATGAGGCGGAACTCTAACATGTGGTCCGGAGTGGAACAATAACCACCCTTGGCTTGTATATATTAGCAAATTTATAATATACTAAATAACTAGGTTAATCATCACAAGAGTGCGACCCGTGGTTAAAGAGATCAATTCCCAGGAGCTCGAAAGCAAACTGGCGGCCAATGAAGATATTTATCTGCTGGATATCCGTAGCGAGGCAGAGGTAGTGGGTGGCATGTTGCCGCGCTCGACCCATCTGCCGATGCATCTGATCCCACTCAAGATCACGGAACTGTCACCGGACAAGGAGATAGTGCTCTACTGCCGCAGTGGTGCCCGCTCTTATCATGCCTGTATGTATCTGAAGCAGCAGGGGTTCGATAACGTGATCAACCTGCGTGGAGGCATCATCGACTGGGCACGCAACGGCTATCGTATAGTTGCCAACGGGTGATTTTATCGTAACAAGGAACGCGATTCCGCGGTTTCAACCAGACATCAGGACGACGCACGGATCAGCTGTCATTCAGGGAGCAGGCTTGCGTTTGGTTGACAATTAGAATATAAGGTACGACTGATTTTCTTACAACGAAACACAATATTCTGGAGGTTTACCATGGCTGATTTTGACGACGAATTGGATGCAAGCGGCCTGAATTGTCCGCTGCCCATTTTGCGCGCGAAGAAGAGTCTGACCGCGATGGAGTCCGGCAAAATTCTGCACATCATTGCAACCGACCCCGGTTCGGTCAAAGATTTCGAGGCGTTTTCCAAGCAGACCGGTAACTCGCTGCTGGAGTCTCGCGAAGAAGGCGGCAAATTCCACTTTCTGATCAAAAAGTCCTGATCCGTTCGACCGGATCAAGCCTCATCCACTGGAGGATTTTCAGATGGAAACGAAAAAATTAGCCATTATCGCCACCAAAGGTTCTTTGGACTGGGCCTATCCGCCCTTTATTCTTTCATCAACGGCCGCCGCGCTTGGCTATGAAGTGGAGATTTTCTTCACCTTTTACGGCCTTCAGCTGTTGCGCAAGAAACTGGACCTGCAGGTGACCCCGCTGGGTAATCCGGGCATGCCGATGCCACTGGGCATGGACAAATGGTTCCCGGTTCTGGGCACGGCGTTGCCGGGCATGCAGTCCGTGATGACCATGATGATGAAAAAGAAGATGGCCGACAAAGGTGTCGCCAGTCTCGAAGAGCTGCGCGAGCTGTGTCAGGAGGCGGAGGTCAAGCTGATCGCCTGCCAGATGACCGTGGATCTGTTTGATTTGGATACTGCCGATTTCATCGACGGACTCGAATATGCGGGCGCCGCCCGTTTCTTCGAATTTGCCGGCGAAAGCGATATCTGTCTCTATATCTAAAGCGTCTGTTGTCAAATGAAAAAGGCCGCGCTCCTCGGAGTGCGGCCTTTTTTGTCCAGGGGTAACTACTCACGGAGTGATTCTCCTGCCTTGCTGGCCTCACGTGATGGCTTGTTTCCTCGAATCCGGCCCCATTTTCAGCGCCTGCCCAAACTCGCTTCGCTCAGACAAGGGCAGGCTTGAATCTGAAAAAGGGGCCGGATTCGAGGCGCCATCAAGATCGGCCAACAAGCCAGGCCAATCACTTGCAGGCCGGGGGAGTAGTTATGTCCAGGGATGGGTGTTTGTCTAGAACTTGTATTCCAGCCCCACGGTAAAGAGATAGGCGCGGGCGTCTTCAAAGGTGGCGCCCCCGAGCAGCGTGTTGCTGGCCTCCGCGTTGACGCCAGGCGGTATGGTCAACTCATCCTTCTGGTCGTACAGCAACGCCGCGCCGACGGTCAGTTTGTCCGAGTAGTTGTATTTGGCGCCGAATGAAAAGATCTTGGCATCCGAGTCCGGCAGCTCATAACCGACGAATTGTTTCGGTACCGGTGTCTCGTCGTAGGCAAATCCGGCCATCACCGTCCACTTCGGATTCACCCGATGGGTCAGGCCGATGCGGTAGGTGTTGCTGTCGCTCCAGTCCTTGATCAACGGGGTTCCGAAAACACCGTTTATTATCGGATTGATGCTGGACGCATAGTTGAAGTCCAGTTGATCATACGCCGACCAATAGTTGCGTTCATAGACGAATTCGAGCGTGGTCCGGTCGTTGATGTCGTAGGCCGCGGCCAGATTCAGGGCGGCCGGCGCGGGAATCTCGACATCCGCCGGTCCGTTATAGCTGAATACGCCACCCACCAGCAGGTTCGCATCCCCCTCAACGGTCAGGTCTATCTTCGAGCGGTAGGTGGCCGCCAGCGCGAGTCGGTCCGTGGCCTTGAAATGCACGGCCAGGTTGTAGCCGAAATCGAATGAATCTCCGGTGAGATCGCGCGATGTGCCGGCGCCGTTATTGCTTCTGACCACGCCGTCACTGTAGATCACCCGCACCCCCGCACCGACCGAAAACCGGTCGTTGACGCGATAGCCGACCGAGGGGTTCAGTTCCAGGGTTTCCAGCGTGAACTCTTCGGCAAATGCCCCGACGCCACCTTTCCAGCGCTTGGTGAGACCGACCGGTACCACGGCGGAAAGACCGAAACGGAAATCGCCCATTGCCGGACTGACATAGTGGAAGGAGGGGACGGGAATATTCTCCACCTTGGTCGAATCCGGCGCCAGTGCACCGCTGGTGAGATTGATGCTGGTGAGGTGCACCAGGGTCAGATCCGCCTCCAGACTGGCGCCTGGGGCGTTGTATACCATCGCCGCGGGATTGTAATAGGCGGCGTCGGCGCCATGGGCATTGGCGACATAGGCGGCGGAAAGCGCCATGCTGTTGATGGAGTTTTCCGGAATTTTATAGCCCGCCGCTATCGCCTGACCGCTAGCAGCCAGGGAGATTGCCGAGACAAGCGCAAGTTTCTTCATCATTTGGGTTCCCCGTAAGTTGGTCCACGGCCCTGTATGGCCTGTAAGTAAAATTCGATCATATCCCTAGATCTGGCGGCCGATATTATTAGGGGGCGGAGTTCGACCGTTTATATTATTATCCGACGAAATTTAGCATCCTGCTTTTAATTACACAACTGTTTGAAACAGCCCTGCATATCATATCCCGGCGGTGGGTTAGCCCGGTATTGATGTGGAGCACAAAAATGGATGCGGCGTTTGTCCGACCGATGGAAAAGTTCGATCTCATCGGATGATGGGTGCATGATGTGGTGAAATTTATCGAAGCGGGTAATGGAATGACTCTCTCGGCACTATGCAGAATTTTCTCCCGGTTAGTAATCGTCTGGGGTCTGACGTCCTCTTCATTGGCCGCTGATGCCCTGCTGCGTCCCTATGTCCTGTCGTCCAATGTGCAGGGTGATATGGTGAAGACGGTTATTGAGTTGAAGGAGGCGTTGACGGCCGCTGGGTTTCAGTTGTTGGGTGAATACTCCCCCGTTGCCGATCGACACGTGCTGGTGGTTACCAATGCGTACCTGAAGCGCTTGGCGCGGCAGGAGGTGGGGGCGCTGTTTGCGCTCCCCCAGCGGATCGGTATCACCCGGGTTGAAGGGAAACTCCAGGTCGCCTACACCAATCCGGCCTATCAGCAGTACGCCTTCAGGATAAGTGGCGATCTTGATCCGGTGAGATCGCAGCTCAAGCGTATCCTGGGTGAACAGGAGACCTTCGGGTCGAAGGGGCTGTCGGCGGCAGCGCTGGCCAGCTATCGTTATGCGTCCGGCATGGAGCAGTTTGATGACTTCCTGCACCTGGGCCGATTCGGCAGTCACGCCCAGGCCCTTGAAGCGGTGGAACGGGGGTTGGCCGCCCGCAAAGGCGGCATAAGCCCGGTTTTCAGGGTTGATATTTCCGGGGCGGCCATCTCCCTGTTTGGTCTCTCCCTGACCGAGGGGGAGGGCGGTGACCGGGCCATCATCTCCGCCGTGGATATCCGGCCGTTAAAACATACGCCGCGTTTCCCCTATACCCTGGTGGTGCGTCAGGGAGAGGTTTTTGTCTTGCACCCGCGATTCCGGCTGCCGCTGGATTTTCCCGATCTGGAACGCACCGGGAGGTACAGTTTCACGGCTATGATCCGGGTGCCCGGGGCCATCGAAAACGCCTTGCGCTCACTACTGGATGGGGGTTGAAAAGCGCGCTAATGTCGTGCAATTGGAGGTGCTGTTCGGAGTATGCAACCGGTCGGGAGAGCGGGATGCCCTTCCGATTACTTTAAAGAATTACCATGTTCTAAAATAATTCGCCTTTTCAAGGATTTGTATGCTATAAAAAGATTTTATTACCAATCGTATCTATGGGGATACCACATGGCCGATCGCAGACTTCAGGTGTTTCATACCGTGGCACGGTTGCTCAGCTTCACCAAGGCGGCTGAATCTCTTCATATGACCCAGCCGGCAGTGACCTTTCAGGTCAGGCAGCTGGAGGATTATTTCAATACCCGCCTGTTTGACCGCACGCATAATCGCATCAGCCTGACCGAGGCGGGGGCGCATGTTTACGAATATGCGGCCAAGATTTTTGAACTCTACGCCGAGATGGAAAATTCCGTCCGTGCTATGACCGGGGAGATCAGTGGCTCCCTCACCATCGGGGCGAGCACCACCATCGCCGAATATATGCTGCCGGCGTTACTGGGTGACTTCAAGGTGAAGTATCCGGATGTCAATATCCACCTGAAGGTCTCCAATACCGAGGGTATTGTCTCCATGGTGGAGAACAACACGATAGACCTGGGTGTGGTTGAAGCCCCCGTGGCCAATAAAAACCTGGTGGTGGATATTTGCAAGGTGGATCAACTGGTGGCCATCGTCCCGCCCGCCCATCCCGAGGCGCAGCGCAGTACGCTGACGTACGAGGATCTGGTCAAATATCCCTTCATCTGCCGGGAAGAGGGCTCGGGAACCCGGGAGGTGATTAATGAATATCTTGCCCAGATCAAGGAGAATGTCGAGGAGTTGAATATCTCCATGGAGTTAGGGAGCCCGGAAGCGGTCAAGGGTGCCGTGGAAGCGGGTATGGGCATCTCCGTGGTCTCCCGGGCGACCATTCAGAAGGAGCTGAAGTTGGGTACGCTGGTGGCCATCAACCTAGAGCCGGGACTGGAGAGACCCTTCTCATTTGTCCACCAGAAGCAAAAATTCCGTGCCCGGGTCATGGAGGAGTTGCTGGAGTTCGCGCAGAAGTACTGCGAAGCGCACAAGAGCGACAGTATAGACTGATTATGTTGCTACCCAGGCAGAAGCTTTCGGATGACAACCGGAAGTTGCTTAAGCTGTATTCGGCGCTGAGTGAACAGGATAAACTGAGCCTGTTGGCATTTGCCGAGTTTCTGCTGCAGCGTTCCGGGCCGGTTCCCGAAACCGCCGGGCAGCCGCCCGCGCTGGAACCGAAGCCGATCCCCCGACCCGAGGTCGAGAGCGTCGTTGCGGCAATCAAACGACTTTCCGAGAGTTATCACATGCTGGACAGGCCCGCCCTGTTGACGGAAACCTCCTCCCTGATGACGGCGCATATCATGCACGGCCGCAGCGCCAATGAAGTGATCGACGATCTGGAGGAGTTGTTTCAGCGCCATCACCGGGAGCTTGTCTCAAAACAGCGCGAGCAATAACAAGAACCCTCGATAGGTCTATCCGGATGCATTTACTGACAGATTGGTTCAAGCGCCACTTTTCCGATCCGGAGGTGATTTTTCTTGCCCTGTTTCTGGTGGCCTGCTTTGCCATCATCATCACCAT
The DNA here is from genome assembly GCF_029017505.1 of Sedimenticola hydrogenitrophicus. Lineage (GTDB taxonomy): Bacteria > Pseudomonadota > Gammaproteobacteria > Chromatiales > Chromatiaceae > Sedimenticola > Sedimenticola hydrogenitrophicus_A. The sequence continues at coordinate 28,124 of NZ_JAQGEI010000003.1, forward strand.
GGGGGAGATGCTTACCCCGCTCCTGGCGAGTGCGGTGATCGCCTATCTGCTGGAGGGGCTGGTTGGGAAAATCGAGCGCATGGGGGCGCCGCGGTTTAGCGCGGTGCTGGTCGTGTTTATCGCCTTTCTGCTGTTTGTCATTCTGATCCTGTTTGTGCTGTTGCCTGGACTCTCACGTCAGGTGACGCAGCTGTTCCAGCAGATTCCCACGATGATTGGCGAGGGTCAGAAGCTGTTGATGCGGCTACCGGAAAGATACCCGGATATCATCTCGGCCGCGCAGGTGCAGGAGATATTCACCCTACTGCGGGGTGAGATCGCCACCTTTGGTCAACGGGTGGTCTCCCTCTCCCTCTCCTCGGTGGTGGGGATTATCACCCTGCTGGTCTATCTCATCCTAATGCCGCTGCTGGTGTTTTTCTTTCTCAAGGACAAGCGGATCATTCTCGACTGGGCGCTCGGTCTGCTACCACGAAACCGGACATTTGCCGGCTCCGTATGGCGGGATATGGATGAGCAGATTGCCAATTATGTGCGCGGCAAATTCTGGGAGATCATCATCGTCGGTTCGGTCAGCTTCTTCACCTTCACCTTCATGGGGCTGCAGTATGCCATGCTGCTGGCGGTACTGGTGGGGCTTTCGGTCATCATCCCCTATATAGGCGCGGCGGTAGTCACCTTTCCGGTGATCCTGATTGCCTGGTTCCAGTGGGGCTGGGGTAACGACTTTATCTGGCTCAGTGTCGCCTATTTGGTGATCCAGGCGCTGGATGGCAACGTCCTGGTGCCGTTGTTGTTCTCCGAGGTGGTGAATCTCCATCCCGTGGCCATTATCGTGGCGATCCTGGTATTCGGCGGACTCTGGGGGTTCTGGGGGGTGTTTTTTGCGATTCCGCTGGCAACGCTGGTGCAGGCGGTTATCCGATCCTGGCCGAGCAAGGTATTGCCCTCCGGTTGAGCGGCAATACCCCGCTGAGTGGTCTTTAGGGTTTGGTCCTGCAGCTGCTCAGGCCAAACGGCAGATAGGCCGGACACCAGCCGATAGCCGCGGTGAACAAGGGGATGATACCGATGGCGCCCCACCAGTTCTGGGTTGCAATACCCCAGGCTACCAGTCCGATGCCGACCACTGCCCGAAGTCCTCTGTCGATACTACCCACATTCTTTTTCATCTCAATCTCCCGTCAAGTCAGTTTCTATCCGGGGCCGCGCCCCATTCACAGTGGTGCAGGATAGGTCATTGATCTGGCGATGTCTGTGACTAAGTCACACAGGGGTTGCGGCGGTTGGTCCTGTGTAACTACTCACGGGGTGATTGGCCTGCCTTGCCGGCGACGTGAACGGATTCACTAATGCCGCGGGGGCAGGGATGCCCAGGAGCGGCCTCACACGATGGCTGGATCAAGATCGGCCAACAAGTCAGGCCAATCGCTTGCAGGTCGGGTGAGTAGTTACGCTCCTGTTATATTTCGCATCGTCTCTGGTCGAGTTTTTTCGGGTCGAGGAGTTCGATGGCGCCGCGCGTCACTTTGATAATAGCTTCCAGCTCGAACTCCTTCAGGATTCTGCTGACCACTTCCCTCGATGTGCCGAGCTCGGAGGCGATCTCCTGGTGGGTTGCCAGCAGGAGATGGCTGGTACTGTCGGTTCTTTTGTACAGGTGCTCGGCAATGCGTTTGTCCATGCGCCTGAACGCCACGTCCTCGACCACATTGATGATGTTGGTCAGTCGGGTGGCGACCAGCCCGAAGATGTAGTTCCGCCATGTTACCGATTCGGATAACCATTTCTGAACGTCCCCGGCCGGAATCACCACCGCTTCGACAGTGGTTTCACATACGGCAATAGCGGGAAAGGGAACTTCGCTGAGAATGCAGGAGGCGGTGAGAACACAGCTCTCACCCGGACCCACCCGATACAGGGTGATCTCCTTGCCGCTTTCACCCAGTTTGTAGACCCGCGCTGTACCGTCCAGCAGGATCGCCAGATGACTGCAACTACTGCCCTCATGGCAGACATACTGCCCCTTTTTCAGGGTTGTCATGACGGCTTTCTCAAAGAAGTCCCGGCTGAATGGATCATCCGCCTGGTCGAGAAAGCGGAGCTTTTGCGACAGCGTCGCGCGTTTCTGATTATCGATGGTCATAAGTCGTTCCTGGCATCAGGCGTTGGTGATGCCCGAGGTCGGCGGCGCCAGGTCGGCGAGTTCCAGCCAGCAGGGTGAAATCGATTTTGCATCGACCGAGGCAGGCAATGCCACGCCGGCGTTGGCGCCATGGATCTGCTTCACGATTCCGGCTATCTCACGCTGGTCCGCCCGCAACACCGGGCCTGCCGGCCGGACATAGTCGGCTTTCAGATACTGCAGGACTTTGATGGCGGTGCCGTTGGCGCCAAAGCGCGCCAGCGAGATCTTGATGCCCATCTCCTGCAGTTGTGAAAAATGCTCTCGTGCATGCTTCAGATCGACACTCAACTCGGCAATTCGATATTCACATACCAGACCGACGCCCACCATCTGCCGGGCCCGCAACTGATCCCTGAGCCAGCCGCCGATGGTGCCCTGGAAAATCGACTCTGACGATTGCCCCACGAAGAACAGGCCGTTTTTCCCCTTGGCCCGTTTCTCTTCCAGTATGTTCAGGGCGCGCTCGATGAGCCATTGACTGAACTGGGTGCCGAGTCCCTCCTCATCGGCAAGTGACAGCAGCTCCGAGCTGCCCAGCTGCCTTCCATCGGCAAGTTGCAGACGCGGTTTCAGTTCATAGGCTTCAGCCCCGCTCTTCCGCGGATGTTCCAATGTTCTGAAATAGAGCTGGAAGCTATTTTTGTCCAGCGCCTGCCTGAACAGGTGGGGCAGTTGTCCCGCTTCCGCCGGAGCGGCGCTACGCTCGCTCTCCTGATACAGCTTTACGTGCTGTGGGCTGTCCTGTATCTCCTGGCAGGCGGCGACCGCATTCGCCATCAGATCGGCGGCGCTGGTCTGTTGCTCGCCAAGGATGGCGATCCCGATATAGGGGGTTGGCGTTGCCTCCCCCTTTAAGCCGAGAAGTTTATGGGCAAGTTTTTCGGCCAAGGCGATCACATTCTTCTGGTGTGGTCGCATGACCAGAACGGCAAAGCTTTCCGCATCCATGCATGCGGCGATATCCTGGTCTTCCAGCTGCCCACTGACCAGACTCGCCATTTTGGTGAGAAGGCTTTCATGATCGGGGCGGGTGCTGTCCGCCTGCTGCAGCGAGATATGCAAGACGCCACCGGTTGTCCCGCGATCCTGTGCCTCGGCGCTAATGCGATCCAGTTGTGCGTAGAAATAGCGACGGTTATAAAGTCCGGTCAGCCGGTCACGCGAACTGGGGGGGTGATGCCGTTTTTCGAGTATCCGGGCACGCTGCACCCGGTTGGTGATGGTATTGATCAGGTGGCGCGGGCGGATCGGCTTGCTGAGAAAATCATCAGCGCCGACACTCAGGGCGTGCAGCTGCTTGTCGGTGTTCAGTTCGCCGGAGAGGAAGACAATCGGGGTGGTAACGCCATCGGGATGTTCCCTGATGATGGTGGTCAGCTCGATGCCGTTGGCATTGGGCATATAGAGGTCCATCAGAATCAGGTCTGGACGAAATTTATCCAGTGCATCGATCACTTTCAAGGGGTCGGTGAGGACCTGTGTCCTCATTCCGCTCTTGCTGAGCACGGAGGCGGCAAAATCCGCCTGTGACGGGTCATCTTCCACAATCAGGATGCGGTAACGGTCGGCTTTGGGCGAGGCCAGTTCAATCACCCTGTTGCACAGCTCCCGGGTGTTGACCGGTGTCATGTAGTAGGCATCCACGCCGCTGCGCAACGCCAGCAGTCGTTGTTCCAGATCGCGACGCTGGCTCAGGCAGATCAGGCCAACCTGTTTGCGCTGCCGTTCCTGTTGGATGGCCAGTTCGCGATTGAGTTGGGCCATCCGCGACAGAAAACGGTCATCGATGATCAGCACATCCGGCAGTCGCCGTTGTATTTCCCCCTCCACATCATCGGGCTGGTTGAAGCTGAGGAGGGTGCAGCCCTGTTGTTCAAGCATGCCGCGCAGACCAGGTGCCGGCGGGTCGTTGCCGCTCAGCCGATAGACCAGCAGGTTCACCGGGAGCTCGCTACCGGACTTGCTGCGTATCAACTCGGATTCGTGTCTGATCGCAGCGATCAGGGTGTTCACGGTCGACAGCTGTTCGCTGGTGGGGCGATTGTCCGTATCGCCGAATGCGCTGAGGTAGACTTCCAGAGAAAAGCTGCTCTCGCTCAGGTTGATCAGCCCAAAGCTGCCACAGGAACCGGTAAGATTCTGCAGTTTTCGGCACAACTTTTTGCGCAGCTGGTCATCCCATGGGCCGCGGGAGAGACGGTCCCAGTCGTTGGCGAAACTGTTAATCCGTTCAGGAAGATGCTGTATGAACGCGGCCTTGAGTTCACGCTCTTTCTGTTGTTGCTCGGGCATATATTCGGTTCCTTGGGATACAGTGTATGCTGATCGGAATCGGGGCAAGGATCATAACCGCCAGTTTTGCATAAAATGGTCTCCTTGACAGCCTTTGTGAACAATCGCCGGCGTGTCTGCAATGCGGATCTCCGGAATGGCGTGTGTCGGTGTAAGATAGGCGGTCCCCGCCTTACGTGGTACCGGGGATTGAATCGCCGACGATAATTTGGTTGTTTTAATGCGTGCGGACGCCCGCCGGAGGCACCCCGGAGACAGCATGTCAGAGCACACGATAATCAGGACACGAATGATCGCCATGGAGCGGGTCCGCCTGTTCTACGCTGGTCTCGGTTTTGCCGGGGTCGCCACCCTCCTGCCGGGAGGGCTGGTCTATTGGCTGAACGGCAGTGTCGGCAGTGGGCCCATCGGCATTCTCTCGGGAGGATTGCTGCTGGTCGGAGTCGCGCAGCTCGGGCTCTGGTATGCCTGGTACCGGCACAAACCGGAAATCGCCGAAATCAGCCCCTGGGTATATTTTCCGTTGCCCGCCAGCTTGCTGTCAGGTCTTCTCTGGGGCGCCATTACCGCCTGCGTTCTGTCGCTCCAGCAGACTGATGCCGGGCTGCTCATCCTGCTCGTCATCGGTGCCAGCACGCTGCTGTCGATCATGCTGTTGTCGGCGCTGGAGCTGATGGTGCTGCTGTTTATTGCCGGTTTCCTGGCGGCCCTGTTATGGGTGTTCAACGCCAGCCGGTTCTGGCCCTCCGGCGCAAGCATCACGGTGCTGCTGGCGGTTGTGCTGGGCCTGGGCCTGGTGGCCATGGCCTTTTCGGTGCTGTTCGGCATGATTGCCCGGCTGCGGGCGGGCAAGCAGAATGTGAGCGGAAAGCTTAACCAGGCACGGCGGAAGATGGACGGTCTGCACTCCAGGCTCAGCGAGCAGGATGAGCGTCGGCGTGATGTGGAACAGAAACTCTACCTGGCCAAAGAGGCGGCAGAGACCGCCAACATGGTGAAGGGCGAATTCCTGGCCATCATGAGCCATGAAATCCGTACGCCGTTGAACGGTATCGTACCGCTGCTGGAGATTCTGCGCGAAACGACCCTGAACCGGGAGCAGCGGCAGATTGTCAATACCGCGCTGAACTCTTCCCATCACCTGCTGAGCATTATTAACGACATCCTCGACTTCTCGAAAATAGAGGCGGGAAAGCTTGATCTGGAATCGATCGAGCTGAACCTGCGTGAGCTGGTCGAATCGGTGGTGGCGATGATGGCCAAGAGCGCGGAGCGGCGGGGACTGGAGCTGGATTACCGGATCGCGGCGGATCTGCCCATGGTGGTCCGGGGTGATCCCATCAGGTTGCGTCAGGTATTGACCAATCTGGTCAGCAACGCCATCAAGTTCACCCCCCGGGGGAGTGTCGTGGTGGAGGCGGCCTGCCGGGGCCGCGACAGGAAGCACGTCGAGGTGATCTTTACCATCAAGGACAGCGGGGTCGGTATCAGCGAAGAGGTCCAGGCACGACTGTTCCACTCGTTTAATCAGGCCGATGCCTCGACCACCCGGAAACACGGTGGGACTGGGCTTGGGCTGGTGATCTCGCGCCGGCTGGTGGAGCTGATGGATGGCAAGATCGGGGTCAGGTCGGCGGTGGGCAAGGGCTCGGTATTCTGGTTTGTGGTGCCGCTGCGCAAGTCCTTGCGGGACATGCCGGCTGAGCGCCGTTCGCTACAGGGGCTGCGGGTGCTGGTGCTCGACGATAATGACCGGCACGCGGAGAAGATCGGGCAATATTTTGCCGAGTGGGGCATCCTCCATCAGCGTGCGGATGGCAGCATGGACGCGCTGGCGAAACTGGTATCGACCGCGAGCCTGGGTGAGAGTTGGGCCTACGAACTGCTGGTGATCGACAGCAAGGCCCTGGGTGGGCGGCTACAGGGTTTTCTGCAGGAGATCGATGGCGAGGCAGCGCTGGGTGGCCTGAAACGGCTGACCATCGGCCACTCCCCCCATTCCACCACCCGGCTGGGGCTGGACGCGACCCTGGGCCGGCCGGTGAAAAAGAGTGACCTGTACCGCGCCCTCTGTCGCGTGATGGATGTGCAGAGCGAGGCGGGGGCGGGTCGGCAGCAGGGGGAGGAGAAGCTCGCCAACCAGTTTCTGTATGCCGATACCCAGGCGCAGTCGTGGGCGGAGACCGTGCCGGTTGACTCGACCGCGGCAGGGATACCGCCTGCCGATGAGATACAGCTGATGGGCCACGTGCTGATTGTCGAAGACAATCTGGTCAATCTCAATGTGGCGAAAAAGATGCTGCTGCGCCTGGGACTGACGTGCGATGTGGCCGAGGATGGCCTGGCCGCGCTGAGTGCAATCGATCACCAGCAGTATGACCTGGTGCTGATGGATTGCCAGATGCCGCGTATGGACGGCTATGAGGCGACCCGGGCGATACGTCTGCGCGAAGTGACCCAGGGGTTGGCGCACCTGCCGGTCATCGCCATGACCGCCAATGCCATGCAAGGAGATCGCGAGAAATGCCTGGACGCGGGTATGGATGATTATCTTTCCAAGCCGGTGATGCCCGCGACCCTGCGCCTGATGCTCAGCCGCTGGCTGCCCCATGATGGGCCGGCGGTGCGGCAGGCGGAGAGCCGGGTGATGGAGCCGGATCAGCGTATTGGGAAGCGGCCTGCCACGGCATCCATTCATGCCGCCGACGGGAATCAGTCGGCGGTCGAGGTCGACAGAGCCGTTCTCCAAGAGCTGTATGAGATTATGGACGATGATTTCGGCGGCCTGCTGATCGGCTACCTCGATGCGGCACCGGGGCTGATCCGGGAGATTGAGGCAGGTATCCTGGATGGGGATGCCCAACGGGTGATTTTGCCTGCCCATTCACTGAAATCGAGCAGCGCCAATGTCGGTGCGATGAAACTCTCCGCCCTGGCCTGCCGCCTGGAACTGGCCGCCCGGCAGGGGGACCTCGCCGCCATAACCGGTGCATTTGAACAACTGAATCAATCCTTCGATGCGGCCGGCAGTGTCCTGCGCAAGGCGTGCGAGCAGGGTTTGAACTGACGGTGCCAGGAGTCTGTCGGTCATGCCCGACAGACTCCCAGATCAATGGAGCGCGTGTGACGCAGCACAGGAAAGCAGTCTGGAAGAGTCGGCGGGTCGTCTCATGGGGTCTGTATGACTGGGCCAATTCCGCCTTTGCGACGACCGTGATGGCCGGTTTTTTTCCGTTATTCTTCAAGCAGTACTGGGCCGCCGGTTTGGATACCGGCGAGAGCACCTTCATGCTGGGGAGCTTCAATGCCCTCGCCAGCCTGGTGGTCGTGCTGCTGGCGCCGCTGCTGGGTGCCATCGCCGACCGGGGGAGCGCGCGTAAACGGTTCCTGCTCTTTTTCGCCATGATGGGGATCATCATGACCGGCAGCCTCTACCTGGTGGCCGCCGGCGGATGGATGCTGGCACTGGCGCTCTATACCCTGGCGGTGATCGGATTTTCCAGCAGCAATGTGTTCTATGATGCGCTGTTGATCGAGGTGGCCGCGGAGCCGGAAGTGGACATGGTCTCCTCCTTCGGTTTCGCCCTGGGCTATCTGGGGGGCGGTATCCTGTTTGCCATCAATGTCTGGATGACGCTCGATCCACCACTGTTTGGTCTGGCCGATACGACCGCCGCGGTGAAGGCCTCATTCCTGATGGTGGCCATCTGGTGGGCGGTCTTCAGCCTGCCCGTGCTGATGTTTGTGCCCGAGCCGGTTGTCTCCACCACCAGCGGCTGGCTGGCCGGTATCCGGGCCGGGGTGCAGCAGCTGCGCTACACCTTCTCCCGGCTGAGGCTGCTGCGTCAGGCGGGACTGTTCCTGGTCGCCTATTGGCTCTATATCGATGGCGTGGATACCATCATCAGGATGGCGGTGGATTATGGCCTGGCCCTCGGCTTTGATGCCAATGATCTGATTGTGGCGCTGCTGATCACCCAGTTTGTCGGCTTTCCGGCAGCGCTGCTGTTCGGGCGGCTGGGCGAGCGCTTCGGTCCGCGGCAGGGTATTTTTGTCGGCATCGGCGTCTATCTGGTGATCATCCTCTGGGCCTATCAGATGAGTCAGGTGTGGGAGTTTTATCTGCTGGCGGTGGCGGTCGGCCTGGTCCAGGGGGGGATTCAAGCCCTCAGCCGGTCATTCTATGTCCGTCTTATCCCGGTGGATAAGCCGGCCGAATTTTTCGGCTTCTATAATATGTTGGGAAAGTTCGCTGCCGTGTTGGGTCCGCTGCTGATGGGCATGGTCAGTGTGGCAACGGGGAGTCCCAGGCTTTCCATTCTCGCCGTGGCGGTGCTGTTCGTGGCCGGTGCCCTGCTGCTCAGGCAGGTGGACGAAACGGCGGGCAGGGCCCAGGCCCGGCTACTGGAAGAGTGAGTGATGCAGTTCGTCATCCTTTTTATCGTGTTGATACTCCTTATTCTGGGACCGCAGTGGTGGGTCAGGTCGGTTCTTGCCCGGCATAGCCGGGAAGACGGGCGGTTTCCCGGCACCGGGGGTGAGTTGGCGTCCCATCTGCTGGGCAGGCTCTCCCTGGATCAGGTCGGGGTGGAGGCCGCGGCCGCGGGGCAGGGCGATCACTATGACCCGGTGACCCGATGTGTCCGCCTCACCCCGGACAAGCTGGATGGCCGGACCCTGACGGCGGTGGTGACGGCTGCCCACGAAGTGGGGCATGCCATCCAGCACGCCCTGGGGTATGGACCGTTCCGCTGGCGCATGCGTCTGGTGAAGATTGCCCTGGTGACGGAGCGTCTCGGTTCGTTTCTGCTGTTCGCGGTCCCGGTGCTGACGCTGATCACCAAGGCCCCGGCGGCGGGTGCCCTGATGTTGCTGGCGGCAGTGGCAACCCTGGGGGTGGGGCTGTTGGTGCAACTGGTGACCCTGCCGGTTGAATGGGATGCCAGTTTCGGCCGGGCCATGCCGCTGCTGGAATCCGGTTACCTGGACAAGGCACAACTGCCCGCGGCCAGGACCATCCTGCGGGCCTGCTCCCTCACCTATCTGGCGGCCTCCCTGGCCGGCCTGCTCAATTTCTGGCGCTGGATGCGTTTCTTGCGGCATTAAATCTACTTTTTCAGTAACTACTCATAGGGTGATTGGCCTGCCTTGCCGGCGACGTGAAGGGATTCACTAATGCCGTGGGGGCAGGGATGCCCAGGAGCGGCCTCACACGATGGCTGTTTCCTCGAATTCGGCCCCGTTTTCAGCACCTGCCCAAGCCGCTCCCGGCCATTGCATCCTCGGCTCCGTAAACGGTACATCCCTGTACCACTCCTCATGGCCTCCGCGGCATAAGTCCATCCGTGGACAAAACTCGCTTCGCTCAAACAAGGGCAGGCTTGAATCTGAAAACGGAGCCGGATTCGAGGCGCCATCAAGATCGGCCAACAAGGCAGACCAATCACTTAAAAGCGTGCCTTGCCCGCGTAGCCCGGTTACGCCCTCGGTACTGCGAAATTATTCTTGCGCAAGCCCTTAGGGCTCGCGCAAAAATAAGTTCCGGTATTCGGTCGCCCCTGGACCCCGCTGGCGGCGTTACGCTTTTTAGCAAGGGAACAGCCATTGCCTGCAAAGCGTGCCTTGCCAGCGGAGCCCAGGAACGCCCTCGGTACTACGGAATTATTCTTGCGCGAGCCCTAAGTATCATGTGCTGTTGCGGCCGGGTTCCCGGCGGCGCTGCTGCCATTTTTTTGCCTTGTGGCGGGCCTGCCGGCAGTCAATTCTTTGTCGCCTGCCGATTAAAAATAATAACTATTTGAAAATTAAATAAAAAATCAGCCATTAATAAATGGTATGCCTATTGCATAGGTTGGTTCGGGCTTATGCGAGGAACAGTTTGTGGCAAAAAAACAGGAAGATGAAGATCTTGATCTAGGTGCGGAAAACAGCGGATCAAAAAAGAAGCTGATCATCATAATATCCGGTGTGGTACTGCTGCTGGCGGTCGGTCTCGGCGTGGGCTGGTTTTTCATCGGCGGAGACGAAGAGTCGACGGATGAAGCGGCAGCGGAAGTGGTCGAGGAGCGGCGCCCGGCCCTCTATCACCCGTTGAATCCGGTGTTTGTCGTCAATCTGCCCCCGGGTAGCAAGGCGAAAATGCTCCAGATCGGTGTGCAGGTGATGGCCCGTGACCCAGCCCTGATCGAGTTTATCAAACACAATGACCCAATGGTGCGGCATAACCTGTTGTCGCTGTTCGGCAATCAACAGGGTGCGGTGCTGCGCGACCGGAAAGGAAAGGAGAAACTCCAGGCGGACGTATTCAGGACGATCAACCAGATACTGAAGGACCAGAAAGGGCCGGGTGAGATCGAGGCCGTGTTCTTTACCTCCTTTGTGATGCAATAAAATTATGGCCGCCAGCGACCTACTCTCACAAGATGAAATTGATGCGCTGCTGCACGGCGTCGATGATGGCGATATCAATACCGAGGCGGATGACCTGCTGGATGGTGAGGCCCGCTCCTACGATTTCGCCAGCCAGGACAGAATCGTTCGTGGTCGCCTGCCCACGCTGGAGATGGTGAATGAACGGTTCGCCCGCTATTTTCGCACCAGTCTGTTCAATATGCTGCGGCGTTCGGCCGATATCTCCGTGTCGGGCGTACAGATGCTCAAGTTTTCCGAGTTTGTGCATAGCCTGTTCGTTCCGACCAGCCTTAATCTGGTGAAGGTCGCCCCGCTCAAGGGCAAGGGGCTGTTTGTCCTGGACCCCAAGCTGGTGTTCAGCGTGGTGGACAACTTCTTCGGCGGCAGCGGCCGTTTTCATACCAAGATTGAAGGCCGCGATTTCACTCCCACGGAGTTGCGGGTGGTGCAGATGCTGCTGAATCTTGCATTCAGCGATCTGCATGAAGCATGGAAACCGGTATTGCCGCTGAAATTTGAATGTGTCGGCTCGGAAGTCAATCCGCAGTTCGCCAATATCGTGAGCCCGTCCGAGGTAGTGGTGGTCACTTCATTCCATATCGATCTCGAGGCCGGTGGCGGCGATATGCATATCTGCATGCCCTACTCAATGATCGAACCGATCCGGGATCTGCTGGACGCCGGCGTGCAGTCGGACCGCGGTGACAAGGATGAGCGTTGGCTGATTGCCCTGAAGGATGAAATCATGGGCGTTTCAGTCGAGCTTTCCACGGTGTTTTGCGAGACCACCCTGACCATGCAGGAGCTCTCCAGATTGAAGAAGGGTGATGTGATACCGGTGGACATCCCGCGGGTGGTCGAGGTGGCTGCGGCCGATGTGCCGATCTTCTCCGGACGGGTGGGTGTCTCGGATGGGTACTACGGGATCAAGATCGAGAAATGGATCGACCCGCCAAAACATATTGGACTGCAGGATCTGCTGAATGAATCCTGATCAACGGTTTTTAGCCAGGACAAGAGCATGAGCGATTTAGAAAAAGACCCGAACGAAGCGCTGGCCGATGAGTGGGCCGCCGCGCTGGAAGAACAGGATGACGTGATCCCTGCGTCTGGCGGCATGACCGCGGATACGGCGCAGTTCCAGGAGTTGACCGCCGAATCCGCCAAGGGCGGGGGTGGCGAGGTGCAGATGGATGCCATCCTGGATGTGCCGGTCACCATCTCCATGGAGATCGGCCGGACCCAGATCTCGATACGCAATCTGCTGCAGCTGAATCAGGGCTCGGTGGTGGAACTGGATCGTCTCGCCGGTGAGCCGATGGATGTGCTGGTCAACGGCACGCTGATTGCGAAAGGCGAAGTGGTGGTGGTGAACGAGAAGTTCGGTATTCGCCTCACCGATATCATCAGTCCCGCCGACCGGGTGCGGAGACTCGGCAGATGAGATGGCCGCTGGTCCTCACCGGTCTGCAGTTGCTCCTGGTGCCGTTGATCGCATCAGCCGAGGCAGAGCGTCCGGCCTCGCCCGCGCTGGCAGCGTCGCCCCTGGGTGGGGGGGTATTGCTGGAAACGGCCGGTGGCCTGGTGTTGATCCTGGTGCTGATTTTTGCGCTCGGCTGGCTGCTGCGCCGATTTGGCCGGCTGCCCATGTCCTCCAAGGGGGAGATTGCGATATTGAGTGGCGTCTCGCTCGGGCCGCGCGAACGGGCGGTTCTGTTGCGGGTCGGCAACACCCGGCTGTTGGTGGGGGTGGCGCCGGGACGGGTCCAGACACTCCATGTGCTGGATGACGTGGATACACAGCATGAGACCAGCGGGCGCTTTGCCGGCCAACTGGATTCAGTGATGGCAGATCAGGAGAAATGATGCGTCTGTTGCGGTTTTTAATCCTCTTGCTGCTCCCGTTACTGCCGCTTGCCGTCACTGCGGCACCGGGCCTGGACGCGCTGACGGCAACACCCAATGCGGACGGTGGGCAGACCTACAGCCTGAGCATTCAAGTGCTGTTTCTGATGACGGCGCTGACCCTGTTACCGGGTGGCCTGCTGATGATGACCTCATTCGCCCGTATCGTGATCGTACTGGCCATCCTGCGTCAGGCGCTGGGTACCCAGAGCACCCCCTCCAATCAGATCATGATCGGACTGGCGCTGTTTCTGACCCTGTTCATCATGATGCCGGTATTTCAGCAGGTCTATGACCAGGGGGTACGGCCCTATATGGAGGAGCAGGTGACGGCGACCCAGGCGTTGGAGCGCGCGGCCATTCCGATGCGCGGCTTCATGATGGGACAGACCCGTGAGAGTGACCTGGCGCTGTTTGCCCGCATCGGCAATTTTGCTGAATTCGAGACGCCCGAAGCGGTACCGTTTTCCGTGCTGCTGCCGGCCTTTGCCACCTCGGAACTGAAGACCGGTTTTCAAATCGGATTTCTGATCTTCATCCCGTTCCTGATCATCGACCTGGTGGTGGCCAGTGTGCTGATGTCGATGGGTATGATGATGCTCTCTCCACTGATCATCTCGCTCCCGTTCAAGATCATGCTGTTTGTACTCATTGACGGATGGGCGCTGTTGTTCGGCACCCTGGCGTCCAGTTTTCTAGCTTGACGGAGGGGCAGGGTGACACCGGACAGCGTACTCGATATTGGTCAGCGGGCACTGGAAGTCACGGTCGCCCTGGGCGCGGTGTTGCTGATTCCCGCCCTGGCGGTGGGTCTACTGGTGGCGATGTTTCAGGCCGCCACGCAGATCAACGAGATGACCCTCAGTTTCATCCCCAAGCTGATCATCGTGGTGGTGGTGCTGATGATGACCGGCCCCTGGATGCTGCAGGTGATCATGAACTTCACCCTGACGCTCTATGAGAGCGTGCCGGAATTCGTCGGTTAGCCGCCGGCCTCCCGATGCTGTTTAGCGACGTGCAACTGCAGACCTGGCTGGCCGCCTTCTTCTGGCCATTTGTGCGCATCGGGGCGTTAATGATATCCGCGCCGGTGTTCAGTTCGCGCCAGACGCCGGTGCTGTTCCGCATCGGTTTCACACTGGTACTGACTTGGGTGCTGGTGCCGGTCATCCCGCCGCCGCCGGTGGTGGATGCCTTCAGTCACGAGGCCTTCGTCATCCTGTTGCAGCAGATACTGATCGGAGTGTTCATGGGATTCATCCTGCAGATGGTGTTTGCCGCCCTGATCTTCGGCGGCCAGGTGATCGCCTACAGCATGGGGCTCGGCTTTGCCTCCATGGTGGATCCGCAAAACGGCGTGCAGGTGCCGGTGATCTCCCAGTTCTACCTGATCCTGGCCACGCTGCTGTTTTTGATTCTGAACGGGCACCTGGTGCTGATCGAGACCCTGGCCCAGAGTTTTCATACCTTTCCGGTGGCGATGACCGGCCTCAGCCAGAACGGCCTGTCGGAGATCGTCGGCTGGGCCAGCCGGATGTTCACCGCCGGACTGCTTATGGCCCTGCCGGTAGTGGCCGCGCTGCTGCTGGTCAATCTCGGTATGGGCGTCATCGGTCGTGCCGCGCCGCAGCTGAATATCTTCGCCGTCGGCTTCCCCATGTCGATCCTGATCGGGTTCATGCTGATCTGGATCACCCTGCCCGATGTCATGGGCAACTTTTCCCAACTGCTGGATGAGGGACTCTCCTTTACCCAACAGCTGCTGCGCATCGAGAGGTGATGCATGGCCGAGAATGAAGATGGCCAGGAGAAAACAGAAGAGCCGACATCGAAACGGTTGGATGACGCCAAGAAGAAGGGACAGATAGCCCGTTCCAAGGAGTTGAACACCTTGGCCATTACCCTGATCGGCGGCATGGTCCTGGTGGGCATGAGCGGCAGTATGGGGGAGGGTCTCAGCGGCATCATGAGCGCCAACCTGACCATTCCGCGGGTCGATATGTTTGATCCCCTGGCCATGACCCGCCGGCTGATCGCCAGCATTCAGGATGCGCTGCTGATGCTGGCGCCGTTTTTTGTCGTCATGGTGGTGGTGGCGGTGCTCAGCTCGATCGCCCTGGGTGGCGTGTCATTCAGTGGCGAGGCGATGACGCCGAAACTGAGCAAGATGAATCCGCTAAAAGGGCTCAAGCGCCTCTTTTCCATGAAGGGACTGGTCGAGCTGGCCAAGGCGATGGCGAAGTTTTTCCTGGTGGGCGGGGCGACCGCGCTGGTGCTGTGGCTCACCCTGGACTCCTTCATCGGCCTGAGCGGCATGGCACTGGCCCCCGCCATCAGTGAACTGGTCAATCTGATCGGCTGGGCGTTCGTGCTGATCTCGTCGACGCTGTTCCTGGTGGCCGCGGTGGATGTGCCGTTCCAGCTCTGGGATCACAAGCGCCAGTTGAAGATGACCCGGCAGGAGATCAGGGAGGAGATGAAGGATACCGAAGGGCGGCCGGAGGTGCGGGGACGTATCCGTCAGCTGCAGCGGGAAATGGCCACCCGGCGGATGATGGACGAGGTGCCCAAGGCGGATGTGATCGTCACCAACCCGACCCATTACGCGGTTGCGCTGCGTTATAACCAGTTGCGCATGAATGCGCCGGTGGTGGTGGCCAAGGGCTCCGAGCTGATAGCGGCCAATATTCGCCGGGTGGGTGCCGAGCACGCGGTGCCCGTAATCGAATCGCCGGCGCTGGCGCGTGCCATCTATTTCCATACCGAACTGGGCGAGCCGATACCGGCCGGCCTCTACCTCGCGGTGGCCAGGATTCTGGCCTATGTGTTCCAGCTCAGGGCCTATGTGCCGGGGCAGGGCCATCGGCCATCGGTGCCTGATGAATTGCAGATACCCGATGAGTTGAAGGTGCCCGAGTGATCTATCCGGAGTCTAGATAATGGATGCGACAGCGATCCTCAATAATGTGAAGGCCTCCGGCATACGCGGGCTCGGCGCACCGCTGGTACTGGTGATGCTGCTGGTGATGGTGGTGATCCCACTGCCGCCGCTGGCGCTGGATATCTTCTTCACCTTCAATATCGCGTTGTCGCTGATTGTGGTGATGGTGGTGGTGTACACCCTGCGGCCGCTGGAATTCAGCGTGTTTCCCAGTCTCCTGCTGGTGGCGACCCTGCTGCGCCTGGCGCTCAATGTCGCCTCCACCCGGGTGGTGCTGCTGGAAGGGCATCGGGGTGGGGATGCCGCCGGCAAGGTGATCGAGGCGTTCGGCGCCTTCGTCATCGGCGGCAACTACGCGGTGGGCCTGGTGGTGTTCGCCATCCTGGTGATTATCAATTTCGTGGTGGTGACCAAGGGCGCGGGGCGTGTTTCGGAGGTCAGTGCCCGTTTCACCCTGGATGCCATGCCCGGCAAGCAGATGGCGATCGATGCCGATCTCAATGCCGGACTGATCAATCAGGACGAGGCCAGGGCGCGGCGTGATGACGTGGCCCAGGAGGCGGATTTCTACGGGGCGATGGACGGTGCCAGCAAGTTTGTCCGCGGTGATGCGGTCGCCGGCATCCTGATCCTGTTCATCAATATCCTGGGCGGGCTCTCCATCGGCATGCTGCAGCATGATCTGGATCTGTCGACCGCCCTGCGTTTCTATGCCCTGCTGACCATCGGCGACGGCCTGGTGGCGCAGATCCCGTCCCTGCTACTCTCCACCTCGGCCGCCATCATTGTCACCCGGGTGGCCTCGTCGAAGCAGGACATGGGCGGGCAGATCCTCAGCCAGCTGTTTACCAATCCCAAGGCGCTGATCATCACCGCGGTGGTGCTGGGCATGATGGGCATCATCCCCGGCATGCCCAATTTTGCCTTCCTGACCCTGGCGGCACTGGCCGGTGGCGGTGCCTGGTGGATCGTGCAGCGGCAACAGCGCGAGCAGGCGGCCCCACTGGTCGAGCCCATGCCCGAGCCGGCATCCGCGCCGGAACAGAAGGAGCTGACCTGGGATGATGTGCAGCCGGTGGATATCATCGGTCTGGAAGTGGGTTACCGGCTGATCCCGCTGGTGGACAAGAATCAGGGCGGCCAGTTGATGAACCGGATCAAGGGGGTGCGTAAAAAACTCTCCCAGGAGCTGGGTTTCCTGATTCAGCCGGTGCATATCCGCGATAACCTCGACCTCAGTCCCGGCGGCTATCGGATCTCGCTGAATGGTGTCACCATCGGCGAGGCCGAGATCTATCCCGACCGGGAACTGGCGATCAATCCGGGGCGGGTGTTCGGTACCCTTCAGGGCGTGGCGACCACCGACCCGGCGTTTGGCCTGGAGGCGGTGTGGATCGACGCCGCGCAGCGCGACCAGGCCCAGACCCTCGGCTACACCGTGGTGGATGCCAGCACCGTGGTCGCCACCCACCTGAGCGAGATCCTGCAGTCCCATGCCCATGAGTTGATCGGCCACGAAGAGGTGCAGCAGCTGATGGAGGTGCTGAGCCGCAATGCCCCCAAACTGGTGGAGGATCTGGTGCCGGCGGTACTGACCCTGGGACAGCTGCTGAAGATCCTGCAGAACCTGCTTGCCGAGGGGGTGGCGATCCGGGATATCCGCACCATTGCCGAAACATTGGCGGAGTATGCGCCGCAGAGTCAAGACCTCGGCGCCTTGACCGCCAAGACACGGGTCGCCCTGTCCCGCTCCATTGTCCAGCAACTGGTTGGTCCTGTTGAAGAAATTCCCGTTGTTGTGCTGGATCCAGGATTGGAACAGATATTGCAGCAGACTATTCAGCCTGCTCATGAAGGGGGGGTCGGGTTCGAGCCCGGTCTGGCGGAACAGCTGCAGAAAGCGCTGGCCGAGACCGCCAACCAACAGGAGACAGCAGGACAGGAGAGCATTCTTCTGGTCGCCGCGCCAATCCGCATGTGGATGGCACGCTTTGTCAAGCACAGCGTACCGGGTATGAGCGTACTCTCCTACAACGAAATTCCGGACAACCGCAAGATCAAGGTGGTTGCCACGGTGGGCAGGCCCAATGCAGAAACATAAGGCAGCCATCGCTAAACGATCGAGCATTTAAGAATGGCGGATTGAATAAGCCGTTTGATCGGGTAGCTGGCTGCAGGGAAGCTAGTACTCTATCAGGATGATATTGACTAGTTCAGCGCCCCTGTGGTGTTTCGCCGCAAGGCGCGTCGTGCAGGCAATGGCCCGGTCCTTGTCAAGCGACGCAACGCAGCGGCGGGACACCACAGGGACGCCCTACGGGTTGGCCTGTCCGCGCCCCTGGCCGTGTTGCGGCTCTTGCAAAGGACCGGGCCATTAGCTGCGAGCCGCGCCTTGCCAGGAACGCGGACAGGACAACTGAATACGTCAATATCATCCTGACAGAGTACTCGTTATGAAGATTAAACGCTTTTTCGCATCGGATATCCGCCAGGCCTTGCGCCAGGTTCGCGAGACGCTGGGCTCCGACGCGGTCATTCTGTCGAACAAGAAGGTGGATGGCGGCATCGAGCTGGTGGCGGCCATCGACTACGATGCCGCCGCCTTCGCGCCCCCGCCGCCCAGCCCTGCCAAACCGGCCCTCACCACGCTCAGGCCGTCCCGTCCGCAGCGCAGGGACAACCCGGCAGCGGTCGAGACGGCCTCCGGGGTGGCATCGGTGTCGCAGCTGAAGGAGCAGGTGGTCCCCAAGGTGGAGTGGAGTCAGGAACCGGTTCTGGTGGAGATGCGCCAGGAGATGCGGGCGTTGCGCCGCATGATGGAGAATGAGCTCTCCGGATTGAGCTGGCGTGAAATGGGCGATCACAAACCGGAAACCCGGGACCTGTTCCGCAAGCTGATGGGGCTCGCCATCAGCCCCGATATCTGCAGTCAGCTGGTCGATAGCGTCACCGACGCGAGCACGGCAGACCAGGCTTGGCGCAAGGCACTCTACTATCTCGCTACCCAAATCGAGACCGTCGGCGACGATCTGCTGGAGCAGGGTGGCGTATTCGCGCTCATCGGTCCCACCGGGGTCGGCAAGACCACCACGGTGGCGAAGCTGGCGGCCCGTTTCGCCCTGCGCCACGGCACCCGCCAGGTGGCGCTGATCTCCACCGACAACTATCGTATCGGCGCCCAGGAGCAGTTGAATACCTACGCCAGGATACTGGATGTGCCGGTGCGCTCGGCGGGTACCCGTGAAGAGCTGGCGGTGGCCCTGAACGGGCTGACGGGAAAGCGACTGATCCTGATCGACACGGCCGGCATGAGCCAGCGGGATGTACGGCTCAGTGAACAGCTGGCGCTGCTGGATGTGGCCGGACAGGGCGTGCGCAGCTTTCTGACCCTCTCCGCCGCGACCGATTACTCGTCCCTGGAGCAGGCGATCAGCGCCTTCGGGGCGGCAAAACCCGAGGCCTGCATACTCACCAAGGTGGACGAGGCCGGCTCGCTCGGCGGTGCCCTGTCGGCGCTGATACACCAGGCGCTGCCGCTGGCCTTTGTCGCGGACGGTCAGAAGGTCCCGGAGGATCTCCATCTGGCCCGTTCGCATACCCTGGTCAGCAAGGCCGTGGCCTGCAGCACAGGGGGCGGTGAGTATTCCGATGAATACCTGGCACTGGCGCTGGGGGGTGCGAGAGCAAATGCTCATGGCTGATGCAATAACAGATCAAGCAGCAGGATTAAGACGCATGGTGCAACCTACACCCGTACGGGTCATCGCTGTTACCGGCGGAAAAGGCGGAGTCGGCAAGACCAATATCTCGGTGAATCTGGCCGTCGCGCTGGCGGAGATGGGGCGGCGGGTGATGCTGCTGGATGCCGATCTCGGACTTGCCAATATCGATGTGGTGCTGGGACTCCATCCCAAATACGACCTGTCCCATGTGTTGAGTGGTGAGCGTACCCTGGAAGAGGTGGTGGTGCAGGGGCCGGGGGGCATCCGTGTGGTGCCGGGCGCTTCGGGGGTACAGCAGATGGCCGAATTGAGTGCGGCAGAGCATGCCGGGCTGATCCGCGCCTTCAGTGATGTGGGCGGGGATCTGGACGTCCTGATCATCGACACCGCGGCCGGCATCTCGGACACGGTGGTCAGCTTCAGTCGTGCCGCCCAGGAGTTGATCGTGGTGGTCTGCGATGAACCGGCATCGATCACCGATGCCTACGCCATGATCAAGTTGCTCAACCGGGAGTATGGCCTGGACCGCTTCCGCATCCTGGCGAACATGACCCGCACGGCGGAAGAGGGACGCAACCTGTACAACAAGATGTGTCGTGTTACTGATCAGTACCTGGATGTTATGCTTAGCTATATGGGCAGCATTCCTTATGATGAAAATCTCAGAAAGGCGGTGAAATCACAGAAACCTGTGGTTCAAGCCAACCCGCGCAGCCACATCGCAAAAATATTCAAGAATCTGGCACAGAAGGCCGATAACTGGCCTGTACCGGATGGCGCCAGCGGGCACCTCCAGTTCTTCGTGGAACGGCTGATTCAATACACAAGTCAGAGCGGGGAGATGGGCCGGTGAGCGGACTAGCGAGTTATACCGCGATTCAGGAGATGGATGCCGACACCCTGGTGAATCGGCATGCACCCCTGGTCAAGCGCATTGCCTACCACCTGATGAATCGTCTGCCGCCCAACGTGCAGGCGGACGATCTGATACAGGCGGGGATGATTGGTCTGCTCGAGGCGAGCAGAAATTATGATCCCAGTCAGGGCGCCAGCTTCGAGACCTACGCGGGCATTCGCATCCGGGGCGCCATGCTCGACGAGATCCGCCGCAGTGACTGGACGCCCCGGTCGGTACATCGCAAGGCGCGGATGGTCGCCGATGCCATGCGGTCCATCGAGAATGAGCATGGCCGCGATGCCCGGGATGTGGAAGTGGCGGAAGTGCTGGATATGAATCTGGTGCAGTACCACCGTATCCTGCAGGATGCAGCCGGCTGCCGCATCTTCAGTATCGAGGAGCTGCAGGCGGTTGGCGAACTTCCCTGCGACGGTAGCGAAGGTGATTCGGCGGGGCTGTTTGACGGCTTGCAGAAAGATGCCTTCAAAAAGTCCCTGGCAGAGGCGATTGCCGGATTGCCGGAACGGGAGCGGCTGGTGATCGCCCTCTATTATGACGAGGAGATGAACCTGCGGGAGATCGGTCAGGTTCTGGGCGTCAGTGAATCCCGGGTGTGCCAGATCCACAGCCAGGCAACCCTGCGGTTGCGCGCCCGTCTGGCAGATTGGTTATCCGATGCAGATGAGCTCTGATCGGTCTATGAAAATGAGTAACGGCATCGAGTTTGGAGGTTGCCTTGAATAAAAACATGAAGATTCTCATTGTGGATGATTTCTCCACAATGCGACGGATTATTAAGAATCTGCTGCGGGATCTGGGGTTCACCAACACCCAGGAAGCGGATGATGGTAATACCGCATTACCCATGTTGCAGTCAGGTAACTTCGATTTCCTGGTGACGGACTGGAATATGCCAGGGATGACCGGCATCGACCTGCTGAGGGCGGTACGGGCGGACCCCAATCTGGTGAAGTTGCCGGTGCTGATGGTCACCGCCGAATCCAAGCGCGAGCAGATCATCGAGGCGGCCCAAGCGGGCGTCAACGGCTATGTGGTCAAGCCGTTTACCGCCGTTACGCTGGAGGAGAAGATCAGCAAGATTTTTGAGCGTGTAGGCAGCTGACCGGTCGCATGACGACTCCATCGGAGAACTGTATGGATAGTGGCGAGCGTCTGGCGTTGGCCAGGGAGCTGGTACAGCAGCTGGAATCAGGCAACGAAGCGGAAGTGACGCGTATCGCCTCCCTGATGTCGGCCCTGTCGTCGGATGGTGTCGAGAGCAAGCTGTTCCAGGAGGTCGGCCGGCTGACCCGGGAGCTGCACGAAGCGATTAATGAATTTTTACTCGACCCGCGTATCAACGAGCTGGCCCGGGTCGAAATACCGGATGCCAGCGAGCGGCTCAGCTACGTGATCAGCATGACCGAGAAGTCGGCCAATACGACGCTGAGTGCGGTAGAGGCCGGATTGCCCCTGGCGGATGACCTGGGCAGCCAGGCACGCGCCATATCGGTCCAGTGGGGACGCTTCTGTAACCGGGAGCTTTCCGTGGATGAGTTCAGGGAGCTGAGCCGGGACCTGGGCGGCTTTCTGGAATTGACCGCGACACGTTCCAAACAGCTGCACGGCCATCTGACCGACGTGTTGATGGCGCAGGACTTCCAGGATCTGACCGGACAGATTATCCGGCAGGTGATCACCCTGGTACACGATGTGGAAGACAAATTGGTGCAGCTGGTTCGGATATCCGGCTCAAAATTGCCAGAAAAACAAAAAGATGCAAAGAAACTGGAAGGACCCGTCATCCCCGGCATCGATCAGGGTGATACGGTCAACGGGCAGGATGATGTGGATGATCTGCTCTCCAGTCTAGGCTTTTAGAGGTGTCTAAGCATGGCCATTGATATGGATGACGAGATCCTGCAGGACTTCCTGGTTGAGGCCGGGGAGATCCTTGAACAGCTGGGTGAACAGCTGGTGGATCTGGAACAGCGCCCTGACGATTATGATCTGTTAAATGCAGTATTTCGCGGCTTCCATACCATCAAGGGCGGTGCGGGCTTTCTCAGTATCGATCCCCTGGTGACGGTCTGCCACCGGGCGGAGGACGTCTTTAATATCCTGCGTCAGGGACAACGGCGCGCCGATGCGGTATTGATGGATGCGGTACTGCAGGTACTGGATGTGGTGAACGAGATGTTTGCCCGGGTGCAGGCCGGCGAGGAGCCGGAGGCGGCCGATCCCGGCCTGCTGGAGACACTCCACCGGCTGGCCGTTCCTGAAAGTGAGGCAGCCGCCGAACCGGCAGTGCCGGCGGCTGTCGCGCCGGATCCCGAACCGGAACCGGCACTCGAAGCCGCTGCGTATCAGGGGGCGTCGGCGGCCGCCGCACAGCCGGACCCTGCCCTCGGCGGGGGTGACGACATCACCGAAGAGGAGTTTGAAAAACTGCTGGACCAACTCCACGGGACCGGGAAACACGGGGGGGTGCCGGCGCCTGCCAAGGCAGCAAAGTCGGCGGCCGTCGCGCAACCCGCCATGGCCGGTGGTGATGACATCACCGAGGATGAGTTTGAGGACCTGCTGGACCAACTGCATGGCAAGGGGCAGTTTGGCGGCGTGCCCGCGGCGGCTGCACCGGCGACCGGGACCAAATCGACCGCGCCCGCAAGCCCGGCGGCATCGGACGAGATCAGCGAAGAGGAGTTCGACGCGCTGCTGGACGAGCTGCACGGCAAGGGCAAGTTCGGGGTGATCAACGGCGCCGCGCAGGGAGTCGCTCCAGCCGCGACCGCGCCCGGGAAAACCGCGCCGGCCGCGGTCGAGCAACCCAAGCCGACCATCAAACGACCGGCACCGGACGACGCCCCGGCCAAGGCGGAAGGCGCCCAGGCACAGGCGCGCAAAGCCCCGTCGACCACGGCCGAGACCACCATCCGCGTGGATACCGCCCGACTCGACGAGATCATGAACATGGTCGGTGAGCTGGTGTTGGTACGCAACCGGCTGGAAACCCTCAAGGCCAGACTGGGCGATGAAGAGGTGGCCACCGCGGTCGCCAATCTGGATGTGGTGACTTCCGACCTGCAGAATTCGGTGATGAAGACCCGGATGCAGCCGGTGAAAAAGGTCTTTGGCCGTTTCCCCCGGGTGGTACGGGATCTGGCGCGCAGCCTGAACAAGGAGATCGATCTTGAACTGCATGGCGAGGAGACCGATCTGGACAAGAACCTGGTCGAGGCGCTCTCCGATCCGATGGTGCATCTGGTGCGCAATGCGGTCGATCACGGCATCGAGAGTCCGGCGGAGCGCGAGGCCGCCGGTAAACCCCGCCGCGGCAAGGTGGTGCTCTCCGCCGCCCAGGCCGGGGATCATATCCTTCTGACCATCGCCGATGACGGCAAGGGCATGGATCCCAACATACTGCGCCGCAAGGCCGTCGAGAAGGGGATGATGGATGAAGAGGCGGCGGCGCGTCTGGATGACCGGGACTGCTATAACCTGATCTTTGCGGCCGGCTTCTCGACCAAGACCGAGATCTCCGATGTCTCCGGGCGGGGGGTCGGCATGGATGTGGTCAAGACCCGGATTGCCCAGATGAACGGTCAGGTGGAGATCGATTCGGAATATGGCAAAGGCAGCCTGATCACTATCAAGCTGCCGCTGACCCTGGCCATTCTGCCGACCCTGATGGTAGTGCTGGGAACCCAGCCGTTTGCGCTGCCCCTGGCCAGTGTGGTGGAGATTTTCAACCTCGATCTGCGGCGCACCAACGTGGTGGATGGCCAGCTGACCATCATGGTGCGTGAGCGTGCGCTACCGCTGTTCTATCTGCACAAGTGGCTGGTGCCGAACAGCACCCGGGGAAACCGGGAAGCGGTCGGGCATGTGGTGGTAGTCAACGTGGCGAATACCCAGGTCGGCCTGGTGGTGGATCAGCTGATTGGCCAGGAGGAGGTGGTGATCAAGCCGCTGGGCGCCCTGTTGCAGGGGCTGGACGGCATGGCGGGGGCGACGATCACCGGTGATGGTAACATCGCCCTTATCCTGGATATTCCGGGTTTGATGAGAAAATATGCCCGTCGCTGACCTGAAATCCGCAATGGGATTGGAAGCAACCGAGCGTCCGGACTCTCCACGCGCCGTCCCCGGCAACTCACGGGTAGGCCGCTAATGGTCGGCTCCAGGGTGCGGGTACTGGTGGTCGACGATTCGGCGTTCTTCCGCCGGCGAATCGCCGCCATACTGGGTGGCGATCCCATGATCGAGGTGGTCGGTTTCGCCGGCGACGGCCAGAGCGCCATCATCGAGGCCCGGCGCCTGAAACCGGATGTGATCACCATGGACGTGGAGATGCCGGTACTCGACGGCATCAGCGCGGTGAAACGCATTGTCGCGGAAAATCCGATTCCGATCCTGATGTTCTCAGCGCTCACCCACGAGGGCGCCAAGGCAACGCTGGACGCGCTGGAAGCGGGGGCGGTGGATTTTCTGCCAAAACAGTTCGACAGCACTACCGGCCAGGAGGCGTCTACGCTGCTGGTGCGACGGGTGCTGGCGATCGGCACGCGCGGGGTCACCCGGCGTCTCGGTACCCTCATAAAGCCCCGCCCTGCACCGCTGGAACAGCGTCCCGCCTACCCGATCCGGCGGGGCAGTTACCGGCTGGTGGCGATCGGTGCCTCAACGGGGGGGCCGGTCGCCATCCAGACGCTGCTGGCGGCGTTACCGGCGAGCTTTCCCCTGCCGATCATTATCGTCGTGCATATGCCGGCCAGTTTCACCCCCGCCTATGCGGAGCGGCTGGATTCCCAGTGTGCCGTCAGCGTCAAGGAGGCGGCGGATGGGGATCTGCTGCGCCCCGCCCATGCCTACCTGGCCCCGGGTGGAAAACAGATGGTGCTGGAACGCCGTGGCGAGGGGGTGGTGATCCGCATCAAGGAGAGTACACCCGAGCAGACCTATCGGCCCTGTATCGACGTGAGCCTGGGCTCGGCGGCGCGGCTGATGCCGCACGATGTGCTGGCGATCATCCTCACCGGTATGGGCACGAACGGCAAACAGGCGGCACGCGCCCTCAAGGAGGGCGGCTCGACCGTCTGGTCACAGAATGAGGAGAGCTGCGTGGTCTACGGCATGCCGCAGGCGGTGGAAAAGGCGGGCCTGTCCGACCGCGTGCTCGCCTTGGCGGATATCGGACCCAGTCTGATCAAGGCGGTGTGACATGGACTACCTGAGTATTGTCGGTGTCATCATCGCATTGGCCGCGATCCTGGGCGGGAACGCACTGGAGGGCGGTGAGATCGGCGCCCTGGCCAACGGACCCGCCCTGGTGATCGTGTTCGGTGGCACCATCGGCGCCATTATGCTGCAGACTCCGATGACGGTGTTTCTGCATGCCCTGCGTTCCGCCGGGACTGTGTTCAGGCCGCCCGGCCAGCAGCTGAATCCTACTATCCGGAAACTGGTCGACTGGAGCAATGTCGCCAGAAAGGAGGGGTTGCTCGGGCTTGAGGAGATTGCCGAGAAGGAGCCTGATCTGTTTATCCGCAAGGGGATGCAACTGCTGGTGGATGGCAGTGAACCGGAGGTTATCCGCAACATCCTCGAGGTGGAGATAGAGACCCGCGAGCATCATGACCTGCAGGCGGCAAAGGTGTTCGAAGGTATGGGCGGCTACTCACCCACCATCGGTATTATCGGCGCGGTCATGGGGCTGATTCATGTGATGCAGAATCTGGCCGACCCCAGCAAGCTGGGGAGCGGCATCGCCACCGCATTCGTGGCCACCATCTATGGCGTCGGCCTGGCCAACCTGTTCCTGTTGCCGTTCGGCAACAAGCTGAAGGCACTGGCGCTCAGCCGGACCCATTATCGGGAGATGATTGTCGAGGGCATCGTATCCATTGCCGAGGGGGAGAACCCGCGCAATATCGAGTCAAAGCTGCAGGGATATATCATCTGATGGCGCGCAGAAGACGACAGGAGGAGCATGATAACCACGAGCGCTGGCTGGTCTCCTATGCCGACTTCATCACCCTGCTGTTTGCCTTTTTTGTCGTCATGTACTCCATCTCCTCGGTCAATGACGGCAAATATCGAGTCCTCTCCAACACCCTGACAGAGGCCTTCGTCTCCCCGGTCCGCAGTGCCGATCCCATCCAGGTTGGGGATGAGGTGCGTACCCTGGACCCGCAGATGGGGGATCTGGTGGTTCCGGAACGCAATCAACCGCAGACCCTGCCATTGGATCCGCTGTCCGAGAGTGGCCAGGACGGCTCGCTGGTGGAGATCCGCACCCTGGAGGCGGTGGAAAACGAACTCGCCAGGGCGCTGCTTGAATATGCCGATCAGGGGCTGGTCAATGTGCGCCGCACGGACCGGGGCGTCGAGGTGGAGATGAAGAGCAGCATGCTTTTTGAAAGCGGCAGCGCCAGACTCTCCCGGGAGGCCCTGAAGGCGTTGCGCAATGTGATCCTTATCGTCAAGCCGCTGCCGAATATGATCAATGTGGAGGGGCATACGGACAACGTGCCCATCAGCACCATCAGCTTCCCGTCCAACTGGGAGCTTTCTGCCGCCCGCGCCGCCAGCGTGGTGCACTACTTCGCCAAGCTGGGCGTCGCCTCCGAGCGCATGGCCGCCATCGGTTATGGCGAGTTCCGGCCGCTCTCCAGCAACGCCACCGTCGAGGGAAGAAAGAACAATCGGCGGGTCAACCTGCTCATCATGGCGCGGCAGCTGACGGACGGCAGCGAATACCCTCCGGGAACTTCCAGCGGGGATGACAGATGAAGGTCTGGACCATCGCCAATCAGAAGGGCGGGGTGGGGAAAACCACCACCGCCGTGAGCCTGGGCGGTCTGCTCTCGGTATGGGGGTTTCGTACCCTGCTGGTGGATATCGATCCGCACGGCTCGCTTACCAGCTACTTCCGCTACGATCCCGATGCCATCGAGGAGAGCACCTACAGCCTGTTTCAGGCGGCGGCCGATAAAAGACCGATCGACCCCGCCAG
The DNA here is from genome assembly GCF_029017505.1 of Sedimenticola hydrogenitrophicus. Classification (GTDB taxonomy): domain Bacteria; phylum Pseudomonadota; class Gammaproteobacteria; order Chromatiales; family Chromatiaceae; genus Sedimenticola; species Sedimenticola hydrogenitrophicus_A. Next base: position 55,499 of record NZ_JAQGEI010000003.1, read on the forward strand.
CCTGCTGTACCAGACCGGTACGGAGGGACTGCAATTGCTGCCGGCGTCGGTCGCCCTGGCCACGCTGGATCGGCAGGCCGGACGCATGGAAGGGATGGGGCTGGTGCTGAAGCGGGCGTTCGAGCAGCTTTCCGGCCAGTTCGACTATGTGCTGATCGATTGTCCGCCGATGCTGGGTGTGCTGATGGTGAATGCGCTCGCCGCCTGTGAACGGCTGGTTATCCCGGTGCAGACCGAGTTTCTGGCATTGAAAGGGCTGGAACGCATGCTGCATACCCTGAAGATGGTGCTCAAGGCGCGGGCCGCGCCATTGCCGTACACCATTGTCCCCACCATGTTCGACCGCCGGACCCGGGCCTCGGTCGATAGTCTGCGCGTGCTCCGGGAGACCTACCGGGAACATATCTGGAATGGGGTTATCCCGGTGGATACCCGGTTACGGGAGGCGAGCAAGGTCGGGTTGCCGCCCCCGGTCGCGGACCCGCGGGGAAAAGGCGTGGAGGCCTACGCGGCGTTGCTGGAGATGTTGCAGAGCGAGCCGAAATCGATCGCCGTATCCGGGGTGGCCCAATGAGTATGGACCCGAAAAAGCCCAAGGCGGTACTGCATGCCCCGGAACAGGCGATCGACAGCTATCTGGCCGCGCTGCTGAGTGAGGTGGAGGCATTCCAGGAGGCGCCGCCGCAGACCGTGGCCGCCCCCGTTCTGGAACAGCCGAAGCTGGCCCAGGTGGTGGAAATCCGCCAGGGTGTGCATAGCGGGACGGCGGTTGAGGCGGCCGGGGCTGTAGAATTCGTTCCTTCGGTCGATACAGAAAATGAAGCGGTGGTCGAGGCGCCGGCGCGCGAAGCAGCCGAGATCGTCCCGGAGTGGGGTCGTTCGCGGTTCCAGTGCCTGCCCTTCAGGGTGCGCGGCATGAATCTGGTGGTGCCGCTCACGGTGCTCTGCAGCATCACCGAATGGGACCGCGATCTGACACAGATTCCGGGACAGCCCGATTGGCATATGGGGGTGTTGGTCCATCGGGAGCGGAATGTAGTGGTGATCGATACCGCCCAGCTGATCATGCCGGATCGCCTGGAGAAGAGGTCGGAGCAGCGACCACGCGGCAGCCATGTGCTGATGATCGGCGATGGTCGCTGGGGGCTGGCCTGCGACAGCCTGCAGAGCCCGCTGACCCTGGAGCAGGCGGATGTCCGCTGGCGCCGCGGGGAGGGTTACCGATCCTGGATGGCCGGTACCGTCATCGAACAGCTGAGTGTGCTGCTCAATGTGGACGCGCTGCTGGAGATGGCGGGGCATAGATAATGCATCTGATTGGGCATCACCCCGAGGGGTGCCATTATAATGACATATAATTTAGGTGAAACAGAGGTACGGCCATGACTACTCGCGCTGCCGAGGGTTCAGCAAATGATCCTGTTTATCAGCTGGTCACATTCCGTCTGGAAGATGAGACCTACGGCATCAACGTGATGCATGTACAGGAGGTGTTACGGGTCACCGAGATTGCCCCGGTACCCGGTGCACCGCCCTATGTCCTCGGCATCATCAACCTGCGGGGAAATGTGGTGACCGTTATCGATACCCGCAGCCGTTTCGGACTACCCCCCGGGGAGATCGGTGAAGCGAGCCGGATTGTAATTATCGAGTCCGAGATGCAGGTGGTCGGCATTCTGGTGGATAGTGTGGCCGAGGTGGTCGAACTGCGTGGCTCGGAAATCGATGCCGCGCCGAACGTGGGTAACGAGGACAGTTCCAAGTTTATCCAGGGCGTCGCCACACGGGAAAATGATCTGTTGATTGTGGTGGATCTGAACAAACTGCTGAGCGAAGAGGAGTGGGATCAGGTCGGTATGTTCTGATTTTTACCCGCAACCGGAGGTGAGCCATGTCGGAAATCAGCCAGCCAACACCGATCAAGCCAGCCTGGCCTGTGCGGCGCGATGAATCCCGGCGCCGGCGCCCCGAGACCGAGTCGCAGGAGAAAAAGGAACAGAAGCACCCTGCCGAGCCGGTAACCGAGAGGGGTGGCAAATACCCACAGATCGACGATTACGCCTGAATACACGGTTATGCAAATCCTTACGCTCGTCTCTCTTTTTCTGGCCATTGCGGCCATCGCGGCGCTGATCCTCACCGGCCTGCGTCTGCGCGCCTTTGCCGGGCGGCTACGGGAGGCGGAGGCGCAAATCCACTCCCTGACGGAAAATCTCAACGCGCTCTGCTCCGGAGCGGTGGGCGTCGATCAACGGGTCAGCGACCTGGAACGCAGCGGCCGCGATCTGGCCCATCGCCAGGAGTCGATGGAGTCCAGCCAGTCGGACCGTCCCTACGGGGAGGCGATCCAGTTGGTGCAAAGGGGCGCCAGCGCCAGCGACCTGGTGAAGGAGCTCGGCCTGAGCCGCAGCGAAGCCGATCTGGTGGTGATGCTGCACGGCTCGAAATAACCCTGTGGACTGCAAACCCTTATTCACCGCGAAAGGTATCTGCCTGTCGCTATCCCCAATCCTCACCACAGAGACACAGAGGTCACAGAGAGGTTTCATTGTCGGGTCCGTGCCCGGTGCATCCTGGAATTGAGAGGGCCTGCATCGAGCGACGTATTGCCGAAACTCGGTTGATCAATTCCGACTGGCTTGACTCCTGGATACAATCGTACGCCAATGATCCGCTCCGCTCCGCTCCGCTTCGTTACGTTGTCGTGTTTTACCTCCGTCTCCTCTGTGTCTCCGTGGTGATTTAACGGGTGCTTCGGTTGCGATGGGGGGTCCACCAGTGTGACCCAGTCGACACTTTGAATGCCAAGCGGTTCCGCCGGGTTTGGGAGCCGGTCGTTAAGGGAAATGGGAGTCGCGTAGCGCTTTGAAAATAAACCGTTCTTTTGGTCGACCAGACCCTTGTATCTCTATATGACCTTGTCCAGACTTGCACTCGGGAGGGCGATTACCGGGCAGATTTTGAGGTGGCGTCATGGGCAGAATATACGGGTCAGAACACACGGGTTCTAAAACACTGGTCGGTCTTGTCATGCTGGTGTCGGCTTCGACAACCGCCATGGGTACGACACAGGAGTATCGATCACTTGCGGCCGGAAACGGATTGCCTGCCATCACTTCACACCTGCAGGAACAGGCGGTCGTCGAGAATAAGGTAATCTCGACACGTCTGCCAAGTTGTACGCCGGGCTTCATCTGTAATGCGCCGGTGAGCCAGGCGGTACGCGTCAGCCGCCGGGAGGCACTGCAGTTCGCGCTGCTGCTCGGCACCAGCCCGTCGCGCTGATCCGGCGGCGGTCGAACGAAAGCGAGCCGCCATGCCAGGGTTTTTCTGTTACCGGCAAAACCCTGGCAATCGGGCTTGTACTTGCTGCAATTCCTCTTCAATAACCTGATATAAACTGACATCCCTCCACGATTTGCGCCCTGTTGGGAACCCGCTCCCGCGGATTGGTAGCAGATGGGTAGGATGCAGTGAGTAATACGAACCGCATCAAGCCTTGCAGTGAATGATGCGGCTCGCAAGCTCACCGGCATCCTACCCTCGTTGCTAATCCGGAACAGGGAATAACTGCAAATCTTACTCTTCTGTTACACTAAAGCGCATGGGTCTGGCAGAGTATCCATCCCTGCCTGATGTTGATTCACCGCACGGAAATCTGTGGGTTTGGAGCGTAATTATGCAGCGGAAACCGGGGCTGTTCGCCCTCTTGTTGGGCGCCGTGTTCATCGCCGGGGTGGCCCAGGCGGACTGGAAGTCCTGGCTCGAATCGGCCAAGGAGGCGGCCGGGCAGCGCGACATGCCGGCCGTTTCCACGACCCTGAGCAATGAACAGATCATCCAGGGGCTCAAGGAAGCCTTGCGCGTCGGTACCGAGAAGGCCATCGCCCTGCTCGGCCGCCAGGGCGGTTATCTGAACGATGCCCAGGTGAGGATCCCGCTGCCCGATCAGCTGACGGGTGTTGCCAAGGGACTCAGGGCCATCGGCCAGGGAGAGCGGGTGGATGAGTTTGTGACCACCCTGAACCGGGCGGCGGAACAGGCGGTCCCGGAGTCCCTGGCAATCTTCGTCGATAGCATCCGGCAGATGAGCCTGGAGGACGCACGGGGCATTCTCAATGGCGGTGACAGCGCGGCCACCGAATATTTTAAGGCCAAGGGGAGTGAGCGGCTGAGCGGGGCCATGCTGCCGATCGTGCAACAGGCGACCCGGCAGGCCGGTGTGACGGCTGCCTACAAGGACCTGATCGGCCAGGTGGGCTTTCTCGGCGCTTATGTGGATATGGACGCGCTGGATCTGGATAAATATGTAACCGCCCGGGCGCTGGACGGCCTGTTCCTGAAACTGGCGGAGCAGGAACGGCTGATCCGCAAAGACCCGGTTGCCCGAACCACGGACATCCTGAAGACGGTGTTTGGTGGCTAAAAATGATTAACGCCGAGATACCGGTCCTGGGATTCGCCGCCTATAGCGGCACCGGCAAGACCTCGCTGTTGAAGAAGCTGTTGCCCCTGTTGCGCGAGCGGGGGTTGCGTATCGGCATGGTGAAACACACCCATCACAATTTTGATATCGACCAACCGGGCAAGGACAGTTACGAGCTGCGCAAGGCGGGGGCGTCCCAGATGCTGGTTGCCTCGGGGCGGCGCTGGGCGCTGATGGTGGAGACGGATGGTACGGGGGATCCGCAGCTGCAGGAGATGATCGGGCAGCTGGATCAGGCAAGCCTGGACCTGATCCTGGTGGAGGGCTTCAAACATGTGGCGTTCCCGAAAATCGAGCTGCACCGCAGCGCCCTGGGGAAACCGCTGCTCTATCCGAACGACCCCGCCATTGTCGCCTTCGCCTGTGACGGCCCGCCACCGGATGGGCTGCCATTGCCGCTGCTGGATCTCAACGAGACGCGGCAGATCGCCGACTTTATCATCGCCTGGATGCGCGGATTATAGCGAGAGCGCGACACTCTTGATCTGGGCATAGACCCGCATCCCGGGCCGGAGGTCGAGATTGGCCTGGGATTTCTGCGTGATGCGGGCCAGCAGCGGTTGCCCGCCCAGATCAAGTTTCACGATCATCCGGCCGCGGCCGTGCGCCGCCATCTCCAACACGGTCACCGGCAGCACATTCAGGATGCTGGTTGGACCTGGCGGGTCCAGTGCCAGGCTCACATCCTTGGCGTGGATGCGGATTCGCACCATCGCCCCGACCGGTCGGTCGATCCAGCCCACGGTCAATTCACAACCGTCAAGTGCCAGCCGGCTCAGGTGGTAGGTCTGGTCATGATGGACGATCCGGGTATCGAACAGGGCGCCGGCCTCCTCATCCCGGGCGATTGGCAGGTCCACCCGGCCCAGCATCTCGTACAAGGGACCGGCGGCCAGGATGGTTCCCTGCTCAATCAGCACCAGGTGATCGGCAATCCGGGCCAGTTCATCCAGGTCATGGGTGACATAGATGATGGGGATATCGGACTCCCCATGGAGCCGCTCAAGGTACGGGAGGATCTCTTTTTTGTGTCCCCGGTCCAACGCCGCCATCGGTTCGTCCATCAGCAGCAGGCGAGGGTGGTTGAGCAGCGCCCTGCCGATGGCCACCCGCTGTTTCTCTCCCCCGGAGAGTTGGGCCGGACTGCGATCGATTAACGGTCCCAGCCCCAGCAGTTGCACCACCCGGTCAAAATCCTCGCTGCGCTGACCGACCGGTGTCCGGCGGTGACCAAACCTCAGGTTCTCCCCGACCCGCAGATGCGGAAACAGCATCCCCTCCTGGAATACGTAACCGATGGCGCGCTTGTGTGGCGGCAGGTAGAAGCCCTTGTCGCTGTCATGCCAGCATTCGCCGGCGATAGAGAGGTAGGCGTCGCCGGCCTGCTCCAGTCCGGCAATGCAGCGCAGCAGCGAAGTCTTGCCGCAGCCGGAGCGGCCAAACAGGGCGGTCACCCCGCGGCTGGGAATTTCACCCGCCGCATCGAGGGTAAAGGTGCCCAGCGGTAACTTGAAACGAAAGTTGATGCCGGTGCTCACCGGTTCTCCCGGCGCAGCAGGCTGGTGCCGTTCGTGCGGTAGACCAGGAACAGAATCAGGAATGAGAAGATCAACAGTCCGGCGGAGAGCAGGTGGGCCTGGGCATACTGCAGCGACTCCACGTGATCATAAATGGCGATGGAGAGTACCTGGGTCTTGCCCGGTATGTTGCCGCCGATCATCAATACCACGCCAAACTCGCCCAGGGTGTGGGCAAATCCCAGGGTTGCTGCGGTGATCAGTCCGGGACGTGCCAGGGGTATCACCACGGAAAAGAAGCGGTCCAGGGGTGATGCCCGCAGGGTGCCGGCGGCTTCCAGGGTACGCCGATCGATGGCGGCGAAGGCATTCTGCAACGGCTGCACCACAAACGGCATGGAGTAAAGTACCGAGCCGATCACCAGACCGCTGAAGGTGAAGGCCAGCCCGTTCCCGCCCAGGGCCATCCAGCCTGCGCCGATAATACCGTTTGGGGAGAGGGCGATCAGCAAATAGAAGCCGAGTACCGTCGGCGGCAGCACCAGGGGCAAGGCGATGATGGTCTCCACCAGGGTGCGTGCCCGGGAGTGGGACCTGGCCAGCCACCAGGCGACCGGTGTCCCCAGTAGCAGCAGCAGCAGGGTGGAGGTCAGGGCCAGCCGCAGGGTGACCCAGAGCGCCGCCAGATCGTTGGGTCCCATCACCTCGCAGCCTCGGCACGGCCGCTTGCCACGGGGCAGAGACCGTCAAAAGGCCGAACTGCCGGCAGGCCGTGGCCGCCTCTATTCTTGGTACAACGCATAGCGGATCCAGTATGGGGATTTCCGTTATTGTACTGATAAAGGGATAATTCGCCTATCATAGTCCAACAGGTGAACGCGAAGGAGCCGGGATGGAGATACGTGAACAGCTGGTACGGTACTACCGGTGGCTGCGGCAATACGGGAACAACGATTCGCACAGCGGCAACGCCTCGGTGCGGGATGGCGACCGCTTCTGGATAACGCCCACGGGTGCCTGTGCCGATACCCTGACCGTCAATGACCTGGTGGCCTGCTCGGTGGCCCGGGGCTGCGGCGGCGGGGCCTCGCTGGACGGCCCGCTGCATCAACAGGTTTACCAGCGGAATCCCGCCGTCACCGCGGTGCTGCACAGCCATGGCCCTTACACCGTGGCAGCGACCCTGAACGGGGAGACTTTCAGTCCGGTGGATTTTGAGGGGCAGCTCTATTTTCCCCAGGTGCCGGTGATCACCATTCCCTATGCCGACTATGTGGCGCAGGCCCCGGCGGCGGTGTCCGCTATGCTGCAATCGCACCGTATCACCGTGGTACGGGGGCACGGGGTCTATGCCGCGGGTGAGACGTTGAATCTGGCCTATAAGTGGACCTGCTCGCTGGAGCTGTCCACGAAAACCGCCTTTATCGCCCGGCAGATGGGCCGTATTTAACAGTAGCGGAAAGCGGATTTGAAATATGTGTCAACTACTGGGAATGAACTGCAACGTACCCACCGATATCTGCTTCTCCTTCGAGGGCTTTGCCCGGCGCGGTGGTGAAACCGATGAGCACAGGGACGGCTGGGGTATTGCGTTTTTTGAAGGCAAGGGGTGCCGTACCTTCATGGACGTGCAGCCCTCGGCGGATTCCGTGGTGTCGGACCTGGTCAAGCACTACCCGATCCGTTCGATGAATGTGATTGCCCATATCCGCAAGGCGAGCGTCGGCGCGGTGCGCCTGGAGAACACCCATCCGTTCATCCGCGAGCTGTGGGGTGAGTACTGGGTGTTTGCCCATAATGGCGATCTGCTGGAGTATGCGCCGGAACTCACGGGCTGTTATCAACCGGTGGGCACCACCGACAGTGAACGGGCCTTTTGCGTCATCCTCGAACACCTGCGGCAAAGCTTTGCCAAGCGCCCCCCGATCGCGGGGCTGTGCAAGGCGATCCGCGAGAAGGCGCGGCAGATTGCCCGGCTCGGTACCTTTAACTTTCTGCTCTCCAATGGCGAGATCCTGATCGCCCACTGCAGTACCGATCTGCACTACCTGATTCGCCGGTACCCCTTCGATAAGGCGGAGTTGAAGGATCTGGATGTGACGGTGGATTTCACCCAGGTCACCACCCCGAAGGACCGGGTGGCGGTGATTGCCACCGAACCGCTGACTGCCAACGAGGAGTGGACCCGGATAGCACCGGGGCAGTGCATGATTTTTCACAATGGCGGCGTGGTCGAATGTTACAAAGACTAACCAAACCGATGAGGATTTATTGATGGGTATCTCATTACAGGATCAGCTGCTCAAGGCGGGTCTGGTGGACAAGAAGAAGGCCAGTGAAGTGCGCAAGGAAAAACAGAAACAGGCCAAGCAGCAACGGAAGGGGCATGCCCAATCGACGGATGAGGTGAAACAGGCGGCCAGGGAGGCGCAGCGGGCCCAGGCGGAAAGGGACCGGCAACTCAATCTCCAGCGCAAGGCCGAAGCGGACAGACGCGCTGTGCAGGCACAGATCAGGCAGCTGATCGAGATGAACCGGGTGGCGCTGGATGAGGGCCAGCTGGCCTATAGCTTCACCGATGGCAGCAAGGTCAAGAAACTCTATGTCAGCGAGCAGATCCAGTCGCGCCTCAGTCGCGGGCAGTTGGCCATCGCCCGCTTTGACGACCACTATGCCGTGGTGCCCATCGGCGTGGCGGAGAAAATCGCCCAGCGCGATGGATCGACGATTGTGCTGCGAAATGATCCCGCCGGCGATGTGGACGAGGACGATCCCTACGCCGACTTCCAGGTGCCGGATGATCTGATGTGGTAACCGGTGGGTTTGCGGCCTCGTGTGGTTCAGGTTCATTGACGCTACCCATCCCGGCCCGCCCCGGTTCACGGAAGTGTGATTCGCTAGCTGTAACAAGGCATCGCGATATGCAAGCATAGGCCAATCGCCAGCCAGCTCCGGGGGTACCGGTGCCTAATGCTACTTTGTCAGATTGACGGACCGGCTTCCTCAGGGCTTTCGGGTGGGAGGATTCCAAGACCTTCGGCGGCAGGAGGAGTGGTACAGGGATGTACCGTTTACGGAGCCGAGGATGCCATGCCGCCGCCGAGCCCCCAGGAATGGGTTTAAGGCGTGTCGTGGAATCCTTTCACGCGGAAGCTATCCGCCCAATATCGGAAAAAGTGCCAAAATCTGACAAAGTAGAACCAAGGCTGGTGAATCGTATGTTTTTTGCATGGATGCCAATCGGTTTGGCTTCCTCTGATTGTTATATAGTTAGGAGTGTAATATGAATAAGAAAATCATCCTTTGTTGTCTGGTCGTTTCGGGCCTCCTGTTGCAGGCCTGTAGCACGGTGGACCCCTATACCCGCGAGGAGAAAACCTCCAGCGCCACCAAAGGGGCGGCAATCGGCGCGGCGGTCGGTGCGGTGCTGGGGATTGCCACTTCCGGGGACAAGAAGAAGCGCACGGAGCGGGCATTGAAAGGTGCCGGTATCGGCGCGATTGCCGGTGGCGGCGTCGGCTACTACATGGACGTCCAGGAGGCCAAACTGCGCCAGCAGCTGGAGCATACCGGGGTGAGCGTGACCCGCAGCGGGGACAATATCATCCTCAATATGCCGGCCAATATCACCTTTGCCGTCGATCGCGCCGAGGTGAATCCCAACTTTGTCGATACCCTGGGCTCCGTGGCGCTGGTGTTGAAGGAGTACAAGTCCACCATGATCGAGGTGGCGGGGCATACCGACAGCACCGGTTCGGACACCTATAATCAGCGCCTGTCGCAGCAGCGCGCCCAGTCGGTCAGCAGTGTCCTGATCGCCAACGGCGTTGAATCCATACGCATCGATAGCGTGGGCTATGGGGAGAGCCGCCCGATCGCCAGTAACGGCACCGCCTCGGGACGCCAGCAGAACCGCCGCGCGGAACTTACCTTGTTGCCTTATGTAGAGTAGGGGATAAAAAAGGCCAAGCCGGAACCGGCTTGGCCTTTTTAACTGCTCCACAATGGGGTTACGGCATCAGCATTCTGGCCTGTTCCGGCCAGTTGGTGGTGTCATAACGCGCATAGCGTTCATCCACACTCACCAGATGCTGTTTGATGCTGTCGCTGCCCATTTCCGCCAACTGGGCATAGCTGACGATGCCGGAGTTGGTCAAGACATTGGCAAGTTTGGGGCCGATGCCCTTGATGGCCGTCAGATCATCCGCTGGTGCCGGCTGTGAGCTGGCGGCGACCACCGGTTCGGGAGCGGGCGCGGCCGCTGCGTTCCGCTCATCCGCGGTCGGCGCCACGGTCTGGCTGATGTCATTCAGGGTCCGTTTCACGTAACTGCCGGGGGCCTCCTCGATGATGGGCATACCGTTGTCACCCGGCTGGCGGGCCGCCACCTGATCATCGGCCAGGGCCTTCACCCAGCGATCCCACTCCGGCCACCAGGAGCCTTCGACCACTTCCGCCTCGGCCGCCCAGGTTTCAACATCTGCCGGCAACCGGTCGGTCACCCGGTAGTTGTATTTCCCCGCCGCCGGCGGGTTGATGATACCGGCGATATGGCCGGATCCGCCGAGCATGAAGCGCACATCGCCGGAGAACAGCCGGGCGCCGGAACAGGTCGACTTCCAGGGGGCGATGTGATCCTCCACCGTGGAGACGAAGCAGACCGGAATATCCACCTTGGATATATCGATGGGGACGCCATTAATGGTTACGCCGCCCGGTTTACAGAGGTTGTTCTCCAGGTAGAGATTGCGCAGATACCAGGCGTGCATCCTGGCCGGCATCCGCGTGGAGTCCGAGTTCCAGTAGAGCAGGTCGAACGGACGTGGATCGTTGCCCAGCAGATAGTTGTTGATATAGAACGACCAGATCAGGTCATTGGCGCGCATCAGATTGAATGTGCCCGCCATCTGGGTACCATCCAGATAGCCGCTCTCGTTCATCTTTTTTTCCAGACCGCAGATCTGCTCTTCGTCGATGAACACCCCGAGTTCCCCCGGGCTGGCGAAGTCGAGCATGGTGGTCAGGAAGGTGGCGCTCTTCACCCGCTGGTCACCCTTGGCCTGCATGTAGGCAAGTGTGGTGGCCAGCAGCGTGCCGCCGATGCAGTAGCCGATCATGTTGATCTCCGACTCACCGGTCGCCTGTTCAACGGCGTCAACGGCGGCAATCACCCCCTCTGTAACATAGTCGGCAAAGCTGGTCTCGGCATAGGAGCTGTCCGGATTGACCCAGGAGACCACGAACACCGTGTGGCCCTGGTCCACCAGCCATTTCAGCAGTGAATTTTTCGGCTGCAGATCCATGACGTAATACTTGTTGATCCAGGGCGGAATCACCAGCAGGGGCCGTTTCAGCGCCGAGTCGGTGGCCGGGGTGTACTGGATCAGCTGGAACATGCGGTTCTGGAACACCACCTTGCCGGGGGTGGTGGCGACATTCCCGCCCAGCTCGAAGGCGGAGGTGTCGGTCATGCGAATGCGCAGTTCGCCCTTGCCGGCTTCCAGGTCCTCCAGCATGTTTTTCAGACCATGTACCAGATTGGCGCCCTTGGTCTCGATGACCTTCTCAATGACGGCCGGGTTGGTGGCGGCGAAGTTGGTGGGTGACATGGCATCGAGATAACGTTCCGTGAAGAACTCCACTTTCTCAGCGGTATGCTCATCCAGTCCCTCAACGCCCTGCACCTGGTCACGCAGCCACTTGGAGACCAGCAGATAGGACTGCTTGATGGCGTTGAATGCCGGCTGCTCTTCCCATCCTTCATGCTTGAAGCGACGATCACCCTTATCCTCGATGATCACCGGTTCGGCCGCGACGCCGCCGCCCAGCAGACTGGTCAGGGAGTGCTGATACAGCTCCATGGATTTCTGCAGAAAGGAGAGGTTGGCATTGATCGCATTCTGCGGATCTTTTGCCACAGCGGCGTACCATTCGGCAGAGGATTTCATCAGGTTGAATGGGTCCAGATCCATATGCTCATAGGATTTTGCAAAGTTCGCCATGATCTCTTCGACCTGTTTGAAATTCTTCTCCAGCTCCCTGGTTGTCGATGCAAAGCCCAATGAGTTGATCTCGGACTGCTGGGATTTCGACATTTTTCTCTCCTGTTCCTTAACTTATGCAGATTTATATTTAGTATAGGGAAGGCCGTTGGCCTGAACTACTTTACTTTAGAAATGGTTTCTTTCAGCTCCTGCAGGCTTTCGGAAATTCGGTTGTTAACCTGACCGGCAACCGACTCCTGGGTCTCGCGGATCATATTGCTGATCTCGTTGGAGTTAGCAAGTGCCTTCTGGAATCCACTCTGCAGCAGTTCAAGCTGGCGGGCCGAGACATCCTGCGGATTGCCGGACTCGGCCAGTTTCGTGGCGGCGGCGGTAACCTCGGCAATGCTCTCCTGCAGCATGCTGGCCTGACGCTGGATCAGGGCCTGGGAGCCGGCCAGCATCGCCTGATTGGTGGACATTAACAGCTCCATGTTCTTGCGCTGGGCCTGAATCAGGCTGTTGCTGTCGATACCGGGTATGGAGACCCCGCTGAGGCCTTCCTGGAATTGCTTGGCAATGGCTTGGGGATCGAAGCCGGCGAACAGGGCGGAGAAATCAAAAGGGTTCTGTGTGGCCATGGAATCTACCTCGAATAGGGTCAAAAAAGTTTGGCTTTAAGAGCTGGCTAAGATTCAGAAGCCTGCAGGGTGTGTTGGTGATGATCTGGCTGTTCCCTGCTCAACATGGTTCCAGCGTCTGGTGGTTTCGCTCTATGGAGGGCAATGTAGCATGTATTTGTGCAGTGCACAAATAATTGCTGTTTCTATACCCATCCGCAGCCGGAATCACTGCCAGGCCTGGCACCCTGGGGTATTGGAAATTGCCCCCGCGGTGTGCTGTGGTTTCCCGCCGCAAGCATACGCTTATCTCGCTAACCGTTTGTTACGGAAATATTAATTTAATAAAGTGGTGTTTTTGTTCCGGTCCGTTCTTGAGCTGTCGTGGTAGTGTTCCCTTGACGGATGGCGAATCTGAAATGCCGATTGTGCAGCGCACAAAAAAGGCTTGACATCCGGGCGGAATGGGCGATATGCTGCAACGCAACATATGGCAATTCACAAAAGGAACGATCACATGAAAACGTCTACTGTAAATCTGGAAATCCTGAAAGAGTTTGGAGTGGCCGGTTTTGAAGCGGCTCGCAACCTGGGTGAACTGAATCTCCGCACCTGGGAGAAACTGGTGGAAAAGCAGACCGAGACCTTTGGCCTCTTTATCGACGCCGGCATCGAAATGGTCAAGGCAACCACCGAGCTGAAAGATGTCAAAGAACTGGTCAATGTCGAAATGGAAGTGGCCAAGCAGTTTGGCGAGATTCTGGTGACAAAGGGTCGTGAGACCCTGCAGGTGACCACCGATGCGCGTGACGATTACCGCTCCTGGGTTGAGCAGGGCGTTGAGGTATTCACCCAGCAGGTCGAGAAGTCCGCAAAAGCCGCCTGAATAACACTTAAATTAATAAAAACAGAGAGTTATGTTATGAGTGAAAGCAAACGTCTGGCCATCGTGACCGGTGGTGTGGGTGGTATCGGAACCGCAATCTGTGAGCGTCTGGCAAAACAGGGCGTCCGGGTTGTCGCGACCTACCATCCTGCCGAAGGGGAAAAGCTGGTCGAGTGGAGCAAGGCGCGGGCGGATGCCGGTGTCGATGTGGCACTCGCGGTCTGCGATGTCGCTTCCGCCGAGGACAGTGCCCGCATGGTGGCGGAGGTCGAGCAGGAGTTCGGTCCGGTGGATATCATCGTCAACTGCGCCGGCATCACCCGCGACAAGACCATGAAACGGATGGATGCCGAGAGCTGGGATGCGGTGATCAACACCAACCTGAACAGCGCCTTCTACGTCACCAAGCCGGCCTGGGAAGGGATGCTGAACCGGGGTTTTGGCCGCATCATCAACATCTCCTCGGTGAATGGTCAACGGGGTCAGTTCGGTCAGACCAACTATTCGGCCGCCAAGGCGGGTATCCACGGTTTCACCATGGCGCTGGCCCACGAGGGCGCCGCCAAGGGTGTGACCGCCAATACGGTATCACCGGGCTATATCGAGACCGCCATGACCGCCGCCATGCGTGACGACGTGCGTCAGTCCATCATCTCCGGCATCCCCATGGGGCGCATGGGCACCCCGGAAGAGATCGCCTCGGCCGTTGCTTTCCTGGCGGACGATGATCAGGCCTACCTCACCGGGGCCAACATTCCGGTCAACGGCGCGCTCTTCGTGCATTGATTTTGTAGACAAATCCTCCTCCTCTCTTGTTGTTTATAGAGAGTTTTGCCCGGCACCCCCGCCGGGCATTTTTTTGTCCAGGAATGGACTTATGCCGCGGAGGCCAGGGATGGCCGGGAGCGGCTTTGGGTGCTGTGTTCAGCTTATTTCACGGCCCATCGTCAACGTTGGATGCAGCGGTTCGCGGCCATTTCGCCGAAGCAGACCCTGCTCTATCAACTCGGCACCTGGCTGCTGGATGAACCGGTTGAATCGGGATGTCCTGTTGGATCCCTGCTGGTTATATCCGGATTGTCCTGGTAAGCGGTCATGCATGGTTAAGGCAGGTTTTGCGGATTGTAAATACTCACCCGGTCTGTAAGTGATTGCCCTGCCTTGCCGGCCTCACATGATGGCTTGTTTCCTCGAATCCGGCCCCTTTTTCAGCGCCTGCCCAAACTCGCTTCGCTCAGACAAGGGCAGGCTTGAATCTGAAAAAGGGGCCGGATTCGAGGCGCCATCAAGATCGACCAACAAGGCAGGCCAATCACCCCGTGAGCAGTTACTGCGATTTATATCCAGGGTATGGGTTCAGGAGCCCCGCACGCATAAAAAAGCCCCCGCTGTCGGGGGCTTTGTCGGTCTCGCCACGGGGCGGTTAACCGTCCGTGCCCGAACGTGGCTGTTCGGCGGTATGCGGACGCTTGTTGTGCTCCTCGACCCGTGTCCCGGCCCAGGCGGTGAACTCCTTGGCCGCGGTGATCAGGCTCGCCAGCTGCAGCTCGTCCAGGGTCGACTGGAAGGAGCGCAGCTCGACGTAGAACTGCTCCAGCTTGTCCAGTTCGTCCTTATATACCCCGTAGGCCGAGCGCAGGGCCGGCAGCAACTGATCCTCGCCTTTCAGTGAGCGATCGAGTCCGGCAATCTCCAGCAGCGCCTGCCCGGAGTAGGTGATCTGGTTCTCCAGACTCTCGCCGGCGTCGGCCTGCTTGTTCTTGGCCGCGAAGGCGACGCTGAGATCCGACTCGTAGCGGGCATCCAGCAACAGCTTGTCGGCCGGGGCCGCCTGGGAACCGGCACATTCGCCGACCCCCATGGACTCCACCTTGAACACGCTGCTGTCGCCGTGGTCGCGGGTGAGGAAGGGCAGTTCCATCGCTCCCACGTTGCTCAGGTGGCCCAGCAGCTCGTCGAAGTATTCACGTCCTTCGCGGTGAGCCCAATCGCGGAAGCTCTCGTTTACCTGGCGGTCGGCATGATAACTGTCATGCAGCAGGCTCACGGCCGAGGGCACGCGTACGGCGGGAATGTCCGGGCCGGTGAGGCCGATACTACCGCCCTCGCTGCCGTTGCCCCCCAGTTGCAGGGTGTAGCTGGGCACCAGTCGGCCGTGATGGCGCCGGCCCTTGCCGTAGAGGCCGATATCCGAGATGGTGGCGTTGGCGCAGCCGTTCTGGCAGCCGTTGACCCGCACGCTCAGGTCGCCCACACCGCCGCTCAGGCGCGGAGCCATCTGCCGCGAGGCGGTGATACCGAGCGGGCAGGTGGCGGTGCCGGGGCAGGAGACCACCAGATCGCCGCAGCGCGGCAGTTTCAGCCCCAGCGCCTTGAGCGCCACGGTGAGGCTGCCGAGCCTGTCGGTGGGCACATTGAAGATGCTCAGGTTCTGGTCCGCCGTGGTGCGGATGTCGTGCAGACCCTCCTTGACCAACAGGTCGGCGAGACCGCGCAGGGTCTCGATCTCCAGTCGGCCGTCCGGTACGCTGACCGGCAGGATGTTCAGGTCTTCCTGGTGCTGGGCGGTGGGTGCCCGCAGGTCGGTCTTGACCTGGCTGCCGTCGACGCTGCGTTCGCGCCACACGCCGACGGGTACTGCCGCCGGGCTGTAGGCGTTGGAAGTACGGGCG
The DNA here is from genome assembly GCF_029017505.1 of Sedimenticola hydrogenitrophicus. Classification (GTDB taxonomy): domain Bacteria; phylum Pseudomonadota; class Gammaproteobacteria; order Chromatiales; family Chromatiaceae; genus Sedimenticola; species Sedimenticola hydrogenitrophicus_A. Next base: position 71,664 of record NZ_JAQGEI010000003.1, read on the forward strand.
TATTCGGCACGGTATTTCTCGATAAAGCCTTCGGCTCCAAAGCGGTCCAGCAGGAACTTGATACGCGAGCGCATCTTGCGCTTGCGATCGGAGTACTTGTCATGCACCGACAGCACCGCCTCGATGGCCGGGATCAGCTGATTCTCCTCGATGAAGGACTCCAGCACGATCGCCTCCTTGGGCTTGCCGCCCAGGCCGCCGGCCGCCAACAGGCGGAAACCGGGACGTCCGTCCTTACGGGTGGCGATGACCCCCAGGTCATGCACCAGGCCGTTGGCGCAGTCGGATTCGCAGGCGGAGAAGCTCAGCTTGAACTTGCGCGGCATGGACGCCGTCAGGGGATGGCGAATGAAATAGTTCGCCACCTTGTCGATATAGGCGTTGATGTCCACGTGCTCCGCCGGGCAGGCGCCGGAGAGGGCGCAGCCGGTGATATTGCGCACCGTATTGCCGCCGGCCTCGCGGGTGGCGATGCCGTACTCCGCCAGGGTGCGCTGCAGCTGCGGCGTGCGCTCCAGCGGCACAAAATGGAACTGGATATCCTGCCGGGTGGTGATGTGCACGTTGGTGGTGCCGGAGTGCTTCTCCGCCGCCTCGGCAAAGCCGAGCAGTTGCCGGGGGTTCATCCGGCCGCCCGGCAGTTTCGCCCTGACCATACACATGCCATCCTGACGCTGGGCATAGATACCGAGATTGAGGCGAATGGCCACAAACCGGTGTGGGTCCAGGTTGCCCTGCAGATAGTTTTGCAGGTGCTGCTCGTAGTCATCGAAATCCTTCGAGTCGATCAGCGGGTTGGCTGCAGTGATCATGGTTGACTCCAGTGGTCAGCTAAATACTAAAAAGCAAATTTGACGCCGGTCAGAAACAGCAGTCCGGCCAGTCCCCGGCGCAACATCCGCACCGGGAGGTGTATCCCCAGCTGGCTGCCGAGCGCCGTACCGGGAATGGAGCCCAGCAGCAGGCTGCCGAGCAGGGTCAGATCCACGTTACCCAGCTGCAGGTGGCCGAGACCACCGAGAGCGGCCAGCGGCACCGCGTGGGCCAGGTCGGTCCCCACGACGGCGATCGCCGGCATGCGGGGATAGAGCAGAAACAGGATGGCCGCCGTCAGTGCCCCGGCGCCCACCGAGGAGAGGGTGACCAGCACCCCCAGCAGCGCCCCGAGCAGGATCAGCGGCCGGGTTCTGTGCAGCCGGATCCAGGCGGCGGTGCGCGAGTTGCCATTCTCCAATCTCCTGGCAATGCGTTCCTTCAGCAGCAGCACCAGCGAGGTGAAAATCAGCGTCACACTCAGGGCTGCCGTAATCAGTCGTTCGTGATCGCCGCTCGGCTGCAGATAGTCGAGCAGCAGCACGGTAATGATCGTCGCCGGCAGGCTGCCGAGTGCCAGGTAACCCACCAGCCGCCAGCGGATACTGCCCTTTCGCCCATGGAACCAGACCCCGCTTGCCTTGGTGATGGCGGCGTAGATCAGGTCGGTGCCCACGGCCAGTGCCGTGGGTATGCCGAAGCCCATCACCAGGATCGGGGTCATCAGGGCGCCACCGCCGACACCGGTCAGTCCGACGCATATCCCCACCACAAAACCTGCCAGCGTGAACAGGGGATCCATGGTTGATCCTTTTCGTCCGGTGCGTTAGATAAAGTCGGCCGCCGGTGTCGGGTTGAGCAGTTCGGCCAGCGCGGGCCGCTTCTCCCTGGCCGGCTTCAGCACGTCACGTAACAGCTTGAAATAGACGGTATAGATGCGTACATCCCCGCTGTCGTCGGCCACCAGAAAAAACGGCGCCCGATCGACTTGATAGATCTCCGCCAGACGCATGCCTTCACTACTCAGGTCACCTTCCTGGGCGATCACCACCCGGTCGATCTGGTCGAACAGACCTTCACGCTGCATACGGGCTTCCACATCCCGGCACTTGGCGCAGGGTTGTCCGTCGCGGGTCAGTTTCTTTACCATGGTAATAAAGGCCATGACGCTCTCCTGGTTTGGCGGGCCTGATTTAGTCGGTCTGAATTAGCGGGCAGCCGCCTTGGCTGCGATATTGCCGGCGTGCAGACCGCACTCCTTGTCGGCCGCGTCTTCCCACCACCAGCGACCCTCACGCTCATGCTGGTTGGGCAGCACGGCGCGGGTGCAGGGCTCACAGCCGATGCTGACGAACCCCTGGGCGTGCAAGGGGTTGTAGGGCACCTCGTTGCTGCGGATGTACTCCCAGACCTGGGCGGAGGTCCAGTTGGCCAGCGGGTTGAACTTGAGCAGCTTGTTTTCCTCGGTGGAGAAGGAGGGGTCCTCCTGAATCACCGGGATCTCGGTGCGGGTGCCGACGCTCTGGTCCTTGCGCTGGCCGGTGATCCAGCCGCTCAGGGTGGCCAGCTTGCGGCGCAGCGGCGCCACCTTGCGTACCGTGCAGCACTCCTTGTGGCCATCCTGGTAGAAGCTGTAGAGCCCCTTTTCCCGCACCAGTTTCTCCACGTCGGCGCCGACCGGGGAGACCACGTCGAGCTCGATGCCGTAGTGATTGCGGACCTCTTCCAGATAGCGGTAGGTTTCCGGGTGCAGACGCCCGGTATCGAGGGAGAACACCTTGACATTGGGGTTGATCTGGACCGCCATGTCGATCAGCACCACATCTTCCGCGCCACTGAAGGAGATGGCGATGTTGTCGACTGTCTCCAGTGCCAGGCTGATGATCTCCTCGGGGGAGCGATCATCGTGGGTGGTCGCCAGACGTTGGACATCCAGAATGGAAATGCTCATGGGTTGCTCCTCGGTAAATAATGGGCGCGCCGCTGGATAGGCGGGCGGTAAGTTACTGAGGGCAACCTTAGCCTTACTGATACATCAATAAAAATATCAAATAGGCATATAAAAAGAATTGTGAGTTATATGGTTCTGCTGGACGGGCTATTTTTCCGCGGAAATATAGCAGATCCAGCCGGCATCGGCCTCCCCGGTGGTGGCGGGCACGAAAATGCCGTCGGGCTCGCCGTCCTCATCCCAGCCCTGCCAGTAGATGGTGACCTTGCTGAAACCCGCCTCCTCCAGCAGGTCCCTGATCTCCGGCAGAGTCCAGAGCCGCCAGTCGTAACTGAAGGCGCGCTCCAGTCTGGACCCGTCCGGGAAGGCGAAATGGATGTGGCAGATCAAGCCGCCGGTCACCGGATCGTAGCGCTCCTGCTCCCAGATATAGGTGAATTCACCGTCATTGATCTCCCGCTCCTCCTCCAGTTCCCTGAACGAGTCATAACCCCCGTAGGCGTCAAGAAAGAAAATACCCTGCTCGTCCAGCGTCTCCCTGACCCGACCGAAATAGCGCTTCAGCTCCTTGCGCTCCTTGAACAGCCAATAGCTGAAATTCATCGCGGAGACGATATCCGGGGCCTCGGTTTCGACCTGAAGGACATCCTCTTCGATCAGGGCGATCCGCTTGCGTTGGCCCTGGCTCAGCTCGGAGACCTTGTGCTCCTGGCCCCAGGCCAGCACCTCACGATCAAGATCGACGCCGATGGCGCGATTCCCCTTGCGATGGCGAACCCACTCGCAACAGACATTGGCGGTACCGCAGAAATCCTCCCGAAGCAGTTGCGCCTTGTTGCCGCGTATCGATTTGTACGTCTCATCAACGAACTCAATCTCCGATGCGGCGTACTGGACAGAGAGTTCATAGAGCCGGTGGCGGTCCGCCTGATCGGCTAAATACGGCCTTTTATGCTTTTTCTTCACTTTCTTCTTATTGGTCATCGAAAAAAATCCCGATATCAGCTACCCCAAGTGCCAGGGACTATACTTTAATCAGGCACAGGGGAAGGAGGAAATGTGTTGTGTGAGGTCTGTTAGCCTGCCACGTGATTCGAGGTGTGATCTGCGGGCCGATTGTGACTGCGAAATTGATCATGTTGCGGTTGATAACCTGTTGATTGGTATAAAGAAGTTATGCCGAAATGCAGAAGGGACCATTATATCGGCAGAGGAGGCGTTATGGGAATCGCAATTACCTTGAAAGAGTATCTGACTGACCATGGTTCATCCTATCAGGTGATTGAACATGTGCGGACGAACTCGGCGCTGGAAACTTCGGAAGTGGCTCACGTGCCCGGTGACCGGCTGGCCAAGAGTGTGCTGTTGGGTGACGAAGACCGGTATCTGCTGGCCGTCATCCCGGCGACCCATCGGCTGGAGCTGAACAAACTCAGCGAACTGGTGAAACACAGACTGCAGCTGATCACGGAGAGCGAGATGGCGGGTGCATTTTCCGACTGCGAAGTCGGTGCCATGCCGCCCATCGGTGAAGCCTACGGGATTGACACCTGGGTCGACCCCTTGCTGCTCGCTCAACCGGAAATCTATTTTGAGGCCGGCGACCACCGGGCTCTGATCAGAATGACGGGGGATGAGTTCAGGAATCTGCTGAAAGATTCCAAACAGCTGCCAATGAGCCACCACATCTAACCCGATAATCTGCCCCGACGGCATTGCGCCCAAGGGCGTTCTGGTATACCCTTGCGCCTCCAAAAATCAGAGAGGCGCGGAGGGGTGTCCTTTGCTGCGCGCTGGTTTTGCCCAAAAGGGCGGGCGCAGGCCCGGGTGACGAGACTGCCGCCGCGGCGCTCGTATCGGCAAGGAGCTGAAAAATACAAATCTGGAGAGCTGTCCGAGTGGCTGAAGGAGCACGCCTGGAAAGTGTGTATACGTTAGTAGCGTATCGAGGGTTCGAATCCCTCGCTCTCCGCCAAATTTGTCAACAACCAATGAAGTTGGTAACCGTGGGCAATCGATCAGCCCACGATTCGAACCCTCGATGCAAAAGCAGGTTCGATCGCGGAGCGCGCAGCGCGCAGCTCCAGCGACCGCAGGGAGCTCATCCCTCGCTCTCCGCCAAATTTGTCAACAACCAATGAAGCTTTGGTAACCGTGGGCAATCGATCAGCCCACGATTCGAACCCTCGATTCAAAAGCAGGTTCGATCGCGGAGCGCGCAGCTCCAGCGACCGCAGGGAGCTCATCCCTCGCTCTCCGCCAAATTTGTCAACAACCAATGAAGTCAGTCACCGTGGGCGGTCGATCAGCCCACGATTCGAACCCTCGATTCAAAAGCAGGTTCGATCGCGGAGCGCGTAGCTACAGCGACCGCAGGGAGCTCATCCCTCGCTCTCCGCCAAATTTGTCAACAACCAATGAAGTTGGTAACCGTGGGCGGTCGATCAGCCCACGATTCGAACTCTCGATTCAAAAGCAGGTTCGATCGCGGAGCGCGCAGCTCCAGCGACCGCAGGGAGCTCATCCCTCGCTCTCCGACAAATAAATCAATGACTTAGATAGTCATCGTGTCTAACTTTTAGGGGTGTTTTGGGGTAGTTTGAGCTCCAGTTAGACACGATTTATTTGTCCGTGCAAAGCGTTCGGTGGTCCACTTCGCAAATGGAAGCGATGGCATCGCTGGTCGCGTTAGCCCTGCAGCGCCTCGCTTGAATCTCACCGATGTATGGCATCAGCTTGTGGTCGTCCTCGCACGCATGCATGCCTGCCGAGGGCCGCCCACACCTGCGGTCGGCCGCTGAAGACCAGGCGGTGTACACCTTGCAGCCCGACGGCCTTGCCTGCCCGTTTTGCGCCTACGGCATCGAGAAACAACTCACCCGTATCGCCGGTGTCGAATCCGTCGAGACCGACCTCAAAAGCAGCACCGTTGTTATCGCGATGAAACCGGGCGCATCTTCCGCATCGCGCCGTTTTTCGGTGTCGAACTGCCAACCGGCGACGACAACGTCAGCGACAGCCCTGGCAGGCTGCCCGCGCCTCTGCAGCTGGGCTCCGGCTCATGGAGCCCCTTTGGCGGCATTGTTCTGACCTGGCAGACGCTCGATTACCAGATCGACGCGCAGGCCAGCTACAAGCTCAATACAGGAACGGCAACAATGAACGAATGGGCGAAGCCGAATCGGGGCTGGGACCGAGGGTGTTCATCCGGTCGCTGCTGGCACTGACCGGGATGTTGCTGCCGGCAGCGTGTGCTGCCACCTTCCGTTCGAAAGTGTAGCGCTTTCACCGGCTCGGTGAAGTACCGCCCGACGCCAGCGATGTTGTGCTACCGGCGGAAACGCCCGACGCGGGTGGCATCGAGTTTGCGCAATATGCCGGGCTGGTGCGCGACAAGCTGGCAGGTCTGGGGTATCAGCCGGTCGTAGAGGACGAAGCCGCGGATCTCCAGGTCGAGATCGGGTCCGATGGCGATGAGATCGTATTGCGGCGCACGTTCCGCCTATGTACGACAACGCACAGAGCGTCAGGCCTGGATGGTGCTAGATTAGCCAATGGTTGAACGAACCCGTTTGAACAGGAGGCTTTATGGCACAGGTACTGAACACACCCTGGGATGAACTACACAGCGTCACCGACTGGAAGGCCGGTGCATGGGCCGGCGTGATCGGGGGACTGGCTTTCTTGATGCTCGAAATGGTCCTGGTGTGGATGGCCCAGGGTCAAAGCCCGTGGGGGCCGCCGCACATGATGGCGGCCATGGTGTTGGGCAAGGACGTGCTGCCGCCGCCTGGCGCCTGGGCACCGTTCGACCTGAAGATCATCATGACCGCGATGATGGTCCATTTCCCGGTGTCCATCGCTTACGGCCTGATCGGCGCCTGGCTGATACATCGCTTCGACTGGGCTGGCGGCCTGATGATCGGCGCAGCCCTTGGACTGGCCATCTACATCGTCAATTTCTACGCGATCGCCCCGATGGTGTTTCCATGGTTCGAGATGGGACGCAACTGGATCGGCGCCTTTAGCCACATCATGTTCGGTGCCGTCCTCGGGGCCGCCTACATCGGGCTGAGAAAGCCGAAAGCCTCGGGAGAGCACGGACTCTAGGCGGGTCGAACGTAAAGATTCTCGCCGCCGGATTGCCGCGCCGGCGACAACGCCAACGCATTCCTGGGTGGATTTCGCATGTGGGAGGATTCTTCGGGGCGACGAATAAGGTGGTCGCAGCCGTGAATCGGCTGAGAGACTCCATCAAACCAGGTAGTGCACGAAACCCAAGCGTCAGGCAATCGATTCAGAATAGGAGATAGCCGATGCAAATCGGAATGATTGGACTTGGAAGGATGGGCACCAGCATGGTGCGACGTCTGCTCCAGGGGAACCATCAGTGCGTGGTCTTTGACAGATCGCCCGAAGCGGTGGCGGAGCTGACGCAGAAGAGGGCCGTTGGGGCTTCCTCGCTCGCGGACCTCGTGAGGAAGCTGGAGAAGCCGCGGGCGATCTGGATGATGATTCCGGGGGCGTTTGTGGAACAACTCATCGTCGACATTCTGCCCCATGTCGAGCCCGGCGACATCCTCATCGACGGTGGCAACTCCTACTACGTGGACGACATTCGCAGGGCCAAGGAACTTGCGGCGAAACAGATTAGTTATCTAGATGTGGGCACGAGCGGCGGCGTGATGGGCCTGGAGCGCGGCTACTGCCTGATGATCGGTGGCCCGAATCAGGCGGTACAGCGCCTCGAGCCGGTGTTCAAGACGCTGGCGCCCGGGGTGGGCGACATCCCGAGCACGCCGGGGCGTGAGAAGGTCGCGGGCACCGCCGAACAGGGCTATCTGCACTGCGGACCGAGCGGCGCCGGGCACTTCGTCAAAATGGTGCACAACGGCATCGAGTACGGCCTGATGGCTGCTTATGCCGAGGGAATTAACATCCTCAGTCACGCCAATGTCGGCAAGAGCGAACAGTCCCACGACGCCGAGACCACCCCGCTGCGCAACCCTGAAGAGTTCCAATTCGATCTCAATCTGCGTGATATCGCGGAGCTCTGGCGGCGCGGCAGCGTGATCGCATCATGGCTACTGGACTTGACCGCGTCCGCCCTGACCAAGGATCCAACGCTTGCGAAGTTTGATGGCCGGGTATCGGATTCCGGCGAGGGGCGGTGGACGATCAAGGCTGCAATTGACGAGGCCGTTCCTGCGCCCGTACTCAGCACCGCGCTCTATTCGCGATTCAGTTCACGCGGCGAAGCAGAGTTTGCCGACAAGCTGTTGTCCGCGATGCGCTTTGAGTTCGGCGGGCACATAGAGAAGTCGGACGGCAAATAACGTCTCGATGGAGCAGGCCGCGATGAACTCGTTCTAGCATGAGGCCCTGACCCCGGATGGGGCCTCGGGCGATCCGGTCAATAAATTCTTTGTGACCGTGCTAGTGGCGGTGATTCTGTTCGGTCTCGGCGTCGTTTCGCGCATCACCGCCACCCGCGTGATTTATCTTGATGCGATTCTGTATTTTAGTGGTGGTCTGATCGGCACCGGGCATCATTGGTACTTCAACGGGCATTCAGAGCTTAATATGGCCCTGAGTGCAATATTTTCCGCCATGGAAGTGATTCCGCTGACCTTGCTTACGCTGGATGCGTGGGATTTCATCAAGGTCACGCGCACGCAACGTGATCTCAGTGGCGAACACATTCCTGTCCCACATGAGTGGACGTTCTACTTCATCATGGCAGTCGGCACCTGGAACTTTTTCGGTGCGGGTGTATTCGGTTTCCTGATCAATTTACCTATCGTCAGCTATTTCGAAGTCGGCACCATGCTCACGGTGAACCACGGCCACGCCGCAATGATGGGGGTTTTTGGCATGCTGGCAATCGCGTTGATGGTGTTCTCCGAGCGTCACGTTTCAACCGAGGCAAAATGGAATGGCCTGAAAAAATACTTCAAGATCTCCTTTTGGGGGTTGAATATCGGCCTGCTGATGATGGTCATATTCAGTCTGTTCCCTGGGGGCATAATGCAATTCAGGGACGTCCTGGAAAACGGCTATTGGCACGCCAGAAGTTTGCACTACACAGGGCAGGATACGGCGCGCCTGATCTAATGGCTGCGTCAGCCGGGGGACCTGGTATTTATTTTTGCCGGCGTGGTGCCCGCCTTGATCGCCATTACAAAATGCTACCTCAACATGAAGGCGGGTAGTTCGCTCTCAAAGCGGGCATAAAATCGCTATGCCGACACACTGCTTGCCGAGGGCGCCCTGCCGCGCATCGCTGGTCTGTTTTGCGACGCAGGCGCTTTCCGGCATACCTCGGGACTGGCGCGTGCGCGCAGTCTCATGGCTGCACACCCAGAGCTGGTCTACCGTTCGCCCATGTGCGTCAGCGTACAGAGCGTTGCGCCTGGATGGCGGTAATCTAAGTAACGATTTGAACCGAACGCGTTTGAACAGGGTCCTTACGGCACGAGTAATGACTGCACCCCAGGACGAGCAATACAGCGTCATCGAGTTATCAGCTGGAAGGCCGCCGCGCTCGCGTTACTGCGCGACCTGACTCCTATTCATGGGCCCCCACGCCACGGCACCGATCGTTCACCGTCCAGTCATAATAGCAAGAGGAGGAAAAGTAATGGCAGCAGAACTATACAACTACGACACCTTTCGCCAGGACATGATGAAAAAGGACATGCATTTTCACGGCGGCCCTGAACCGGGAAGCGTCGCGCCGGATTTCGATCTGCCGACGGTCGTCGGAGGCAGATTCCAGCTGGGCGAGTACAGAGGGCAGCGGCCCGTGCTGATCGAGTTCGGCTCGATTACTTGCCCGATGACCACCGGGGCCAAGCCTGGCCTCATCAACCTGTTCAATGATTTCAAAGATCGCATCGAGGTTGTCTCCGTTTACGTGCGCGAGGCGCACCCCGACGAGAATTACCCGCATCACCTGAGCGCCGAGCAAAAGATGCGGCAGGCGCGCGTCTGGGTCAAATTGGACAAGTTGCCTTGGACGGTGGCGGTGGACATGCTTGATGGCACAACACATGAAGCTTACGGGCCGCTGCCGAATTCTGCATACCTGGTTGACCGCACTGGACGCGTGGCTTTCCGCGCGCTGTGGGCGGGACAGGAAGGCTTGCTTCGGGGCAAGATCGAAGAACTCTTGAAGCGCGAGGTGGCAGGTGAAGACCCGATCAACCTTGGGCAACAGGAAAATCTCGTGATTCCCTTGATCCACGGCGTGGCTGAGATCGATCAAACGCTTGCGCTGGCAGGCGAAAAAGCGAAGGATGACTTTCGACGCGAGATGGGTAACGTGATGTACGGTATGCAGAAGTTGATGAGCAAGCTGCAGCCAGTTATCAATCCGGGTAACAGAAAATGAAACAATTCAGGGAACAATCCGTCCAGATCAATGGTCACAGAATCGCTTATGTCGTACAGGGCGAGGGTAGCCCAGTTGTCCTGATTCATGGCATCCCGACGTCGAATCTGTTGTGGCGAAAAGTAATACCAGAGCTGGCCAAAACACACCAGGTGTTTGCGCCTGACATGCTGAATTACGGTAAGTCGGATAAACCCGTGGACGCGAACGTCTCGATCGAGGCGCAGAGTCGCCTGATCGTGAAATTTATGGATAAGCTCGAACTGAAGTCCGCCGACATCGTGGCGCATGATATAGGCGGAGGGGTCGCACAGCTTATAGCAGTCAATTACGCTGATAGAGTCCGCAAGCTGGTTTTGATCGATACGGTTTGTTTCGATTCCTGGCCGATTCCGGAGTTCCTCCCCCTACAGAAAGCTGGCGCCGAGGAGGCTATGAGCCTAGAAGCGTTCTTAAAAATGATGCGCGGGTTCATGCCGCAAGGCGTTCACAACAAGGAGGTAATGGCGGACGAAATCATCGACCTCTATCTGTCGCCCTGGTCGACCGAGGACGGAAAGAAAGCTTTATTTCGCAATTTTCGGCGACTGAATCCGGAGTACACGCAGGCGATTGCCGGTGAGCTCAAGCATCTTGCCAATGACACACTCATTATTTGGGCGGAGAATGACGTATTTCAAAAACCGGCATACGCAAGCAAGCTTCAGGAGACGATTCCAAACGCCAAGCTCATTTGGATCAAGGACGCCGGACATTGGCTGATGGAGGACAAACCCGAAGAGATAAGCGGCCACTTGATCACTTTCCTCGACGGGAAGTGATGGACCTGACCGATTCCTGCAGCACGCGCTGGATCGGCGTCGCCGATGCGCAGGAGCTGCGGCAGACCACGTACCGGTGCATCCTCAACGCCGCCACGCGTGCGATAGACCAGCGCGGCCGGTTCCTGATCGTGCTCGCCGGTGGCAGCACACCGCGCGGTATCTATCAAATGCTGCGCGATGCGGCCACCGACTGGTCGCGCTGGCAGGTGTACTTCGGCGACGAGCGCTGCCTGCCGGCGGACGACGACGAGCGCAACAGCGTGATCGCATCCAGAGCCTGGCTCAATCACGTGCCGATTCCGCAAAACCAGGTGCACGTGATCCCGGCCGAACTCGGCGCGAGTGCAGCGGCGCTCGCTTGCGGGGAAGCGCTGCGCGGTGTCGGCGAATTCGATCTGGTCCTGCTCGGTCTGGGCGAGGACGGCCACACCGCGAGCCTCTTTCCCGGCCGCGGCTGGGGTGTCGCGCCGGGCGCACCAGACGCGCTGGCGGTGTTCGATGCGCCCAAGCCGCCCTCGCAGCGGGTGTCGCTCAGCGCCGCTCGCCTGAGCCGCGCGCGCGCCGTGCTGTTTTTGGTCGAAGGCGAATCGAAGCGCAATGCAGTGGCGCAATGGCGCATGGGTGCCGACATTCCCGCACGAGCCATCCATCCGGAGGCCGGGGTCGATGTGCTTTTGGGAGCAACACTCTTGCCTACCGAGATCAGCTGACCAGCAGCGCCCTGGCGCGCGCGCAGACGTTGTCGACGGTAAGTCCGTATTCGTGCCGCAACACTTCCGCTGGAGCGGACGAGCCGAACCGCTCCACGCTCAGCACGTCGCCGTGCGCGCCGACGTAGCGGTGCCAGCCCTGCGCGACGCCCGCTTCGACCGCCAGGCGCGCAGTGACCGACGGCAGCAGCACGGCGTCACGCTCACGTTGCGGCAGGGCGTCGAACAGCTCCCAGCTCGGCATCGACACGCAGCGCACCGCAATGTCTTGCCCTTGCAGGTGTTCGGCCGCGGCGATGATCAGGGCGACCTCAGAGCCGCTGGCGATCAGGATCAGCTCCGGCTTGGCGTCGGGCGCATCGAGCAGGACATAGGCGCCGCGACGCAGGCCGTCGGCCGGCGCGTAGCGGCTGCGATCGAGCGTGGGCAGGTTCTGCCGACTCAGCGCCAGTACCACCGGGTGATCGCGCGTCTCCAGCGCTACGCGCCATGCGACCGAAGTTTCGTTGGCGTCGCCAGGGCGGATTACGGTCAGGTTCGGCATCGCGCGCAGCGCGGCCAGTTGTTCGACCGGCTGGTGGGTCGGGCCGTCCTCGCCGAGCATGATGCTGTCGTGGGTGAACACATGCACGATGTGCAGGCCCATCAACGCCGCCAGCCGGATCGGCGGACGCATATAGTCGGAGAAGATCAGGAAGGTCGCGCCGTATGGAATAAAGCCGCCGTGTACGGCCAGCCCGTTGACGATGGCGCCCATCGCATGTTCGCGCACGCCGAAGTGCAGGTTGCGCCCCTTGTAGCTCCACCCACCGTCATCGAAGCCTTGTTCGTCCTCGTGCTTTGATGGCGGCGGGCTGAAGTCGCCCAGGCCTTTCAAGGCTGTTTTCGTCGATGGGTCGAGGTCGGCCGAGCCGCCGGTCAGCGCAGGCAGTCTGGGCGCAATGGCATTCAGCACCTTGCCGGATGCCTCGCGCGTGGCAAGACCCTTGGCATCGGCGGGAAATACCGGGATGTCCGTATCCCATCCCAACGGCAATTCGCCACGCAGACGGCACTGAAGCTCCTGGAACTGATCCGGAAATTTCCTGGCGTAGGCACGCATGCGTTCGTTCCATACCGCTTCGTGATGCGCACCGCGTTCCACTGACTTGCGGAAGTGCGCCAGCGCTTCGTTCGGTATCAGGAAATCCGGCTCGGTCGGCCAACCCAGTTTCTGCTTGGTCTTGCGCACGTCGTCCGTGCCGAGCGGGGCGCCGTGCGCCTTGAAGCTGTCCTGTTCCGGCGAACCATAGCCAATATGCGTTCGCACCAGGATCAGCGACGGGCGTGCGGTTTCCGCGCGCGCGGCGTCGATCGCGGCGTCGATCGTGGCGAGGTCGTTGCCGTCCGTGACAAACATCGTATGCCAGCCGTAGGATTCGAAGCGGTGCGCGACATTCTCGGAGAAGGTAATGTCGGTGCCGGCCGCGAGCGTGACGCGGTTGTCGTCGTAGAGGCAGGTCAACTTGCCGAGCTTGAGATGCCCGGCCAGAGAGGCCGCCTCGGCGGCGACGCCTTCCATCAGGTCGCCATCGCCCGCCAGCACGTAGGTCGCATGGTCGATCACGTCGTGACCTGCCCGGTTGTAACGCGCCGCCAGCTGCGCCTCGGCGACGGCCATGCCTACCGCGTTGGCAAAGCCCTGACCGAGCGGTCCGGTAGTGGTTTCCACGCCCGGCGTGTGGTGATGCTCGGGGTGGCCCGGTGTCCTGCTGCCCCATTGGCGGAACTGCTTGATGTCATCCAGGGAAAGGTCATAGCCGGTCATGTGCAGGAGCGCGTACAACAGCGCCGAACCGTGACCGGCCGAGAGCACGAAGCGGTCGCGATCGGCCCAGTGCGGGTTGCGCGGGTTGAACTTGAGACCGCGCGTCCACAGCACGTAGGCCATCGCCGCGGCGCCGAGCGGCAGTCCCGGATGCCCGCTGTTGGCCTTCTGCACCATGTCCACCGACAGGAAACGCAGGGTATTGATGCATTGCTGATCGAATTCAGCGGTCATAGTGGCTCCTGATGGAGGTGCAAAGTCGGCCGGTTGCCCGCGAAACCGCGGTGCGGCATCAGCGCCGCAGGTGTGCCCTCGGCTTTCACCTCGGACGCGTGCCCTTTCTCCTTGTCTCGATTGTGCGCAAGGATTGCTTTGAGTTCCAGGTCCTTGCATGCATCAGAACGTTGGCTGTACCAATCAACGGCTTCCATCTCTTCCATCAGGGAAACAAATGCTCTGTGTATGCCACGCGTTTGGTCAGATAGTTCCTCTATGGGTTCGTGAAAACCGACACTGGACATCTCTTTCACCTTTTGATTATGGGTTTCCTGGAGACCTTTTCGTCCCCGCCCGGACAATACGGGGGGCCATGGATACATCGACAAGCATTGACCTGATTGCAGTCATCTGACCGCAGGCCGGCAGTCACGCCGTCTTCTTGCCGACGCCGGCCAGCGCCGCACTCTTGTCGGCAATGCGCTTCAACAGCTGTTGCCACGATTTGACGAAGGCCTGTGCGCCCTCCTATTGCAGTTGGAGCGCCAAGGCGTCGATGTCGTACCGGCCTGCGCGAAGCGCGCCAGCAGCTGCGGCTTGTCGTCGACCATCACGTCGACGTTGAGCATGAACACCACCGGGTCTTTAGTCAGCACGGCGCCGTCTCCTCGGGTTTCGGATCGTGCCACCCCTCGTTGCTGACCACGATGCCCGCGGCAGCCGGCGGCCCCCAGCTACCGGGCTCGTATTCCTGCACCGGCGCGACATTGGTAAGCACGGGTTCGATCACGCGCCATGCCGCTTCGACGCTGTCGTCGCGCGTGAACAGCGAGGGATCGCCACGCAGCGCATCGCGCAGCAGGCGTTCGTACGGCAATGTTTCGCTGCGCGGTTCATGGCGGGCGATCAGCTCCACCGGTTCGCCGCGCATCTGCTCGCCGTGCTGCTTGACCCGCGCGCCCGCCGAGATCGTCACCGAGGGGCTGAGCCGGAAGCGGAAATAGTTCGCGGTGGCCGCGCTGATCTCGTCGAAGATCGCCAGTGGCGGGCACTTCATATTCACTCGGACTTCCGTAGCGGTAATCGGCAGGCACTTGCCGGCGCGGATGTAGAACGGCACCCCGCTCCAGCGCCAAGTGTCGATGTGCAGGCACAGTGCGGCAAAGGTTTCGACCTGGGAATCCGCCGCCACGCCTTTCTCGTCGCGATAACCCCGGAACTGGCCGCGCACCAAGCAGGCCGGATTCAGCGGTCGCATTGCACGGAACAGCCGCAGCTTCTCGGCGCGCACGTACTCCGTGTCCCGCCCGGCCGGCGCATCCATCGCCAGCAGCGCGATCACCTGCAGCATGTGGTTTTGCACCACGTCGCGAAGCGTGCCGACTTCTTCGTAGAACGCGCCGCGGCCTTGCACGCCGAAGTCCTCGGCCATGGTGATCTGCACGCTGTCGACGTAGTTGCGGTTCCAGATCGGTTCGAGGAAGGCGTTGGCGAAGCGGAAGTACAGCAGGTTCTGCGTCGCCTCCTTGCCGAGGTAGTGATCGATCCGGAACACCGCTGATTCGGGAAAGACCTCGTGCAACGTGCGGTTGAGGGCCTGCGCGGAGGCAAGGTCGCGACCGAACGGCTTCTCGACGATGATGCGGGCATCCCCGGCGCAGCCGGCTTGCGCAAGCCCCTGCACCACGGCGCCGAACATGCTCGGCGGGATCGCGAGGTAATGCAGCGGGCGGGTGGCGGCGCCCAGGGTCTGCTTCAGGCGCTGATAGGTCGCCGAATCCGCGTAATCGCCGTTAACGTACTGCAGTTGTACCGACAGTTTGGCGAACGCATCGACATCAAGCCCACCATTGTTATCCAGACTGTCGCGCGCACGTTCACGCAGCCTGTCCAGCGTCCAGTCGGCACGGGCCATACCGATGATTGGCAGGTCCAGCTCACCGGCGCAGATCAGGGCCTGCAGCGCCGGAAAGATCTTCTTGTACGCGAGATCGCCGGTCGCGCCAAAGAAAACAAAGGCATCGGAACTGGCTGTGGTCATCTCAACTTATCCTCTTCGTGCCCGCTACTGGTGACGCGCTGTAGTGACGGCTTATCGGCCGTAATATTCACGAGTCTCAAAACGCAACCAAGTGTTCGGCAAAAGCGCCGAATCAATCGGCTGTTTCGTTATCCATAGCTACGATCGCAAGATGCAACGCAGGATGGCTATTGCGAATCGTGAAAAATACTACGCTAGGCCGTTACTCTCTGTGCGTTACTGCACGCACGGCGGAGAAAAGCTTACATTGACGCACGAATCGTCCATTCATGAATGCGCGTCGTGCAGCCATATGAAATCAGTTCACGGATCGCCGGGTCATTTTGGTCGTGCTCGGACACATGTTGCACAAGCTCATTGATCTCGTGGTGCAACCGGTGGATTTGTTTTTTGGCGCGTGATAAAGGGGGAAAGCACGTAGAGGCGAATAACTCGTCACTGTTTAGATGTCCAGGCACAGCCGTTGTCGGGTCCAGGACCGCTAACCGGTAAATCTTGGCCCTCTCCCCCTTGGCGCAAGACGGTACAACGATGGGGCCAGCAGTTTGGCGTGGTGATAGCGGGCATGGATCAATCCCGTCATGCTTCGGTTGGCCGAATTGCTTATCTGCAGAGAATCTCCTTGAGTCCGCGTAAGAAGTCGCTGCAACGGTAAATGTTGTGCCGCCGAACTGGGAGAGTAAAGCGTTCGAATTAGACACGATCTGGACACGGCATATTTGTAAGATATTGAAATATAAAGAAACGCTGAATGTTCAAATCCCTCCCTCCGCCAAATTCGTGAACAGCCAGTGAAGTCAGTCACGGTGGGCAGTCGATCAGCCCACGATTCGAACCCTCGCATCAAAAGCGGGTTTGATCGCGGAGCGCG
Source organism: Sedimenticola hydrogenitrophicus (assembly GCF_029017505.1). Taxonomy (GTDB): domain Bacteria; phylum Pseudomonadota; class Gammaproteobacteria; order Chromatiales; family Chromatiaceae; genus Sedimenticola; species Sedimenticola hydrogenitrophicus_A. The sequence goes on from NZ_JAQGEI010000003.1 coordinate 88,290, forward strand.
CAGCGCGTATTTGAATTTCTCTTTGGCCAGTTCAAGGGCAACGACACCGGTTTGCCACAGCGGCCGGCAGCGAACTCCACCTCTCCCTTCGTGATGTTTCAGGAAGGCTAGATGGCCAGGGTCCTTGGATTCGACAAGCCATCAACAGGCGATCGCAGGATGCCGGGGATGCCCCGAGGGGGCGAGTCGGCGGCGCAGCTGAATCCTTGCCGACGGCTTGATAGCACGGCCAACCGGCTGTTTTCTGCCGTACCCGGGTGCAAGGTCTCTACAACCCCATCCGGGACAGCAATGCCAGATCGATCTGCTCGAAGCGGTAGAGCCGGCCACCGTAACTGTCGATGAAGGCTTCGGCAGTTGCCTGATCGGCAAAACTGGCCAGGGTAGGTCCCATGGCGCCCGGGAGGCCGCTGCCCGCTACATACCAGGCCTGGCGGGCATCGATATAGGCGTCGTCCGCCGGCTGGTCCCAGGGGGTGAGCGCCATGTTGTGTACAAACACCTGCTGCACCCGGTGCCGGTGTTCGGGGTCCAGCAGGTAGGCGAACAGCTCCCGGGTGGAGCAGAACTTGCGGGTTTGCCTTTCGCCCTGTTCATAGAGCTGGCCCTTGGGACCGGGGAAGTTGCTGATGATCATGCCACACAGATGGCATTCGTCGGCACGTTCGATGGCCACCGCCCGCTGAAGCTGCTGTTGGCGTTCGGGCTCCTGCTCACAACCGCTGGTCAGCAGCAGCGTAAGCAGCATCAGCAGTGAAGTGCCAAGCTGGCGTAGCTTGACCGGCGGCATCACAGCTCTCTCCGGTTGAACAGCCACAGCGACAACAGTATCGGCAGCAGCAGCCAGCCGGTCAGGGTGATTAACAGCGCGCCGGTGCCCAGGCGCACGTGCTGGGCAATGGCCATCAGGCCGCTGAGCTGGTCCTGGGCGAAATAGCTGATATTGACCAGGCGAAAGATATCGGTTGGGTTGAGCAGCAGCAGGTAGGGGAACAGCTGGGCGTCGACCTTGCCCTTGGTCCCAACCAGCAGCCCCAGCAGTCCCAGGTCAAACACCAGCACAAACAGGAACCAGAGGAACAGGGAGAGGCCCGCGGCCCTGGATTTTTCCGTGACCACGGCGCTGATCACATAGGCAAAGGCGATAAAGATCCAGCCCAGCAGGATGGCCGAGAGAATAAACAGTGCGAAGGCGGGGATCAGCGCTGCCCAGCCGGTGGTGTCGGAGAACAGGCCCATCACCAGGGCGGCCGCGCCGAATCCCAACAGGGTGGAGAGGGCCAGGATCAGGCCGTGGCCGAGCATCTTGCCCAACACCAGCTGCCAGCGGGACAGGGGATAGCTGAGCAGCAACAGCAGGGTACCGTTTTCGTCTTCACCCACCAGGCTGTCGTAGGAGAGCATCAGGGCGATCAGCGGGATAATAAACACCGCCAGGCTGGCGAGGCTGATGATCGTGGTGGGCAGGGAGCTGAAGCCGACCCGGCCAGCGGCGGCCGAGCCGAAGTAGGCCAGCCCGATGGCCAGCAGGGCGAAGATCAGGCTGATGGCGACGATCCAGCGATTGCGCAGACCGTCCTTGAACTCCTTCTGGCAGATGGCGAGCAGGATGGTCATTCAGCACTCCTCCATGAGGTGGCGTCGATCGCTGGCGGCATGCTGGATAAAGTGGCTGTACAGGTCCTCCAGCGAGGGTAACTGCATGTCGATGTCGGTCACTCCCGGCAGATGGGTCAGCTGCCGCAGGCAGGCCATCTTCTGGCCGATGGGGATCCTTAGCCGCAGGCCGTCACCGCCCGCCTGGGCGTAGTCGACCCAGGGGGCTGGCAGTGAGACCGGGGCGCCCTGCAGAGTCAGGGTCATGGGCAGTGCCGCCTGCTGGCGTAACTGTTCCAGGCTGCCCTCGGCGAGCGCCTCTCCCTGGCCGAGGATCATCGCCCGGTCGATATATTTTTCCACCCCGGGCAGCACATGGGAACAGAGGATCACCGTGCAGCCCTGCTGCTTGAGCAGCGCCAGGTGCTGATAGAAGTCCCGGGTGGCGATGGGATCCAGGCCCACGGTGGGCTCATCGAGCAGCAGCAGTTTGGGCTCGCCCAGCAGCGCCTGGGCCAGCCCCAGCCGTTGCCGCATCCCCTTGGAGTAGGTCTTGATACGGCGCTGGCCGGCATGCCCCAGCCCCACCTGCTCCAGGATACGTAGGCTATGGTGGCGGGAAACCCCTTTGAGGCGGGCGAAATAGCCAAGTACTTCCTGGCCGGTCAGTTGATCGTAGAAGCTGACGTTTTCCGGCAGAAAACCGATCTGCCTGCGCAGCCCGCGGGCATTGGCCGTATCGGGGCGGCGGCCGAATACCCGCACCTCGCCGGCGCTGGCCTGGATCACCCCCAGCATCAGTTTGATGGCGGTGGTTTTTCCGGCACCGTTGTGGCCGAACAGGCCCAGTACCTCGCCCTGTCGCAGGTACAGGTCAACGCCTCGCAGGGCGTGGACCTCGCGATACCGTTTTTCAACCCGTTCCAGTTCGACGATATTCATCGGGCATGCTCATCGGTTGCCCGGGGTCTGTCGGCTTCGGGAACCGATGACAGGTAGGGCGAATGCATCAGTGGATGGCTGTCCGTGACCCCGGCTGGCCGGAACACCGGAAACTGCCGCTGCACCCAGCGCAGGGTTTCCACCGCCGGGCTGTTCATCAGCACCCTGGTGGTGGGGTATTTCCAGAGCAGCTTGTCGATCGCGTCGTTGGGTTGATAGCGGGTGTCGCCGATGCCGTCGTCGTTCATGTCCCAGCCCAGGTAGTCACTCCAGTAGTTGCCGCGGCCCTGGCTGGACCACTCCTGTTGGCGGTTGGCGACGTATTTGACCTGCTCCTTGTTGGCGATAAAGGCATTGCCGGAGAAGTGGTTGTCTTCCGATCCGGCGGTCAGGTGGATGCCCAGGTCGCTGTCGGCCATCAGGTTGTCGCTGATCTGGTTGAATAGTGAGTTGTAGATGAAGATCGCCTTGCCCTCGGCACCCGCGACGTCCGGGGAGCTCGTCGAGTAGGTGGAGCTGCGTCCGCTTCGCACCCCCTCCACCCGGTTGTTGGCGATGGTGGAATGGGTGATGAAGTTCATCAGTAAGCCGTAGTTGCGATCATCCTCGGAGCGATTGTCGGTCACGGTCAGGTATTTCGATTGCATCAGGGCATAGCCGGTACGGGTGTTCTGGGTATGGTTGTGGCTGACCTCGTTACTGTGGGCGTACATGTAGTGCACCCCATAGCGCAGGTCATGCAGGTAGTTGCCGACCAGCCGGTTGTTATTGCTGGATTCGATATACAGGCCATCGCGAGTATGCCACACCTCGTTGTCTTCGATCAGGGCGCCGCTGACGTTGGAGAGGTGGATGCCGTTGCCGCGATCGGTGGAGCGAAGCGCAGTGTTGCCTTCGATTCTGTTGCCGATGACGCGGGCATTGGCGGCGCCGTCGATCCAGATGCCGAAGCCGTCGCCGTGCAACCGGTTGGCGGTGATCCGCACCTGTTCGGCTGTTTTTTCGACGAAGATCCCGGCATCCAACGTGGTGAGATTGGCCCCCCAGTTGCGGATGCCGAGATTACGGATGGCGACACCTTTGGCCATGATCCGCAGGGCGTGGCCCCGGCCGGCGGCGTCGATCAGCGCCGCGGACTGGCCGTCAATCGTCACGCTGCGGGTGACGCGGAAATTGCCCCGGTAGATCCCCGGCGCCAGCAGCAGGCGGGTACCGGGCTGGACACTGTCCAGCGCCTGCTGAAGGTCGTCCGCCGGTGTCAGGCGAAGCTCGCCCGCCCAGGCAGCGTGAATCATCCCCAGCAGCAGGAGACAGCACAGGGCACGGCAGGCGATCAATCGCAGCATCGGCAGCATTCCTGGAAAGGCCGCTCCCGGTGCCATGCACCGGGTCGGCAACCATCAGCGGGGAGGTGACGCACACCTGCCAGTGGGGGCGTAACACCCGTTTTGGTCTAGGAGCCTGTCGGGTTTTCCGCAGCAGGTTAGTGTTAAATCCGACAGGCTCCTAGGCCTTCTCCACCAGCATGCGGCCGCGCATCTCCATGTGCAGGGCGTGGCAGAACCAGGTGCAGTAGTACCAGTAGACCCCCGGATCCCGGGCGATAAAGGTCGCCGAGGCGGTGGCTTGGGGACCTATCTCGAACTGTATCCCGTGATTGACCAGGGAGAAGCCGTGCGTGAGGTCCTCGATGGTGTCCAGGTTGGTGATAACGACCGTCACCTCGTCCCCCTGCTTCACCCGGAAGGTGTCCATGCCGTAGAGCGGCGCCGACGAGGTCATATAGACCCGCACCTTGTTGCCGTCGCGGATCACCTTGTTGTCCTGTTCCAGGGTGATGCCGTCCTGCTTCGCCATGGCCACGGTGTCGGCAAAGAAGGGGTCGTCGCGCTTCCACAGTTTGTCGGTCTTGACCATGCTGCGGTGGATAATGATGCAGTCGTGGGGCTCGGCAAAGGCGGGGCCATCGTGCAGCAGCTTCATCTCGTCGCCGGAGATGTCGATCAACTGGTCATTCTCCGGGTGCAGCGGGCCGACCGGCAGGAAGCGATCCTTGGAGAATTTGCACAGGGAAACGAGGTATTTGCCATTGGCATCCAGGGTCTCCCCCATGCTGGTATGGTTGTGGCCCGGCTGGTAGTGCACATCCAGTTTCTGCACGATGTAGTTCACCTTCTCGCCCTGGTAGGCGCGCACCGCCTGCTCCATATTCCACTTGCAGATCTGGCTGTCGATGAACAGTGTGGTGTAGGCATTGCCGCGGCCATCGAACGCGGTGTGCAGGGGCCCCAGCCCCAGCTCCACCTCCGCGGCAATCACGTCGCGCGGCTCGATCTTGCCCTCGAACAGGTCGTCGAACTTGTGTATGTCGAACAGGGTGATGGTGGGCGACAGCTTGCCGTTGGCCACGGCGTAACGGCCATCCGGGGCGGTGTTCATGCCGTGGGGACTCTTCGGCACCGGCACGTAGGCGGTCAGCTTGGAGCCCTTGCGACCGTTCAGTACCGGCACCTTGTCGGCACCGGGCAGGGTCTGGTAGTCGCCGGCCTGGATCGCCGCCTCGATGCGCTCGATATTGAAAATCACCACATGATCCCGCTCGTTGCGCAGCGAGCCGGCCAGGGTGACGGCATTCTCCGAATTGTAGCAGGTGGAGAAGGCATATTTGCCGGAGTAGTCGGCGTCGGTGTTGTCCAGGTTGCCGTCGACGATCACCTGGAAGGCCATCTCCATGGTCTCGGCGTCCACGGCGTTGAACATGGTGTAATAGGCCTCGATATCGTCCATGCCGCTGCCGTCATTGGGATGGGGGATACGGAATTCGGCGTTGCAGAAGACGTACTTGGTATAGGGGGCCTTCTGCACCCGCAGGCCGTGGATCGCCTGCACGTTGGGGATGGTGGTGATCCGGTCGGTCTTCATCACATCACAGCGGATTCGGGCCACCCGGGTATTCGCCTTGTCGTTGATGAAGATGTATTTGTTGTCATAGCGGCCTTTGGTCATGCTCATGTGCGGGTGGTGGGCATCGCCGGTCAGGAATGCCGTGTCACCCAGCACCCGCTTGCTCTCGTTGGTGATGCCCCAGCCGGTGGCGCTGTCGATATTGAACACCGGTATCCGTGACAGCTCGCGCATGGAAGGCACGCCGAGGATCCGCACCTCGCCGGATTGGCCGCCGCTCCAGAAACCGTAGTATTCATCCAGCTCGCCGGGTGCCACCTGGATATCATTGTGTTCGTCTTCGGCGGCGTTGGCGGGTGCCAGCAGACCGGCACCCAGCCCCGTCCCGGCGGCACCCATCAGGGCGGCGCTGGACCCCAGGAACTGTCGCCGGCTGAGTCGCACATGCTCACTGTCCGATGGATCGTTTAGGTCAATCTCCGTTGGTTGTGGTTTTCTTGATTCGGTCATCTCTCTCTCCTTTGATGTCCCTGAGGCGATTTATTATTTACTCCAGACCATGACAAGCATAGAACAGCTGAATCGTTATGAGGGTGCCTGGTTGATCCCGACAGTGGCTGCCGGGGTCTTGGTGACTGACACCGCCACCGTCTGCTCCCGCTTGCGGCGTTGCCTGTTCCTGGCCACCAGGGGTGGGCATTTGTCTTGATTATGATAGGTCATCTGGCAATCGAGGCAGTAGTGACATTCATTGGCGTTGATGGTGCCATCGGGTTCAATCGCCTGGATCTCGCATTCGTTGGCACACACCTGGCAGGGGTCTCCACACTCCTTGCGGCGCTTGAGCCAGTCGAAGATACGGAATCTGGAGGGAATCACCAGCGCCGCGCCCAGGGGACAGAGATAACGACAGTAGAACTTGCGGGTAAACAGGGAGATAAACAGCAGCCCGCCGGCATAGAGCACGTAGCCCCATTCGCGCTGGAACTTGAGCATGATGGCGGTCTTGAAAGGCTCCACCTCGGCGTAGCGCTCCGCCTCGCCCAGGGACTCCAGCGAGATGCCAAACAGCGCCAGCAGAATGATGTATTTCACCGCCCAGAGCCGCTCGTGGACCGCAAAGGAGGGTTCGAACTGGCGAATCCCGAGTTTGCGGGCGGCTTGATTGAGCAGTTCCTGCAGGGCGCCGAACGGGCATAGCCAGCCGCAGAAGATGCCCCGGCCCCAGAGCAGCAGGGTCACGGCCACATAGGCCCAGAGGATAAAGATCACCGGATCCAGCAGAAACAGTTGCCAACTGAAATCGGCCATTATCGCGTGGACGAAGGTGAGGACATTGACTATGGAGAGTTGTCCCAGGGTGTACCAGCCAATAAATACCACCGTATAGGCCAAAAACAGGTGGCGCAGGTTGTGCAGGAACTTTGGATAGCGTACCAGCCAGTCCTGCAGGAAGATGATCGCCGTTAACAGCACCAGACTGATCACCAGTACGGTGATCTGAAACTGTTTATTAAGCCATACCGAGACCCACAGGGGTTCGGGTTCCTGCTGTTCCACCGGCGGTGGCGCGGGACGCTCGATATAGCGCTCCGGGATCTGGTAGTCGCCGTAGAAGCTGGTGAACACGCTGTCCAGGGCACCCACCTGACGGCGCACCAGCAACTCCAGTTGCCAGGGTGCCCCGGGGTCGAATTCGTAGGCGGAACGGATGATGAAAATCACCATCTCGTCGAAACCGGGAAAGCCCTCGATATAGACGTCGCTGAGGCGCTGGTAGTCGGTATCGTGGAAGATGACGGTCTTGCCGGCCTGCTGCAACTGGAGGCGGTCGAAGATGCCGCCGCGCACATAGCCGTTGCCCTTGAACGAGTAACGCCCCTTGCCGAACACCGCGATCGCCTGATCACCGGGTTGAAGCTGTTTCATCAGCCACTGATATTCCGAATCCCCCAGCAGGTTGCGGCCGAGCGTGGGTACGTTCAGGGGGGCATAGAAGAGGTCGATGAAGGGATCATTCTTCTGTTCCGGCGCGGCCGTATCCACGTCGGCGGCGTCGGTATCCCTAAAGGCCTGATCGACCGCGCCACGGTCGAGCCGCAGACGGCGGATGGAGCCGTCTTTGGTGAGTGTCGCCCAGTCGGCGGGCTGGTAGAGCTCCTGCCTGATGGTGGCGGGCGGTACCACAGCGGTGGCGCTGAGTCCGGCAATCTCCAGCGCCTGGGCCACCTTGAGCGCCGAGCGCGTCAGGGTCTCATTGACCACCATCACCGTGACGGTGGCGCCGGTGACTGCATCCACGCCGATAATCTCCTCGCTGTTGCTGGTCCCGACACGCACCCGGTTGGTGACGTTGAGGTTGCGGTACTGGGCGGTGAAGTCGAACAGTTTCTGCTCGGGAATGCCCACCAGCAGGATCGGCTCGTGGTGTTCAAGCAGCTGGATATCGATGAAGTTACCCTGGGTATCCATGGCCACCATGATATTGATGGGCTGGCCCGAGTAGGCGGGGATGTCCAGGATATCCCGGGTTTCAAAGGCGTAACCGAGTACCGTGTCAGCCTGGTAGATGGTACGGATCAGGGGGCCGTCATCTCCCCCGGCGGGGGCTTTGTCACTGATCCGGGAGGCATCGGGAAAGGCGGCCTCGATCGCCGGCATGGCGGGTTTGGCGGCGCTGATGGTCAGCGCATGGGCGTTGCCAATGGGCAGAGACAGCAGCGCCCATAGGCAGAAAAGGCTGATTTTGAAGCTGTGCATATAGCGCTCGTCGGATTAGAAAACCCGAGAAATAAAGTGGACTCGCAGAAGACAATCTTAGCAGAGGTCAATCTTGACGCCTGTGGGAGGTTAATCAATCGTGGTCCATGGGGTGTTGATGGAGGTCAATTTCGACCAATTTTTCCGTGTATGCGGGATAGTTCGCTAACAGTGAGACTGAATCGAGTCGGTATGGTTCTCCTGAAGGGTGGCGTTTTTTCACTTCATCGGTTTCGAAATAGCGTGTAACTGTTGCCATTCGAGGCAGTTTCGATGTGTCTCAGGGGACACGTGGCGCGATTGAAGTGCCCTCAGGCTAGCCTGAATCTGGCGGATGTGGCACCGGCCCCGCCGTCAGCCAGCCGATCAGGCGCTGCATCTGCTGGTAATGGGTCCCTTTCCAGTAGATCTTGCGGCACCGGTCACACTGTCCGAATACCTCCTGGTGGGCGCGGGTGTGGGGTAACAGCTGATCCTGGATCAGCGCCTTGGCTACCGGCCGGATCATGCCGTTGCAGTGCATGCAGCGGCTGAACGGCCGCAGGTTGTTGCGCAGGTCGAGGCGGGTGACCACCTCCCGCAGTTGCTCGTGGGGATGGCGTGAGCGCACGAAGTAGCCGTGGGTGATCTGTTTGCGCATCAGCAGTTTACGGTCACAGGTCAGGAGGATGCGCCGCTGCTCCACCGAGATCCCGGCCAGCGTTGGATCATCGTAGTCGTTGCGGTACAGGGCGTCGAAACCGAGCATGCGCAGGTAGGCGGCCAGTCGGCCCAGGTGGGCGTCCAGCACAAAGCGGGGGTCGCGCAGGGGGCGGGGGCGCAATCGGGTGAGCGGGCTGATGTCCAGGGACTCGAACACCGGATAGACGCTGATCCGGTCGCCGTTCTGCACCTGATAGTGAAAATCCACCGACCGGCCATTGACCAGGATGAGGTCGATCTCGGTGTGCGGCACCCCCAGTGACTCGACCAGATCCTTGATTGAGCCGGTTTGCTTGTAGCGATGCACGAATTCCACCTTTTGCTTCTCCGCAGGCAGAAGGTCGTTCAGTTCTTCGTAGAAGCGCAGGCTGACCTGAAGCGGCTGTGTCGCCATCCGTCTACTGCTCGTCACCCGTTGCCGTCGGGCTGTCCACCAGCGGCACGAAGGCGACGCTCAGGATATCGCGGGTGTGGGTACGTCCCTGCTCATCCTTGTTCACCAGCAGCAGTTGCTGGGTGAAATGGGGCAGGCCCACCGGGATGACCAGGCGTCCGCCGGGGGCGAGCTGGTCGATCAACTCCTCCGGGACGTAGGGGGCGGCGGCGGTGACGATGATGCCGTGGTAGGGTGCGTGCTCCGGCCAGCCGTGGTAGCCATTGCCGCTGCGGATGCGGACATTGGCGTAGCCGAGCCGGGCCAGCCGGCTGGCGGCGGCGTCGGTGAGTTTCGGGATCAGGTCCATGCTGTACACCTGCCGGCACAGCAGTGACAGCACCGCGGTCTGGTAACCCGAGCCGGTGCCGATTTCGAGCACCTGCTGGTCGGCTTGCGGCAGCAGCAGGTCGGTCATCAGGGCGACGATATAGGGTTGGGAGATGGTCTGGCCATGGCCGATCGGCAACGGGCCGTTATCAAAGGCCAGCGCCTTCATCTCATCGGGTACGAACTCATCGCGCGGTACCCGTGCCATGGCGTCCATAACCCGCCGGTCGAGTGCCGCCTTGCCGATCAGCCGGCGCGTGTAGCCCACTTCGCTGTCGATGTCGGCGAGCATCTGTCGCATGCCCCTGTCACGTGAAAAGGGCATCAGGCGGTACCTTCCTGCCAGGCCCATTCGATGCGTTGCACCCCCCGTTCCGCGAGGGCAGGGTCTTTGATATCGCAACTGGCATTCGGCATGGGCTGGCTCGGGGACCGGTAATCTTCTCCTGATTAAAGGAGCTTATCCCGGGGGCGTCAAGCCGGGAGGGGGTAACTTTTGTCGCTTCAAAACAGGGGAGTGTGCTGTGGCTCTGTGCTATTTTTTAGTTAGAGGTACCAGGCGGACAGCCTGGTATCAGGAGAGCCAAGAGGGAGGGTATCGGACGCCATGAAAATTCCATTACAACTCACTTTCCGCAATATGGACCACTCGGATGCGGTGGAAGCCGATGTCCGCAGTCATGCGGCAAAACTGGAGCAGCTGTTCCCGAATATCATTACCAGCTGTCGTGTGATGGTGGAACGCCGCCACCGGCACCACCAACAGGGTAATCTGTTCCACGCGCGTGTCGATATCACGGTGAGAGGGCGGGAGCTGGTGGCGAGCCGGAAACCGGATCAGCATCAGGCCCATGAGGAGATGCATGTGGCGATTCGCGATGCCTTTGCGGCCACGAAACGGCAGCTGAGGCAGTTCACTCACAAGCTTAGGCATGAGGTAAAGTCCCATCAGTCCCCACCCCATGGGCGGGTGATCTCGCTCATGCCGATGGAGGATTTCGGACGCATCCGGACCGATGATGGCCGGGAGATCTATTTCCATCGCAACAGCGTGATCAATGGAGGTTTTGATCGGCTGGAGATCGGCGATCAGGTGCGCTTCAATGAAGGGCAGGGGGATGTAGGACCGCAAGCGACCACGGTCAAGGTGGCGGGCAAGCATCACATACTTCCGGACCGGCCCTAGGAGTCGATCGATTCTGGGAGTCTGTCGACGCGATTGCCGGGTAAATGGCTCATCCCTTGATGCAGTTTTGTTGGGTGGATAAGTCGGTAGGTGCATCCACCATTGCCGCGGTGAGGAGTGGTACTTCCTTGCACCACTCCTCACCCTACGAATTCAGCGATTCGGGTTTGTGAAATGAACTTCGAAACTTGAGTAAGGGAGTATGGGTCGCGCCCGGCTGTGCCGGAACAGAGAGACGGCCTACACTAGGGGGAGCAGCGTTCGAGGGGATTCAATGCCTGATACCATGCAGTGCAAGTTGATCAGCTGGCGGCAATTCCATGCACTCGCCCGCCAGCTGGCGCTACGGGTGCGTCAGGCCGGTTTTCAGCCCGACCTGATCGTGGCCATCGGCCGGGGCGGCTACCTGCCGGCGCGCGTCCTGGCGGACTACCTCGGCATCTTCGATCTCACCGGGTTCAGGATCGAACACTATCGCGGTGCCCACAAGGAGCGGCTGGCCAGGTTACGCGACCCCCTGACCGTCGATATTACCGGCAAACGGGTACTGCTGGTGGATGACGTCAGCGACTCCGGTGATACCTTTGTCGTGGCACTCAGCCATCTGCAGGGAGAGGGCGAACCCGCTGTGCTGAAAACGGCGGTGCTGCAGCACAAAACCGTCAGTGATTTCACCCCGGACTTCTACGCCGAAGTAGTGCGTGAATGGTGCTGGATCATATACCCCTGGGCGCTGATGGAGGATCTGCGCGGTTTCCTGCGCGACATGCCGGGTCCCGCACCGACCGTTCAGTCGTTTGCCGCCTATCTGCGGGAACGGTATGGCATCGAGGTGAACCGGCAAAGCCTGGAGGATGTCCTGGGAGTCTGTCGGTCAAGCCCGACAGACTCCTAGCCAGCCCACGGTTGGCCGGTTGAACAGAACAGGAGGTTGATATGGCGGAACTGGACATCAATCAAGACACGGTCTGCTTTCTCAGCGAAAAAGCACGGCTATTCCACTGCAAGGAGGAGGTGGTGATTCCCGAGGTACCCGACAGCCCGAGTGACGACTGGGCTCTGCAGGTACTCGCGGATCATAGCGGCGACACCACCTTCCAGGAATTCAAGGCGACGATCGAGGACCTGGAACCGGATCAGCAGCAGGCGGTCGTGGCCCTGATGTGGGTCGGACGCGGCGACTTCTCCGTCGAGGAGTGGCCGGCGGCGCTGGAGGAGGCGGCCGACAGCTGGAATGAGTACACGGCGGAGTACCTGATTGCTCATCCGTTGCTGGCCGATTACCTGGAGGAGGGCCTGGCCGCATTCGGCTACTCCTGTAATCCCTGAGGGCCCTGAGGACCCGCGCGGCTACTTCTGATAGGTCCCGATCAGCTCTGCCTGGGCGAGGATATGGCCCTGCATGGCCGCTTCCAGCTGCTTCTTGCCGGGCTGCCGCAGATCGGCGAGCATTCGGTCCAGGGCATAGAGCTTGAAGAAGTAACGGTGCCGGCCGATCGGCGGACAGGGGCCGCCGTAACCGGTACGCTGCCAGTCGTTGAGCCCCTCCAGGGTACCGGTCGGCAGCTGCGCCGTGGTGACCTGCTCGGGCAGAGCGGTGGCGCTTGGCGGCAGGTTGTAGAGCAGCCAGTGCACCCAGGTCATCTTCGGGGCGGCGGGATCGGGGGCGTCGGGGTCGTCAACGATCAACACCAGGCTCCGGGCATTGGCGGGCACGTTCTCCCAAGCGAGCGACGGCGAGCGGTCTTCGCCCGTGCAGGTGTACTGCCGGGGGATCTCGCCGCCATTCTCGAAGGCGTCGGATGTCAGAATAAGTGTCATGGCTCTCTCCTTTGTCGTGCGCCACACGCACTCCCGCCGTGGCGTCCCGGCTTGATCGGCTGAACGGGTGTTGAGTGGATCACGCTGTCGCTGCCGGCCAAGCCATACCTGATCAATACCATAGATCAAAATGGCGTGAATCGCCGACGGATTGGGGCGGGGCGTGCCGGCCAACCGCTGCCGGGGTCAACCGTTGCTGAATCCGGTGCTGCCGGGGCAGCGCCTTTGCTGTCGACAGCCACCTGTGCATTTGCTTGAATAGGGGTCTGTATCGATGCGAGCAGTGATCTTCTCTATGCCGGCACAACATCCACAACAGCGCAGCGGAGTCGCCCGGGTGGCCTACCTCGCCGTGGGCTGGCTGTGCTTCGCGCTGGGCATGCTGGGCGTGGTGCTGCCGGTTCTGCCGACAACGCCCTTTCTGCTGCTGGCACTCTGGGCGTTCTCGCGAAGTTCGCTCCGGTTACACCGCTGGCTCTACCGGCACCGGACTTTCGGTCCCGCGCTGCAGCGCTGGCACCAGCACCGGATCATCCCGCTACATGCCAAGCTGTTGATTGCCCTGACCATGTCGGCCAGTCTGGTCTATCTCACCGGGTTCAGCCGCCTGCCGACGCTCATTATCTGGGCGGTTGCGTTGATCATGCTGACGGTTGCGAGCTATCTGCTGACGCGGCCCTCCCGGCTCAAGGTAGAGAAGCAGCGGGCTGAGTAATCCGTTTTTGTCCCGTCACCCGGTATCCGCATTACTCCCTTGCCACCCCGCCGGTGCGCTACACTACTCCTTGGTGGAGATGCAGTGCGGGAGACAAGTCGATGTCGGAATACAGCGCCCGGGTAACCTGGCAACGGGGTGACGCCAATTTTCTGGATAACCGGTACAGCCGTGGCCATCGCTGGGAGTTCGATGGCGGGCTCAGCGTGCCTGCCTCCTCGTCGCCCCAGGTGGTGCCGGTGCCACTCTCGGTCGAGGCCAATGTGGACCCCGAGGAGGCGTTCATCGCCTCACTCTCCAGCTGCCACATGCTGTTCTTCCTCTCACTCGCCGCCCGGCAGGGATTTCGCGTGGATTCCTATGTTGACGATGCGGTCGGGGTGATGGGGAAGGATGCCGCGGGCAGGATGGCGATGTTGCGGGTGGTGTTGCGGCCGGCGATCGAGTTCGGCGGCGAACGCCAACCGACGGTCGCGCAACTGGAGGCGTTGCATCACCAGTCCCACGATCTCTGCTTTATTGCCAACTCAGTCAAAACGGAGGTGGCGGTGGAACCGGCGTAAGCCGTAAGGGCTCGCGCAAGAATAATTTCGTAGTACCGAGGGCGTAACTGGGCCACGCTGGCAAGGCACGCTTTGCAGGCAATGGCCGTTCCCTTGCCAAAAAGCGTAACGCCGCCAGCGGGGTCCAGTTGCGACCGAATACCGAAACTTATTTTTGCGCGAGCCCTAAGGTTCCCGTCACACCTGGGGGTATCGTTATGGAACTGATCCAGCAGCGCACCGTGAACTGCCCGTACTGTGGAGAACCCCAATTGTTGCTCCTCGACTGCTCGGTATCCGAGCAGGAGTACATTGAGGATTGTCAGGTCTGCTGCCGCCCGATCACCGTTACCATGAACTGTGACGATCCGGCGGATCTTTATCTCTCGGTCAGGCGCGAAGATGACTAAATAAGTGCCATTCGGATGGCTCCTGTCAACCGGCCACAGGCCGCAACAGATAGACCCGTTCGCGCATCGCCGTGACCCCGCGGTTCCTGAACCGGGGGCTCTCCTCCAGGATATCCCGGGTGAGGATATTTTCGATCGCGAAGCGGCCGGCATAGAGTCCATGGACCTCAACCTCCTGTACCGAGAAGGGCGGGCCATCCATTTGCTGCTGCGGATACTCCATGCTCACCAGCAGGATGGGGCGGGCCGCGGGGAACAGGGATTGCAGCTTCTCCGCATAGGCCGGGCGCATGGCCGGGGGCATGGCGATCAGGGAGGCGCGATCATAGACCGCGCCGCAGTGGGCGACATCCGCGGCCCGCAATGTGAAGAAGTCGCCACACAGGATCACCAGCTCATCACAGGACCAGCGCTCTATACCGTCCTGGGAAGTGACCTCGGGAGCGAGGCCGTTCTCGCGGAAAAAATCGGCTACGGCTATCGGACTGATCTCGATGCCCAACACCCGGTATCCCTGCTCCAGCAGCCAGAGCATGTCACGGCTTTTGCCGCACAATGGCACGAAGACCGTGGCGCCGGCGGGAAGCTGCAACCGCGACCAGAACTGCTGCAGATAGCTGTTGATCTCCTGCTGGTGAAAACCGATCTGGTTGTTCTCCCAGCGTTCATGCCAGAATTTTTTGTCCATACAACACCCCGCTTGTTTGTTGTTCGGTCGATCCGTTCCGAGATGGCTACTCGTCCAGCCATGCCCGCGGCTTCAGGTAGCGCGCGTAGAGCAGCGCCTCTTCAGAATCCGGATCAGGGTGCCAGTCGTAGCGCCATTTGACCAGTGGGGGAAGGGACATCAGGATCGACTCGGTCCGGCCGCCGCTCTGCAGGCCGAACAGGGTGCCGCGATCGTACACCAGATTGAACTCGACATAGCGGCCGCGCCGGTAGAGCTGGAACTCCCGCTGCCGGTCACCGTAGGCCTGATCCCGGCGGCGCTCGACAATGGGTAGATAGGCCGGCAGGTAGTGGTCCCCCACGCTCTGCATAAAGCGGAAGCAGGTGTCGAATCCCCCCTCGTTCAGGTCATCGAAAAACAGTCCGCCAATGCCGCGGGGTTCGTTTCGGTGACGCAGATAGAAGTAATCGTCACACCACTGCTTGAAGCGGTCATAGGTCTCTTCGCCGAACCCCTGGCAGGCGTCGAACGCGGTGCGGTGCCAGTGCCGGCAATCCTCGTCGTTGCCATAGTAGGGGGTGAGATCGAAGCCGCCGCCAAACCACCAGATCGGTGGCTCATCCTCCCGCTCGGCGATGAAGAAGCGCACATTGGCATGGGAGGTTGGGATATAGGGATTCCAGGGGTGGATCACCAGGGAGAGCCCCATCGCCTCGAATGCCCGGCCGGCCAGTTCCGGGCGATGCGCGGTGGCGGATGGCGGCAGGCTCTCGCCCACCACATGGGAGAAGTTGACCCCGCCCTGTTCGATGACAGTGCCGTTGTCGATGACCCGGGTGATGCCGCCACCGCCCAGACCCTGACGGCCGTCCCGCGTCCACTCGTCGGCGCGGAACTTCGCCTGGCCATCGGCCTTTTCCAGGGCCTGGCAGATGCGGCGCTGCAACTGCTGCAGATAGCCGCTGACCGCCGACTTGTCCGGACTGTTCATACTGTGCTCCCTAGGCATTTGCCTGGTTTACATGCCGTTGGCGAATTTTTTGTGCAGTGCGACGCCGCTGTCGCGCACCGCTTTCAGCGCCGAGGCGTACTGGCCGAGCAGGCTCAGGGCCCAGGCGATGCGCTCCTGGTAATAGGGATCGGAGCGGGGATCGTTCTTCTCGGGATCGGCATTGAGTACCGTTTCCACGTGGCGCACGATAATCTGCTCGGGAATGTAGCAGATGCGGTTGTTCTTGTAGCTGCTCATGCGCAGTTCGGCCACCGGATAGGCGCCGCCGTCGCCGGCGGAGACGGTCACGATCAGCGCCGGTTTGTGCCCCACCTCGTTTTTGCTACAGAGCAGAAACAGATTCTTTAATCCCGCCGGCACCTGGCCGTGCCATTCCGGCGAGACCACCACGAAGGCATCGCTGGCGCCGAACAGGGTACGCATCGGTTGCAATATCTCCCGCCACTCGGGATCGTCCTCCCAGATGCGCTGATCCCACAGTGGGAGTGGATTACCGGCGAGG
The DNA here is from genome assembly GCF_029017505.1 of Sedimenticola hydrogenitrophicus. GTDB lineage: Bacteria > Pseudomonadota > Gammaproteobacteria > Chromatiales > Chromatiaceae > Sedimenticola > Sedimenticola hydrogenitrophicus_A. Next base: position 104,815 of record NZ_JAQGEI010000003.1, read on the forward strand.
CTGAAGATCTCTGCCTCGACGCAGTAATCGGCTTCCCGTAACACCCGTTGGATATGTTGCGCGACCTTCATGCTCTGGGAGGGATCGCGATGGCTGCCGCTGATTATGGTTATTTTCATGTGACTACCCGACTGAAAAACGCCCACGGTTTGTGGGCTGTTAAAAACCGACGATAATGGTAGGGTATTGGAATGTCAATCCTGCAGAGCGGTGGTATGTCGACAGTCGTCCGAACCCTGGAAAATCTCAATTTTGATACCAGCTATGTCCGGTTGCCGGGGCACTTCTACCAGCGGATCGATCCCAGCCCGCTGGAAGGGACGCACCTGATCAGCGTCAACCCTGAAGTGGCCCGGCTGCTTGATCTTGACCCGGAATTGTTAAATCCGGATGAACTGGCCCGCTATTTTGGCGGCCATGCCACCCTCCCGGGAACCGAGAGCATCGCCATGAAATACACCGGACATCAGTTCGGTGTCTACAATCCCGATCTGGGGGACCACCTTTGCCCGCTGGATCGAGCGCTATGCCGCGCGGATCGCTCGGGAGGCTACCACTCCGCCGCTAAGAGCGGCCCAAATGCGGGCCGTGAACCCGAAGTTTATCCTGCGCAATTACATGGCCGAGGAGGCGATTCGTGCGGCCGATTCCGGCGATTATCGGCTGGTGAATGAATTATCGGCGCTGCTGCGGCATCCCTTCAGCGAGCACCCGGATCATCAGCGCTACGCCGAAGCGGTCCCCGACTGGGCCGGCTGGATCAGCCTGAGCTGTTCGTCATAAGGGATCAGGTAATGGAGATTTCGAGATTGCGCCGACGCTTGCAAGCGGTCTGGCCGTCGGGGAGTTTTTTCTTTCCGCCCACCATCAGTGTGCGATCCGCCCATTTCCTTACCGAGAGCCGATAACCGTGAAGTTTTTTTCCATTGAGTGAGCGGATCACCTTCTCCGCCGTCCGTTCCGGGTAAACATCCACCAGGCCATGAATCTCGACCCCCCCGCTATCCACGTCGAGGATACGGATCAAGCTGCATTTGGCGACCGTGCCGCCCTTTTTGAGGGGCATGAACCATCTGGGTTTTACGGCGCGCTGAACAACCGAAAGGAGTTCCTGGCGCTTTATATTAGAGGGAATATGGGGTATCAGAATTTTCATCGCGCCCTTGGCCGGTCTGCTGCTACTACAAGTGTCATTATAAACGACAATGCCGGCAAGTTTGATGAATTAATCAACTAAATCAATGATTTTCGCCCAGTTTAGCATGAAGCTGGTTGAGGGTTCCCGGTTCCGCCGGGGTGTGGTTTCAGCCCGGGTGGGCTGGTACTAGTAGGCGATGTCCGGTTCCAGTTCAGCCAGCTTCAGGTCGAACATCCCGAACTCGGCCAGGATCAGCTCGAACTTCTCAAACCGGGGGTGGGAAACGAGCAACCGGTCATCCCGATAGACCTGTCCATTGGCATCCAGCTGGTAGGCCGGCCGGTAACCGGATTCGGCCAGGGTCCTGATGTCGTCAACCAGATTATCCAGCACCAGCGCCGCATCACCCTGGCCGACGATCAGCACCATGTGGGGAAGTCCAGCCGGGGTGTGGACGTAACCCAGCCGCAGCTGCGCGGCCGGGATGGCACGGTGTAGGGTAGGATCAAACATCTTGGCGATGGCGATATCCTCGCAATCACCGGTTTTGAGCGCCAGGGTTTCGGCCGGGGACTGCCAGTGATCCTCCAGGCTATCCTCTTTGTAGGTGACCAGCAGGTTCCATTGGCGGTTGATCTGGTCCAGTTCATCGCGGGTCAGGTTGCCGTACAGTTTTTTCTGGTGGACCTTCTGCTGCATCGCCTGCGACTTGATTTTATGGGACGCGCAACCGCCCAGCAGGGTGGGTACGGTCAGGGCGATGAAGAGCAAGCGAAACAGGATTTTCATCAGGCCGTCATCCTACATAAAGAGGTTCAAAGGAGTGTGCTTGAACAAAAACTTACTCGAGGCTAACAAAATATATCCAATTAATCTACAGCTAAATAACCCACTAACTTACTGTATTATTGGGAAAAAAAGAACTTCAATCCGAATTTCGGCCGGGGTGGCATTTGCGCCGGCGATCTCGCCGGGAGTCTGTCGCTCAGCCAGACAGACTCCCGGCTGCCACTTCCGTTACCATCGGAATACGCAGTAACATCGCGGTAAACCGGCTCCGTTTTCCCTGCTGTCCCTATCGTGATCTTAGGGCTCCGCGGGGCTGGACATCGGTAGCGTTGCCGGTCCGGACCACCCATTGACGGTCACTCGGTATTTGCCTATGGACACTTCTGAATTTGGATTCTGGGCTATGCTGCTCTTCTGGGGCAGCGCCATCGGCGGTATTGCCCTGGGTATCAGCTGGGCCAGGATGAAGGGGCGCAATCCGGTCAACCGGGAACTGCTGGAAAAGTCCCTGAAACGCCGCCTGGCGGCGGGTGAGATTACCCGGGAACTCTACAACCGGAAGCTGGCGGAACTGCAAAAGCCGGACAAGCCGCAATAGCCGCCGCCCTCCTCTTCGGAAACAGGAGCAGCAGATGAATGACAAAAGCGTATCGCCGCTGCGCGGCCAGTGTCTCTGCGGTGCGGTGAAATACGAGGTGGACGCCATCGGGCCGCGCATGGCCCACTGCCACTGTTCCATGTGCCGCAAGTTTCACGGCGCCGCCTTTGCCACCTTTGGCGAGGCGAGGGCGGAGGATTTTCGCTGGCTGGAGGGAGAACAACTGCTCAGCAGCTACCGGGCGACCAATGGCACGGTACGCCGCTTCTGTTCCCGCTGCGGCTCCAGCATGACCTTTGCTCCGGCCGATGACCCGGGGGAGTTCGTCGAGTTTACCCTGGGTACCCTGATCGATCCTCCCGCATTCCACCCGGACGCGCATATCTTTGTCGGTTCCAAGGCCGCCTGGGATCATATCTGCGACCAATTGCCCCAGTATGAAGCGGGGCGGGACAGCAAACGGCTCGACTGACTCCAGTTTCGGAATTCGCAGTCCATGGTGGATGCGCCTACCGGCTTATCCACCCTACAACTTCGTCCCGACAAGGGTTCCGACAGTGGATAAGCCAGAGGCACATCCACCAGCATCACTCCTCGCCTTATAAAAAATGCTCGAATGTAGGGTGGATAAGCGACAGCGCATCCACCATGAATCGGTTGACGGTGAGGAGTGGTACATGGATGTACCGTTTACGGACCGGAGGATGGCATGCGCAAGCTTATCCACCCACAAAAACCGCCCCCCGTCGTTCGTTGATCCACGGCCGGATAACCGGTACTCCCCGATCCCGCAATAATCCCTCCAGCGGGGTTGGCACAGTCACTGCATAACCCTGTAGGTGTTGTTGATTGCCCTGGAGTTAGCAAGTGACCTGTTATGTCCATTTCCATGAAGAAATCGTCCTGCGCGGGCAGCGCCCGGCGCTCGCCAGGGAGAGGGGGTAATCGTGCCGCGCGTATTGGTGATCAATGAGTGTGCGGAGCATGCCGGACGGCTGCAACAGGCGCTGCTGGAGAATGGTCACGAGGTGCTGGCGACGCGCCTGCTGTCCGAGCAGTGGATCGGGCAGATCGAGGCTGTGCAACCCGATCTGGTGGTGATGGATATCGCGCTTCCGGATACGCGGCTGCTGGATCAGATACGCACCATCAGCAGCCAATGGCCGCGTCCGGTGGTGATATTTGCCGATCAGGACGACAGTGAAATCATGGCCGCAGCGGTGGATGCCGGCGTGCATGCCTATGTGGTGGATGGTTTTGATGGCCGGCGCCTGGGATCCATCCTCGACGTAGCGGTGGCGCGTTTTCGCGTGTACCAGACCCTGCGCGACGAGCTGGACCGAACTCGCAGTTCGTTACGGGAACGCAAGCTCGTGGACCGTGCCAAGGGCATCCTGATGAACAAACGCCACTGGTCGGAGGAGCGGGCCTATCGGGCATTGCAGAAGATGGCCATGGACCAGAATCGGCGCCTGGCCGATGTGGCCGATGTGGCCGAGCGGCTGATCGAGATGTCGGAGCTGTTCGAATGAAGTGCACGCTCCCTGGGCGCCAGCGGTGCACAGGCACCGGAATTGTGCAATCTGGCGACGCGTTGGTTGTCAGGAGGTGGCGGAAAGCGGGGTCAGGGAGGAATGGCACTTACTTAAGCCAAGAACCACCGTCATCCCGGCGCAGGCCGGGATCCAGATTGCTTGATGGTGGCGGTATCCCTGGATTCCGGCCTGCGCCGGAGGAGTGGTGCAGGGATGCACCGGTTACAGACCTAAGGATGGAATGACGAAAATCCCGCAATTCGCCTTGAGTAAGTGCTATTCGGGTCGGTGAGATTGAAGGCGCAGTTTTTGGTGGATTTAAAAAGTTGGCCCGCACCTTGCAGTAACAGCGATTAACTGAATCGAAACGCCCGCTGGCGATTTCGAAGCTGATCAACGACAGGCCAACGGCGGTCTGTCAAAACGGACAAAGGCGTCCATTGCAACGGGTCTGGTACCCGTTGTGGTGGGCGCTTTTTTATTTTCTGGCCATTTAGGAGAGCAAGAGATGAAACAGTGCCAACAAGTGGGTGATACGACAGCAAGTCAGGCGCTGCCGGCGCGGCGGGGTCCCCTCCGCGCCATGCGTTCGCTGCTGCTGTGCGCGGGGATTGCCACCGCTGCGGCGCTGACCGCTAACAGCGCGGCCGCCGCAGTGGGGCCGGCCGAAAAGGAGGATCTCAAGTTCGGCTTCATCAAGCTGACGGACATGGCTCCGCTGGCCATTGCCTATGAGAAAGGCTACTTCGAGGATGAAGGGCTCTATGTCACGCTGGAAGCGCAGGCCAACTGGAAGGTGCTGCTCGACCGGGTGATCGACGGCGAGCTGGACGGGGCGCACATGCTCGCCGGTCAGCCGCTCGGTGCCACCATCGGTTTCGGTACCCAGGCGCATGTCATCACCGCCTTTTCCATGGACCTGAACGGTAACGCGATAACCGTCTCCAACGATATCTGGGAACAGATGAAGCCCCATGTGCCGCACGAGAACGGCCTGCCGGTGCATCCGATCAAGGCGGATGCCCTGAAGCCGGTGGTGGAGAAATTCAAGGACGCGGGCAAGCCGTTCAAGATGGGCATGGTGTTCCCGGTCTCCACCCACAACTACGAGCTGCGCTACTGGCTGGCGGCCGGCGGCCTCCACCCCGGCTATTATGCACCGGCCAAGGGCGATACCAGCGGTAACCTGCAGGCCGATGTACTACTTTCGGTCACGCCGCCGCCACAGATGCCATCCACCATGGAGGCCGGGACCATCAACGGCTACTGTGTCGGCGAACCCTGGAACCAGCAGGCGGTGTTCAAGGGTATCGGCGTGCCGGTGATTACCGATTACGAGATCTGGAAGGACAACCCGGAGAAGGTGTTCGGCGTTTCCAAGTCCTGGGCCGATGAAAATCCCAACACCCATATCCGGGTGGTCAAGGCGATGATCCGTGCCGCCAAGTGGCTGGACGACAACAACAATGCCAACCGCCCCGAGGCGGTGAAGATCCTCTCCCAGTCCAACTATGTGGGCGCCGACTACGAGGTGATCGCCAACTCCATGACCGGCACCTTCGAGTACGAGAAGGGCGACAAACGCGAGGTGCCGGACTTCAACGTTTTCTTCCGTTACAACGCCACCTATCCCTACTACTCAGATGCCATCTGGTACCTGACCCAGATGCGTCGCTGGGGGCAGATCGGCGAGCAGAAGGCGGACAGCTGGTACATGGACATCGCCAAAAAGGTGTATCGCCCGGATATCTATCAGACGGCGGCCAGGGAACTGATTGCCGAAGGCAAGATTGCCGCCGGCGAATTCCCCGACTTCGCTGCTGAAGATGGCTTCCGCGCGCCCCAGACCCACTTCATCGACGGCATTACCTACAACGGCAAGCAGCCGAATGAATACCTGGAGCAGTTCAAGATCGGACTCAAGGGTGCTGACAAAATCTAACCGCAATCGCCCCCGCCGCCGGTTGGCGGGGGCATGCAGAACGGATCAAGCAGGATACGACTATGAGCACAACAATCATCAATCCAGGCAAGAGTTTTGACCTCAAGTGGTTACAGTCGCTGTTCGCCTTTCTCGAGGGCGATCGGCTGGTCAAGGCCACCTCGTCACTGATCAAGCAGCTGTTGATTCCCCTCGCCGCACTGGGTCTGTTCCTGATGCTGTGGAGTGCGGGGGCCGCCTCGGTAACCACCTCGCTGGGACAGCTACCGGGGCCGGTGCAGGTCTGGGGTCAGGGTGTTCAACTGTACAAGGAGCATCAGGCGGAGCGGCAGAAAGAGGTCGCCTTTTACCAGCGCCAGGAGCAGCGCAACCAGGCCAAACTGGCAAAGAACCCGGCTGCCGAGGTCAAGGTCCGCCCCTATACCGGCAAGCCGACCTTCCTGGATCAGATTGTCACCAGTCTGGTGACCGTGGCGACCGGCTTTATCATCGCCTCGCTGATCGCCATCCCGATCGGCATCATCTGTGGCATGAGCGCCACCCTGTACCGGGCGATCAATCCGCTCATCCAGCTGTTCAAGCCGGTCTCGCCGCTGGCCTGGCTACCGATCGTCACCATGGTGGTGAGCGCGGTCTACATCAGCGATGAGCCGATGTTCGACAAGGCGTTCATCACCTCGGCCATCACCGTCACCCTGTGCTGTATCTGGCCCACCATTATCAATACCACGGTGGGGGTCTCCTCGATCGACCGGGACCTGATCAACGTCAGCCGGGTGCTGCGTCTCGGCTGGTTGACCAAGACCATCAAGATCGTCATCCCGTCGTCGATACCGATGATGTTTGCCGGCCTGCGCCTCTCCCTCGGCATCGGCTGGATGGTGCTGATCGCCGCCGAGATGCTGGCGCAGAATCCCGGGCTCGGCAAGTTCGTCTGGGACGAATTCCAGAACGGCAGCTCCAATTCACTGTCGCGCATCATGGTGGCGGTGCTGGTGATCGGTTGTCTTGGTTTCATACTGGATCGCGGCATGCTGCTGTTGCAGCGCTGGGCCACCTGGGACCGCAATGCGGTACTGCGATAAGGAGCAATCACATGAATAATTACCTGAGTCTGGAAAATATCAGTATCACTTTCGCCACCGACAATGGGCCGTTGAATGTGCTCGATGACGTTTCGCTCAAGGTGGATCAGGGGGAGTTCATCTCCCTGATCGGCCACTCCGGTTGCGGTAAATCGACGGTACTCAATATCGTCGCCGGGCTGCTCAACGCCACCACCGGTGGGGTGCTGCTGGAGAATCGCGAAGTGACCGAGCCGGGACCGGATCGCGCGGTGGTGTTTCAGAATCATTCCCTGCTGCCCTGGCTCTCGGTCTACGACAACGTAAGACTGGCGGTCGACCAGGTGTTCGGCAAGCAGAAGAGCCGGCAGGAGCGTCACGAGTGGACCCTGCACAACCTGGAACTGGTGCACATGGGGCACGCCATCGAACGGCGCCCCGACGAGATCTCCGGCGGCATGAAACAGCGGGTCGGCATCGCCCGGGCCCTGGCCATGGAGCCCAAGGTGCTGCTGATGGACGAACCCTTCGGCGCGCTCGACTCCCTGACCCGTACCCACATGCAGGACTCCCTGATGGAGATCCAGGGCGAGCTCAACAACACGGTGATTATGATCACCCATGACGTGGACGAGGCGGTGCTGCTATCGGACCGTATCGTGATGATGACCAATGGCCCGTCCGCCACCATCGGCGAGATCCTCGCCATCGAGCTGGAGCGCCCGCGCCACCGGTTGCAACTGGCGGATGATCCGACCTATAACCACTACCGTGCCGAGGTGCTGCGCTTCCTGCATGACCGCCACGCCCAGCCGGATGTGCCCACCGGGAAACCGGCCAAGGCTCCGGAAGTGACAGCCGAAGCGCCGGCGGAAGAGCGGCACGCCAGGCTGAAACTGGCCACGGGTTGACGCTTTCCAATAAACGGTAGGGTGGGCACGTCGTCCGTGCCCACGCTGTCATCCCCGGGTGCCGCATCCGCATGGGCACAAAAAACGTGCCCACCCGACAATTACCGATCCCTTCTGGCCACACCTGAACAGGGCGTCACCGGCGACTATAGTTCAGGTGTGGGGAGTGCCATGACAGGGCCCGCCGATGGCCGGTCCGGCACACACCAGCCGCTGGAAAATGGGCCGTCCCAACCCCACCTCATATAACAACAAGGTTGCCGCTTTCAGGTGGAGGTTATGCAATACAAAGACTATTACGCGGTCATGGGGGTCGACAAGGGCGCGACCCAGGATGAGATCAAGCGCGCCTATCGCCGGCTGGCGCGAAAATACCATCCGGACGTGAGCAAGGAGGCGGATGCCGAGAAGCACTTCAAGGAGGTGGGGGAGGCCTACGAGGTGCTCAAGGACCCGGAGAAACGTGCCGCCTACGACCAGTTGGGGGCCAACTGGAAGGCCGGGCAGGATTTCCGTCCGCCGCCGGACTGGGATGCCGGGTTCGAATTCAGCGGCGGCGGCTTCACCGACGGCGACGCCTCGCAATACAGCGACTTCTTCGAGTCCCTGTTCGGCCAGGGCTTCGGCTCGGCGTTCCGTTCGAGCCAACGCGGTGGCGGTGGATTCCACGCCCCGGGACAGGACCACCACGCCAAGGTGCTGATCGATCTGGAGGACGCCTTTCACGGCGCTACCCGCAGCATCACCCTGCATGCCCCCGAGCTGGATCCGCGTGGGCATGTGATCACCCGCGAGCGCACCCTCAACGTGCGCATTCCCAAGGGGGTGCGTCAGGGCCAGCAGATCCGCCTGGCCGGGCAGGGTGCCCCCGGTATCGGCCGGGGCGCGGCCGGGGATCTCTACCTGGAGATCGAGTTCAGGCCCCACCCCCCCTACCGGGTGGACGGGCGGGATATCTATCTCGACCTGCCGGTGTCGCCCTGGGAGGCCGCGCTGGGTGCCAAGGTGAAGCTGCCGACCCCGGATGGAGTGATCGATCTCACCATACCGGCCGGCTCCAACAGCGGCCGCAAGCTGCGGCTGAAGGGGCGCGGCATTCCCGCCGCCAGCCCCGGCGACCTGTATGCGGTGCTGCAGATCGCCCTGCCGCCGGCAGACAACGCCAAGGCGAATGAGCTATACCGTAAAATGGCAGAGGAATTGGCGTTCAATCCACGTGCCGGACTGGGGGTGTAGATGAGACGGGAAGAGGAGATTCTGGTCGGCCTGCTGCTGGATGAGGAGTGCCTGCTGACCCTGGGTGAGTTGAGCCGGGCCTGCCGGGTGCACGCCGAGTGGATCGTCGAGCTGGTGGAGCAGGGCATAATCGAGCCGCGCGGCGACGATCTGCGTCACTGGCGGTTCAGCGGCAGCAGCCTGGGCCGGGTGATGCGCGTGCAGCGGCTGCAGCACGACCTGGGGGTCAATCTGGCCGGTGCCGCCCTGGCGCTGGACCTGTTGGATGAGATCCGTACCCTGCGCAACCGGCTGTCTATCATCGATCGCGACCTGTAGGAGGCCCGCCCCCGGGCCGATTCGCGGCGCAGCCGCGCCCGCCTCCGACCCCTCCGGCACGATAATTATAGGGCGGGCCGTGCCCGCCAACGGCGCCCACGGGGCGCCCTATGACGGGTTTTTGAGGTGACCACGTAGCCCGGATGCAGTCGCCATTCCCCCAACTGCATAGACCGCATGTGCCTATGGCGGAATTCGGGGGCTCGGCACAACGCCCCGGATTCCGCCCGTCGCGGGCCGTGCGCCTGTCAGGTTTTCCGGGAGCGGGCTCCATCCAGGCTACAAACTAACTGACAAGGCTGTTGACCCTCCTCATTAGTGTACATACAATGTACATATGATCGATTTCGAATGGGACCCTGCTAAATCCCGGTCCAACTTCAGAAAACATGGCGTATCCTTCGAAGAAGCCAAATCGGTGTTCTATGATGAATACGCTATCCAATTTGATGATGTAGAAAACTCTGAGGAAGAAGACCGGTTTTTGATGCTGGGCCTGAGCAATGAGTTACGCGTTCTCATAGTTGCACATTGTGAAAGACAGTCTGGAGAAATTATCCGGATTATCTCCGCGCGCAAAGCAACCAAGAAGGAGCGCAAGTTCTATAGAGGTGACGTATTATGAAGAAAGAGTATGACCTTTCAAAAATGAAGTCCCGGAAGAATCCTTATGCTTCCAAGCTAAAGAAGCCTGTCACAATGCGGTTAAGCGAGGATGTGATTGAATACTTTAAAGAAATGGCCGAAGAAAAGGATGTTCCGTACCAAAGTCTTATTAATCTTTACCTGCGAGATTGCGTTGTCCATCATCGCAAAGTTGATATTTTTTGGCGAGACAAGCCTTAACAAAGGTTAGGGTCCGCAAGGTCAAAGGATCTCAACGAGGAAATGGAAATGCAAAAGGGAGTACGGGGTCAGAGTAACAACTCAGGATTAGTGGCATCGGCCGAACTTGCCGATACCGGATCAATCAGAACACTTGAACCGACTCAGCGCCTCGCCGGTTTCGTCTTAATCGCCATCGGTGCGCGGACCCCGATCAAGGCATGACACCCACCTGGTGGGCATAAGCGGTGCCCTGCCTGCGGCTTCAGCGTTGCGGCGACATGGAGCACTGGCCCCGGTCGTAGTTGGGGTCCACCAATTGGTGAACGATCTCGCTGAGTTGGTCAGCACCCCCGACATACGCCCCGTCAATCCAGATCTGCGGCACGGTTATCGGCGTCCTGGGGCCGACAATCGGTTTCACCCGGGCCAGCATTTCATAGAGTGCCCGCGCGTCCCTGACCACATCATGGTAGCTGTAGTCGATACCCGCATCATCCAGATAGCCCTTCGCACGGATACAGTGGGGGCAGGTTGCCTTGCCGAAAAGATGGCTGCCGGTGATGACCTCCCGTCGCGAATGAACCTCTATCACCGCCTGGGTCAGCAATCCCCGGTTCAGCGCGTGGCCCTGGCTGATGACCCGTCCGTCGACGATCACGATCGGTGCATGCCAGCCCCCCCTGAGCAGCGGCACCCACCACTCGCTGAGCCATTCACGCATATCGAGCCGCACCGGGATATCGGCCAGTTCGTGCTCGCAGGTATCCAAAATCACGTCTTTGGTCAGGGCGCATTCACCACAGGGCACCTTAACCTTGAAAGGCCCCCAGGCACCGGCCCAGCGGAATACGGTCACTTCAACGGGTTCACTCATGCGCAACCTCTCCAGTTACTTATAGCACTTCGTCGAAGTGATATTGGTACCGCCATACCTGAAGCAGACCAGGAATATCGAGGAGTTCTTTCCTTGGCTGCCTTCAAGGGGGCAGCGGGCAGGTCAAGGGGTCAGAACACTTGAACCAAGCCGACTGTCGATCATCGACCGCGACCTGTAGCCGAGTAGCCTGGATGCAGCCGTCATGCTCCCAACCGGTTAGTCCGCACGTGCCTATGGCGGCGGAATCCGGGGCGTTCGGCACAACGCCGCCCCGGATTCCGCCCGTCGCGGGTTCTGCGCCTGTTAAGCCTCTCGGAAGCGGGCTCCATCCAGGCTACTCGCCGCCTTCAGCTGAACTACCACCCTGATCCCGAACTACCCCGAACTCCCCCCGAACTCCTATAACCCCGAACTCCTTGAGCAAGGGGCCAAGCTATTCGTCGTGGACTAAAATCACATAATCAAGCCATCCACCGGCTGCAAAACCTCCATTTTGCTGCGGTTTTGTCACCGGTGATGGCGGGTATCATGTTTCCAAGGCGGCGACACAAGGATAGAGGAGCTTGGATGCGCACACTACTAATCACATTCGGCGGTTTTGTTCTGTGGGCAGCATGCCTTGGAATCGCGCGCCTGCTTGGCGGTAAATCTGCCTTGTCGAAATGGACACCAACCATTGTTTTCGCGATTATCTGGTTTGTGCTGGCAGTCGCGAACATGTGGGTAGGTGTTGCACGGGCCGGTTACTCCTTCAGCGAAGAATTCCCCATCTTCTTGCTGATCTTTGTGCTTCCTGTCGCGGCGGCCGTCGTCTTTGTCAAGCGGAAAATCCTGTGAAATATTTCTCAAGCATGAGAGGAGCCAGAAAATGAAATATAAAGGTAGCTGTCACTGTGGTCAGATTGCCTTCGAAGCAGAGGGCGAAATTAACGAGGTCATGGAATGCAACTGCTCCATCTGTTCTCGCAAGGGTTCTCGTATGTGGTTTGTCCCCAGAGATAAATTGCGCTTGCTTACCCCTGATGAAAACCTGGCCACTTACATGTTCGGCGAACATACTATCAGGCATCATTTCTGCGCCGAGTGTGGCATTCACCCTTTCGGTGAGGCTACTGATCCATCCGGAAACAGGATGGCAGCAATCAATGTCCGCTGCCTTGAAGATTTTGATTTTACGTCGTTGCCAGTGAAGCATTTCGATGGCCGTTCGCTATAATCATCACTACGCCCAACAAGGCCATCAGCCGACCCGAGAACGCATAATGTTTTCGGGTCGGCTGATGGCAAGCATTAGCGTATTTACGGGCTGATTCGGAATGATACAAAGCGACACAAAATCTCAGTTCAAAGCAAAACTGCTTCGTCCGGCCAAGTTGGGCAGCGATATTCCGTGGGCTTTTGTAATTCTGCCCAAGAGCGCGAGCGCAAAGCTTCCTAGACGAGGAAGGACGACAGTAGAGGGTACCATCAACGCTCATGGCTTCCGGGCTATGCTTGAGCCGGATGGTCAATTGAGTCATTGGTTGAGGGTAAACAAGGCGCTACTCGAAACCGCAGGTGCGAACATCGGCGACATAGTCACGTTTGAGATCATGTCAGTGGAGCAAGAACCAGAACCTGAGATACCCTCTGACCTACACGAAGCCCTGGCGGCTGCTCCCGAGGCCCGGGCCGTTTGGGACGATACAACCACCATCGCACGCCTGGACTGGATACATTGGATTACTTCAGCCAAGCAGTCCAAGACTCGGGCGAAGCGGATTAGTAATGCTTGTGACATGCTTGCCTCCGGAAAACGACGGGTTTGCTGTTTTGATCAATCTGGCTACTACAGTAAATCCTTCAGCGCGCCTAAAGCGGCAGATTAGGTTAATCTGTATTTATGTTTGATATGCGCCTGGCAATGCAAGCCAAGGCGACGGCTTTTTCGTTCCGGCCACACCTCAACACATCATTCAGCGGGATGGACAGGGCGCCCGCGGTTTAATTGATGACTGTAAGCCGGCGATCACAGACAAGGTGTGATCGCCGGACGATTACAGTAAGAAAGATGAACTGTCAGTTCATCGTTATATCAGAACCAGATCCGAAGACCGGCCATGATCTGTACATCGCTGGAATCTTCACCGCCAGCCTTGGCAAAATCAGCTGTCTGGCCAAACTTCCTGGCCCAATTCACACCGATATAGGGGGCGAACTCGCGCCGCACCTCATAGCGCAACCGTAACCCCAACTCCATATCAGAGAGACCAGAGCCAATACCCAGTTGTGCATCGTCCTCGCTGAATGCATTGACCTCTATCTCGGGCGATAGAATCCATTTCTGCGTAAGCAGATATTCATACTCGGCGTTCAGGCGCACATTCACTTGTCCCGATTCACCAATAAACAGACCGGCGTCCACTTCGAACTGGTAGGGAGACAGTCCTTTGAATCCGAGCGCCAAATAGTCACGTGTCGGCTTTGGCTTGATGTCGTGCCGCCATCCGGCCTGAAAATCCCAGAACGGTGCAATGGCACGGCTATAAAGAAACTGTACCTCTGCTTCTTCGGTATTTCCGTTGACCCGCTCCACATCCGTTTTGATCCAGAACTTATCGAGGTCATAGCCGATCCAGGCATCCGCATCCAGTACCAAGGCATTGGATCCGCTGGTGTTTCTGAGTTCCAGTTTGTCGATCATCACCTTGTAAAGCAGTGGATCATCCGCCCCGCCGGCCATCGCCGTTGAAGGGAGACCGACAAACATCATTACCGCAATTATGTTTTTCATTTTTACTCCCTCAACTGACGATGACGGTGCGGAACATGCCCAGCATGTGATAAAGAAGGTGACAGTGGTAAGCCCAGCCGCCTTCCGCATCAACGGTCACGCGATAGCTAATACGTGCCCCGGGTTGCACAATTACCGTATGTTTACGGGGCAGATAGTTGTTATCCCCCGTTTCCAGATCACTCCACATGCCATGCAGATGCATCGGATGATTCATCATGGTGTCATTCACAAACGTGATACGAATACGCTCTCCAAGCCTCCAGCGCAGTGGTTCGGCATCGCTGTGCTTCACCCCATTGATGGACCACATATAGCGGCCCATGTTGCCCGTCAGGTGAAGTTCCAGCTCGCGATCCGGATCCCGATGATCATACGTGGTGCGCAAGTTGCGCAGATCGGAATAAGTTAAAACACGCCGCCCATTATTACGCAGACCGACGCCGGGATCATCGAGACGGTACTGTGGATCCTCCGATCGCATATCGACTTGGGGGCCATACTCGGTTGGGGCATGATTCACGGGGCCTGCTGTGAAATCGGAGGGGTTGGATTTAAGTGTTTTAATCTCCATGCGTCCATCCGCCATCATCTGGTGCTGGTCTTGCCCCATACCGGACATCATGTTGCCACCGGACATATCGTGTTGGCTGTGATCCATTCCGGGCATCATTCCTCCAGCCGGCATTTGCTGCTCTTCGTTTTTCATCCCGGGCATCATTTGCCCGCTACCCATCTGATGCTGGCTGTGATCCATGCCGGGCATCACCGTTCCCGAAGGCATCTGATGCTGACCTCCATTCATGCTGCCCATATCATGACCAGAGCCACCCATCATATTCATGCCCATGTCACCATGTTCCAGATTGGGCACAGGGTCGATCTCAGGGACAGCGGCTGTCAGCGCGATATCCGGTGTCAGGGTTCCCCGGGCAAATCCCGAACGGGCGATATCCTGGGCAAATATGGTGTAGGCCTGGTCATCCTTTGGCTCCACAATCACGTCATAGGTTTCTGCCACACCCATGCGGAATTCATCGACAGTGACAGGCTCGATGTTTTGTCCATCTGCCGCGACTACCGTCATCTTCAAGCCGGGAATGCGCACATCGAAAAAAGTCATGGCCGATCCGTTGATAAAGCGGAGTCGTACCTTCTCACCTTTCCTGAACAGTCCTGTCCAGCCGTCAGCCGGCGTCTGGCCGTTGGTCAGAAAGGTATAGGTTTGACCCGTCACATCGGAAAAGTCACGCTGACTCATGCGCATCTGGCTCCACATCTTGCGATCGTTCCAGGTGGCCGTCAGTCCCTTCTCCTTGAGGTCCTCCATCAGCTCTTGGTGAGTACGCTCATTGAAGTTGTAGTAGTGGCTAAGCTTCTTCAGTTTTGCGTATACATCCGTTGGATCTTCATCCGTCCAGTCGGATAACATCACCACATAGTCACGGTCATAGGTGAATGGATCGGGGTCTCTTGGATCGATGATGATAGGACCATAGAGCCCTGTCTGTTCCTGAAAACCGGAGTGACTGTGGTACCAGTAGGTGCCACTTTGGGTGACCGGGAATTGGTAGGTGAAGGTCTCACCCGGTTTTATGCCGGTAAAACCATTGGCAATGCCGGGTACGCCATCCATTGCACTGGGCAGAATGATGCCGTGCCAATGGATGGAACTGGTCTCTGGCAACAGATTGGTCACTCTCAAAGTCACGATATCGCCTTCACGCCAACGCAAAGTTGGCGCCGGCAGTGAACCATTGACCGTTGTGCCGATTCGGGGTG
This sequence comes from Sedimenticola hydrogenitrophicus, assembly GCF_029017505.1. Taxonomy (GTDB): domain Bacteria; phylum Pseudomonadota; class Gammaproteobacteria; order Chromatiales; family Chromatiaceae; genus Sedimenticola; species Sedimenticola hydrogenitrophicus_A. The sequence goes on from NZ_JAQGEI010000003.1 coordinate 120,606, forward strand.
TACCGGTAAAGTTGACGGCCTGTTGGCCAATGGTCAAATTGAAATCCGTGCCACGCAGGGTTTGCGGTCCTTGTTGTTTCAAGGCGGCGGCCAGTACGGAACCGGACCCCAATCCCATGCCGGCGAAGGCACCTCCCATAGCCAATCCCTGTACAAATCGGCGACGCGTCAGCATGACGCTCCCCTTATATTTGGGGCGATTATTATCATTCATGAAATATATTTCCTCTACGAGTCAGTGGCATACACAACGCCGCTGACAAATAATCAACCAATTAGTCGCATCAGGTAATCCCTGATAATTCGGTAATCACGGGTAGGGAAATCAGGACTTGGGCGGTCGAAAAAGAGAGGCCGCAGGAGGGCTTGCAAAGTGTCCGCTTACTTGGAGCAGTAAGGGTTTTGAAGTGTAGATTGTAGAAAAGATTGGTGTCTGAGTCAGTACCAGTGCGCAAGCGGCACAATGACCAGATAAACAACTCGTATTCGTACTGCCTGTGTCGGTATCGAATGGGCCGGAATCCTGGAATGGCTGGCGATCTTCAATACCATTGTCGCCCTGCATAGCCACGGGATGATGCGCATGCCCCATTGGTTGAGCCCATGAAGTTAATTTTGCCACTGCGCCCTGCACCGGGGATAGGCCCAGTAACAGTGTCAACAGAGTGACCAGCAGTTTTTTAGAAAGAGAGTGCATACGGGACAATGGTACGATTCATAATTCTTGTTCCATGGTGTCTGTTTGGTCGTGTGCAGTAGAAATAGTTCAACCTTCACATAAGCTTTCATCAAGAATTAGATTTTGTCTATAAAAATTGCCCAAGATCTGCCTGCCACAGGATGGCGCAGGATCTGGCGTTCAATCCGTGCGGCCGGAGTGGGGGTTCAAATGAAACGGGAAGAGGAGATTCTGACCGGCCTGCTGCTGGATGACGAGTGCCTGCTGACCCTGGGCGAGCTAAGTCGCGCCTGCCGGGTACATGCCGAGTGGATCGGCGAGCTGGTGGAACAGGGTATTATAGAGCCGCTCCAACAGGTGTAGCCGCCCCCCTACCGACCTGCAATCATCAACCCGGGACCATAGGGCGGGCCGTGCCCGCCGACGGCGCCCACGGGGCGCCCTATGTCTGGCTGTGGGGTGGCCGCGTAGCCTGGATGTAGTCGCCATTCCCGCCACCGAATAGACCGCATGGGCCTATGGCGGCGGAATCCGGGGGCTCGACAGAAGGCCGCCCCGGATTCCGCCCGTCGCGGGTCCTGCGCCCATCAGGCTTCCCGGGAGTGGGCTCCATCCAGGCTACCTACGGCCATCATCCAAGCAATCGCGGCAGCAGCAGCGTGATCGATGGGAACAGGATCAGGATCACCACCCGCACGATATCGGAGATCAGGAACGGCATCACCCCCTTGAAGCTCTCGATCATCGGCACCTCCCTGGCCATCTTGTTGATGATGAAGACGTTCATCCCCACCGGCGGGGTGATCAGTCCCACCTCGACCACGATCAGGGCGATGATGCCGAACCAGACCTTGAGATCCTCCGGGCCCATGGCGAAATCCAGCCCCATCAGGATCGGCCAGAAGATCGGGATGGTGAGCAGGATCATGGAGAGCGAGTCCATGACGCAGCCGAAGATCAGGTAGAGCACCAGCATGGTGGCCAGCACCAGGTAGGGGGAGAGGGTGCTCTCGCCGATCAGGCGGGCCGCCTCCGCCGGCATCTGGGTGAGTGCCAGGAAGGCGTTGAAGAGATCGGCGCCGAATACAATCAGAAAGATCATGCCGGTGGCGGTGGCGGTGCCCAGCAGACACTCGCGCAGGCCGTCCCAGCGCAGCCGACCATGAAAAAATGCCAGTACGCCGGTGGCCACGGCGCCTACGGCGGCCCCCTCGGTGGGGGTGAAGGCACCAGCGTAGATGCCGCCGATCACCACCAGGAAGATGGTGGCCACCGCCCAGATATCACCCAGACTGGCGAACTTCTCCGACCAGCTGCTGGCCTCGCCGGCGGGACCGGCCTGCGGATTCAGCCGCACATAGATCGAGATGACGATCAGGTAACCCAGGGCGGCGAGAAAGCCGGGGATGAAGGCGGCCTGGAACATGGTGGCGATATTGCCTTCGGTGAGGATGGCGTAGATCACCAGGATGACCGACGGCGGGATCAGGATCCCCAGGGTGCCGCCGGCCGCCAGCGCCCCGGTGGCCAGAGCGCCGGAATAGCCGTGGCGCTTCAGCTCCGGCAGGGCCACCTGGCCGATGGTGGCGGCGGTGGCCAGGGACGAGCCACAGATGGCGCCGAAGCCGGCACAGCCGCCGATGGCCGCCATGGCGATACCGCCGCGGCGATGTCCTATCCAGACGCTGGCGGTGCGGAACAGGGCGCGGCTGAGCCCCGCCTTGCTGGCGAACTGGCCCATCAGCAGAAACAGCGGCACCACGGAGAGGTCGTAGGTGGTGAAGCGCCAGTAGGCGGCGGTCTTCAGATAGTTGATCAGGGGGTCCCATCCGGAGAGGTAGACATAGCCGATCATGCCCACCAGCAGCATGGCGACCCCGATGGAGAGTCGCAGTGCAATCAGCAGTAACAGAACGGCGAACATCAGGGATCCGATTGTGATACCACTCATGGCGTTCGGTTACTCCATTGGCGGGCACAGGTATAGAAACAGGTCAGGGTCAGCAGGGCGAGGGAGGCAACGATGGGAATAAAACCCCACCAGCGCGAGAGACCCAGGATCATGGTCTGCTCGCCATAGCGGTACATGTCATAGCCGCCCAGGGCGAGCCGCCAGGTCAGCAGCGCGGCGATCAGCCCGAACACCAGACTACCGATACTGTCCATGCGGCCGCGGGTGCGCGGGTGGATGTGCAGGGTGAAGAAATCCACCACCACATTGCCGTTGTGTAGCTGGCAATAGGGCAGGAAGGCGAACACCGCGATGGCGCAACCGATCTCCACCAGCTCGAAATCCCCGGGGACCGGCAGGCTGAACAGGTAACGGCCGACAATGCTGGCCACCGTCATCAGCGCCAGGCCCAGCAGGACCAGTCCGCCGCCGGTGGCAAACAGGTTACACAGGGTGTGCAGAATCCGGCCCGGGAACCCGGGCCGGATCGTGTCGGCGGATGCTGAACTCATTTTTGCGCTTGTTTCGGTTCTTCCCGGCTGTACTTGCCGACCAGTGCCCTGGCGTCATCGTACATCTGTTGGCCGTTCAGGCCGCGCTCGTCCATCGCCTTGATCCAGTTGTCCACCACCGGCCGGGTGGCGATCTTCCACCGCTCCAGCTCCTCGCCCTCGATGGTATTGAACTGGTTGCCGTTTTTTCGCGCCGCTTCCCGACCCGGGTTGTCGGCCTGGTCCCAGGCGGCGCCGATCTGCTGGGCCAGCGCCAGGCCGGAGTTGTTGTCGATCACCTGCTTCAGGTCATCCGGCAGGCTGTCGTACTTCTGCTTGTTCATGGCGAACAGGAACATCGCGGTATAGATGCCCCGGCCTCCACCAATCTCGGTGTGGAACTTGACCAGTTGATGCACCTTCAAAGGCAGGGTCACCTCGTAGGGCAACATGGCGCCGTCCACCACGCCCTTGGAGAGGGCCTGGGGAACCGCCGGCACAGGCATGCCCACCGGGGTGGCGCCGACCACGTTCAGCGCCTCGTTGATGGTGCGGGTGGGGGCGCGGACCTTGGTGTTCTGCAGATCGGCCAGGGTCTTGATCGGCTTGTCACGCATGTGGAACTGACCGGGGGCGTGGGTATGGATCAGGATCGGGTGCACATCCTGGTACTCCTCCCGCATGTATTTTTCGTAGAACTCCCAGGCCGCCTGGCTAGTCGCCTCGGCACTGCCGGCAACGAAGGGCAGCTCAAACACCTCGGTCAGCGGGAAGCGGCCGCGGGTATAGCCGGGCACGGTCCAGACGATATCCGCGACCCCGTCGCGCACCTGGTCGAACAGTTGCGGGGGCTTGCCGCCCAGTTGCATGGCCGGGTAGATCTTGATATCGATCCGCCCGTTGGACTCCTTCATCACCTTGTCGGCCCAGGGCTGGATGAACTGGCTGTGGGCGGTGGATGGCGGTGGCAGGAAGTGGTGGATCTTGAGTTCCACCTCCGCGGCCATGGCCGAGGCCGCCGATAGCGACAGGGTCATGAGCAGTGACTTCCACAGGGTGCTGGTGTGCATTTTCATCGATCTCCTCCTGATTTAAGGGCCGCGGAAAAAATAAATTATCCCATCTCGCTTCGCTCTCGGTCTGCTCACGGCGTTGTGCAAAGGGTTACATAGGCCCGCTATGCGCCCCTTTGCACGCCTTGTGAGCAAACCGATAGCTGTGCGATCTTGGAACAATTTATTCCTACCGCGACCCAAATTATCCGGCCGGATGTGGCTGATCGCCGTTCAGCCGGCCGGTGTGGGCTCTTCAAGCAGCTGTTGTAATTTGTATTTCTGAATCTTTCCCGTTGCCGTTCTTGGCACATGGTCAATAATGCGCACATCCTGTGGGCACTTGAAATGGGCCAGCTGGCTGCGTAGCGTCTGCTGCACCTGCCGGGCCAGGGCCTGCGGGTCCAGGCCGGTCTGTTGCGGCTCCAGGAACAGGACGATGCGGGCCGGTCCGTCGCCGCGAGGCGCCTCCACCACCGCCGCCTCGGCGACGTTGGGCACCGACAGGGCGCAATATTCGATCTCGCTGGGGCTGACCCACTGCCCGGATATCTTCAGCATGTGGTCGGCCCGGCCCTGGTGATACCACCAGCCCTCGGCGTCGAAACTGAAGATGTCACCGGTGCGATACCAGACGCCGTTGAAGGCGTGGCGCGTCATGTCCTGGCGATTCCAGTAGCGGTCGCAGACCGAGGGCATGCGCAGCCAGGCGACCCCGGGGGTATCGGGCGTCTCGATCGGGTTGCCGTGCTCGTCGGTCAGGCGCACCTCCGCCCAGGGCACCACCCGGCCGCTGGCGCCGGGACGGCACGCCTCCGGGGTGTTGACGATGAACAGGATCAGGGTCTCGGTGGTGCCGATCCCCTCATAGATCAGCTTGCCGGTGGCGGCGTGCCAGTCGCTGAACAGCGCCTTGGGCAACTGCTCGCCGGCGGAGACGCAGCAGCGCAGGTTCTTGAACGCGGGGCTCGCCGCGATCCCTTGGTTCAGCAGTTTGCGGTAGAAGGTGGGCACGCTGAACAGCAGATCCGGCCGGTGTTGCTCGACTAGTTCGCCGGTGCGCTCGGGCGTAGGCCAGCCGTCGAACAGGATCAGGGTGGCGCCGCAGCGCAGCCCGGCAAACAGGCCGTGCGCCAACGGGTAGGCAAAGAAGAGTTTTGAGGTGCAGAGGATCTTCTCCCCCGGCTGCACCTTGAGATTTTCCCGCAGGTGCAGGTCGCTGACGATCAGGTCGTGATGCAGGTGGACGGCCGCCTTGGGCTTGCCGGTGGTGCCCGAGGTGTAGATCCAGAAGGCCATATCGTCGGGCGACATGGGGGTGGATTCAAGTTCGGGGCTGCTGTCGGCGAGCAGTGCCTGGATACTCGGGTGATCGGCGCTTGCCGGGCCGCGCACGATCAGGGTGAACGGGTGCTGGATCCGCGGGCGCAGCGCCTCGATGGTGGCGACGTAGTCGGCCTCGACAAACAGATAGCGCGCGCGGCTCTCATTGATGGTGAACAGCAGGTCGCGCTGCACCGCCATCCGGTTGTAGGCGATGGCCACCGCGCCGATGCGCAGGGTGCCGATGTAGGCGGCCACCAGATCGGCGGAATCCTCCAGCAGGAACATCACCCGCTCTTCAGGGCGGACGCCGCGCGAGCGCAGGGCATTGCCGAAACGGCCGGCGCGTTGGTTCAGTTGGGAATAGGTGAGGGTTTCCTGCTCATCAATGACGGCGATCCGCTCGCCCAGTCCCAGACCGAGGGCGGGACCGAGGATCTCATCTCCCGCGTTCATTGCGCTTTCGATATAGGGCTGCTGAAGTGCCATGCAGACTCTCGTTCGTTTATCGGCAGGCAACGTGATAAATAATGCATGCCGTGGTTATATGTGCGGAATAATAATGCATCTACTGGGCCAATATCACTACTCAATGAAGGGTAGTTTTCTAATGCATTGTAAACTTGAAGGAAATTATGGACCGGTGAGTGGTGTCGCGAATCTCGGCGAGCAGGCCAGAGTGTTCATAAAATGTACATATATGGTGGGGTTTTTTTCCAGGTAGCGGCTTAAACCACGAAATTTAAAAGGAAATAGGGGGTGCATAGACCATTGTGAACACCATGTTCAGAAAATGGACAGTTATTTTTTCGTGAGGCAGATAGGTAATATTGTTCAGTTTTCGGTGGATTTCAGAATCCGGTAGATCGTGGTGCGCGAGATTTCCAGGGCCTTGGAGACCTTGCTGATGTTGCCTTTGCACTGTTCGAGCACCCACTCCACATAGGCCTTCTCGAGCTGGGACAGGGGCATGACCCGGGCAAATGGCCGTGTTGATTTGCTCTCCGGCTCGCCATTCCGACGGTTCAGCATCGAATCGATATTGACCGCCCTGATCTCCGCGTCGCAATGCACGCGCAGCCGTTCGATGATGTTCTTCAGTTCGCGTACATTACCGGGCCAGTGGTGGGCCATCAGCTGCTGCATGGCCTCCGGGGTGATGGTTTGCCGCGGGGTGTTGCCCAGGGGTTGTTGCAGAAAATGGTCCACCAGCAGGGGAATATCCTCCGCCCGTTGGCTGAGTGGCGGGATATCGATGGTGAGTACATTGAGCCGGTAGTAGAGATCCTGGCGGAAACGTCCCTGGGAGATCATCTTCTCCAGATCGCGATGGGTGGCGGCGATGATGCGCGCGTTGGTGCGCCGGATGGTGGTGCTGCCCAGGGGGCGGTATTCGCCGATCTCCAGTACCCGCAACAGCTTGGCCTGGCAGGAAGCGGTCAGCTCGCCGATCTCGTCCAGGAACAGGGTGCCGTCGTTGGCGGCCTGAAACAGGCCGTCATGGTCATGACTTGCCCCGGTGAATGCCCCCTTGCGGTGGCCGAACAGTTCGCTCTCCAGCAGCTGGTCCTGGAGCAGGCCGCAGTTCAGCGGGATGAAGTTCCTGCCCTCACGTTCACTCCAATGGTGCAGCAGCTGGGCGATCACCTCCTTGCCGACCCCGCTCTGACCGGTAATCAGCACCGGCATCTGCAGCGGTGCCATCTTTTTCGCCATCGCCATGGCGCGACACCAGGAGGCGCTGCGGCCGATGGCCGAAGGCGGGTTGCCGTGTGCGCCGTTAGTTGCGTGGGTAAGCATATCAGCGTAATTCCAAGCCCCGACAGTGATTTCCGGTGGCCCAGAATAGCAACATCGACGCGCCCATTGCAAAGACCCGTGCGTCTCCGACCCCGGGCCAGCAACCTTTTTCCGCCAACCTTGCGCGGGACCAGCTGCGGATCCTTCATGCAAGGCGGCACCGTTTCGCATATGCTTCAGTTTTTTACCCGGCCACGTTGATCAACACCATGACACCGACAATTCTGATACTGCTGAGTGGCTTGGGGCTACTGCTGGTGGGCGTGGGACTGCTGGGTACCCTGCTCGGCGTGCGCGCCACCCTCGCCAGTTTCAGCAATATCGAAATCGGCCTGATTATGGCCGGTTACTATGCCGGTTACATCGTCGGCACCCTGACCGTCCCCGGGGTGATCCGCAATGTCGGGCACATCCGCTCGTTCGCCGCCTTCGCCGCGGTGGGGGCGGCCGCTAGTCTGGCCTTCGGTCTGCTGGTGCATCCCTGGGTCTGGCTGGTGCTGCGCGTGCTCAGCGGCCTCTGTGTGGTGGGGCTCTATATGGTGGTCGAGAGCTGGCTCAATGCGCAGAGCGCCGGCCCCGTCCGCGGCCGCATCTTCTCCCTCTACATGATGAGCACCCTGGTCGCGCTGGGGGCCGGCCAGCTGCTGCTGTTGGCCGGGGACACGACCGAGCTGACGTTGTTCGCCCTGGCCGCCATCCTGATCTCACTCGGGGTGGTACCGGTGGCGCTGGCGCGGGTGCACGAGCCGACGATAGAGAAGGAGGTGTCGGCGAAATTCACCGAGCTGATGCGGATGACGCCCCTGGGTTTTATCGGCGCGCTGATTGCCGGCGTGGTGAATGGCGTGTTCTGGGGCATGACGCCGGTTTTCGGCCAGCGACTGGAGTTGGGGGACGGGCAGATCGCCATGCTGATGAGCGCCACCATTTTCGGTGGTGCCATCCTGCAGTGGCCGATCGGTCATCTCTCGGACCGGATCGATCGCCGTACCGTGCTGACCCTGACCAGTCTGGCCACCGCCGCGGTGGCGGCAGTGACCGCCCTGATCGTTATCCGGGGCTATCCGGGACTGACCGTGTCCGCCTTCCTGCACGGCGGATTGATGTTCTCGCTGTACGGGATCAGCGTCGCCTACGCCTATGATCACCTGGCGCCGGGGCAGGTGCTGGAGACCACCCGCGGACTGTTGCTGATCTATGGGATCGGTGCGCTCTCCGGGCCGTTGCTGGCGGGTATCGCCATGGACCTGATCGGCCCGGTTGGCTTGCCGGTGGTGTCGGCCACCAGCGCCGGCATACTGGCGCTGTTCGGGCTTTATCGCATGTCCAGGCGCTCTGCCATCCCGGTGGCGGAGCAGACCGTGTTCGTGCCCATGGTGCGCACCTCGCCGCTGGTGCTGGAGATGCATCCGGACGTGGATCCGGCACCGGAGCTGGATCTGGCGGGGCGGGAGTGAGCTATCCGTCATGCCGAATCGGTGGGTTACGCGGCACCCGGGTGTGGCAGCAGCCGGGAAGTGGGGTGCCTGTGCGCCGCTAACCCACCCTGCGAAACTCATTCAGACTTGTAGGGTGGGTTAGGCGCGCCCTTCACCGGGGGTGGCCGTTTGCATGGCACCGTGCGCGCCGTAACCCACCGTTTAACCCTCAGCTCAGTAGGCCGGTGCGTCGGCGTCGTAATGCAATCCTTTTTTCGCGGCCTGCTCCCTGACCGTGTCATAGAGCTGGTGATCCAGCGACGTGTCGGCGTCGCCGCGCGCCTCCACCCGCTCCCTGATGAAGGCCGCACGCGCCCCGGCCAGTTCACCGATCTGCCGTTCCAGCGACTGGCGTGCCGCCGCCTTTTCCGCGATCACGGCCCGTTGCTCGGCCGGGGCCATCGCCTGCAGCGATGCGGGGAGTTTTTCCCGTTCAATGGCGGTGATGTCGACCCGGCCACTGGCGACATCATCCACCAGTTCCCCGTCGCCGAGGAAGTTCTCCTTGCCGCTCTTTGACGCGTTGAAGGTGGCGCGGCGCGCGCGCGACGCGACCGACGCTTCCGCATGCAGTTTCTCGCTGGCGGCGAGCTTCTTCTGCTGCGCCCGCTGCTCCTCCTCGCTACCGTAATAGAGTCGTGTCTGGTCCAGTTTTTTTGAGAGCCTGGCGATCTGTTCATCGAACGGCGTGGCGATGGCCAGGGCGCCACCGCTCTGTTCGACCTGGAAGTAACTGCCGCTGCCCAGCTGGGCGATCCGCTGCCAGTTGTCCAGGGTGGTGCGGTCGTCGCCACACTGGATGGCGTTGATGACGATGCCGCGCTGCCTGGCCTTCACGATGGTCTCGGGATATTTCACCTCATCCGGGTAGTCCATGTGGGGCGCGGCGTCGCCGACCAGAAACACCACCTTGTAACTGTTGTCGTCCCGGCTCCAGGAGATCCGGTTGACGGCGTCGCTGAGTGCCTGGTTGACACTCTCCGGGCCGTCGCCTCCGCCGGCCGCCTGGAACTCCATGAGTGCCGCGTACATGCTGTCCAGGTCGCTCGACAGGTCCAGCACCCGGGTCACATAACTGTCGCCACGGTCGCGGTAGGCCACCAGCCCCATGCGGATCTCCGGGGCAGACCGGGCCGAGGCCATGGAGCTGGCGATGGACCAGATCTTCTCCTTGGCCGCCTCGATCATGCCGCCCATACTGCCGGTGGTATCCAGCACGAACACCACCTCGATGCGTTGAGCCTTCCGGGCGATCTGGTCAATCAGCGGCGACTGGTCCGGCTGGACCACAATCGGTGTCGTCGCGCCGTTGCTCTGATAGACCGGGTAGAGGGCGATCGCCCCAACGGTGGCGGTGAACAGTGACAGGGCGATAATTTTGGATTTCATGATGCGCTCCTTAGATGTCAATGGATCGATGAGAGTCGACGCAGGGCGGTTTCGGCGGCCTGCTCGGCCTGCTGAAAACGGTCGCCTGCTTCGTCGCTGGCCGTGCCGGGACCCGGGCGTTTTTTCATCTCGGACGGGATGGCGCAGAACAGTGCCTGGAGCAGGAAAAAACACCAGATACCGAGCAGCAGGCTGCCGGTCTGCAGCAACGCCCAGCTGGCTGTTGCCAGGCCCAGCCCACTCAGTCCCAGGTCGGCCAGCGCGGAGAACAGGCTGCTGTAGAAATAGAGCGAGCGGATCAGCCAGATCAGCCCGATGTGCAGCAGCAGGTAGAGCGTGAGGGGCGGATCGAGCAACCAGATGATGGCCGAACTGAGGAGCCAGGCGGAGAGTGTGACCACCCGGCCGAGCCGCTGTCCGCTGCGCCTGAGCAGGTAGAGGGTGTAGGCGAGGCCGATTCCGGCGATCAACAGTTTGAGCAGGGTCGGATGCCCGATCACGGGCGCCAGGGCGCTGAACAGGATCGCGCCGCTCAGGCTGGCCGCCAAGGCGAGGCCCACCCCTTCGAGAAAAGTGGGCCGCTTCATGAGTGACTCCTCTTGCGCTTTTCGCGCAGCAAGGCGATCTCCACATCGGCGTCGCTGATGTGGATGCCGGCCGGCTCCCGGCAGTCCTGCGCCCGGCTGTCGCCAGGTTGGGGCTCCAGCAGCTGCGCCTTCTGGCGCATGCCCTCCAGCCGGGTGCGGTTATCACTCAATCGCCGCGACAACTCGGTGAGCGCCTGTTGCAGCGTCTGCCGACGGCCCTCCAGTTGCTCGCTAAACCATTCCAGCTCCAGTTTTTTGCGCATCAGCTGTTTTGTCAGCGACTCCTGGTCCGACTGGAAACAGATGTCCAGCTCCTCGTCCATAGCGGCCAGCTTGCCGTGGCAGCTCTGCTGTTGGCCGCTCAGTTGGGCCAGTTCGTGTTGCAGCAGCCGGCTGCGCTGTTCATCCTCGGCAAACGCCGCCTCCATTTCCCGGATCGCCTGCCTGAGCAGCAGATCCGGCTCTTCAATGCGGTCGAGTAGCGCATGCATATCGGCCCGAAAGAGTCGTGATACCCGGTTGATCAGTGCCATGGATTACCTCCCGATAGCGGGTTTCGTGGATTGCGTGGGGAGAGTCTAGGATTGTGCGTCGGCGGGTTGTAGACAGGGTTTTGTAAAATCATACGCGGGCGGTTTACAAAAGTTTTACATGTCGGCCATGGCTGAAACTGATAGGCTTTCAGGCAGCGCGAACGACCACTTCGGTTAACCAGAGAAGTCATACCAGAGAAGGCAAATCAGAGAAGCCATGTCCCGCAAGATTCGCTTGTTGATTGTCGAAGACGAGACCGCCATCCGCGGCGGCCTGGTGGATCTGTTCGTATTCCACGGCTATGCGGTTGATGCCACCGATGATGGCCGGGAGGGGTTGCGGCTGGCGTTGAGTGGCCGCTATGACCTGATCCTGCTGGATGTCATGCTGCCCGGTGTCAATGGCTTCGATATCTGCGCGCGGATACGAGAGCAGGACCGGGAACAGCCGGTCATCATGCTGACCGCCAAGAGCGGCGATGAGGATGTGATCCAGGGGCTCTCCCTGGGTGCGGACGATTACGTGGCCAAGCCCTTCTCCGTCACCCAGCTGGTGTTGCGGGTGCAGGCGGTGTTGCGTCGCTCGCGTATCGGCACGCAAGCGGAGAGCCGGATAAGGCTGGGCGATGCGGTGGAACTGGACTGTCTGAATCTCTCCGGCCGCTGCGGTGATAGCGAACACGCCTTTACCCGGCGGGAGATGGAACTGCTGCAGTATCTGCATGCCAATGCCGAGCGCCCGGTCTCCCGCGATGAACTGCTGACCCGGGTCTGGGGCTATGCGAAAAATCTCGATCTGGAGACCCGCACGGTGGATATTCATATCGCCAGGCTGCGGCGCAAGATCGAGCCGGACGCCGCCCATCCGCGTTACCTGGTGACGGTGCGCGGTGCCGGTTACCGGCTGCTGGTGGAGTGACCATGGGACATGGCAACCGGCTTACCGGCCTGGACCCGACCCGGTTGCGGCGCTGGCTGCTGCTGTTTTTCCTGGCGCTGCTGATCCCCTCCGGGGTGCTGATCCGGCAATCCTACAGCCAGCTCAAGTGGGAGGCATTTCACCAGTACCGGCTGCAGGCGGAGGCGTTGAGCGCGCGCATCGATGACCGGCTCAGACGCCTGGTGAACAGCGAAGAGAATCGCCGTTTCAGCGATTATGCCTTCCTTGTGGTGAGCGGGGATCCGGGCGCCGGTTTTCTGCAACGTTCGGCCCTGTCGAACTATCCGGTCGACTCCTCCGTACCCGGCGTGATCGGCTATTTTCAGGTGGACGACACAGGACGCTTCAGCACGCCGTTGTTGCCCGCCGAGCCGGAGCAGGCGACCCGCTACGGCATTGCCACGGATGAGGTGAACCGGCGGCTGGCGCTGCATGAGCGTCTGCAACAGATCCTCGGTGAGAACCGGCTGGTGCGGAGCAACGGGAGCGGGCGCGACCGGACACCCTCCGGGAAGGAGGTGGAGCAGACGCCTGGCGAACCGTCCCCTGGGGTGCCCGCGGTCGGCCTGTCCGATAGCGGCAGCGGGTCGGCGATGGAGGCGGAGCGGGCCGACCAGCCCCAGGCGGCCTTTGACCGGCTGACCGAGAAATTCAGCAAGCGCCAACAGGCGCAGGCGCCCGCTGCCACCGCACAGCTGGGCCGGGTGGAGGATCTGAAGCTGGACCGGCGTTTTGAGTCACGGCTTGCCGGGGAGCAGGTCGTCGCCCCGGCAGAGGAGCAGCAGCGGGGTGCGCAGCGCAGTGTCCGCAAGGAGCGCGGCGTACTGCCGGTGCCGGCGCCGGTCGTGGACGCGGACCAGGCGGTGAGGCCGCCGGCAAGCCAGGCCGGGGTGCGCATCCACACCTTCGAGAGCGAACTGGACCCGTTCGAGTTCAGCCTGCTGGACAGTGGGCATCTGGTGCTGTTTCGCAAGGTGTGGCGGGACGGTCGGCGCCTGGTCCAGGGGCTGCTGATCGAACGCCAGCCGTTTCTGCAGGCGACCGTTGCAGACCTGTTCAGGGAGAGCGCCCTGTCCGGCATGAGTGAGCTGACCCTGGCCTACCGGGGTGATCTGTTCAGCACCTTCCGCGGCAAAAACGCGCAGGGCTATTACAGCCGCGCCGAGGAGTTGTCCGGGGCGCTGCTCTACCGCAATCGCCTCGCCGCCCCGTTGAGCGAGATGGAGCTGATCTACAGCATCCGGCAGCTGCCGGCCGGTCCCGGAGGCCGTCTGGTCCTCTGGGTGGCGGCCACCCTGCTGCTGGTGCTGTGTGGCGGGTTCTATCTGCTGTACCGCCTGGGCCTGCGGCAGATCGAGCTGGCCCGGCAGCAGCAGGATTTCGTTTCCGCCATCAGCCACGAGCTGAAGACGCCGCTGACCTCGATCCGCATGTATGGGGAGATGCTGCGCGAGGGCTGGGCCAGCGAGGAGAAGAAGCGCAGCTATTACGACTATATCCATGACGAGAGTGAACGCCTCACCCGCCTGATCAACAATGTGCTGCAGCTGGCCCGCATGACGCGTAACGGATTGGTGCTGGAGTGTCGGCCGGCCGGTGTGACGGAGCTGTTGGACGGCATCCGGTCGAAAATCGCCTCCGCGGTGGAGCGGGCGGGTTTCGAACTCAGGCTGCAGGTCGATGAGGCGGCGGCGGGAGCCGTGGTGAAGATCGACAGTGACAGCTTCAGCCAGATCATGATCAACCTGGTGGACAATGCGCTGAAGTTTTCCCGTGGCGCCGCGATCCGCCGGATCGATATCACGGCGGCGCTGGAGCGCGATAACCGGCTGGTGTTCACAGTCAGGGATTATGGTCCCGGGGTGCCCCGGGACCAGATGAAGAAGATATTTCGCCTGTTCTACCGCTCCGAGAATGAACCGACCCGCGAGACCATCGGTACCGGCATCGGCCTGGCGCTGGTCAGTCAGCTGGCCACCGCCATGGGGGGGCGGGTGGAGGTGATCAACCAACGGCCTGGCGCGGCGTTCCGGGTGATCTTTCCGGTCTGCGCGAGTCCTTAGGGCTCGCGCAAAAATAAGTTTCGGTATTCGGTCGCAACTGGACCCCGCTGGCGGCGTTACGCTTTTTGGCAAGGGAACAGCCATTGCCTGCAAAGCGTGCCTTGCCAGCATGGCCCAGTTACGCCCTCGGTACTGCGAAATTATTCTTGCGCGAGCCCTTAGTGCGGTGAGTAGTAGACTCCGTTGATGTAGTTGTACAGGTCGTCGATGACGATCTCCTGTTCGCTGATGATGCTCTTGACCACATCGCCGATACTCACCAGGCCGATCAGCCGGTTATTTTCCATTACCGGCAGGTGGCGAATGTGTTTTTCGGTCATGATCGCCAGGCACTCATCCATGTTCGTCTTCTTGTCCACGTAACAGACCTCGGTGGTCATCACCTCCCGCACCAGGGTCTCCTTGGATGACTTGCCCTTGATGATGATCTTGCGCGCGTAGTCCCGCTCCGAGAGAATCCCGATCAGCTTGTGCCCCTGCATCACCAGCAGGGCGCCGATATCCTTCTGGTCCATCAGCACCAGTGCCTCATAAACCGTAGCGTCCGGTGTGATGGACCAGATCTGACCATCTTTTTCCGCCAGTAAATTTTCAACAAACATGGCCCACCTCGCTGCTCTGACCGCTGAACATACTTATTAGTATAGTAACCGGATGAATAACGGTCTATCTGACCCGTTGGGGGGTTAATTGATTATTCTTAAGGACGGCATCGCAGAATAACCCTACTCTGTGTCAGAATTAAGAGCCCGGCGGCGGCCCCCGGATCGGCGCGGCGCCTCGGGCGTGTTTTCAACTCACTGGAACGGTTGCTGAATCTCTGTCATGAAGCGGTTATGGCTGATGCTCTGGCTGATGGCGGGCTGCCTGCTATCCACTTCGGGATATGCACTCCCGCCGCTGCAGCTGTTTGTCGACATCACGCCGCCGGGGGGCGTGCTGACCCTGCCGGCGGGCCGCTACGCCGGGCCGGCGGTGATCCGGCGGCCGATCACTATCGACGGCCACGGCGAGGTGACGGTCGACGGCGAGGGCGGTGGCACCGTGCTCACGGTCCAGGCCGACGGGGTGACGCTGCGCGGCCTGCACCTGACCAACTCCGGCCACTCGCATGATCAGGTGGACGCCGCCCTGCTGCTGGCGGCGGACGACGCGCTGGTGGAGGATAACCGCATCGACGATGTGCTGTTCGGTATCCATATCCGCCAATCCAACGGCAATGTGGTGCGCAACAACCGGATTGCATCCCGCGGCGACGCGCCGAGCCTGCGCGGGGAGGGGATCCGCCTCTGGTACAGCTCCGACAATCTGCTGGAAGGGAACCGCATCCGCGGCGTGCGGGATGTGCTGTTCACCAACTCCACCGACAACCGCTTTGTCGGCAACACCATCGAGAACAGCCGCATCGGCATGGAGCTGATCTTCTCGCACAATAACGAGATTGAGAACAATACCCTGGCCGGCAATACCAGCGGCATCGTGCTGATCTACTCCAATGAGGTGATCATCCGCAACAACCGGCTGCTGAACATGCCCGATGCCACCAGTTCCGCGCTGGCGGTAAAGGGGAGTTCCCAGGTGCGGCTGGAGGCCAACGACATCGTTCGCTGCGCCGTCGGCCTGACCGCCAACTCGCCCACTCACCCGGAGAATATCCTCTATCTCAACGACAACCACTTCGCCTACAACGATGTGGCGATGTATTTCTATGGCGAGAAGGGCGGGCATATCGTTCACGGCAACCGCTTCACCGGCAATATCATCCCGGTGGCGGTGAGCGCCGCCACCAGCGCGCGCGGCAACGACTGGCGCGATAACGCCTGGGATACCTATGAGGGTTTCGACCGCGATCGGGACGGTACCGGCGACACCCCGCACAACATCTATCTCTACTCCGACCGGCTGTGGATGGACCGGCCCATGGCCCGCTTCTTCCGTGCATCCCCGGTCCTGGAAATGGTGGATTTCGTCGAGCGCCTGGCCCCCTTCTCCACACCGGAGCTGATCCTCTCCGATCCCTCGCCGCGCATGCACTGAATCCTTGGGGTAATCCCCCGGCTCATCCGGGGCTCGTCAGGCGTGACCTCTGCATGGGGCGAACGCCTCTGGATTACAGATGGCAAATGGACTCTCGCCAAGACGCCAAGAAAAGCCGATTCTTTCCTTTAATCGTAACTACTCACGGGGTGATTGGCCTACCTTGCCAGCCTCACGTGATGGCTTGTTTCCTCGAATCCGGCCCCTTTTTCAGCGCCTGCCCAAACTCGCTTCGCTCAAACAAGGGCAGGCTTTAATCTGAAAAAGGGGCCGGATTCGAGGCGCCATCAAGATCGGCCAACAAGGCAGGCCAATCACTTACAGACCAGGTGAGTAGTTACCTTTAATCTTTGCGCTCTTGGCGTCTTGGCGAGAGTAATGATCCTTTACCGATCCGGGGCCGGGAAGGCGCCGTAAGGCGTCGCATGGCGGTTGCGGCGGGCACGGCCCGCCCTATCGTCGGCTGGGGTTTATCTCCGCGCCGGGTCGTGTCAGCATGAAGGCCTGTTTTTTCTGACCTGCGAGCGAGCCTTCATGACCACCCCCGAATCAACCGACCCGCGGCAGGCGGAGGCGGACTATCAGGCACTGATCGATTCCCAGCGGACCCTGCTGCTCTCCACCGTCACCGCCGCCGGCGAGCCGGAGATCAGTTATGCCCCCTATCTCCGGGACGAGTCGGGCCGCTTCTATATCTTCGTCAGCGAGCTGGCCGCGCACACGCGGAACCTGCGGCACCAGGGGCGCGCCGCGATCCTGTTCATCCGCCCGGAGGAGGAGACCCGCAACCCCTTCGCCCGGGAGCGGGTGATCCTGCAGTGCCAGGCGGAGGAGCTCCCCGCGGGCGACCCGGAGCAGGCCGGCCTGCTGTCGCGGATGGAGCAGCGCTTCGGCGAGACCGTGGCCCTGCTGCGTCGCCTGCCGGACTTCCATCTGTTTGTCCTGACGCCACAAACCGGGCGCTACGTGGCGGGGTTCGGCAAGGCCTATGACCTGGTACTGCCGGCGGGCGGCCTGCGCCCCGTCACCCCGCCGGACTAAGCGCGGTGTCAACTTTCCGCTTTCAGCAGTTCGGTGTGCGGCAGGGCGAAACGGCCATGAAGGTGTGCACCGATGCCACCCTGTTCGGCGCCACGGCCCCGGTCGCCGGTGGTGAACGGGTGCTGGATATCGGCGCCGGGAGCGGCCTGCTGTCGCTGATGCTGATGCAACTGGGGGCGGGGCGGGTCACTGCCGTTGAACTGGCCGCGTCGGCGTGTCGTGACGCCGCTGCCAATTTCGCCGCCAGTCCCTGGTCCGGGCGGCTGGAGTTGGTGTGGCGGTCGATACAGGACTACGCGACCGACTGCGACCGGCGCTACGATCTGATCATCAGCAATCCGCCCTTTTTCGAACAACACACCAAAAGCGGCACAAAGCTGCGTCGCCTGGCCCGGCACGCCGACCGCCTGCCCTATGCCGAACTGGTGCCGATCGCCGCCCGCCTGTTGTGCGAGGACGGATGTTTCTACCTGCTGATCCCGGTGCACGGGGTGGCCCGGGTCAGCGCGCTGGCGGCGGCTGCCGGCCTGCGGCTGAACGGGCGCGTCGACTATGCCGGATATGGCCACAGCCAGGCCAAGGTGGCCGCGCTCAGCTTCGGTCGCCGGCCCGAAATGTTCGTCTCCCGCCGGCTGGTCATCTATAATGCAGCGCGCCTTTACAGTGAAGAGAGTACCCGTTATCTCGCTCCCTTTCTGTTGCGGTTTGCCGCCCCGGCCCCGGGCGCGGAGCCCCTATTGGAGTAGACTATGACCAACCTGGATGAATCATTACGCGATGATGTGCGCATGCTGGGTGAGAGTCTGGGGCGGACCATCGAAAACCATCTGGGTCCGGCGTTTCTGCAGAAGATCGAACGCATACGCCGCCTGGCCAAGGCGGGGCGGCTGGAGGCCGGTTCGGATCACCAGGCGCTGTTGCGGGAACTCTCCGCTCTGAGCGAGGCGGAGATGCTGCCGGTGGCGCGCGCCTTCACCCAGTTTCTCAACCTGGCCAATATCGCCGAGGAGTTTCATCGTGTGCGGCTGCATCAGGATGTCTGCGAGCTGGATGCGGAGGACTCCTTCGCCCGGCAGCTGAAACAGCTGCAGGCGGATGGCCTCGACAATGAACAGATCCTGCAGGCGATCGGCCGCATGGAGGTGGACCTGGTGCTTACCGCCCACCCCACCGAGGTCAACCGCCGTACCCTGATCAAGAAATACAACGCAATCACCGACTGTCTGCGCAAGCTGGAGCGGGGCGAGTACCGCCAGCGGCGCCTGAATGAGCTGGTCAGCCAGATCTGGCACACCAATGAGATCAGGCGCCAGCGTCCCACGCCCATCGACGAGGCGAAGTGGGGCTTTGCCGTGATCGAGGGCTCGCTCTGGCAAGCGGTGCCAAACTATCTGCGCCAGCTGGATGAGTCGATGCAGGCGGTGCTGGGGCAGCCGCTGCCCCTCGACTGGTCACCGGTCCGTTTCTCCTCGTGGATGGGCGGGGACCGGGACGGCAATCCCCATGTCACGGCGGCGGTGACCCGGGAGGTGCTGCAGCTGGCGCGCTGGATGGCCGCCGATCTGTATGACCGGGATCTGGATGAACTGCGCTCCGAACTCTCCATGTACCAGTGCAACGATGAGCTGCGGGAGCGGGTCGGCGACACGGCCGAACCCTATCGGCATATCCTGGCCGGGCTGCGGCGTCGCCTGGATCAGACCAAGACCCTGATCCAGCAGGGGCTGTCCGGACACCACATCATCGCCGAAACGCTACTGACGGCCGAGGAGCTGCGGGAGCCGCTGATGCTCTGTCATCGTTCGCTCATCGAGTGCGGCATGCAGATCATCGCCGGCGGGCTGCTGGAGGATATCATCCGCCGCATCGCCTGTTTCGGGGTCACCCTGGTGCGGCTGGATATCCGCCAGAATGCCGACCGTCACACGGCGGTGTTCGAGGCCCTCACCCGGTTCTACGATCTCGGCTCCTACCTGGCGTGGGACGAGGCGGAGAAGCAGCGCTTCCTGCTGGGTGAGCTGCGCAGCAAGCGGCCGCTGATCCCGGCTAACTGGCAGCCGGACGGGGAGATCAATGAGGTGCTGGAGACCTGCCGGGTGATCGCCCAGGCCGATCCCAGCGCCCTCGGTTCCTATGTCATCTCCATGGCCAGCCAACCCTCCGACGTGCTCTCGGTCATCCTGCTGCTGCGGGAGATGGGGGTGGGTCACGACATGCGGGTGGTGCCGCTGTTCGAGACCCTGGTGGATCTGCAGGAGGCCCACCACTGTATCGACCAGCTGCTCGCCATCGACTGGTACCGGGACTACACACACGGGCACCAGGAGGTGATGATCGGCTACTCCGACTCCTCCAAGGACGCCGGCCAGCTGGCGGCGGTCTGGGGACAGTACCAGGCCCAGGAGGCGTTGACCGCCACCTGCCGCGGCCGCGGGGTGCACCTGACCCTGTTCCATGGCCGTGGCGGCACGGTCGGCCGCGGTGGCGGCCCCACCCACCGGGCGATCCTGGCCCAGCCGCCCGGATCGGTGGATCACACCCTGCGGGTGACCGAGCAGGGCGAGGTGATCCGCTTCAAGTTCGGCATCCCGGAGATTGCCGAGCGCAACCTGGAGCGCTATACCGGCGCCGTGCTGGCCGCCACCCTCTGTCCCTTGCCGGCGCCCCGACCGGAGTGGCGGGCGATGATGGAATCCCTGGCCCAGACCGCCTTTCACGAATACCGGGCGGTGGTGCGGGATGACCCGCGCTTCGTGCCGTTCTTCCGCGCCTCCACGCCGGAGCTTGAGCTGGGCAAGCTGCCGCTGGGATCGCGACCGGCGAAACGTCGCGCCGATGGCGGGGTGGAGAGCCTGCGCGCCATCCCCTGGGTGTTCGCCTGGACCCAGATCCGGCTCATGCTGCCGGCCTGGCTGGGGTCGGACAGCGCCCTGGGGCAGGCGATCGAATCCGGCCGGCTGGCGCAGCTGCACGAGATGTACGCGGCCTGGCCCTTCTTCACCAGTTATGTGGATATGCTGGAGATGGTGCTTGCCAAGAGCGACCCGGTGATTGCCGAATACTATGCCGCCCGGCTGGTGCCGGAGGAGCTGCAACCCCTGGGCGATACCCTGCGGGAGCGCCTCTGCGGCACCTTCGATCAGGTGTTGAAGATCAAGCAGACCCGCAAGCTGCTGGCGGATTTCCCCCTGATCCGGCGCTCCATCAATGTGCGCAATCCCTATATCGATCCGCTCCACTACCTGCAGGCGGAACTGCTCCATCGCGACCGCAACGCCCCGGATGAGCGCCTGGAGCAGGCGTTGATGGTGACCATGGCGGGGATCTCGGCCGGCATGCAGAATACCGGCTAGGCCTGCCCCTTACCCGTAAGTGGGTCGGACTGTATCCGTTCGTAGGATGGGTGGAGCGCCTCCATGAACTCTCCGCCGGCTCCGTCTCCGGCGCGCAACCCATCGTGCACCTGCATCCGCATCCGAAGATGGGTTACGGCGTGCCCGACCGCCGCGAATAGCCGTCAACAAGGGTGCCGCGCCTCCACCCATCCTACACGCTCGGGCACAAACAGCGTGTCACCCTGGTAGACGCGATTCGGTACGACTCGTAGGGGCAACCCCCCGTGGTTGCCGGGGGCGGCGAGTGCATCGGACCAGGGCAGGCACGGGGGCCTGCCCCTACGATCCGCATTTGGCCTGTGCAGTAAGGTAGCGTTCAGCCCGACTTCTTGACGAACTGGGTGAGGATAACGATCTGCTGTCCGTTCACCCGGCCCTCGATCTGTCCGGGATTGTCGGCCACCAGGGAGATGCCACGTACCGCGGTGCCGCGCTTGGCGGTAAAGTTGGCCCCCTTGACGTTCAGGTCCTTGGTCAGGGTGACCGTATCGCCCGCTTCGAGCCGGGCGCCGTTGCAGTCCAGATGCGGCGCTGACTGCTCCCCGCCGCCGCTTTCACTGCCGGCCTCCGCCCAGGCCAGGGTCGACTCGTCCAGGTAGAGCATATCCAGCAGATCCTGCGGCCAGCCCTCGGCGCTGAGGCGCTTGAGCATGCGCCAGGCCATCACCTGCACCGCCGGCACCTGGCTCCACATGCTGTCGTTGAGGCAGCGCCAGTGGTTGGGGTCGGTCTTCTCCGGCTCCTCGATCTGTTCGCGACAGGTGTCACAGAGCAGCAGGGACCGCTCGGCGCTGTCATCGGAGGCGGGCGGGACCGCGTAGGGCTGGAGATTTTCCGTGGCCGCGCAGAGTTCGCATTTGGATTCGCTGCGCTCAAGTAACGCCTGTTCTGTACTCATGGTGTCTGTTACCTGGTGTTGATTAGGGAAGTTGGAAAGTTTAATCCGGGCTAGTACTACTTAAATTTGATAAAAGTATCTTATGTAGGGTGGAATGGCACTAAGTTAAGCCCAGAGCCCCCGTCATCCCGGCGAATGCCGGGATCCAGAACCCGCATCCGCGGTGAATTCATGGATTTCATCCTCAGGTCCGTAAACGGTGCATCCCTGCACCACTCCTCCGGCCTGCGCCGGAATGACGAAAAAATGGATTCCTGCCTTAACTTAGTGCCATTCATGTAGGGTGGATAAGCGGCAGCGCATCCACCATTGTCGCGGTGGATGCGCCTACCGGCTTATCCACCCTACGTTAATGGGGTGAATTCGGGCGCCTAGTTTACCATTTTTCCGTCGATGGCCCGTTCCAGTTTTTCCAGATCGCGGCTGAACAGGCGGATCCCCTCGGCCAGCTTTTCGGTGGCCATGGCGTCCTCGTTCAGCAACCAGCGGAAACGCTTCTCATCGATCTCCAGTCGCTCGATATCCGCCTGGCGGGCGCCCTCGGCCGAGAGCGCCCGGGGCAGGGTGTCGTGCTGGCTGGCCAGCTCGTCGAGCAGCGCTGGGCTGATGGTGAGGCGGTCGCAGCCGGCCAGTGCCTCGATCTCTCCCAGGTTGCGGAAGCTGGCGCCCATGACAATGGTGGGGTGGTCGAACTTCTTGAAATAGTCGTAGATGCGCCGCACCGAGAGTACCCCGGGATCTTCAGCGGCGGGATAGCTGTCGCGGCCGCTCTGTTTCTTGTGCCAGTCGAGGATGCGGCCGACGAAAGGGGATATAAGGGTGATGCCGGCCTCGGCGCAGGCCACCGCCTGGACGAAGCTGAACAGCAGGGTGAGGTTGCAGTGGATACCCTCGGCCTCCAGCACCTCGCCGGCACGGATCCCTTCCCAGGTGGAGGCGACCTTGATCAGGATGCGCTCGCGGGCGATGCCCTGCTGCTCATACAGCTCGATCAGGCGGCGGGCGCGCCGGATGGTGGCTTCGCGATCGAACGAGAGGCGGGCGTCCACTTCGGTGGAGACCCGGCCCGGAATCAGCTTGAGCAGCTCACAACCGAAGCTGACCGACAGTTTGTCGACCGCATTCTCCATGAAGCGGTCCGGATCCCCCTGTGCCCTGGCCCAGTGGATGGCCTGGTCCGTCAAACCGGCATATTGCGGCTGTTGCGAGGCCTTCAGAATCAGCGAGGGGTTGGTGGTGGCATCTTCCGGAGTGTACTGTTTTACCAGTTCAAACTCGCCGGTGTCCGCCACGACAACCGTCATGCGCTTCAATTGATCCAGTTTGCTGAGGGTGGTGGTCTGATCCATCGCGGTGCTCTCTGTTTGCTGTGCGGGTAGTGGGATGCCCTGATTGGCGCTATGTCAGGTAATCCAGCGGCAGTTCGGTCGTGTGGATGATCGGCCGCATGACGAAGCTGGATTGTACCCCGGATAAATACCAACTCAAGTTTCGGAGTTCATTTCACAAAGCCCGAATCGCTGAATTCGCAGGGTGAGGAGCGCGAACTCCGAAACTTGAGCTACCAATAGGCTCGTCGGGGTAAGTCTGCGTACCCCAACGGCTACAAACCACGCTGCCCGGGGATGCCGGTGAGCTTGCGAACCGCATCATTCACGGTAAAGCTTGATGCGGTTCGTGCCTCACCGGCATCCTACGTCTCTGTCGGCAGCATAGCCTGGATTCCTCCCATTCACCCGCCGCTTCACGGCATCGGACCAGCGCACGGGAACCCCACGCTTTTTAATGTTTTTTTCATCAATAAATCGTCAACTCACTGGGTTATAATCCGCACCTGAACGACCGGCCGTGGCGCCGATACTTATCAGGAGAGCGATCAGATGCAGAATAAAGTTGCCGTGGTGACCGGTGGGGCGAGCGGTATCGGGCGGGCCGTGGCCGAGAAGTTGGTGAGTCTGGGCTGCAAGGTGGTGATTGCGGATTTCAATTCGCAGAGCGGAAACGCGACCGCCGCGCAGATCGGCGCCAGTTTCATCCAGGCGGACCTGTCCGATGCCGAGCAGTGCCGTTCCCTCATCGCCCAGGCCGCTCAACTGCACGGCAGTGTCGATATCCTGGTCAACAATGCCGGCTTCCAGCATATCTCCCCGATCGAAGAGTTTCCAGTGGAGCAGTGGAACAAGCTGATCGGGGTCATGTTGACCGCCCCCTTCCTGCTGATCCGCTATGCCTGGCCGATGATGAAGCAGAAGGGCTGGGGCCGGGTGATCAACATCGCCTCGGTCCACGCCATGGTGGCTTCCCCCTTCAAGGCGGGATATATCTCCGCCAAGCACGGGGTGATTGGCCTGACCAAGACCGCGGCCCTGGAAGGGGGCGAATTCGGGATCACGGTCAACGCCATCTGCCCGGCCTATGTGCGCACCCCGCTGGTGGAGAACCAGATCGCCGATCAGGCCCGTACCCGGGGTATCCCCGAGGACCAGGTGGTCAGCGACGTGATGCTGAAAAATGCCGCGATCAAAAAGCTGATCGAACCCGAAGAGGTGGCCGACCTGGTCGCCTTCCTGGCCAGTGACCGGGCCTCCTCCATCACCGGTTCCTCCCTGACCATCGATTCGGGCTGGACCGCTCAGTAATTGGGTCGGAAGGGCGATGAGAGAAGAGAACGAGACGGAAGCGATCGATCCCTGGCCCTTGGAGCAGCTGGTGGAGGGGCGGCACTACTACTGGGAGGACGGGCTGATGGTGTTCACCGAATGTTATCACCGCAGCCGGGGTAACTGCTGCGGTTCCGCCTGTCGCCACTGTCCCTTCGATCATGTCAATGTGAAGCCGGCCCGATGAGGATCGTCTCGTTGCCTTCTGTATATCCCCAAACCCTCCGCCGATAAGCTGAAGAATCCTCATATGGCAGCAGAACAACCGCCGTTCATGAACTACCGCGCCCTGTTGCTCGGCGCGTTGATGCTGGTGGCACTCTCCCTGGGGCTGATCGTGCTGGCCCTGTGGCTGGGGGTGCAGCAGGCGACCGCGCCGCAACTGCTCACGCTCTCCGCACTGTGGGTCGCCCCCGGCATATTCACCGCCCTGAAGGCGCGCGATGGCCGGCTGCTGCACGGTATGGCGATGGGGCTGATCGGCGCACTGCTGTTATCCCTGCTGATCCACCTCATGCTCTACTCGATGCCCCAACCCACCTTTCTGCAACAGCTGGCCGGCGACAAAACGGTGGTGGTGATCATTCTCGGCGGCCTCTGGGGCGCTATCGGCGGCATCTTTGCCGAGATTGTGCAGTTGCGGCGTACCAGAAAAGCGCAAAAACCGGGCCGCTAAGGCCATTCTTGAACTGCCACGTGGGATTAAGTACTATCCGAGAGATCAGACTCCCGGGCGGGATCGTCCTATGAACGATTTTGTCGATTGGGTGCTGATCAGGGAATGGAAGTCTATGGATAGAATAATAAACTGGTGATTCCGGTTCTTAGTCTATAACCAGCAAAACAGGACATCCAAAAATAATCAGGGGAATCAGCGCTTTTCTAAGAAATCTGTTCGGTTCTTTCATCAGCGATGT
Source organism: Sedimenticola hydrogenitrophicus (assembly GCF_029017505.1). Lineage (GTDB taxonomy): Bacteria > Pseudomonadota > Gammaproteobacteria > Chromatiales > Chromatiaceae > Sedimenticola > Sedimenticola hydrogenitrophicus_A. The sequence goes on from NZ_JAQGEI010000003.1 coordinate 145,840, forward strand.
CCCTGCTGAAAGCGCACGTTGTGAATTCATCTGCGATAGGCTGGATTGCACATCTGAGCGTTTTGACAATTGCAATAAGAGAATCCGGTATCAGGATTGGCTGCGGGATAACTGAGCCAGGCGGCTCACAACCAGTCCAGATGATCGTGAGGCGGCGGTGTCCGGCCGCACTCGCCACTGGTATTCACCCCCTCTGTCGGCGATCTCGCCGTCCTGCCTAATTAATTGCGTTTGTAACCGATAAGCCGTAGCGCTTTGTTTGGCGAAGTAATAGCGGTCCTCCCTCTCGGGTTTTATCTCCCTGCAACACAGGCTATAGTGACGTGAACGTCAACTGGGATAATTCATGAACGCTGTAGCCTTTCCACCACTGCGCCTGGCCTGGATGATCTGGGGACTTGGGGCGGCACTCTACCTCATCGGTTTCTATCAGCGGGTGGCTCCGGGGGTAATGACCACCGAGCTGATGACCGATTTTCAGCTCAACGCCACGGCACTGGGGAATCTCTCCGCCTTCTATTTCTACAGCTATGTGGCGATGCAGGTGCCCACCGGGCTGCTGGCGGATCACTGGGGACCGCGGCGCCTGCTGGCCAGCGGGGCGACCATTGCCGGGCTCGGCACGTTGCTGTTTGCCATGGCCCCGGATGCGCTCTGGGCCAACCTGGGGCGTCTGCTGATCGGCGGGTCGGTGGCGGTGGCCTTTGTCGGCATGCTCAAGCTGGCGGGCCACTGGCTACCGCCGAAACAGTACTCGCTGGCCTCCGGCATGGCGCTGTTCTGCGGCGTGGTGGGGGCGGTGTTCGCCGGGGTGCCGCTGCGTCTGCTGGTGGATGGCTTTGGCTGGCGACCGGTGATGCTGGTATCCGCGGGGGTCGCCTTTGCAGTGGCCCTGGCCATCTGGCTGCTGGTCCGGGATGACCCCACGGAAAGGGGGTATGCCAGCCATGCCGCCGCCCATGACGACACCGCCACGCAGCACTCCCGGGGGGTGATGGCGGGCATACGGACGGTGCTGGGGTATCGCAACACCTGGTTGCTTTACTTCGTCCCCGGGGCCGGGGTTGGCAGCGTGCTCACCTTCGCCGGTCTCTGGGGTGTGCCGTTTCTCACCACCCACTATGGACTGGAGAAGACCTCTGCCGCCGCCATCTGTTCGGCGCTGTTGGTCTCCTGGGCGATCGGCGGGCCGGTGTTCGGCTGGCTGTCGGATCACCTGGGGCATCGCAAACCGCTCTATCTGCTGGGCTGCGTGGTGCAGCTGGCGGTCTGGTGTGTGGTGATCCTGGTGCCCGGTCTGCCGGTCTGGCTGCTGGTGCTGTTACTGGTCGTGATCGGTTTCTTTACCGGCAACATGATCATCGGCTTCGCCTTCGCCCGGGAGTCGGCGCCACCCCGCCTGGCCGGCACCGCCTCGGGCCTGGTCAACATGGGGGTGATGATCGGCCCCATGCTGCTGCAGCCTGCCGTGGGTTGGCTGCTGGACCGGCACTGGACGGGGGCCATGGAGAACGGTGCACGGATCTACGGGCTGGAGGCCTACCGCAACGGCTTTGGCCTGATGTTGGTCTGGCTTGTCCTGGCGCTGGTGTTGATACTGTTTACCCGGGAGACCCACTGCCGGCAGATTGCCTGAAATTACAGACTCAAGTTTCGGAGTTCAAAAGACGTCGTTCAGGGCGGGCTACCCCCTTGCCGAGACACGCCGTGAATACGTCCCTGTACGCTCGGCGTCGGCATCCATGCCTCCGACGGTCCCGGCAAGGGGGTGGCCTGACCGGTGTCTGGAACTGAACTCCGAAACGTAACTACTCACGGGGTGATTGGCCTGCCTTGCCGGCCTCACACGATGGCTGGATCAAGATCGGCCAACAAACCAGGCCAATCGCTTGCAGGTCGGGTGAGTAGTTACCTCCGAAACTTGAGTTACAGACAGTCGGGAGAGATTGCGATGCCGAAACTGGTGACCGGATTTCATCATGCCAGCCTGATCGTGGCCGATACCACGCGGGCGCTGGATTTCTATCGGGGCGTACTGGGGCTGACCATCGACCGGTCGCGCCCGGACCTGGGTTACCCGGGAGCCTGGCTCAACCTGGGCGACCAGCAGATCCATCTGCTGGAGCTGCCCAACCCGGACCCGCTGCGGGGCAGGCCGGCCCACGGCGGGTTGGACCGCCACCTCGCCTTTTGGGTGGAGACACTGGATGACCTGGTTACCGCCCTGGATGCCGCCGGGATCGGCTACACCCTGAGTCGTTCCGGCCGGCGGGCGCTGTTCTGCCGTGATCCGGATCAGAACGCCCTGGAGTTTATCCAACAGACGAAAGCGTGATCCGTCAGGATAGGCCCGGATCGGTCTGGTTAAGCAGCTCGAACAGCGGTCCGGCGGAGCCGTTGGCCTGTTTTTCGAGCTTTCGATAATGCTCGATCAGTGATTTGGCAAAGGGCGTCAGTTCGGCACCGCCGCCACCCTTGCCACCCACGGTGGTCTCCACCAGCGGTTGACCCAGCGCCTCCTGAACGGTTTCGATCAGTTGCCAGGCGCGCCGGAAGGTCATGCCGCACGCCTTGCCGGCACCGGAGATGCTGCCGTGTTGCGCGACCGACTCCAGCAGGGCGATCTTGCCGGGACCGATGACGCTGTCGTTAAAACGAATCTGGAGTCGCAGTTTTACTTTCATCGGAACACCTTGCTTTGCCCTTTAGCCCTAGTACTACTTCAATTTGATAAAGTACTTTCGTAGGGTGGATAAGCCGGTAGGCGCATCCACCAATGCTGCGGTGAGGAGTGGTACATGGATGTACCGTTTACGGACCTGAGGATGGAATGCGCTGTCGCTTATCCACCCTACGAAACTGAAACAGTTTTACCCGGCAATATTAAATTGGAAGACTACTAGTCTGGTCGCATCACCCCCAAAAACGCGCCCTATCCTAAAGCAGCGGCCGGGGCGTCACAACCAATGGGGTGCATTCAGACGCCTAGCTTGCGATCGCCCGACCGCGCCGGTACTCCCGGACGAACCAGCTGAATGCGCCCGCCTGCAGCAGCAGGGCAAAACCAAACGCCGTCTGGTAGGCGACGGCCGGATACTGGCCGGGACCCACTTGCGGCCAGAGATTGATAATGGCGCCGATGGCGTATTGCAAAACAAAAATTGACACAAACACCAGCAGATTCATCGCCGTATTGACCCGCCCGGCCAGGTGACGCGGATAGTGTTGTGAGAGTACCGCGTACTGGACGATGCCGGTGGTGCCGAAGAAGCCGAAACCGATCCAGACCGGGGAGAGCCAGGCCGCCGCCGGCCCGAGGATGATCAGCAGCTGAATGCACTGAAAGGTCAGCATGCCGGCGGCCGACAACAGGATGGGGCGTACCCCGATTCGCGCCAGTCGTTCCGCCAGTGTACCCATGGCCAGGAAACCGGCCACCATGGCGGTGGCCACCAGTAACAGGGTATCGGCCATGGCGGTGCGTTCGAGCCCGCCGATATCCTGCAGCCAGGGACCGGCCCAGAGGCTCTGGATGGAGATGAACGAGGCCTGTGACAGCATGGTCAGGGGTGCGATCATCCAGAAGAAGCGGTCGGCGAAGATGGCGCGAATGCCGCGCAGCTGGGCCCGCAGGGTCTCCTGTGGGCGCTCCTCGGTGTGGTCCGGTACCAGCACGAAGATGATCACGGATGAGAGCAGCAGCAGGCCCGCCAGCAGCAGGAAGACCCCGCGCCAGTCGGTCAACGACAGGGCGGCCTGGACCGGTGCCGTGGCGGTGATGGCGCCGACCCCACCCGAGGCGAGAATGATCCCGTTCAGCAGCGGCAGCTTTTCCGGCTTGAACCAGAGGGTGAAGGTCTTGAAGGCAGCCATCAGGCAGGCCGAGACGCCCAGTCCGATCAGGCCGCGGCCGATGATCAGGTCCCAGGCGCTGTCCCCCAGGGCGAACAGCAGGGCCCCGGCGGCCGCCACCAGCAGTAGCAGGGATTCAATGCGGCGCGGGCTGTAACGGTCCAGCAGGATTCCCAGGGGAAGCTGGGCGGCGGCAAAGGTGAAGAAGTAGGAGGCGGTCAGCAGTCCGAGCGTATCCGCGCCGAGCGAGAGTTCCGCCACCAGGTCCGGTGCCAGTACCGCATTCACCACCCGGGCGAGATAGGAGAGGTAGTAGCCCAGGGCAAAGGGGAACAGGATACTGAGGAACAGGTGGCGGCGGGTGAGGCTGGGATCCAAACAGGTGGCCTTTTATTATTGGTGGCGGAAAGGGTTGACTATGCCATTGCCGATCGAACCAAGACAAGCCGGAGTTGCGTGGGGAAATCGGTCGCAAGCGAAAATAATGCTCAATGGTTGGGGAATGCGTTAACGTATAGCCCGGCAACGAAACCGAAGGGAAGGTCAGGCTACATGCTGGATTTCAACGAGATGGTGATCTTTGTAAAGGTGGTGGAGGCAGGTAATTTTACCGCTGCCGCGACCAATCTCGGCCTGCCGAAATCGACCGTCAGCCGCAAGATCAGCCAGTTGGAGGGCCGGCTGGGTGCGCGCCTGCTGCAGCGGACCACGCGCAGCGTTCGCACCACGGAGCTGGGCGCGCTTTATTATGACCGCTGTGCCCGGCTGGTGGCCGAGGCGGAAGAGGCGGAGCGTGCCATCAGCCAGTGTCAGGAGCAGCCGCGGGGGCTGCTGCGGGTCACCCTGCCGGTGGATATCGGTATCTCCATCATGCCGGCTATCACCCGGGAGTTCCTGCGTCAGCAGCCGGAGATCCGGCTGCAGGTGGATGTCTCAGACCGCCTTGTGGACCTGGTGGGGGAGGGCTTCGACATGGCGATCCGGGCCGGGGAGCTGGAGGATTCCACGCTGGTGGCGCATCGGCTCTATACCGACCGGATGCGGGTCTGTGGCACACCGGAGTATTTCCAACAACACGGGATTCCCGGCTCACCCGAGGATCTCAAACAGCACGACTGCGTGGTGTTCTCCGCGCGCCGCGACAGTGAACTCCTCAAGTTCAGAGGGCCGCGGGGAACGGTCGCGGTGGAGATTACCGGCCGACTGGGTATCAACAACCTGAATGCCATCCGCGGGGCCTGCCTGACCGGCCGCGTGATCGGCCTGTTACCGGAGCTGCACTGCCAGGACCTGATCGCCAGCGGTGAGCTGGTCTCGGTGCTCGATGAGTGGAGTGTCCGGGAGGGGGGGATCTACGCGGTCTACCCTTCTCCCCGTCACCTGACCCCCAAGGTCAGGGCCTTCATCACCTTCCTGGACCGGCATTTCAGCAATCTTCCTCATTAACCTACCTTCATGCAGGCCCTCCCAAGGGGGTACATTGTTCCATATATGGAACATAGTTTTTGAAAAATACCGTCTAATAACGAAACAGGGACAATGATAGGCTGCTCGCCAAGTTGAACATTACCTGAGAGAGGGTGTGACATGAACAGAAAACGGCTACTCCATATCGACTCCAGTGCCCGGTTGACCGGTTCCGACTCGCGCCGGCTCAGCGCCCGGTTTGTGCGTCAGTGGCTCGACAACCACCCGGAATACCAGGTCATCGAGCGGGACCTGGTCGGCAAACCGCTGCCCCATCTGGATGAAACCATGCTGGCCGCCATGATGAGCCCGCCGGAGCAACATACCCCGGAGATGGCGCGGATTGCGGAACGCATCAATCTGCTGATTGATGAATTTCTCTCCGCCGACCTGGTAGTCCTGGGTGTGCCGATGTACAACCTGGGCATCCCTTCCACGCTGAAGGCCTACATCGACCATATCGTGATGGCCGGACGCACCTTCGCCTATACCGACCAAGGGGCGGTGGGGCTGGTGGAAGACAAGCCAGTCTTCATCATCACCGCGCGGGGCGGCGTGCACAGCGGTACCGCCACCGATCAGCAGGCCCCCTATCTGCAGACCCTGTTCAATTTTCTCGGCATACGGCAGGTGAACTTTATCCATTCGGAAGGGCTCAATATGGGGGATGAAATTCGTCGCAAGGGGATAGAAGATGCCCAGGCCGAGATCGAGCGGCATGCCGCCTGAGCCCGTCATATTCAAGATGGTACCGCGCCAGGTCCGCAGAGAGGGAGCTCAAGGGATGCGACTCGGCAACACCCGGCAAACCTACGGCGCCATCAGCATTGCGCTGCACTGGCTGGTGGCGCTGTTGGTCCTGGGCCTGTTCCCGCTGGGTCTCTATATGACCAGCCTGGATTATTACCACCCCTGGTATCAGGCGGCACCGCATCTCCATCGCGGTCTCGGGATCACCCTGCTGCTGTTGCTGTCGCTCCGGCTGTGCTGGCGGTTTATCAGCCCGCCGCCGCGGCCGCTGGATGGCGGTTCGCGGTTGCTGAGGCGTCTGGCTGGCCTGGTGCACGGCGGGCTCTACCTGCTGCTGTTCGCCATCGCCGTCAGCGGCTATCTCATCTCCACCGCCGACGGACGCGGTATCGAGGTGTTCGGCTGGTTCACGGTGCCGGCGCTGCTGCCGGCGTTTAAGGACATGGAGGATGCGGCGGGTGACATCCATTTTGTCCTCGCCGTCAGCCTGATCGGGCTGGTCGCCCTGCATGGACTGGCCGCCCTCAAGCACCACTTTATCGATCGCGATCCCACCCTGATGCGGATGCTCGGCAGGCCCAGGCGCGTGACAGGCCGCGCGACAGGCGCAATCACTGAATCAGAAACCTTTTTTACCAAGGAGACATCATGAAAAAACGCTTGATATTTTCACTGCTTACGGCGGCCGGGATTGCCCTTTCCGCTCCGGTATCGGCCGAGCGCTATGTCATCGATACGCAAAATGCCCATGCCTTTGTCCAGTTCAAGATCGCCCATCTGGGTTACAGCTGGGTGCTGGGCCGCTTTAACCAGTTCGAGGGGAGCTTCGACTATGACGAGAGCAACCCGTCGGCATCGACGGTTTCAGTCACGGTCAATCCCGCCAGCGTGGACAGTAACCATGCCGAGAGGGACAAGCACCTGCGCAGCAAGGATTTCCTGAAAGTGGACGAGTTTGCCCAGGCGACCTTCACCAGCACCAGCTATGCGGTCACGGGAGATAACACGGGGTTGCTCAAGGGTGACCTGACCCTGCGTGGCGTAACCCGGCCGATCAGCATCGATGTCACTCAGATCGGTGCCGGCAAGGACCCCTGGGGCGGTTACCGTCGGGGGTTTGAAGGCACCACCCGGCTGGCCCTGGCGGATTTCGGTATTCCCATGGACCTGGGTCCGGCCGCGCGTGAAGTGGAGCTGTTCCTCACCATCGAAGGCGTTCGCCAATAGTCTTTAAGCCGGGACCGGTTTACAGCACAGTAGTCCGGATGTGGCCGCTGCCTTGCACAGGGAGAAAACCCACAGGCCCATAGCGGCGGAATCCGGGGAGCAGACCCGAAAGGGTTCTACCCCGGATTTCGCTCGCCCAGGTCAGTGTATTGTTCAAACGTAACTACTTGCCCGGTCTGTAAGTGACTGGCCTGCCTTGTTGGCCGATCTTGATCCAGCCATCACGTGAGGCCGGCAAGGTAGTCCAGTCACCCCGTGAGTAGTTACGTTCGAACAATATGGGTGGGCCTTCATCCAGGTTACCGTCCGACGCACTTGTGGCCTATTACCTTAAAATTCTCTGGGTTGATCCGCGAACATTTAAACATCATCTGTAGTCCTATAGAGAAACATGCGGGAAGGACAAACCATGCAGATGCGACAGCTTTTCGATAGGGACTCCAGCACCTACAGCTACCTGCTCTGGGATAAGCAGAACCTGGAGGCGGTGATGATCGATCCGGTGCTGGAACAGAGTGAGCGGGACATTCGGCTGATCGAGGAGCTGGGGCTGGTTTTGCGTTATTCGCTGGAGACGCACATACACGCCGACCACATCACCGGCGGCGGGCTGTTGCGGGAGCGCTTCAACTGCCATGTGGCGGTACATGGGAATGCGCAAGTTCCCTGTGCCGACGTCTGGTTGAAGCAGGGCGATCATGTGCTGTTTGGCGACAATGCCCTGAAGGTGCTGTATACCCCGGGACATACCGATACCGATATCTGTTACCTCGCCGCCGACCGGGTGTTTACCGGCGATACGCTGTTGATTCGCGGCAGCGGCCGCACCGATTTCCAGTCCGGTGATGCAGGTAAGGCGTTCGATTCGATCACGGGCCAGCTGTTCGTCCTGCCTGACCGGATCAGGGTCTACCCGGCCCATGACTACAACGGCATGACCACCTCGACCATCGGTGAAGAGAAACGGCACAATCCCCGGCTGGGTAACAACCAGACGCGGGAGGGTTATATGCGCATCATGAGCGATATGGATCTGGATAAACCGCAAAAGATCGACCTGGCGGTGGCGGGGAATCAGCGTTGCGGTATCAGCGCGGCCGAGGGGCTGGTCAATCAGGCCGGGGTGATCAGGGAGTGAGGTGGCGTGAATCAGTCCGGGTCTGACTTCAATTCCGCCACCCGCTGTAGGTGCTCCTGCCAGTACTGCGCCTGATTGACCCCCAGCTCATGGAGAAACCGCCAGTCGTACAGGCCGGAGTTGTGGCCGTCGTCGAAATAGAGCTTCAGGGCATAGTTGCCGATCGGTTTGATCTCTTGCAGTACCACATCCTGCTTGTCCAGCACCAGAATCCGGTCTTTGCCGAAACGCCCCCTGACCTCCTTGGAGGGCGAAAAGACACGCAGGTACTCCCAGGGCAGATTGAAACGCTCGCCGCTATCGAAAACCACTTCAAGCGTTCGCGATTGATTGTGCAGGATGATGTCGGTCGGTTTGGGGTTTGTATGCATAACGGATAAGATGCGGATCAGTTCATTGAATGCAATAGTAGACCCAACAGGATGAAAACAGAAACAGGAGTGAGACGATGGAAGAGCGGATTCCAAGCCGGGATGAGGCGTACCGGCTGCTGACCACCTATACCCAAACGGAAAGTCTGGTCAAACATGGCCTGGCGGTGGAGGCGGTGATGCGCTATTTCGCCCGCCAGCGCGGGGGCGACGAGGAGCAGTGGGGGATCGTCGGACTGGTGCATGATCTGGATTACGACCAGTTTCCCGAGCAGCACTGCATCAAGACCGAACAGATATTGCGCCAACAGCAGTGGCCGGACGCCTATATCCGCGCGGTCATCAGCCACGGCTGGGGCATCTGCACCGAAGTCGAGCCGCTCAGCGACATGGAGAAGGTGCTCTATGCCACCGATGAGCTGACCGGGCTGGTGACCACCACCGCCCTGGTGCGTCCCTCGAAAAGTGTCCTCGACCTGGAGGCGAAGTCGGTGATCAAGAAGTGGAAGGACAAAAGTTTCGCCGCCAAGGTGGATCGCGGCATTATCGACCGCGGGGCGGCGATGCTCGGCATGGAGCGGCGCGAGCTGATCACCCAGACCATCCTCGGCATGCGCGAGGTGGCGGAGCGGATCGGTCTCAAAGGAGCGGGCTGAACAACCGTTTGCGGGGGCCGGGTCAACCGCGGTTTATTCATCCAGATCAATCCTCCGGCCCGCTCTTTTCCCCCTGCTGCACCAACTGGTAGCCTCCGCTGCGGATGCCCTCCATCAGCAGCTGCACGTTGTCCTCGGGTGCACCGACCAGCCGCAGTGCCTCCGCCCCCAGCCGGAGACTGGCCTCGATCGCCTCGGGGAACGCCTGGGTGGCCCCCGCCTTGAGCAGGTGGGCGCTGGCTTCCAGATCGCGGGCGCGGGCGATCACCGGTATCCGCGGATAGGTGTTGCGCAAGTGGGAGACCGCATGCAGCACCGTAGCACTCCGATCGATGGTGAGTACCACCAGTGAACAGCGCTCCACGTGGGCCGCCGCCAGCAGTTCCGGGTCGGAGATGTCGCCGTAATGTACCGGGAGCCCATCCGCCTGGCCGCGCTTGACGTGTTCCGGGTTGGTGTCGAAGGCGACGAAGGGGATGCCGCTGGCCTGCAGCAGGGTGGCGACGGTATGGCCGACACGGCCATAACCGCCGATCAGTACACTGCGCTCCGCCACCTCCACGCCCTTGGCCGTGTGATCATCGCCGGCGGGCTGTTCGCCTTCCAGGGAGCGGGCCAGCCGGTCGCCGAAACGGATCAGCAGCGGGGTAATCAACATGCTCAGGGAGATCACCGCTACCGCCATGATGAAGCTCCCCTCATCGATCACCTTGAGTGCCAGGGCCGAGCCGAACAGGACAAAACCGAATTCACCCGCCTGGGCCAGCAGAAAGGTGATGCGGGTGGCCTCTCCGCGGCTATAACCGAAGGCGATGGCCAGGGGAAACAGCACCGCCAGTTTAATACCGACCAGTACCGCCGTGTGACCGATGAACACCAGTGGCTGCTCGGCCAATGCCCCCAGGTCGATCGACATGCCCACGGCCACGAAGAACAGGCTCATCAACAACCCCTTGTAGGGCTCGATGAAGGCGCGGATCTGCATGTTGTAGTTGGAACCGGAGAGCAGCATGCCCATGATGAAGGCGCCCAGGGCCATCGACAGCCCGGCCTGGTTCATCATCCAGGCGGCGAAGAAGACCGCCAGCAGCACCACCAGCAGGAAGGCTTCGCGGTTGTCGTGGCGCGCCAGCCACTCCAGCGCCAGCGGGACGATGCGCAGGCCGAACAGCCAGAGGACCGCGAACATTCCGGCGAGGATCAGCAACTGTTGCCACAGCGGTATGCCGGAAGCGATCGCGGTCTCTTGCGACAACAGCGGTACCAGGGCCAAAAGCGGCACCACGGCCAGGTCCTGCATCAGCAGAATGGCGAAGGTACCGGTACCGTGGCGACTGGCCAGCTCGCCCCGTTCCTGCAGCAATTGCATGACGAAGGCGGTGGAGGAGAGCGACAGGGTGAGGCCGATCAGCAGCGCCGTCGGCCAGGAATCCATCCCCATGGAGACATAGAGGGTAATCGCCAGACCGACCAGCAGGATCTGCAGGGAACCGAGGCCGAACAGGTAGCGGCGCATGGACCAGAGCCGGGTGGGGCGCATCTCCAGGCCGATAACGAACATCAGCAGTACCACGCCCAGCTCGGTGAAATGGCGGACGTCCTCGACATGGGCGGTCACATAGGGGCCCGGTGAGTGGGGTCCCACCACCACGCCGGCAATCAGCAGACCCAGGATCGACCCCAGCCCGAGATGGCGAAACAGCGCCACCGCCACAGAGGTGACAGCCAGCAATAGCAGGGCGGAGAAGATGAAGCTATCCAGATACACGGATCACCGCTGAGCGATAAACAGAGTCAGATGATACCGGTCAGCGGCACTGTAGAGAAGGAGGTTGGCGTGTCGATCTTAATTGTTGAGGGAATAATGGACAGGCAGGATTGCGCGCAATAAATAAGGCCATCCGCGCTTCCCTTCGCGGATGGCCTTTCCATGGCTCTAGGGGTTATTCAGCGGGCTTTTTCTCGCCACCCTCTTTGAGCATGGTTTCAAACGCACTGAACTCGGCCTTGTCGACGGTGCCACTGCCGTCCTTGTCGATGGTCGTCCAGTTCTCACTCACTGCGGTGTCGCGGGCCGCTTCTTCGGCGGTCAGCTGACCATCCTGGTTCTGATCCAGGGACTCAAACTGAACGGTGTCCATCTCTGCGGCAAAGGTGGCAGCGGAAAACAGGGTCGCCATTGAGAAACCGAGTATTTTCACTAAAGTGGTAGTCTTCATTATTTCCTCCGTGGGTTGATTGTGGTACATCCACATCCCCGTTAGAGCACCATCCGTGCCAACTCCGCAGATGACCATAAAATCAATAAGATAGCCGTAGGTTGGCACGACTTTCGTGCCGTATCTCGCCCCATCTGTCGTTGGTTGGCAACGCCTTTGTTGATGGTTTTGCAACTGCTTGATCTACAAGAAGATTTGTGTTGCGAAACGACGACAGCGGGGTAGTTCAGGAGGCCGGGGATAACCCCGATGGGCAATTCGCCCATGCCGAACCGGTTGCGGATTGGCGATCAGGGATTACTCTGGTGCCGGTGGCGGTGAGCGCTTGACTGGCGTTTGCACTTCATAACCCTCGTCCTTCAACAGATAACCGGCGGTTCCGCCCACGGCGGCACCGACCAGGAAACCACAGCCCTGGACAAGCGTGCTGAGCGCCAGGACAACTATTGCGATAAATGACGTTTTTTTCCTCATATTGATTCTCCTGCTCTGTCTCTGCCGTGGGGGATCAATAAAAAAGCGGGAGCCAGGCTCCCGCTGTTGGTGAAATCCCCCAGGTGCGTAGTGCGCTAAAAACCTTCTCCCCCGGGGCCGGATTCAAATCCCTTTGAAAACCGGGCGTCAACTCAAACTGCCTGCCCGATCCGACGCCGGTCCCGTGAGAAAACCGGTTATGGCGACACCCTACCTTACAGTGAGGTCCCCACCATCCGCTGCCACACTACCGTGCCAGCGAGAAGCGGAGTACCAGCCGTCAGTTACTCTGCTGCTCCTTCGGCTGTTGCTGCTGCTCCGGCTCTTGTGGTTGCTGCTCGAATGCTGAGAATTCACTGATGGGCCGGTCATCCGGCTGGACGATAACATATTGATCTTCAGTGTATTCTTCACGGGCGGCCAACTCTTCCTGGGTAGCGCTGAGATGCAGTTTCTGCTCCTCCAGGCGCAGTTCGCTGAGCGGTACCACATGCTTGCTGCCGCCAATGAGTCCCAGGAAACCACCGGTGGAGATGACGGCGTAGATGTCAGCGCCGCCTCGGTCACTCACCACATCACTGATCCTTCCGATCGCCTCGCCGTCGCTGCCGATCACCTCCTGTCTGTGCAGGTCATCGGGTGTCAAGGCCAGCATGGAGTTGACCTCGTCGGCTGCGGGTTGCTCGGTCCCGGCCTGTTCATCCGTGGCTGCGGGTTGCTCGGTCCCGACCTGTTCATCCATCGGCTGTGGGGTGCTCGGGGAAGACTGTGGAGCCTCCTGTACCGGCTGCTCCGGTGTCATTCCCGGGGCCTCGGGCGCTTGTGCTGCATGTTCCGCACCCAGGACGGGCCCGGCGATCAGGGCGGCGATAGCGCCGGCCAGTAGTGTTTTACGATATCCCTTATTCATAACTTCCTCCTGCCTTTCGGCACCGTTTGAATTAGCCCCACCGTATCGAAATCCGATGCGGTGGGTTCCGTTCACTACCTGTTCTGCAATTTACTTGCCAGAATTGATGGGAGGCTAAAGCCGGGGTGCACAAGCCTTAGCGGACGGGGGTTCTGGAGGGGTAAGCGGCCACAGCGGGAAGCTGCCGGGATATGTGTGGCGGAGGGGCGGCGAATTTGCCTGGCATAGTCCCGCTTTCCGTCGCCGGACGGCGACGGAATTTAACCGGGCATGCGGGAGGGCGGATGGATTAGCTGTCGCGGCGGTTCACTTATCCGGTGCGCTGGCCAGCAGTTCGGGGTTGACACAGTTGCTGAGCTTCAGGTTCGGGGGTTCGAAGGAGAAGATAAACGGCGCGGCCTGTTTCAGGGCGCTCAGACCCAGGATCTGGCGTGTCTTGCCGGGGAACACCGCCGCCTCTACATTGCTGAGATGGCAACCACCGCCGATATTGAGACTGGCCAGGCGATACACCGGAACCACCATTTCGGTGCCGTTGGCCAGAATGCCGATCAGGTCACGCAGATATTGAGCCTGCTTGGTGCGCTGCAGTTCCGCCAGCGTCACCTCATTGATGGTGGTGTAGCCGGAACCGGTATCCACCATGAATTCCATGGCTTCCAGATCGCCGGCCACCGCCGTGACGTAATAGGTGGTGGCGTTGCCGGCGCGCATCGGGATGCTGGTGCCGAATTCGGCGGCTACGGCAGTAGCACCGAAGATCAGCGCGCACACTCCAGTGAAGGTTGTCATCAGAATTTTCATGGTTCACTAACTCGTGTCGGGTTTAGTAGGACCTGTACACTCCAACAGGCAAGCCTGCGTAAAATTGATTCCCAATATTTAAACCTTGGATATCTATGGGAATAATCTATCACTCATTGTATCGGCGGTCGGTTGGTAATCTTTAACGGTAGAGATCCATCCCTATGGCTTCTTATATCATGGGTCTGCCCGGAAAACACCTGGCGAGCGTCTTCGGATGGCCAGGAAATGGCACCGGATCACATCACAAAAGTGGAAGCTATTTCCCGGCTGAATGAACGAATCCCGTTTTTTCAGAATAGGGTTACCTGGTCAGTGCCCCTAGCCGTCATGGTCCGCTGCTGCCCATACCGCGTAAAATGAATTAAATATCATTAAAAACAAATGCTTGTGGACTGTTATGGTGTGTCGTTGGATGGCCGTAAACCATGAATTAACAAGGGAAATATCATCAGGAGGGTGGCTCGGACTCACCCTCCACGATCCGTTTTTCCGAATCAGGCGAGGTAGGCGCGAGCCGATTATTTATATCGGATTGCGTATCTGTTTGCGTTGGTTTGTCGCTGATCCCGACAAACCGGGGGAGTAAAGTTCCTGTCACTGTTCCGCTTCAGTCATCTGCTTCCAGCGTTGTGATCTCCTGCAGGATGCGCAGGGCCCGTTCATAGTCAAATCGGTCGAGCCGCCGGGTAAATTCCCCGTAGCGACTGCCCAGCCTGAGGCGCAGCAGGTCGGCTGAGCCGCGGGCCAGCTGATTGGCACGGGTGTTATCCTCACCGAGCAGGCGCTCCAGCTCCTTGAAGAGCTGCGCCGACTGTTCCCGGGTGATGCCGGTGGGGGGCGGTTCGGAAGCCGTTTTACCGGGTAGTCCATCTATCACCCCGACCAGTTGTCCCAGTGCCTGCTCACACTGCCGGAGCAAGCGATCGCACGCGGCGGGCGCCGCCTCTTTCCGCAGTGCCTGGTCCAGCGCGCCGGTCAATTCGGCAACCCCATCGGCACCCAGGGTGGCGGCGACCCCCTTCAGTTCATGGCTCAGCTGTTGGGCCGCCCGGCTGTTCTCCTGTTCCAGCAGGCGCTTTATCTCCGCTATATCCCCGCGGTGGGTATCGGCAAACATGTGCAGCAGCTGCTGATATCTAGCCGGATTCTGCTGGACGGCGGCGATGCCCTGGGCGGGATTCAGCCCGGGGATGTTGGTCAGATGGGCGGGGATGGCGTCCAAGGGGAGCTGCCAGGACCTTTCCCCGGACGTGGTGCCGGATGGAGCGGTGGACTCCGCCCCCCGCTCAGGTGGTTCGAGCCAGCGCAGCAGGGTGGTGTAGAGGTCCTCCGGGTTTACCGGCTTGGCGACAAAATCGTTCATCCCGGCATCCAGACAGGCGCGCCGGTCCTCATCGAAGACGTTGGCGGTCATCGCCAGGATCGGCAGGTCGGCGTTGTCGGGTCGTGCACGCAGCGCCCGGGTCGCGGTCAGGCCGTCCATCTCCGGCATCTGCACATCCATCAACACCAGGTCATAGCGGTTGGCCGAGGCCTTCTCCAGGGCAATGCGGCCGTTTTCCGCCGTGTCAACCGACAGGCCGACCCCATGCAGCAGTTCCAGGGCCACCTCCCGGTTGATCGGGTTGTCTTCGGCCAGCAGAAGGCGGCGGCGGGCATGTTTCCGGCGCAGCTGGGATTCGGCGTCGCGTGGCGTGGCGATCGATTCGCCGGTCATGATGCCATGCCCGCGCTGCAGCCAGACGGCAAACCAGAAGCGGCTGCCCTTCCCGGGCTGGCTCTCGACCCCGCTATCACCCCCCATCATGAGCGCCAGTCGACGGGTAATGGCCAGCCCGAGACCGGTGCCGCCAAAGCGGCGGGTGGTGGAGATGTCTGCCTGCTCGAAGGACTGGAACAGTTTCGACAGCTCTTCCGGGGCGATTCCGATTCCGGTATCCCGCACCTCGAAGCGGATGTACAGCCGGTTGTCCAACTGATCCAGCAGCTGGGCACGCAGGGTGATGTTGCCCCGCTCGGTAAATTTGACCGCGTTGCTGGCGTAGTTGAGGAACGCCTGGCGCAACCGGGTCACATCGCCACGCAACCAGGCGGGGACATCATCGGTGTCGATCGTCACCGACAGGCCCTTGGCGTTGGCCGCTTCGCCAATCAGCGAACGGACATGGTCCAGTATCGAGGCGAGGGCGAAGTCGGTCTGTTCCAGTTCCAGCCGTCCGGCCTCGATTTTCGACAGGTCGAGCACGTCGTTGATGATCGACAGCAGATGCTGCGCGGCGCTGTCGATCTTGTCCAGGCGCTCGATCTGGCGCGGCGTGGCGTCGTCGCGGCGCAGCAGGTGGGTCAGTCCGAGGATGGCGTTCATCGGGGTGCGGATTTCATGGCTCATGTTGGCCAGGAAGGTGCTTTTGGCCTGGTTGGCGGTGTCGGCCAGGGCGCGTGCCACCTCCAGCTCCGCCGTGCGGCTGGCCACCAGCTCCTCCAGGTGATGGCGGTGTCGGTCCAGCTCCTCGCCCAGGCGTTTCTTCTCGGTGATGTCCTCCTTGACCGCGACATAGTGGGAGATGCGTCCGTCGGGCTGGCGCAGCGGGGTGATGATGGCGAACTCCACGAACTCGCTGCCGTCACAGCGTCGATTGTGGAACTCGCCCTTCCAGGTGTGCCCTTCGGTCAAGGTCGTCCACATCTCTCGATAGGTCTCCGGCGGCGTCTTGCCGGTCTTCAGGATACGCGGATTGCGCCCCAACACCTCTTCCCGGCAGTAGCCGGTGTTCTGCACGAAGGTCTCGTTCACATATTCGATCTCGCCCTGCAGATTGGTGAACACGATGCTCTCCGGACTCTGCTCGACGGCCAGGGAGAGTTCGCGCAACTGCTCTTCGTCCTGGCGCCGCTGGGTTACGTCGGTGAAGGCACCCACCAGGCGCAACGGTTTGCCCTGGGGGTTGCGTGACACGATCTGCCCCTGGTCGAGCACCCAGAGGTAGCGGCCGTCGGCGTGGCGCAGACGGTACTCGGCGACATAGTGCGCTTCACTCCTGAAGGCGTCCTTGAGTCGGCTGTTGACCAGTTGCCGGTCGTCTGGATGGATCAGCGCATAATAGAATTCGACCCCGTGCTCGGGCAGATCGTCGCTGATGCCCAGCAGTTCACACCAGCGCGGGTTGTGCTTGATCCGGCCGCTGGGCAGGTCCCAGTCCCAGACCGCCTCCTGGGTGGCGGCGAGGGCATAATTCAGCCGTGCCACGCTCTCCTGCAGCTCGGTGTGGGCCGCTTCGGCGCGCGCCCGGGCGGCCAGCGCATCCTCCATCAGATTCAGTGCCGCCAGCCGCGCCTGGTGCTGCTCCTGCAGCATCGAAGCCTGCGCCTCACGCAGTCCCAGCTCGGCGCTGCGGCGGGCGCGGCGCTCTTGCGCATCCGCCAGCACGCGCTGGATGGCCGGCCAGAGTCGCACCAGGCTCTCCTTGAGGACAAAATCGTTCAGGCCCAAGTGCAACAGTTCCACCGCCGTCTCCTCGCCGACACTGCCGGATACCAGTACCACCGGCAGGTCGGGTTCGGCCGTGCGGACCCGCTGCAGGGTCTCGCGGAACTCCATGCCGGGGACGGAGTAGTCGGAGAGCAGCAGGTCCCAGCGGGTCTGCAGGGCCCCCTCCAGCTCCGTCTTGCTGGCGACACGCCGACACTCGATGGCGATGCCTTGCTGACGCAGATGGCGTTCCAGCAGCAGGAAATCCGCTTCGCTATCCTCGATCACCAGCAATTTGAGGGGGACGTTCATCGCCAATCAATGCTCCGGTGGCGAGATGTTGGTCGCCAGCCAGTAAACGCCCAGATGGGCCACGGTCGCGGCGAATTCGGCAAACACCACCGGCTTGCGCACAAAACTGTTGCAACCGCTTTCGTAGCTCCGCAGGCGGTCCCGCTCGTCATCCGAGGAGGTGAGTATCACCACCGGCAACAGGGCGGTCCTGGGGTCGCCGCGCAGCCGCTCCAGCACCTCCAGACCGGAGAGGCGCGGCAGGCCGATATCGAGCATCACCACGGTGGGCAGGACCGGTCCCTCCCGGTCGGCGAACTCGCCTTCCTGGAACAGGTAATCCAGCGCCTGCTGACCGTCCCGCACCACCTCCACCCGGTTGGCCAGGTTGGCGTTGCGCAGGGCGCGCAGGGCAAGCAGTTCATCCTGGGGATTGTCCTCCACCAGGAGGATCATCTTTTCATTCATCAAACGTCTCCTTGTCACTCGCTGCAGCATCCACGGTGGTGCTGTCCACGATGGTGCCGGGCAGGGAGAAGCGGAACAGCGCCCCCTTGCCCGGGTTGCGACCGGCCACAGAACTCAGGCCACCCAGTGACAGGCTGGCCGCCAGGGCCACGGCGAGAAAGGCGAGGCTGAGTCGGGTGGCTATCTGCATCAGGATCCTGTGTCGTTTATCATCCGTCGGGGGAGTGGCGTCGGTGGTCTGCCCCCCGGCTTGCAGGGCGGTGGATGCCGGTCATGATTCCCGATCCCCGCTTTGCCGATCCATGTCGTTGTCGAGAAAATTCAGTGGGTAGGGCGGTTCCTGGCCAAGCTGACGCGACAGTGCATTGATCTGGCGCTTGAGTTCAATCATGTCCAGTTCCCGTCCCACCGTGGCACGGTTGAAACGCTCCAGCTCCTCATTGCGCTGCGCCAGTTCCTCGGTCTGACGCTGGAGGGTTACCTCGAACTCCTTGCGCTCGGTGATGTCGCGTGACACCCCGTAAAGCCCCATGACTGCTCCGTGTTCATCGCGTAACGGGCCCTTGCTGGTGTGAAAAAAACGCTCGCTGCCATCGACCGATATGATCTCTTCGAATATCCGGTGTGCGCCGTCCGTCATCACCCGATGGTTGGCGGCGATCATCTGCTCGGCCTTCTCCGCCGGAAACAGCGCCCGTTCGTCCTGGCCGAGCACTTCCCCGGCGGTCTTGCCGGTAAACTGCTGGGCGGCCCGGTTGAACAGGATGAAACGGCCGTCCAGATCCAGGGCGAAGATCGCGTCCTCGGAGGCGTCGGCGATGGCCCCCAGCAGCTTCAGTGCGTGCAGGCGATCAGTCTGGGCCTGGCGGGCGCTCTCGGCACGTACCAGTTGTTCGCGCTGGCGCAGCATCACCAGGCCGGCCCCGGCGACCAGCAGGGCGAGCAGGCTGGCCAGGCCGATCCAGAGGCTGCCCTCAATGGCCCCGTAGAGGAACTCGCTCCGATCCAGCTTGGCCAGCAGGAACCAGTCGGTCCCGGCGATCTCGCGCACCACGCCGATGGCCGGTTCATCGCGATAATCGAGACCTTTCACCAGGTCACCCTGGCGGACCTCGCCCCGCAGTACCTGCGCGGAGAGCAGTGCCAGGCTGCCCAGTGGCCGGCGCAAGCTCATCGCCGCGTCCGCGCGATGGCGCAGCTGGTTGAGATATTGCACCTGGTCACCCTCGCGTCGGAACAGGACGGTATCACCCGTATCGCTGGGTATCGGCCAGGTCTGCAGGACCGGGTAGAGCCACTCCGCCAGATCGATATGCAGCACCAGGTAGGGTACCGGCAGGGTGGTGGTGAGCGGCACCACGAAATCCAGATGGGTTGCACCGTTCGGGTGGCGATAGGGGCCGGCCTGGTGGATCTGCCGGTCCCGTTTGACCTGTTCCAGGGCCGTCCGCAGGACCGGGGCCGTCAGCTCCGGTACAGCGCCAGTGCCCAACAGGTAGCTGCCTTGCGGATCGAACAGCTCAATGGCGCTGAAGCCATGGCTGCCACGCATCTGTTCCAGGCGTGAGCGCAGGGCGTCCCGGGCGCGTTGGTCATTCCGCTCCTGCCAGCGTTGGAACTGCTCGGTAAAGAAGCTGTTGGACTGTATCAGGGCCGCCTCTTTCTCTCGCTCCAGGCGCCAGTCCGAGATCTGTCGCGACTTGAGATCGGCAATCACCTGCAGGCGGGCAAGCGCCTTCTCCTGTTCATGTTGCACCATGAAACTGATGCCGGCACCGGCTGACAGGGCGATCAGGCCTGCCAGCAGCAGGAACTGGATCAAGGGTCGCCCCCCCAGGTGTACGGGGGCGGTTTCGTCGCTGCTGGCCAGTCGTCTCATCAATCCATAGAGCAGCAGCGAGGTGACCGCCACGAACACCCAGCCTTTCAGGGTGCTGACCAGGGTGAGGTTGGAGGTATCCTGGAACAGCCACGCCAGCGTCTTGTCCGAGAGCAGGATCCAGAGGGCGGCAAAGATGGCATAGATGAGAACGATATAGAGTATATATCCTTGGTTTATTTGGCTTTTCTTCGCGTGCTCCCGGGTCATGGTGAGGCGTTGTCGGAATAGCGTCTGGCGATGGCGACGAAATCCCCAAAGCCCGCCAGGAAGTTGTCCACCATGTCCGGATCGAACTGGCTGCCACGGCCTTTGGCGATGATCTCCCGGGCCTCCGGAAAGGGTATCGGCGGTTTGTACACCCGTCGGGAGATCAGGGCATCGAATACATCGGCGATGGTCATCAGCCGTGCCGATACCGGGATGGCATCACCCGCCAGGCCGTCCGGATAGCCGCTGCCGTTCCAGTATTCGTGATGCCAGTGGGCGATCTCCTTGGCCAGGGTGAGAAATTTGACCGGCTTTTCCGCATCCCGCTCGGCCTGTTCCAGCGCCTCCGAGCCCAGTTTGGCATGGGTCTTCATGATCACCCACTCCTCCGGCGTCAGCTTGCCGGGTTTCTGCAGGATGTGATCGGGGATGCCCACCTTGCCGATATCGTGCAGGGGCGCGGATTTTGCCATCGAATCGACGATATGGTCGTCCAGGTAGGCCGAGAAGCGGGGGTGATTCCGCAGCCGCAGCGCCAGGGTACGGACATAACCCTGGGTGCGGTGCAGATGGTTGCCGGTCTCAGGATCGCGAGTCTCGGCGAGGCGGGCCAGGGCATGGATGCTGACATTCTGCACCAGCAGGTTTTCGCTCATGCGCCTCTGGATCTCGGCCTCCAGCCAGGCATTCTGGTCGGACAGCCGGTCGCGCGCCTGCTTCAGTTCCATCTGGGTATGCACCCGGGCCAGCACGATGGGGGGCACGATCGGTTTGGCGATGTAGTCCACCGCGCCCATCTCCAGCCCGCTCAGTTCCGCCTCGGTGCTGTCCATGGCGGTGATGAAGATGACAGGAATAGCGCGGGTGAGCGGGTCGGCACGCAGCCGGGAGAACACCTCGTGGCCATCCATCTCCGGCATCATCACATCCAGCAGGATCAGGTCGGGACGTGGATCCGTGCCGGCGATGCGCAGCGCCTTCTCGCCCGAGGTGGCGGCGCGGACCCGGTAGCGGGGTTGCAGCAGTTCGCTGAGCACCGTGAGGTTCTCCGGGGCGTCATCGACAATCAGGATGGTCTGGTCATTGGTTTTCGGCATCTCCACTCCCTGGCCTGCGGTCGCAGTGCTGTGTGATAACAAAAACCACACCGAAATAGATCGGCTGCCCCGGAATTAAATGTAGGTCTAAATCAGTGTACTTACAAATAAATTCCTTGGCTAACCCCCGGCTGCGCCGGCTGATTCGTCAGGTTTGGCCTGTCCATCGGTCGAATGTCTCTGAATGAGGGATGGCGGATGGACTCTCGCCAAGACGCAAAGCACGCCAAGAAAAACTGATTTCTTCCTTTAACCTGGAAAAGCTGTTGAACCACGAAATTCACAACAAACACAAAAAGACAAAAGATTGGAGCTGAAGCCAGACTCACCCAGAAGGTGAGCGTCGTATCGCCACTATCCTATTGACAATTTTTGTGAATTTAGTGTTTTTCGTGGTTGAGTGGTAGAAGAGAGAAATTTAGTTTTAACCTTTGCGCTCTTGGCGTCTTGGCGTCTTGGCGAGAGCAATAATGCCTTACCGGTTCGGGGGCCAAGAAGGCGGCGTGGGTATGGAAGGTGGTTCGGCCGGCAGCGGGCACCGCGGTCGCGGCGCCCGCACGGCAAGGCCTTTACAGGAACAGCTGCATGGCGATCATCATCACCACCAGGAACAGGATGGTCATGATGCCACCGGCACGCATGAAGTCCGGCACCCGGTAGCCGGCCGGTCCCATGATCAGGGCGTTTACCTGATGGGTGGGGATGAGGAACGAGTTGGAGGTGGCGATGGCCACGGTGAGGGCGAATACGGCCGGATCGGCCCCGGCGCCGATGGCGATATTGACCGCCAGCGGCACCAGCAGCACGGTGGCCCCCACATTGGACATCACCAGGGTAAAGAAGGTGGCGAGGATGGCGACCGCCGCCTGGATCACCCAGATCGGTTGTGCACCCACCACTTCGAGGGTCTGCTCGGCAATCCATTTGGCGGTGCCGGTGCTCTCTACCGCCAGTCCCAGCGGGATCAGCGAGGCGAGCAGGAACACGGTCTTCCAGCTCACCGCCTCGTAGGCCTCCTCGATGGAGAGTACCCCGGAGAGGATCATCCCGATCGCCCCGGTGAGCAGGGCCACGGAGAGGCGGATGTCGGTGAACAGCACCATGGATAGGGCGATCAGGAAGAACAGGGCGGCCCAGCCCACCTTGTGCGGACGCAGCTCCTCACGCGGATACTCGGTGGTGATCACCACGAAATTGCGGTCCTTCTCCAGGCGCGCCAGCGCCTCCCAGGTGGTGTGCACCACCAGCGTATCGCCGGCGACGAACGGGATGTTGCGGATATCGTCGCCCTCGCGCATGGTCTCGCCGTTGCGGTGCAGGGCGATCATGGCGATGCCGTAGACCTTGCGCATCCACACGTCGCGGGCGCTCTTGCCGATCAGCTTGGAACCGGGGGGGATCAGCACCTCGGCGATACCGGCCTTGGTGGCGGCCAGGGACTCGGTGAAGCTGCGCAGCTCATTGCGCTTGCGGAGACCGAAGGTCTCGACGAAGTGATCGATATTGCGCGACTCGGCGATCACCCCCAGCACCATGCCGTTCTCGATGGCGGTATCGCGGGCCAGGGTGCCCGGCCCGACCTGGCTCTCCTGGCCGGGGCGCTTGTTGGCGATGATCCGGACCTTGTACAGCGTCTCGATATCGTCCAGCTGCTTGCCCACCAGGGTGCTGCCGTCCGGCACCACCAGTTCGAACAGGCTGAAGCTGACGCCGTAAAGGTCGCGGAAGTACTGCATCGCCCCGGCCGCGGTGGTGCTGCTCTCGCTCTTGGTGGCGGGCAGCACGAAGCGCCCGGCGAGCACGAAATAGATCACCCCGGTGGCCACCAGCATCAGGCCGATGGGGGTGACGGAGAACAGTCCCCAGGCTTGCATCTTCTGTGCCTCGGGCAGGGCGATATTGGAGGTGTTGATCAGGTCATTGAGCAGGATCAGCGGTGACGACCCGACCATGGTGACGGTGCCGCCGAGGATGGCGCAGAAGCCCATGGGCATCAGCAGGCGTGACATGGGCAGGTCGGCGCGGGCGGAGATGCGCGAGACCACCGGCAGGAACAGGGCGGCAGCGCCCACGTTCTGCATGAACGAGGAGATGATGGCCACGGTGCCGGAGATGATGGGGATGATGCGCCCCTCGGTCTTGCCGCCGACCTTGAGGATGAAGGCCGCCACCTTGCTCATGATGCCGGTGCGGTCCAGCCCGGCGCCGATAATCATCACCGCGATGATGGAGATCACCGCGTTGGAGCTGAAGCCGTCGAACAGGTGCTGGGTATCCACCAGCCCGGCGCTCAGCCCCATCAGCGGGGCGGCCAGGGAGGTGAGGCCGAGTAGCACCATGATCACGATGGCGGCTACATCCACCCCTACCACCTCGAAGGCGAACAGATAGATGGTGAGTAGCAGCAGGGCGGTGACCCAGGCGATCTCGATCGTAGGGACATTCATGGCCAGCAGTGCGCCACCGACCAGGAACAGCCCGGCGGAGATGACCTGTTTCAGCGACAGCGATCGTGGCTGGGGAACTGTCTGCTCCTCGTCGGCCAGTGTGGTCATGTAAACGCTCCCGAAATATCTATATTGATTTGTGCTATCGGAAAATCTGATGCCCCGGTGCCGGGTGGTTTGACTCCGACAATTTCCCGTCCGGTCCCCGGGGGGATGCCGGCCTGCACACAGCCGAACCCGACACGCGCTGTGAACACAGTCCGCCGGGTAGCCTGACGCTATAAGCTGTTGATTATTGGGCTTCTGGAACGAGTGATCAGCAGCAGCCGATGTTCCGAAGTGAAAAGATACTATAAATCATAAGGCCATTCTAATTTATAAAATTACGGGTAGCGCAAACTGCTACTTATGAGACTGGGCCCCGTCCCCGTCCCCGTCGCGTTACCACAGACCCTGTATGCCTTGTTCCAGGTCGAGCAGATACTGCTTCACCCGGATGCCGCCGCCAAAGCCGGTCAGGCTGCCGTCGGCGCCGATCACCCGATGACAGGGGATGACGATCGGCAGCGGGTTGCGCCCGTTGGCGGCGCCCACCGCGCGCACGGCCGTCGGCCGGCCAACCTGTCGGGCGATGTCGGCATAACTGCGGGTCTCGCCGTAGGGGATCGACCGCAGGGCGTTCAGGACGGCGAGTTGGAACGTTGTGCCGTGGGGGCGCAACGGCAGATCGAAAGTGCTTCGGTCACCAGCGAAATACTCGGCGAGCTGCGCCCGGGCCGTGGCGAAGGGCTGCGCATCCCGCCGCCAGTCCGCTCCCGGTTCGAGCCGTCCCTTGCCCTCTGGAAAGCCGATCAGTTCGAGACCCTGTTCGTCCCCCGCCAGTAACAGGGGGCCGATGGGGCTGTGGTAGTAGTCGTATTTCATCTCAGATTACCCGTTGAGTTGTGCGGCGGCTCGCCACAGGTGCATGCCGGCATAGGCGCGCCAGGGTCGCCAGTCGGCGGATCGTTCCAGCAGCGCGGCCGCGTTCCGGTCACCGTACAGCCGCTGGGCCACCTTGAGCAGGACCAGATCGGAGTGCAGGAAGGCGTCCGGATCTGACAGCACGCGCAGGGCGATATAGCCGGCGGTCCATTCGCCGATCCCCTTGATGGCGATCAGCGATTCACGCAGGCTGTCCGCCTCGACCCAGCGGTCCAGGTTTACCGTGCCCCCGGTCACCGCGCCGGCCAGTTCAATGATGGCGCGCGCGCGCGCCTGCGGCATGGGGAGGTCTGTCGGGGCGGCGCGCATCAGCTGCCGCGGCGTGGGGAACAGGGTGACATCGCCACTGCGTTCACCAAAGCGCGCGGCGATGCGTCCCATCACCGTGGTGGCGCCGATCACGGATATCTGCTGTCCCACGATCGCCCGCACCGCCAGCTCGAAACCGTCCCAGCCGCCGGGTACGCGGATGCCGGGGTGCTCGTGCTGCAGGCGTTGCAACACCGGATCGCGTGACAGGGTTCCGTCGATCTCCCGTGGATCGGCATTCAGGTCGAACAGGATGCGCAGCCGTTCCACCAGGCTGTAGAGCGCAGCCGTGGAGGGCAGGGTGAGGCGACACACCAGCGCCTGCTCGGTGGGGTGGTCGTTGACCTCGATATGGCCGACCTGGCCGTCCAGCGCGATATGCCGGTGCCAGGCCCCGTCGCTCACCCACTCCACGCCGGGAACGGCCCGTTTGGCCAGAAACGCCGCGATCGATTCCCAGCAGTAGGGGGCGCGGTAAGGCAGGTGGATAACCAGCGGGTCGCCGGCGGCCGGGCCGGCACCGGCCCGTAGCACTGAGGGTGGCCGGCCATAGACCTGGCGGAAGTGGTCGTTGAAACGGCGCACACTGCCGTAACCGGCCGCCATGGCCACCTCGGTCATGGAGAGGCCGGTCTCGTTGATCAGCTTTTTGGCGAACTGTAGGCGCCGGGTCTTGGCGACGGCGAGGGGCGGGGCGCCGAGGTGGCGCCGGAACAGGCGGCCGAGATGACGGCTGGTGATGCCTAGCCGGTCGGCCAGGGCGCTGACCGAGGATTGGTCGAGCGCCCCTTCCTGGATCAGCCGCAGCGCCCGGGTGACGGTGGTGGAGGTGCCGTGCCAGGCCGGTGTGCCCGGTGCCGCTTCAGGCCGGCAGCGCAGGCAGGGGCGGAAACCCGCCTCCGAGGCGGCCGCGGCGGAGCGGAAAAAGGTGATGTTCTCCACCTTCGGCAGCCGGGCGGGGCAGATGGGGCGACAATAGATGCCGGTGCTTTTCACTCCGACATAGAAGCGTCCGTCGAAGCGGGGGTCCCGGGTCTGCCGTGCCTGCTCGCATGTGGTGAGGTCCAACTCCATTGCCGCCGCCTGTCTTGCCTGTTTCGCTCATCATAGGGCAGCGATCGGAGCGGTGCTAGCCGGAATCGGACCTCTATTCCGGGGTGGCCGGCGAGTGTGATTCGGAGTTCAGTTCCAGACGCCGGGCGGGCCACCGGTCATGGCACCGGACGGCTACTGCGCCGGGGCACCCCGGCACTCCTGGAAGATGTGATGCTCACAGCCCGCGCAGATCGATTTATCCAGCTTGTGATAGATGGCGTGCATGGCGGCATTCTTCGACTGGAAGATATTGCGGTCGCCGATCACTTCCAGATCCCCACCCCGTTCCAGCGAGTCCCACAACCGCTCCTTGACGTTGATCAGGTAGAGCTTTCCGCCCGCGTCCTTGCGACGTTGCGCCTCCTCGACCAGGGCGTGTCCCCCCTGCAGGTCGACAAAGTTGATGCCGCTGGCGATGATGGCCAGGTGCTTCTTCTCCGGGTGATTGGCGCGGATGCGATCGAACCGCTCCTGCAGATGGTTGACCGAGCCAAAGAACAGGGAGCCGTCGATACGGATGATCTTCAGCTGCTTGCACTCCGGCAGATCGGGATCACTGGAGAAGGCGTGTTTGTAGAGGCGGTGGTCGGGCACCCGGGTAACGATATTGGGCTTGGAGACCCGCTCCAGGTAGAGCACCAGGGAGAGCAGGACGCCGGCGAAGATGGCGAATTCCAGCTCCAGGAACATGGCGCTGAACAGGGTTACCAGCAGCACCGCGCTTTCGCGCTTGGAGGACTTCAGGACATGACTGATCTCCTTGAAGTCGATCAGGCCCCAGGCCACCAGGAACAGGATGCCGGCCATGGCCGCCTTCGGCAGATAGGCGGCGTAGGGGGCGACCAGCAGCACGACCACCATCAGCAGCAGGGCGGCAAAGATGGCCGCCAGGGGCGTCCTGGCGCCGGCCTGATAATTCAGCCCGCTGCGGTTGAACGAACCGGTGGCCACGTAACCGGAGAAGAAGGCACCGGCGATATTGGACAGCCCCTGGCCAATGAACTCCTGGTTGCCGTTGATGCGATAACCGCCCCGAGCGGCGATGGAGCGGCCGATGGAGACCGCCTCGGTCAGCGCGAACAGGGTCACCGCCAGGGCGGTGGGGGCCAGGTCCTTGACGTTCTGGAACGACAGCTCCGGTGCCGACAGCGGCGGCAGGGTGGCCGGCAGGGCGCCGACGGTCGGTATATGGGTAATCGATGGCCCGAACCAGGTATCCAGCAACAGCGACACCAGGGTACCGGTGAGCATGGCGGCGATCATGTAGGGGATGCGCGGCAGCCAGCGCTTGAAGGCGATACCGGAGAGCAGGGTGATCAGGGCGATGCCGGTCACCCAGGGATTGATCTCCGGGAGATACCGCGAGAAGTTGAACAGAATCTCATGCAGATGGCCGTCACTGTCCATTTCGACGCCGAAAAAGTGCTTCAGCTGTTTGGCGGAAATCAGCACCGCGGCGCCCGCGGTGAAGCCGATGATGACCGAGTGGGAGATGAAGTTGACCAGCGCGCCCATGCGCGCCAGGCCCAGGGCCAGTTCAAACATGCCCACCATGAAGGTGAGGGTGAGGGCGAGGGTGATGTAATCGGCACTGCCCGGTATGGCATAGACCGACAGGGCGGAGAACAGCACCACCGAGGCGGCGGTGGTGGGTCCCGAAACCAGGTGTTTCGAGGAACCGAACAGGGCGGCGATGATCGCCGGCACCATGCCCGCGTAGAGACCGTATTCCGGTGGCATGCCGGCGATGGTGGCGAAGGCCACGCCTTGCGGCAGGACGACGATGGCGCCGGTGAGGGCGGCAATCAGATCGGCGCGCAGGTCGCGTTTGTCGATATTGGGAAGCCAGTGGGTGAACGGGAGCAGGAAGCTCCAGGCGGGATGAAGTGCCGAAATACGCATCTAATCTTTGTGATTACCTCGTGTCCAAGCGAAATGAGAGACTACCCTGCAGGGTAAATCGACCATCTGCCGGACACGCCGTGGCTATCGCAGTCGTTTCCGGAGTGAATGGGATTCACCACCGGGACAGGCGTCAGTCCGGGCAGATTGGGGCGTTAAGTTGTTGATTCTTCAGCATCCAGAACGGATTAATGGGCGCGCTGATGTTTCGCTGCCTACCATACTATAATCAATAAGACTTTTCTAATTTATTAATGTTACTGTCAGGTTAACCTGGAGCTTATACCTCGGCGCCAGGTACCTGTCTGAATCGCTTACTCCGCCGACACGCTGCGCTTGTAGACAGCCTCTGCGATGGCCAGCAGTTCCGCTTCGCTCATCTCCGGGTAGAGGGTGCGGGCCACCTGCATGCCGATCTCCAACTGGCCGTCGCGGCACAGCCCCGAGATAGCGGCCTGTTCCAGCGCTTCGAGAATGGTGGCGGTTTGCTTGTCCATAGACGTGGTCAGTTCAAGTATCCAGGATTGGATTGTATCACCCGTTTTGTCCCCTGGTGAAAATCGCCACTTGGTAGGGTGGGCACGCTTTTTGTGCCCACGCGGAAGGTGCGGCATGGGACAAAAAGGTGGGCACAGACCACGTGCCCACCCTGCGCGACTGCAAAGTGACGATTTTGTGGATTTTTTGAAGGGCTGGTAGGGGCAGGCCCCTGTGCCTGCCCGGGTCGCTGGCACGGTGAACACAAGGGCAACCACGGGGGTGCCCCTACTGGATGGTGAATTTTCTGGTGGGACGGTAGGGGCCGGCCAATCCAGTGCATAGGGCGCCCCATGGGCGCCGTTATCGGCGTGCGAACCTTGGTGGATCGCCGTCGCGGTGGCCCGTGCTACTTTCTCGAATCGATCAGCGCCTGTGCACAACGCGCAATTTCCAGCTCTTCGTTGGTGGGGACCACCAGCAATCTGACCCTTGAATCGGCCGTGTGCAGGGGCAGGATGATGTTTGTCGTTGCCTGATCTTCAACGGCAACCTCAATGCCCAGCCCCTCCAGCCCGCCGCAGATCTGCCGCCGCAGCGCGCCGTCATGCTCGCCGATGCCGCCGGTGAACAGGATGGCGTCGACCCGGCCCAGGGCGGCGTAGTAACTGCCGATGCTCTTTTTCACCCGGTAGGCGAACATGGCACGGGCCAGCTGCGCCTGGGCGTCGCCATGCGCGGCCTTATCGGCCACCTCGCGCATGTCACTGGAACCACAGACCCCCTTGAGCCCGCTCTCCCGGTTCAGCAGCCGCTCCAGCTGCTGTGCCGTCATGCCGCTCTCGCGCAGCAGGTAGAAGTGCAGCGCCGGGTCGATATCGCCGCAGCGGGTGCCCATCATCAGCCCCTCCAGTGGCGTCATGCCCATGCTGGTGTCAATGCAGTGCCCGGCCTGGATGGCACTGGCGCTGCAGCCGTTGCCCAGGTGCAGGGTGATCAGGTTGAGGCTGTCGAGTGGCCGGCCCAGATATTCCGCCGCCTGCTTGGCGACAAAGTGGTGCGAGGTGCCGTGAAAGCCGTAGCGGCGCACCCGGTAGTTGCGGTAGAGCCGTTCCGGCAGTGCGTAGTGGTAGGCGTGGGCCGGCATGGTCTGGTGAAAGGCGGTATCGAAAACCGCCACCTGTGGGACCGAGGGAGAGAGCGCCAGAGTCACTTCGATCCCCTCCAGGTTGGCCGGATTGTGCAGCGGCGCCAGCGGGATCATCTCGCGAATCGCGTCGACTACCGCCTGGTCGATCAGCACTGGCTGGCTGAACTTTTCACCGCCATGCACTACCCGGTGACCAATCGCGTCCAACTGATCCAGCGAGGCCAGTACGCCGCTCTCGCCGAGCTGCCGTACCACCTGCTCCAGGGCCTGGTGATGATTGGCGGTGGTACAGGGGAGCTCACGGGTACGCTGGTCACCGGAGGCATCGCGCCACTGCAGCTGGTGGCGGCCGTCCGTCTCGCCGATCCGCTCCAGCAGCCCCGCGGCCAGAGGCTGCTGCCGCTGCATATCGAACAGCTGGTACTTGATGGAAGAGCTGCCCGCGTTGATCACCAGTATGCTCACGCCGTCTCCTCCCGGGGATCGTTCTCCTGGGCCTGAATGGCGGTGATCGCCACGGTGTTGACGATATCGGTCACGCTGCAGCCACGGCTCAGGTCGTTCACCGGCTTGTTCAGCCCCTGGATCACCGGGCCGATGGCCACGGCGTTGGCCGAGCGCTGCACCGCCTTGTAGGTGTTGTTGCCGGTATTGAGGTCGGGAAAGATGAACACCGTGGCCCGGCCGGCCACCTCGCTCTCTGGCATCTTGGTGCGGGCCACCTCGGGATCGATGGCGGCATCGTACTGGATCGGCCCCTCCAGTTTCAGGTCCGGGCGCAGGCGGCGCGCGATGCTCACCGCCTCGCGCACCGACTCCACGTCATCGCCCTTGCCGGAGATGCCGGTGGAGTAGGAGAGCATGGCGACCCGCGGTTCGATGCCGAACATGGCCGCGGTGGCGGCCGAGCTGATGGCGATATCGGCCAGCTGAGCGGCATTGGGATTGGGATTGATGGCACAGTCGCCGTACACCAGCACCTTGTCCTCCAGGCACATGAAGAAGACGCTGGAGACCAGCAAACGGCCGGGCTTGGTGCGGATGATCTCGAACGCCGGGCGGATGGTGTGCTGGGTGGTGTGGGCGGCCCCGGAGACCATGCCGTCGGCATGGCCGTGGTGGATCATCATGGTGCCGAAGTAGCTGACGTCGGCCATGGCGTCATAGGCCATCTGCTCGGAGATCCCCTTGTGCTTGCGCAGTTGGTAATAGGTGTCGGCAAAGGTGCGGCGCCAGGGCGAGGTTTGGGGGTCAATCATCCTCACCCCGTTGAGATTGAGCCCGAGCTGGCTGATGCGCTGGCGGATCTTCTCCTCCGAGCCGAGCAGGGTGATATCCACCACCTCGCGCAGCAGCAGGATCTCCGCCGCCCGCAGGATGCGCTCGTCGAAGCCCTCCGGCAGCACGATGTGCTTGCGCACCGACTTGGCGCGCTGGATCATCTCGTACTCGAACATCAGCGGGGTCTTGCGCCGGGTCTGGCTGAGCGAGATCCGTGCCTTCAGCTCCTCTCCGTTGATATATTTCTCCACAATGCCCAGAGCGGCGGCGATCTTGCGCTCGTCCGAGGGCAGGATGCTGCCCTCCACCTCGTTCACCCGCAGGGCGGTGGTGAAGGTGTCCCAGGGGGCGCAGAGGATGGCGACGCGGGATTTGCTCAGCCCCTCCAGCAGGCGGGTCACCTGCGGCGCCGGCGTCAGCCCGCCGGTCAGCAGCAGGCCGGCGATCTTCGGATAGCTGCTGGAGGCGTCCGCCGCCAGGCTGGTGAGGATGATGTCGGCGCGGTCACCCGGGGTGATGATGAGACTGTCTTCCTGGATATTGTCGAGGAAGTTCGGCACTTCCATGGCGGCCACCTTGTAGTGGCTCACCTCGTGGTTGAGAGACTCCTGATCGCCGTTCAGGCAGGTGATATTGAGCGAACGGGCGATCTCGCCGACTGTCGGCTTCTCCAGGGTGCGGTGTTCCGGCAGCACATAGAACGGCAGGGTCGGTATCGCCGAGACGGTCAGCTCGGCGATCACCTGGTCGATGTTCGCCGGATCCACCCGGTTCACGATGGCCGCCAGCAGGTCGCAGCCGCGGTTGTTCAGGGACTCCTCCAGTACCCGCACCGCGTCCACCGTCTCGTGCGCGGAGCGGCCGTAGCCCTTGATCACCGGCATCAGCAGGCAGCCCAGATTGTTGGCCAGGTCGGCGTTGAAATCCAGCTCCATGGCCGAGGTGACATCGGAAAAGTCGGTGCCGGCGCAGACCACCATCTCGACCTGCTGCTCCAGCGCCTTGTACTTGGCCATGATCTGTTTCAACAACTCGGCATAGCGCCCCTCCGCCAGCAGATTGCGCGCCGTTTCGTCGGTACAGCCATACAACGAGGAGACCGGCAGGTCGATGCCGTAGCGTTGGGTGATCAGGTGGGTGAGATCGTCGCTGCCGCCGTTCTCCGGGATGATCGGGCGAAAGAAGCCGACCCGCTTGGTCAGGGCGGTGAGCATCTCCATCATGCCCAGGACCACGACCGATTTACCACTGCCGGGTTCCGCCCCGGCGATATAGATGCTTCTTAACATGGTTGCTCTGGTTAGGACCTGTCAATAAATAACTACGACGCCTTGCTGGTCTTTTCGTCCGCCTTCGGCGTTACGGCAAGACTTACATAGAGCGACTATGCGCGCCTTGCCGTGCCTTGAAGGCAAACGAAAATCCGGCGCAATACGCCGCAGTTATTTCTTTCCAGGCCCTTATTGTTCAGGGTGTCCGGGTTGTGCGGCGCAGCATGGAAAATAGCATAAGCAGTTTGCCGACAGAATACCATCGCTTCGTGCTTTAATAGACACAGAATAGCCAACAAGATTAAAAAGGGGTTCCCGATGCAACCCATCCAGGAAATTGCCGAGCGGCTCGACCTGACCGCCGCCGATCTGATGACCTACGGTGACCGGATGGCCAAGCTCCGGCTCCCGGTTTTGCAGCAGAATGCTGGCCGACCGTCTGGCCGGATCATCCTGGTCTCGGCCATCAATCCCACCCGTGCCGGCGAGGGCAAGACCACGGTCTCCATCGGCCTGGCCCAGGGGATGCAGCGGCTGGGCGCACGGGTGGCGCTGGCGCTGCGGGAGCCTTCCCTGGGACCGATCTTCGGCATCAAGGGGGGCGGTACCGGTGGCGGCCGTTGTCAGTTGGAGCCGTCGACCCGGATCAACATGCACTTTACCGGCGACATGCACGCCATTGGCGCCGCCCACAATCTGCTGGCGGCCCTGGTGGACAACGCGGTGCATTTTCACAGCGAGCTGGATCTGGAACACCGCCAGGTGTTCTGGCGCCGGGTGCTGGATGTGAACGACCGGGCGCTGCGTCAGGCGGTGATCGGGCTGGGCGGCCGCCTCAATGGGGTACCGCGGGAGACCGGTTTCGATATCACCGCCGCCTCCGAGGTGATGGGCATCCTCTGCCTGGCCGAGGACCTGGCCGATCTGAAACGGCGGCTGGGCAATATCCTGGTGGGATTCGACCGCGCGGGGGCACCGGTGACCGCCGGCAGGCTGAAGGCCACCGGGGCCATGGCGGCCCTGCTGCACGATGCCATCCTGCCCAACCTGGTGCAATCCAGCGAGGGGGTGCCGGCGCTGGTGCACGGCGGACCCTTCGGCAACATCGCCCACGGCTGCAACAGCGTTATCGCCACCAAGAGCGCCGCGGCCCGGGCCGATTACGTGGTCACCGAGGCCGGGTTCGGCTTCGACCTGGGGGCGGAAAAGTTTTTTGATCTCAAGTGCCGCAGCGCCGGCATCTGGCCCAGTGCCGTGGTGCTGGTGGTGACGGTGCGCGCCCTGCGCACCCATGGCGGCGGCAATCCCGACACCGGCGGTACCGTGGAGGAGATCCGCGCCGGCATGGAGCACCTGTATCACCACGTGGAGAGCGTGCAAGCGTTCGGCTTCGAACCGGTGATCGCCATCAACCAGTTTGCCGGCGACAGCGAGGCGGATCTCGCTGCCATCGAGGCCGGCTGCAAGGCGCACGGCTTGAGCGTGGCCCGGTTTGACGGCTTCGAGCGGGGCGGCGCCGGCGGCGTGGCGCTGGCCGACGCGGTAATACAGGCCACCGTCCAGCAGCAGCCACCGACCCGCTTCCTGTATGAGCTGAGCGAGTCCCCGGAACGCAAGATCCTGGCCGTGGCCAGTACCATCTATGGCGCCAGCGAGGTGGTGTACAACCGCGCGGCGTTGAAGGACCTGGAACGGATTCGCGCCCTGGGTTATGAAAAGCTGCCCATCTGTATCGCCAAGACCCACCTCTCCCTGAGCAGCGACCCGGCCCGGGTGGGGCACCAGGACGGATTTGAATTGCCGGTGGAGTCGGTGCGGATCTGCGCAGGTGTCGGCTATCTGCTGGCCCTCACCGGCGACATCGTCACCATGCCGGGGCTCTCCGCCAGCCCGGCGGCGCAGCGCATCGACCTCTCCGACGACGGCGAGGTGCTGGGGGTGTGATGATCAATCCCGCCGCAGCTTGTCCGACAGGGCGATCGGCGTGGGGTACTTGAACAGCACCCGGTAGGTGGAGACCAGGAAGGTGAGCAGGGTGGCGAGCTGGATCAGATAGGAGGCCTGCAGACCGATCAGGGCGCTCTCCCAGGCCAGCACCGCCAGCAGCAGGGAGAATTCGCTCATCTGCCCCAGCCGGGCGCCCACCTCGGTCGCGCGTGCCCGCTCCTCCCCCACCATACGCAACAGCCGGCCGAAGATGACCGGTTTCAGCAGCAGCATGAGCGCGGCGATCAGCAGGGCGGGGAGGATCACATCGTCCAGCATCCCCAGATCGAACCCGGCGCCCAGTGAGAAGAAGAACAGCACCAGGAAGAAGTCACGCAGGGGCTTGAGATTCTCCGAGATGAACAACGACACCGGGCTGGTAGCCAGTGAAACCCCGGCGATAAAGGCGCCGATCTCATGCGAGAGGCCGAGCGCGGTGGCGGCCTCGGCCAGCCCCAGACACCAGCCGATGGTGATCAGGAAAATATACTCCTTGATGGTGTCGAACCGCTTCATCAGGGGATAGAAGACAAACTTCACGAACACCACCGAGACGCCGATCAGCAGGGGCAGGGCGAGTCCCAGTTTGAAGATCTCCAGCACTGGGGATGCGTTACCCCCGCCGCCCTTGATCACCAGCAGCAACAGGATGGCGATCAGATCCTGGAACAACAGGATGCTGATCACCAGTTCGCCGGTGTGCTGGTGATGCAACACCGTGGTGGGTAGCAGTT
Organism: Sedimenticola hydrogenitrophicus; assembly: GCF_029017505.1. GTDB lineage: Bacteria > Pseudomonadota > Gammaproteobacteria > Chromatiales > Chromatiaceae > Sedimenticola > Sedimenticola hydrogenitrophicus_A. The sequence goes on from NZ_JAQGEI010000003.1 coordinate 180,761, forward strand.
TGAGGCCGATGATGGTGCTGGAGAACATCATCGCCGCGCCGACGATCAGCGACTCCTGCAGGCTGAAGCGAAACAGCCAGGCGACCAGCCCGCCGCACAGGGCGAACAGCGCGGAGCTGAGCAGGGTGACGGTGGTGGTCTTTTTCAGCAACAGCAGCAGATCCCGGGGGTTCAGCTCAAGCCCCATCAGGAACAGCAGGAACATGATACCGATATTGGACATCTCCCGTACCAGCTCGCTGTCGTTCACCAGCCCGGCGGCGGAGGGGCCCAGCAGCACCCCCAGCAGGATGTAGGAGATCAGCAGCGCCTGGCGCGCATAGAGGGCCACGGTGGCAAACAGTGCGGCACCGGAGAAGATCAGAAAAATGGTAAAGAGTATCGGGTGCTCTGTCATGCAAACAGATCGCTCAGTCCGGTTGAGATTGATGGGTCCTTAACTGAATGGCACGTACTTAGGGGATTCCTGTCCTGAGGGAAGTAATATTCGGCTCCTTACTCTCCCTGCAGCTCCTTCAGCCGGCTACGGTAGGTCTCCTCGTCGATCTCGCCCCGGGCATGTTTCTGCTGCAGTATCTTGATATGTTGCTCCGCCCACTCTTCGGGCGAACCGACCGACCGGTTCAGCCACCAGCGCAGGACCAGGATTCCGGGAACGATAAACGCCAGCCCGGTTGCGGCCGTGATAAGTTGATCTTGTAACATGGGTTCTGGCCCCGGAGGTGAATTATTCGAACTGCGACTGGACCATTATACACAAAGCCATTGGCTATTGGTCAGCTGGGATAACCCGGGCATGGTCGGAAATAACCCTTGCGATTGATGGTTTGTCAGGCCGTTTTTTTCAGCTAAATGTATGGGGAAAGGGGACTGCCGTGGTGACTCATGGGTGATGATATGTTTGTAGTCGATGATCCGGTACTGGCCTTGATCGTCCGTTTTGTCGTGCGGGACAGCGATCTCGATGTAATGGACCAGGATTTCCTGAATCGCCAGGTCGAAACGATGAAACGCTATCTGGCCCGTTATCCCGTACAGGAGCAGCGGGGCCGGGCGATCGAGTGGATAGCCGAATATGCCGCCGAGTACCGGGCCCAGTGGCAGCAGCAGGTGGCCGTGCAGCAGGCCGGTCAGACCCGCTGCAGGGACTGCCCGATGAACACCTTTGGTGAGGCGAGTTATTGCCAGATCCACCACCAGTGGCTGAATCTGCTCAAGCGCTATGCACGGAATGAGTTGCTTTCCACGGAATACGTGGAGCTGGCCCTGCACCTGCTGCGGGAACACAAGGCGGAGCTGAAGCTGCGAAAACAGCACGAGGCCGAGGAGCTGCGACAACTCAGGGCCTATCGTGAAGGGAGGAACCGACCGCTGTAGCGCTACCCCGGGTAGCTTGTAGGATGCGGTGAGTGAAACGAACCGCATCAGATAGCTTGCACCGTTCCAGTGCTGGGTGGTGCGGTTCGCAAGCTCACCGGCACCCTACATTAGAATCGCGGCCGCTGTAGCGCGGCCCCGGGTAACGGTACCGGCTTAGGCGGGGCGTTTTTGGGGGGTGCATCCATGCGCAGCAAAACCCTATAATCCCGGTACACAGATTTGGCAGTATCCGGGAATCGACATGCATATCCACTCGCTCGAACAGTGGCGCCACGGCCACAACTTCAATATTGACACCGCTGAAGGGGAACGCCGCACCCGGCTGGTGGTGCTGCTCACGGCAGTCATGATGGTGGTGGAGATCGCTGCCGGCTATCTGTTCGGCTCCATGGCCCTGCTGGCGGATGGCTGGCATATGGGCACCCATGTGGCGGCGCTGGCCATCTCGCTGTTCGCCTATCGCTATGCCCGGCTGAATGTGGACAATCCGCGCTTCAGTTTCGGCACCGGCAAGGTCACCGCACTGGGCGGTTTCGCCAGCGCGATTACCCTGGCGATGGTGGCCCTGCTGATGGGGGTGGAGTCGGTCGAACGCCTGGTCGCGCCCCAGACCATCCACTTTGACCAGGCGATCCTGGTGGCGGTGCTGGGGCTGGCCGTCAATCTGCTCAGTGCCTGGTTGTTGCATGGCGGCTCGGTCGCGCATCACCACCATCATCATGATGACCAGCCCCACGGGCACCATCATCACCACGACCAGAATCTGCGCGCCGCCTATCTGCATGTCATTGCCGATGCCCTGACCTCGGTGCTGGCCATCATTGCCCTGATTGCCGGCAAGTATTTCGACTGGATCTGGATGGATGCCCTGATGGGGATTGTCGGTGCCGTGCTGATCACCCGCTGGAGTGTCGGCCTGCTGCAGGAGACCAGTGGAGTGCTGCTCGATTCCGTCCCCAGTGAGGAGCTCGGCCGACGCATCACCGAGGCGATCGAGGAGGATTCGGACAATCGCATAGTCGATCTGCATATCTGGCAGCTGGGGCCAAAGAGCTTTGGCGTCATCGTCTCCCTGGTGACCCATGAACCCAGGGACCCTGAACACTACAAGGCGCTGATCCGGCATATCCACTCGCTGGGACATGTGACCATCGAGGTGACCGGCTGCGCGGGCGAGAGTTGCGCCATGCCGCCGCGGTGCTAGGCCGCGGACGGAACAGCGAGACGTGATGCAATCTCCCATAGATAAACTGCTGAAGAAACATCAGGAACTGGTTCAGTCGGACAGGCGGGTGGTGGTGTCTCATGTGCAGCGGGAACAGGGGGACTGGATCATCAACACCCTGATGATCGCGGGGCAGTCGGTGCCCTTCATCTATAAACGCAAACGACGCTACAAATCGTTACAGGGGCAGCGCGTCAATATCACCTACTACGCGGCCGTGGATGCGGTGGCAGGGATCGAATTTGAAGTGATGAAGGTGGTACGCATCCGGGTGAGCTGAGCCGCCACCGCAGCGCGGGCTGTTCATCGGCCGGCCGAGCGGTTACCCTTCACGGGTTAAAGGTTACATGTGAAATCAATGGGCAACGAGAGCAAGACCTATCTCACCCTGAACGGGACGCGACTGGAATGCCAGTGGTTCGGCCAACCCGACGCCGACCGGCCGGTGCTGGTACTGCTGCATGAGGGGCTGGGCTGTGTCGGGATGTGGCGGGATTTTCCCCGCCGGCTGGCGCAGCAGACCGGACTTGCCGTGTTCGTCTTCAGCCGCCAGGGTTATGGCGGTTCCGATCCGTTCGCGGCACCCCTGGATGTCGACTTCATGCACCGGGAGGGGCTGGGAACTCTACCTGCGGTGCTGGACGCGGCGGGGATCGCCCAGGCCTACCTGGTCGGCCACAGCGACGGCGCCTCGATTGCCCTGATCTATGCCGGCGAACGCACCGACCCGCGCATCCGGGGGCTGGTGCTGCTGGCCCCCCATCTGTTCGTCGAGGAGGAGACCCTGCACGGCATCCGCCAGGCCAAGCAGGCTTACGACAGCGGCAACCTGGCCGAGCGGCTGCGTCGCTACCATCTGGACCACACCGAAAGCACCTTCCGTCACTGGTCGGGGATCTGGCTGGATCCCCGCTTCAGCTCCTGGAATATCGAGTCTAGCCTGACGGGTATCGATGTGCCGCTGCTGGCGGTGATGGGGGAGGATGACCAGTACGGCACCCTGGCGCAGATACATACCCTGGCCGAGCGCCTGCCACAACGGACCGAACTGGCCGTCCTGAAGGATTGCGGCCATTCACCCCACCTGGAACAGCCGGCGGAGACGCTCAAGGTGGTCGGCGACTTTATCGAGCGACTCGCCTGATTCAGGATGCCCGCATGTCCCCGTCATCCGTGTGAAAAATGCCGGGTTGTATCGCTCACCACGGCCCTGCTCCTGGGTGGTTGCAACGTGGATCGGGCGAGAAGCGCAGTATACTCAGTTTCGAGAAGATGCCCCGGCGGGAGGCGACAACGATCGCGCGCTATCTGAAACAGCTCGGCCGGGAATAGGGCGCTTATGGGGGAAATGGGGGAAATCGGGCCCGGTCAGCAGGCCGGGCCCGGAGCGACAGGTCAGGCGGCTTCCACCGTGTTGTCGATAATGTTGGAGGAGCGCTTCTGGATCTCGATCCGCCGCGGTTTCATCTCTTCCGGTATCTCCCGGATCAGTTTCACTTCGAGCATGCCGTCCTGAATGGTGGCGTTTGCTACCCGAATGTGATCCGCCAGCTGGAAGTTGCGCTCAAAGCTGCGATTGGCAATGCCGCGATGCAGGAAGGTCCGGTCGGAGGGCTCCTCCTGTTTCTGGCCGGCCACGTGCAGCATGTTCTGCCGCACCTCGATCTCCAGGTCTTCGGTGGTGAAACCGGCGACCGCCATGGTGATGGTGTAGTGGTCCTCGTCATCCAGCTCGATGTTGTAGGGCGGGTAACCGCCGCTGACATTGGCGTTGTGGATCGATTCCAGGGTGTTGGCCAGCCGGTCGAAGCCGATGGCACTGCGAAACAGGGGTGAAAGATCGTAAGCTCTCATGGTCATATCCTCATTGTTCAAGCGATATTTTCAAGCGGGTGTGTTCGGTTGAACCACACGGTTTCGTGGATCCTTACGGCCTCCACTTGCCCTATGAGTTAGGGTCGGTGGTTTTGGATTTCAAGCGTCGTTACGGAGATTTTTTACTCACCGGTCCCGGCTGTGAGCGGATCTGGTAGGGTCGACGCAGCTCGTAGGTTGGGGTGAGGAACGAACCCCAACATCATTTTGCGCACCCATGAGGCTCTGTTGGGGTTCGCAGGCTCACCCCAACCTACCAGCTCCCAGCGTTATGCATCGGCTCACCAGCCGGGCCGGTCTCAATACCCGGTCATCTCCAGATACCCCCGACCCACCAGGTTGTCCCCCTCATACACATCCACGGCACCCTCCCAGTAGCGCACGGTGTGGTCCATCTCCTGATCGTCCAGCAACGGTTTGATACGCAGGGTTCTGTCGCGCGATTTGATCCGCATTTCCCATTCGACCGGATAGCTTATGCCCGTGGGGTTCTGCCACCAACGCAGGGGAGTGAGTTCAATGTCTTCCAGGTCCAGGCGACGGGTTGCGCCATCGGCCCCAGTCAGGCTGCCGGCGCTGTGGGGATCGTCCTTGCCGTCCCGACCGCGTAGCCGGTAGAACATCAGATTGTCGCCGTCGTTTAGTTGCAGGGAGAACCAGTCCCAGCCGGATTGTTCCGGGGACAGGGCACTGGTACCCCACTCCCGGTCGAGCCAGGAGTCGCCCTGTACCGCCAGGGTCTCTCCATCCAGGCTGATCGTCCCGGCGGTGCGCAGGCGCGGATAGGAGTAGTAATAGGATGCGTTGCCCGGTTCAGCGCTTTTCCGGCTCAGCCCCCGCTCACCCTGGAGTACGACCCCGACGCTGGGTTCGACAGCCAGCGTCAGGCCGAACGCCCTGGTTGTCAGATCCAGGTGCCAGGGGAACTCGCTACCTTCGGCGCGCAGTTGCCAATCCTCCGTCCAGACCCGAAATGGTGTGATTGCTACGCCTGCCAGCCCGGGGCCCGCACGGGTCAATCGCTCCTCGGAAAGATGGCGCTTGCCATCGGCATCGGTGATGGCCACATGGGCCATCCAGAGTGGATTGCCGGCCCAACTGGAGGCACTTTTTTCGCCGCCGGGCAGGGTCAGGGAGAAGCGGAAAAAGGTGACCTGATAGCCGAAGCGGCGGCCATCGTCGCTTAGCAGATTGCCGGTGAGATACCACCATTCGGTACGGTATTCGGGGTGTCCGCCATGATCCCGGGGGAACTGGAAATCACGGGGTGTCGTGGCGCGGGCAAACCCGGCCTGCCCCAGCTCCGAGAGCAGATCCGTGGCGGAGAGTTTCTCCGCCGGGGGCGCGGGTTCGGCGCACCCCGTCAGGATGAGCACCAGCAGCAGAAGCGCGAGCCGTTGCATGCTACTCCTCCCGCAACGCCAGGGCGGGGCGGGTGCGCGCCATGCGCAGGCTGGGGTAGAGCCCGGCCAGCAGCGCCGCCACCAGGGCGAAACCGGTGGCCTCCAGCAGGATGGTCGGCGACAGCTGGCTGGGCATGCTCCAGCCGAAGGCGCGCAGGTTGATTACATGCACCAGGATCTCCGCCATCAGCCAACCCAGCGGCATCGCCAGTAGCGCCGCCATCAGCCCCATCAGCAGGGTCTGCAGGCTGACCTGGCCCAGCAGCTGGCGCGGCGTCAGGCCGGTGGCGCGCAGGATCGCATGCTCCCTGGCCCGTTCCAGCTGCAGCGCCATCATGGCGCTGAGGATGCCGACAAAGGCCACCGCGATCACCAGCAGACGCAGCACCCGGGTGATGGTGAAGGTGCGGTCGAAGATCTCCAGGGACTGTTCCAGGATCTCCCGGTTGGCGCGCACCTGCAGGGGCCGCTCCGCCTGGCCGGCCAGCTGCTTGATCCGGGTGAGCAACGGACCGCTGGGCTGTCCCGGTTGCAGGTAGACGCCCAGGGTGGTGATCTGCGCGTCGTCCCAGAGGGCGGCATAGCGCTCCCTGGGCATCACCACCAGGCCCCGGTCCGAGCCGTAGTCGAAGAAGATGCCGCCGACGGTAAAGCTGACGACGCCATCCGGCGTCAGCAGCGGCAACGGGTCGCCCACCTGTATCCGCTGGTGGTAGGCGTAGGGCTCGGAGATCAGCAGCAGATCGCCCGCGGCGAAGCGCGCCCAGAGATCGGGCAGGGTCCCGCCCTTGAAACGGAAGCCGCGGTAGCTGCGGCTGGCCAGGCCGATGGCCAGCAGGTGGACCGGACCGCGCTCGCTCTCCAGGGTGACGTGGCGGCCGCTGCTGATCTCCGCCACCCCCTCCAGCTGTTGGATTCGTGACGGCAGCCAGTCGGGCAACGGGGCGGAGGCGCGTTTGGAGGCGCTGTGAGTCGCGCTGACATAGATATCCCCCTGCACCGTCTGGGCCAGCCACTGGCCGACGGTGTCGCGGAAACTCTCCACCATGATGCCCATGCCGATGGTGGCGGCGATCGCCAGGGTCAGGGCGGCGATAGCCGGGCCGGTGCGGCTCAGGGTGGCGTCGATACCCCGGGAGGCGAGTCGGCCGATGCTGCCGAATGCGCCTGCCAGCGGATACTGCAGCAGCCGCGAAAGCGGCGGCACCAGGGTCGGCACCAGCAGGCAGTAGCCCATGATGAAACAGAACAGGGCGGCAAACCCCAGCAGCAGGCTGCGCTCGGAGCTCTGCACCAGCCCCAGGCCGCCACCCATGCCCGCCAGGCCGATCAGCAGCAGCCAGGGGAGGGCGCGGTGACTGCGCCGTTCGATCACCGAGCGGCGGTTGACGCTCTGCGGGCTGGAACGGGTCGCCTCCCAGGCCGGTATCGAGGCGGCGATCAGGGTGGTCAGCAGACCCAGCAGGGTGCCGGTCAGCAGGATCGGCGGCGCCAGGTCGAGCCGACTTACCGTGAGGGCGAAATAGAGGTCATTGATGGTGCGGGTCACCAGCCAGAGCAGTTCCCGGGCCAGCAGAATACCGGCCCCCATCCCCAGCAGGGTGCCGAGCAGACCGATGATCATCTGTTCGGCCAGGATGGCGCGGAACACCTCGCCCCGGGTGGCGCCCAGCAGGCGCATGATGCCGAACTGGCGGCGCCGCTGCAGTACCGAAAAGGTGGCGGTGTTGTAGATCAGGAAGCCGCCCGCCAGCAGGGCCAACAGGCTCATGGCGGTCAGGTTGGTCTGGAACGCCTGGCTCATGCCGGCCATGGCGGCGGTGCGCTGCTCGGTCTCCACCAGTTGCACCCCCGGGGGCAGCCAGGCTCGCAACCGGGCGGCCTGCGCCCCGTCCAGGGTGAGGTCGATCCGGTCCAGCGTGCCGTACTGCGTCAGCAGGGTCTGGGCCACTCCGATATCGGTCACCAGGACGCCGTCCAGGGCGGCTTGCGAACGGGCGCCGAACAGGGCCAGGATCTCCGTCTCCCGGGTACGCCCGGCGATATCCAGGGTGAGGCGGCTGCCCGCCTGCAGTCCCAGCCGCTGCGCGCTGTAGGCCGGGATCAGCAGGCCATCGCGCCGGGTCAGCAATTGGTTCAGCACCGCGGGCGGGGCATCCAGGGTGAGATCCCGGAACGGCCGTTCCGCCAACGGATCGACCCCGAGCAGGGTCAGCTGCTCCTCGCCGATGCGCACTACCCCCTCCACCACCGGTGCGCTGGGCAGGTAGGGATGTTCCATTCTCAGCCGGGTATAGAGCCGTTCCGGTATCCCGCCCGGACCGCCGATGATCTGATGGCTGACGCGGCCGGAGATCTGCTCCATGGTGATCTCGAACGCCCGGCTGGCGCTCTGGTTGGCCAGTCCCACCGCCATCACCACCGCCACCCCCAGGGCGATGCCGAGTACCGAAAGGATGGCCTGCCAGGTGTGTCGCCGCTGGTGGCGGAAACCGGCCCGCCAGAGCCTTGAGCGGAGCCGTGAGCCTACCAATGGAGCTCTCCCTGTTCACTCAACACGCCGTCGCTCAGGGTGAGGATGCGATCGGCCCGCCGGGCCACCTCCAGGCTATGGGTGACGATAACCAGGGTGCGCTTGAGCTGTCGCGAGAGACCGATCAGGATGTCGAGGATCTGCTCACCGGTCTCCGCATCGAGGTTGCCGGTGGGTTCGTCGGCCAGCACCAGGGCGGGGTTGTGGATCAGGGCGCGGGCGATGGCGATGCGCTGCTGTTCACCACCGGAGAGCTGGTCGGGGAAGGCGTTCCAGCGATCACCCAGCCCCACGTCGGAGAGGATGAAGCCGACCAGGCGACTGATCTCCGGTTCCCTGACGCCGTTGAGTTCCAGCGGCAGGCCCACGTTTTCGGCGACGGTCAGGGTCTGGATCAGGTTGAAGAACTGATAGACAAAGCCGATATGGCGGCGTCTCAGCAGGGTGCGGTCGCGTTCGGAGAGGGCGTTGATGTCCCGGTCCATGACCCGGATGCGGCCCGCTTGCGGGGTATCGATGCCGGCCAGCATGTTCAGCAGGGTGGATTTGCCGGAACCGCTTCTGCCCAGCAGGGCGAGACACTCATGCTCCGCCACTTGCAGGTCGATCCCATTGAGAATGGGCCGCCCGCCGCCACCTTCCCGGTAGCTGTGGAACAGTTGTTCGACGACGAGTAGCGGTTTGTTGTGCGTCTGATTCATAACCTGATCATTACATAAATCTCATGAAGAACTTAACCCTAAGTTATTGATATTTTCGTTTACGTCAGGTGAACACAGAACCCCTGCGGCCAGGGGTGGATGTAGGGTGGATAAGCGACAGCGCATCCACCGCAGCATTGGTGGATGCGCCTACCGGCTTGTCCACCCTACAAAACTGACCGCTAGTCGTCGCCTGCCGGATAAGCTATCACCCGGCGCCACTATTTGGCACACTAGATCGCCATCTCCAACAGCCAATCCGGACCATGAGCATAAACATCGACAGCAAACTGCCGGCCGTGGGTACCACCATCTTCACCGTAATCGGTGAGCTGGCCAACCGCCACCAGGCGATCAACCTGGGTCAGGGCTTTCCCGATTTCAGCGCCCCGCAAGCGCTGCTGGATCGGGTCGATTATCACATCCAGCACGGCCACAACCAGTATGCCCCGATGGCCGGGGTCGCCACGCTGCGGGAGGCGATCGCCGCCAAGGTCGAGCAGAGCTATGGCCGCCCGATCTCGGCGGACCGGGAGGTCACGGTGACACCCGGTGCCACCGCGGCGCTCTACTGCGCCATCACCGCCTGTGTCAGGCCGGGCGACGAGGTGATCGTGTTCGACCCGGCCTACGACAGCTACGAGCCGGCTATCCAGCTCAGCGGCGGATGCGCGGTGCATCTACCGCTGTTGCCGCCGGCCTTCGCCATCGACTGGCAGCGGGTGAAGGATGCGATCAATCCCCGCACCCGCATGATCATCCTCAACTCGCCCCACAACCCGACCGGGGCGACCCTCTCGGCGGATGATCTGGCGACCCTGGCCGAACTGGTGCGGGATAGCGATATCCTGCTGCTCTCCGATGAGGTCTACGAGCACCTGATCTACGACGGCGAGACCCATCAGAGCCTGCTGTGCCACGCCGAGCTGGCGGCGCGCGCCTTCGTGGTCTACTCCTTCGGCAAGACCTACCATGTCACCGGCTGGAAAACCGGCTACTGCATCGCCCCCGCCGCCCTCACCGCGGAGCTGCGCAAGGTGCACCAGTATGTCTGCTTCGTGGCGGTAACGCCGATACAGCTCGCCCTGGCCGATTTCATGCGGGATTGTCCCGAGCACTATCGGCAACTGCCGGCCTTCTATCAACGCAAGCGGGATCTCTTCTGTGAACGGATGAGCGGTTCCCGGTTCCGCTTTAGCCCGGCCAAGGGTACCTTTTTCCAACTGATGGATTATAGTGAAATCAATGAGCTGGATGATATGGCGATGGCGGAGTGGCTGACCCGGGAAAAAGGGGTGGCGGCGATCCCGGTTTCCGTGTTCTATAAAGAACCCCCGGCGGCGCGTTACGTGCGCTTCTGTTTTGCCAAACAAGATGAGACCCTCATCAAAGCGGCGGAGTTGCTGTGCAGGATTTAACCCTTACCCTGATTCAGGACCGGATTCACTGGCAGCAGCCGGAGGCTAACCGACGGCACTTTGAGGCATTGATCGCCCAGGCGCCGAGCTCCGATCTGATCCTGTTGCCGGAGATGTTCAGTACCGGTTTCTCCCTGCAATCCTCGCAACTGGCCGAGACCATGTCCGGCGACAGCATCCACTGGATGACCCGGATGGCAAAAGAGAGCGGGGCGGTGGTGGCCGGTTCCCTGATCCTGGAGGATGACGGCCACTACTACAACCGGCTGATCTGGATGCGCCCGGACGGCACCTTCGCCTTCTATGACAAACGCCACCTGTTCCGCATGGCCGATGAACACCACCACTACACCCCGGGCGATGAACGGCTGGTGGTAACCCTCAACGGCTGGCGCATCTGCCCGCTGGTCTGCTATGACCTGCGTTTCCCGGTCTGGAGCCGCAACACCAGCAGTTTCGACCTGCTGCTCTACGTCGCCAACTGGCCGGAAAAACGCCGCCTGCACTGGCAGCGCCTGCTACCGGCACGGGCGATTGAAAACCTCTGTTACGTGGCGGGCCTGAACCGGGTCGGTGAGGATGGCAACGGGATTGCCTACAGCGGCGACAGCGTGGTCATCTCCCCCAAGGGAGAGGAGCTGCTGAATGCCGGGAGTGACGCGGGCCTGTTCACCGTACAACTCAATCATGAGGAACTGGCCAGCTACCGCGAAAAATTCCCCGCCCATCTGGATGCGGATCATTTCCATCTTTGAGCGTGCATCCATCGGATCATCGGCAGGCCGTGCCGTAAACCAGATGGGTTTAATCCCGTCAAAAATGATGTGAAATGTCTTTTAAAATCAGTTGTCTAGATTAATCGTTCCAATTATTTAGGCAATATAATGCGTGGAGCAAAATGCCGGGTTTTACAATATCGTCTCGCGCTGTATTATTCGATAAATTCTCGGGATGTGTGATCATTGTTCGGCTTAACGTAAAAAGGAAGGTCAGTGCCAACAATTTCAATGTTCTATGGCATTCTGATAAGGATGTTCTTCTATGACACGGATAAGCATCATGTGCCGCATATACATGCCGAGTACCAAGGGCAATTCGCTGTCTATGCAATTGAAGATGGCGCATTGCTGGCTGGAGAGTTACCGAAGAAGAAACATAAGCTCGTCGTGGCTTGGATTGAAATTCATCAAGAAGAATTGATGGCAGATTGGCAATTGGCAGTTATCGGGAGCAAGCCGTTCCCTATACGAGGACTGGATCAATGATTATTCAGCAAGTTATTCCAAAAGAGAATTTCATCCTCCGTATTGTGGCGGAAAATGGAAGATCAGGTGAATTTGATGTAGGTCCCTACCTGAAGGGAGAGGCATTCGAGCCATTAAAGAATCCAGAAGAATTCAAGAAAATACATAATGGGAAATATTTCATTGAGTGGGAGTGTGGTGCAGATTTGTCCGCTGATACGATTGAGGCCCATTTGAAATAGAGCCGAAACCAAGGGGGCATGCGAAATCAAGGGGTCTGCGAAACTGTCAACAACAGCGAACTTTGACCGCTTTTTGTCAGTTTAGATTGTCCGGTTTTCATCAGTTTTATGATCGTAGAGGTCAGGCTCATTGATTGGACAATAGGGGACCACGTTTTCCGAGTCGGGTTTAAAAAAACCGTGGTCTGTCCCCGTTTACTTCAGGCTTAAGTAAGTGCCATTCGGAGCAAAGCCCTTTAATGCTCTGCAGTTATTGCCACATTGCTCTTGTAAGGCCAAATTCCAAACAAGCAGTAAGGTATGCATCAGCTTAGCGCAACTGGCTATCCTTGCTACCTCTGCGGTTGTATCCGCCTTGAATAACTTGTTGTTTATCCTGTTCTGACTGGCAGCTTACGCATAGTCGTACCCCGGCAATGGCCCTGCGTCTTGCCTCCGGTATCTCGGCATCACACTCTTCACAGCGGGTCAGACTTTCGCCATTTGGAATACGGCTGCGCACCTGATTGACCGCATCCTCGACGCTGGCATCAATCTGATCCTGTACCGCTCCATCACGTGACCAGCCACCGGCCATATTCACCTCGATGTACTATTAGGGGGTCTCACCGTCAGCTCGCTAATGCCTTGGTTAAGAACAACTTCTGTTGGTTTTTCTTGCGCAATCATCCGACGTAGTGCTTCGGGCTTGATACTCCGTAGTTTCCTACCACTTCGCCAAGTCGAGCGCTATCGAAGAATCAGAACGCCCGTGATCCTGTTTACACAGTATAGGCAACCCGTGTGATTACATTCTACAATTTTGTCGCATGAATAATAGGGGGCGGACCACGGTTATAGTAGCGCGGGTAACAAGTAAAGCAATGGTTGGTCTGTCCCCGTTTACTCTCACACTCCCATACGGGTGGGCCGGCGATTCCGGCAGATGTCTGTCTGCGGCATCTGAAGGTCGCGGTAACGCAAGCCGAACGGCCCAGTGCGCGTCTATCATCCAGAATGAGCATTGGATCAATCTGGAGTGGGGACTTATGAAGGATACGCAGCAGTTGATTGCGGAAGCGGAGATGACGCCCTGTGTCGGTGTCTGCAAAATGGACCCGGAGAGTGGTTGGTGTTTCGGTTGCGGGCGCACTGAGTATGAGATCGATCAGTGGCAAGCCTTTGACGACGCAACCAAAACCAGCTTGGAGGAACGGCTGCCTGAACGAGTCAAGAGTCTGATTGAACGCCGACGCTCGGAACGTGGGGGACGTCGAACTCGCAGCCGGTCCAGCCCCTGATCGATGGGGTCAGAGTCATTGATAGAGTAATTGACACGTCTTCCCTGCCCATGCGGATGAAGCAGCAGACAAGAGACAAATCAGCTGGATGACGAAAGAACAAAATAACAGCCAAGCCCCCGAAGCCCTGCTGCTGCTCGGCACCCACTGTGCACATTGTCCGGCGATGTTGAACAGCCTTGCGGAACTGGTGAAGCAGGGTGTGCTGTCAAAACTCGAAGCGATCAATCTGGAGCAGCGCCCCGAGGTTGCGCAACAACTGGGTGTGCGCTCGGTGCCCTGGGTGCGCATCGGTCCCTTCGAACTCACCGGGCAGCGCAGCCTGGCGGAATTGCGGCAGTGGGCGCAGAAGTCTGCCTCAGCGGATGGCATTCGGGGGTATATCGAGGCCATGCTGGCCGAGGGTGAGATGGACCGGGTATTGGCGATGCTTGCCAGGGACGCCGGCGTCATGGTGCGGGTGATCGAGTTGCTTGAGGATGGCAATGCCAGGATCAATGTACGCCTGGGTATTGGTGTGATCATGGAGGAGTATGAAGGCCAGCCGCTATTGCAGGAATATATTCCACAACTGGGCAGGCTGACCCAACACACCGACCCACGGGTACGTGGTGACGCCTGTCACTACCTGGCGCTGAGTCACAGCCGCGATGCGAGGATCTTCATTGCCCCCTTGCTGAATGACGAGAACGCCGATGTGCGCGAGGTTGCCGGGGAGAGCCTGCTGGCTCTGGATGATTAGCCAGAGAGTTCGGCAGAGTTCGAGGTCAGAGTAACAACTACTTCCAATTGTTACTCTGACCCGAATGGCACTTACTTAAGGCGAATTGCAGGATTTTCGTCATTCCGGCGCAGGCCGGAATCCAGGAATACCGCCACCATTAAGCAGTCTGGATCCCGGCCTGCGCCGGGATGACGGTGGTTCTTGGCTTAATTAAGTGCCATTCCCCTCTGACCCCGAATTCCACCCGAATTCCCACAGGCAGGATGCGCCCGGGGTTGACGCCCCGCGGTTTATTCATGGAGTGCGCGGCCGCCAAGGAGTCGGCGGGCGATCTCGGTGGTCTGGTAATTGGCGCGTTCGGTCGGGGAGTGGGCCGCCAGGTAACGGGCCACCGCGATCAGGATGTGTCGGCCGGCGTCGTTGTTGCCCCACGCCTGGAACTGCCGCACCCCCGCTTCGAGTAACTGGTGGGCGTGGAAGCCGGCGTCCTCGCGCAACAGTGCCCGGCTCAGCGTCACGATGAGTGAATCGGGCGGATGGCCGAGCAGCAGGTAACGGGCCACCAGCCTCGCCGCTGCGTCAACCTGGCGCTGGCGGTCAAAGCTGTCCAGGAGTTGCGTCAGCAGGGTGCTGGGCTCCGCGGGCAGATCATCCAGTTTGTTGCCGTGCTCCCCGGGGAGCGCTGCCGGCGGCACGTTGAGATAGCGGGTGAGATAGACCGCCATGGCGCCGTGGAAGAGACCGCGCGCCACCTCGGGATGGGTTGTCGTGTCGTTGGCTCCAGCTTCGATACGCTTTATCGCCTGATACAGCGCGTGGCAGTAAGTGAAAGCGTGGTGCGCGGTCTCCCAGTCGCCGTGCTCGTTGGAGATGCCGAAGCGGGCGATGCGCAAGGCCGCGGCGTAGGTAAGCGCGCGCCCGAGGTCGGTGCCGGTGGCCCCTGCGCGGATCGCCGCCTTGAGCGCGTCCACGATGCCGTCTGGCTCGGCGTCGAGCAGTGTTTGTGCCAGGGCGGCGTGGTGGTGCCATGATGCTTTGTCGCGCTCCTTCTCCCCCCGCGTATGCAGTTCGCCTGTCTTCAGTTCGCTGGCGGCGCTCTCCAGCAGCAAAACCAGGTCTGTCGGCTGGCGCCATTCCGGGGATTCCTCGGCTCCGCGGGCGACCACCATCTGCCCGATGACGGTCGGCAGCACGGCCGCGGCGTGCTCCCAGCCGATCAGATCCAGGCATTCGAACGCCTTGTTGATGAAGTCGAGGGAGTGGCCGCCATCGGCGAAGACACGGTCGGTCTCGGCCGTGAACAGGAGGTCCGCCAGCGCCGTGGCCGAGGTGCCGGCAGCGATTGCCGTGTGTACCGTCCGCTCCGCCCCGGAGCGGTGACGCACCGCGTTCCAGCGGCGCAGCCAGCGCTTCAGTTGGGCGGTCCCCGGCATGCTCGTCATCGGCGCGGGATCGCGGCGCGGGGCCCGGTCGGCGCAGTCGCCCGCTACGCGCCGCACGCCGTGGAACAGCGCCAGATAGGTCTCTTCCTCTGGCAGCAGGGGCAACAGATTGCCAAGGGCGGTGAGGATCGTCATGCCGGTTCCCCAGCCATCCCGGTTGCGGGCACCGAACAGGGCCGCCTGACGCAGGATATCGACCGGAGCCAAACCGGCCGCGAGCAGGCCGCGTATCGCCTTGGCGATGACCAGGCCGAGGTTATGGGCCATCCCGTCGTCGAGTCTCCGGCGCCAGTGCGCCGTCGGGTCGGGATAGCCGAAGACGGGCTTGACCCATACCTCGGCGTCGCGTACCTCTACCGGACAGGTGGGCACATCGTCGGCCCACAAATCGAAAGTGCAGCCGCTGGAGAGATCGAAGCGCGCATGGTGCCAGTGGCAAGTCAGGATGCCATCCTCGACACTGCCGCGGTCCAGCGGGAAGCCCATGTGGGGACAACGGTTGTCCAGCGCAAAAACCTGACCACGATCATGGACGACGAGCACCGGGCGATGGCGGCCTGAAACCAGCAAGCGGCCTTTGGCCTCAAGCTCCTCCAGTGTGCAGGCAAGGATAAAGTCGGACTTTCCGTCTTTCATGGCGCCTCCATCAAGGGTGGCGTGCGTCGCTGAATGCCGCTGTGCAGGGGCTAAATGGATGATTACTGTGTTAGATCAGGACGCATCGGCAAGGTTCGCGGTGGAATGCAAGAGTTCGGGATCAGAGTAACAATTGGAAGTCGTTGTTACTCTGACCGAACTCCGGCAGGCTCGCGAAATGCCCGTAATCAGAAAATCGATCGCCGCAAGGATCTCCTCGCGCGGGTGTTCCTTCCACGCTCATCCCCCCCTGACGCCCCATTGGGGCGTCAGGCCAGGAGGAAGCGCACTCGGTACTCAGTGTTTGAGTTGCGTTTGATGCACGATGCGCATGTAGGGTTTGGGGGCCTTCCATCCCTCGGGGAAGTTCCGCTTGGCGTCTTCATCCGACACGGCAGGGACAATGATGACGTCTTCACCCATATGCCAGTTCACCGGCGTGGCGACCTGGTACGCGGCGGTCAGCTGGCAGGAGTCCAGGGTCCGCAGGATCTCATCGAAATTGCGTCCGGTGCTCATGGGGTAGGTGAGCATCACCTTGATCTTCCTGTCCGGACCGACAATGAATACCGAGCGCACGGTGGCGTTGTCCACCGCGGTACGGGTGCGGGCGTCATCGCTGGCATTGGGATGGATCATGTCGTAGAGCTTGGCCACGTTCAGGTTGGTGTCACCGATTAACGGATAGTTCAGGGCGTGGCCTTGGGTCTCTTCGATATCCTTGGCCCAGCGCTGGTGGTCTTCCACCGGGTCCACGCTGAGGCCGAGGATTTTGCAGTTGCGTTTGTCGAATTCGGGCTTCAGGCCCGCCAGATAGCCCAGTTCCGTGGTGCAGACCGGGGTGAAGTCCTTGGGATGGGAGAACAGGATTGCCCATCCGTCGCCGAGCCATTCATGAAACTTAATCTTCCCCTGGGTGGATTCCGCAACGAAATCAGGGGCTTCGTCGCCGAGTCGTAAAGTCATGGTATTCCTCCTCCGCCCGTCAGGGCTGACGCATTGCTCAATGCATCAAAAATAATAGTTGAGTATTTCACTGGGTCAAAGGGTTTTTACATGGATCCGATGATAAATTGCACGCCATACAGGGTCAGCATACCCGCAGCGATGGCGGCGATTACGTTGTTCCACCAGACACCCACGACCAGCACGGCCAAGGCGGCTAGCAACCGGGAAGGTTCGGGTTGACCACCGGTGGCATTCGGCCAGATCACCAGCGGGGTGATCAGTGCCGGGAGGACGCCGACCGCCACATAACGCAGATGACGCAACAACCATTCCGGCAGCGGGCGCCCGCCGATCAGACCGAGAAAGGAGAAACGGATAAGGTAGGTGCCGAGGCCGAGGCCGGCGATGATGATCCAGATGGTGCCGTTGTCCGGGCTCATGCTGAGTGCTCCGTCAATGTGATAATTGCGAGTTCAGTGAGCTTGTCAGCGTTCATGGCAAGGCGCGCCTCGCCGGCAATGGCCGGCTCCCTTGGCAAGAGGCGCAACGCCGTCCATGGGCGCTGACAAGCTCACCCTTCGGGCGTCCCTGTGGCGTTCCGCAGCCGCGTTGCAGCGCTTGACAAGGGAACCCGACATTGCCGGCGCACTGCGCCTTGCTGCAAAACGCCACAGGGACGCTGAATCCGTAATTATCACGTTGACGGAGCACTAGTGCTCCTTCACCCACAACTCGGTACGTGCACCCACCATCATCGCGCCCACCGCGGCCACCAGTAACCAGAGGTTGTAGGGCATCCAGGCCAGCAACAGGGCCAGGGTGACCGATGTCAGTGCCGCCGCCAGGTGGGGCAGGCTGCGCAGCATCGGTGCCACCAGGGAGATAAAGCAGATCGGGATGGCGAAATCGAGTGCATAGGATTCCGGAATCGCCTTTCCGATCAGTGCGCCCAGCAGGGAGAATCCGTACCAGAACGGGCAAATACTGGCGGCGGCACCAAAATAGTAGGCCAGCTTCTCTTGTATCGGCCACTGGGGTGCGTGTTCATACTGCCTGATGGAGACCGCGAACGTCTGGTCGACCATGAAATAGGATGCCAGCAGGCGGGTTCTGAGCGACGCCTTCCCGAGGTGCGGCACCAGCGCGGCGGAGTACATCGCCATGCGCAGGTTTACCGCCAGGGAGACCAGAATGATGATGAAGGTGGGCGTGTGATCATCCAGCAGTGCCAGCGCGGTAAATTGTGCGGCTCCGGCGATCACCAGGACGGTCATCGACATGGTCTGGATCAGATCGAGACCGGTCTCCCCGGCCGCCACCCCGAACAGCAGGCCGAACGGCGCCACCACCAGGATGAAGGGGCTGCAATCCAGGAAACCTCGCCAGAAGGTGCGATGGGTGATGGACATGGCGGTCGAAAATTCCCTTTATGCTACGGTAGGCTATCTGGGTTGACATGATACGCTTTACGCAGCAGGCGGTCGATAGGTTGAATCGGATGGCAAGCTATTCCGCGGTCTGGTTTTTTGCTCCGATCCCGATTAGTTCTACTTTGTCAGATTCTGGCGCTGTTTCCGATATTGGGCGGATAGCGTCCGGGTAAAGGATTCCAAGACACGCCGTAAACCCTTTCATGTACGCACACACAGGCACGTTGTAACCCACCGTTGGGGGTTGCGGCAATCGCCTACTGACCCAGCGACGCCATCACCACCCCGAGGAAGCGTCCCGCCTCGCCGCCGGTAACCGCCCGGTGGTCGAAGGTGAGTGACAGCGGCAGCAGCCGGTGCACCGCGGGCTGGCCGTCGACCGGAACGACGGCCGGATAGCTGTGGCCCGCCCCGAGGATCGCCACCGTGGGCGGCACCACCACGGGATTGGCATGGCGGCCGGCGATGGTGCCGAAGTTGGAGAGTGTGAAGGTGTTCCCCCGCAGCTTGTCCGGGGCGATGCTGCGCTCCCTGACCGCCTGTTTGATGCGGTCCAGTTCCTCCCGCAGTTGGCCGGCGGAGTACTGGCCGACATCCGCAATGACCGGGACAAACAGGCCGTCCGAGGTGTCGGTGGCGATGCCCAGGTGCACCTTTTTCAGCAGGCGTCGGCCGATGGCATGGGCGTCGAACCAGGCGTTCAGTGACGGTTCCGCCTCGCAGGCCGCCAGGATCGCCTGGATCAGCCGTACGGTGACGTCTTCGTTCTCCTTCCAGTGCTGGATATCCACCACGTCGAACAGGCTCACCGGGACTACTTCGGCGTGCGCCTGGGCCATGCTGCGCGCCATGGAACGCCTGACTCCGCGCAGCAGCTCCATGGGGCCGACCTCGGCAAGGATTCGGGCCACCCGCTGTACATCGGTGGCGGTGACCGTATCCTTGGGGCCGGTGGGGGTGACGATGGAGAGGTCCACATCCAGTTGTCTGGCCAGGGCCCGCACCGCCGGCGTCGTCTTGATCCCGCCGCCGCCACGGCTGGTGATTTCGCTGGCCCGCTCCTTGATCACCCCGGTGCCGCTTTTGACCTCGCCCACCACCGTGCCGCTGTCCTCCCGGGCCGGTTTGGCCGGTTCCGCCGCCGCGGCTTCGCCCGCGACCCGGAACTCCACCAGGGGATCGCCCACCTGCACGATGTCGCCATCCTCGCCGTAACATTTGGCGATGACGCCGGCCTCGGGCGAGGGGATCTCGACAATTGCCTTGGCGGTCTCCACCGACAGCAGCAGTTGCCCCTGTTCGACAGTATCACCGGGTTTTACCTGCCAGGAGACGATCTCCGCCTCCTGCAGTCCTTCGCCCAGGTCGGGCAAGTTGAATAGTTTCATGCG
>NZ_JAQGEI010000004.1 GCF_029017505.1 Sedimenticola hydrogenitrophicus
GCTAATGCGCTATGCGGAGATCTGCCGTGTCAATAAAGTGATGCAGCCCTATCTGGAGAGCCTGGTGTGATGGGGAGAACCTGTTGATGCCTGTAAATACACGCAAAAGCGTGTATTATTGTTTTTACACGCAATTGCGTATATATTCATCAATACCTGCAATCGCGTGTAAAACGGTGCCGAATCTTCCGGCACGGAGAAGACCATCATGCTGATTCATTCCCCGAAAGATCTGGCGGCATACTACCGGGACCTGCGTAAGGCGCGTGGCCTGTCGCAAACCGAGGTGGCGGAAGAAGTGGTTATTCGCCAGGATACCGTCTCAAAATTTGAGACCAGGCCCGATAACGTGCGCCTGGATACCCTGTTTCGACTCCTTTCCGCTCTGGAACTCGAGGTGCATCTCGTGCCGAAAGGTGAATCCGTGGTCGAGGGGGATAAGGAACAATGGAGTGAGCCATGGTGAGCAAGAGCCGGTCGCTGGGTGTTTGGATGAACGGCATCCAGGTTGGTGAACTCACCAAGAGTGCCACTGGGGCACTGGCCTTTACCTATAGCTTAAGCTGGCTGGAAACGAAAGGGGCGCGCCCGGTTTCACTCTCGATGCGCTTACGCCGGCAACCCTACACCGGTGAGGTTGTCTTCAATTATTTTGACAACCTGTTGCCGGACAATCCGCAAATCCGTGAACGGATCCAGGCACGATTCAAGGCGGTGACTTCACACCCGTTCGATCTGTTGGCGGCGATTGGAATGGATTGTGTGGGCGCGGTGCAAATCATCCCGAGTGATGAGTCCCCACCCGCTGTGCGTTGCATCAAGGGGGCGCCGCTGACTGATGGGCAGATTGCACGGTTGCTGAACAACTACCGGAACGCACCCCTGGGTATGAATGCAGAGGATGGCGATGACTTTCGAATTTCCATTGCCGGTGCCCAGGAGAAAACGGCACTGTTGCGGAAACACGATGCCTGGCTCCTTCCGGCAGGCGCCACGCCCACGACCCACATCTTTAAACTGCCGATTGGTGTGATTGAACATTCCGGGATGGATCTACGTGAAAGCTGTGAGAATGAATGGCTTTGTCTGAAGATCGCGGCGGCTTTCGGGTTACCGGTATGCCATGCCGAGGTGGCCCGCTTTGACGGGGCGAAGGTGCTTGTCGTGGAGCGCTTTGACCGTCGTTATGGCGATGGGTGGATCATGCGCCTTCCCCAGGAAGATATGTGTCAGGCGCTCGGTGTTTCACCCAACATCAAGTATGAAAGTGATGGCGGGCCGGGCATTGAGCCGATCATGCGGTTTCTCCAGCAATCACGGGAGGCGAAGCGCGACCGGGCACTATTCTTCAAAAGCCAGGTGCTGTTCTGGTTATTGGCGGGCATCGACGGGCATGCGAAAAATTTCAGTGTGTTTATTGAGGCGGAGGGACGATTCCGTCTGACGCCGCTCTACGACATCATGTCGGCTCACCCCCTGTTGGCCTCCAGGCAGCTACAGAAGCAGAAGATCAGGATGGCAATGGCGCTGAGCGGGCATAACCGTCACTATCGTTGGGCAGATATTCAGCCGCGGCACTTCGCCAGTACAGCCAGGCGGGTAGGTTTCAATGAAAAGATGGCACAGCGGCTGGTTGTCGAGATGATGGAATCGGTCGATGAGGTTATCAGGCAAGTATCGGGCCTTATACCGGGAGATTTTCCGGATAGCATTGCCGGCCCGGTTTTCGATGGTATGCGAAGCGTGCGTGACCGTTCAGTCGCATGATGGGCTTAAGGGCTCGCGTAAGAATAAGTTTCGGTATTCGGTCGCAACTGGACCCCGCTGGCAGCCATGGATGCGGCAGAGCGCGTTGGTGGAAAGTTTATGCGTTACTACCAGGCGGCTGCAAAGTTGCTGCCTGAGACACTGCAAAAAGCACTCGTGGATGTCATGCGCTAACCTTATCCCCTGTCAGAGCCCACGGGTGCAGCGTGCCCATGAGTGCCTTGTTGACATTGATTTGAGCGAGTAAGTATGGATTGCGTCGTTCCCGGTTCTTCCATCACTCTGCGTGCCGAGAACGGTATCGGCGCTTCCAACATGTTCCGGTGGATGCGCAAGCTTATCCACCCTACGCGTATTAAACACCATTCAATATAATGTGAATCCCCCATGAATACCAAGACAACCATCCTCCGCATCCTGATCCTCCTGCTGATACTGACACCGCTGGTGCTGATCGGCATCCTGATGTCGCTCGATTTCAACCAGTACAAGCCCCAGGTGGTGGCAGAGGTGGAGGCGCTCACCGGGCGCAAGCTGACGATCGAGGGGGACCTGGAGCTGTCGATTTCGCTCCGCCCCAGTATCGAGGTCAGCGGGGTGTCGCTCGCCAACGCCCCCTGGGGTTCGACGGAGCGGATGGCTTCGATTGGCCAGTTGGCGGTGCAAGTGGAGTTGCTGCCGTTGCTGAGCGGTGATGTCCGGGTGACGCGGCTGATCGCGCGGCAGGCCGATATCCTCCTGGAGAGCAACGCCAAGGGAGAGGCCAACTGGCAATTCAAGAAAAGTGATCCCGGTGAGGCCGCGCCGTCCGCTGGCGTCGCCCTTCCCGAAATTAGCGATCTGTTGATCGAGACTGCCCGTATCCGTTTTCTGTCGGCGACGGGCGATCCGCTCGAGCTGACCATCGACCGGCTGCACGCCTCGGCCGACACCCTGGTCGCTCCCTTTGACCTCTCCATTGAAGGTGTCTACAACGGTGAGCCCCTGGTCGTGGAGGGTGAGCTGGAGAGCCTGGCGGCGATGACCTCCGGGGGTGATTTGCGGTTCGATCTGAAGCTCGCCCTCGGTGAGCGCAAGGTGCAGTGGCAGGGGGAGGGCGAGGTTGTCGGGGCGCTCTCCCGGATCACCCTGGAGCGGTTCCAGCTCACCCACAACCAGGACAGCTTGACCGGGTCGCTCATGTTCGACCGGCTCGCGCAGCCACCCCATCTGGAGGCAACCCTGGCCACCGACCGGCTGGATCTGCGCCGCGACGAGAAGGAGGCGGATAAACAGGAGGCCGGTGGCAAGCTCTTCTCGGCCGCACCTCTGCCGCTGGATGCGCCGCAGGGTCTCACGGCCGATGTCCGCTTCAGTAGCAAGCAGGTATTGGGTAATCGCTATACGCTGAACGATCTGGATGCCACCCTGCGACTTGAAGGCGGCGTGCTCACCATCCAGCCGCTGGCAATGCTGGCCGGTGGCGGCCGGGTGACCGGAAGTGCCGAGTTGAACGGCAACCGCAGTCCCGCTTCTCTGGCCCTGCGTCTTGAAGGTAAGGATGTGGTGCTTGGGACGCTGCTGCTCGGCTCCCGCGAAG
Organism: Sedimenticola hydrogenitrophicus; assembly: GCF_029017505.1. Lineage (GTDB taxonomy): Bacteria > Pseudomonadota > Gammaproteobacteria > Chromatiales > Chromatiaceae > Sedimenticola > Sedimenticola hydrogenitrophicus_A. Next base: position 3,347 of record NZ_JAQGEI010000004.1, read on the forward strand.
AGGCGCCGCTGCAGCAGGGGCCGGCCTCTATCGATATCGACCTGAAGGCCCGGGGCGAATCCGTCGCCGCCCTGATGGGGGGCCTGAACGGTCGGCTGTTGATCAGTGTCGGCGAGGGAAAGATCAATAACCGCCATCTCGACCTGGTGGGCGGCGACCTGCTGAACCAGCTTTTCAGGGCGCTTAACCCGTTAGCCGATAAAGAGCCCTACACCGAAATGGAGTGCGCGGTGGTCAACCTGCAATTCAGCAATGGCGTGGCCGAATATGACAAGCGGGTCGCCATACTGACCCGGCAGATGAGTATCGTCAGTGCCGGCACCATCGACCTGAAAAACGAGCTGCTGGACGTCGGGTTCAAGCCGATGCCCCGGGGCGATACCGCGGACCTGGGGATTACCGCCGGCGACCTGGTCAGCGCGGCCCGGTTGACGGGGCCCCTCAGCCGGCCCGAGATGGGACTGGATGCCAAGGGCACCGCCAAGGCCGGCCTGAAACTGTACGGGGCGATCGCCACCGGCGGCACCTCGCTGCTGCTGGAGGGGCTCTGGAACAAGGCTACCTCCGATGACAACCCCTGCCAAACAGCGTTGGCCAAGGGTGGTTCCGCCGGCGGCTCGAAGCCGTCGGACCAGAAGGGGAGCGAAGAGGGTGGTTTTATGGACAAGCTCAAGGGGGTGTTTGGGAATTGATCTGGGGGCCGGCTACGCCTTCGATGCAGTTTCGTAGGGTGGATAAGCCGGTAGGCGCATCCACCTTTGCTTTATCCAGGGAACGACCGCGGTGGATGCGCTGTCGCTTATCCACCCTACAAAAAATTGTGCCCCTGTTGCTGCGTGTGAGAGGGCATTGTCAGCATGTGTAGTCATTCCTCTTTGCGGTGGATTGAGCTGACAGTCAGTTCGTGACCGCCAAGGCGGGCGAATCTTGAAACTTGCCTCGTGCATTTCTGTATTAAAGTGTCCACTGTCCGTGGACACAGGACGGAAAGATGCGATCGTTTGAAAAGTCAGGATATTGTAATTTTCCTTAATTTGACGCTCCTCCATAAGAGGGGTGATTCCGCTGTACCGCCTGGAAAGGGCAGGGCAGAGCTGTTCAGCGGGCGTAGGTAAATCGCACGAATCCCGGGTTGCGCAACAGTTGTTGAAAAAGAGGCTTGAGGGATGAGAGAGCGCTGCTAGGTGCCACAAAAGGTAGCCAACACCCGTTCATGTTTCTCGGGCGGGAGTGCGTAGTGCTCAAGGCCGGGGTGTTCCTGGAACGGAGCCGACAGTACCTGTTGAAGTTCGTTGAATATGCTCAAGTCATCCTCATAGGCGGCCTGTATGGCACGCTCCACCTGGTGGTTGCGCGGGATGAACCGGGGGTTGCTGGTCGCCATGATCCGGGCCGCCTGCTCGCGGCCTCCGGGCTGCCGGTCGATCTGTTGCAGCCAACGCGCCTCAAAATCATCAAACAGGGGTGGGTCATTGGCGTCCAGTCTTGAGGCCAGTTGACGGAAGCTTTGGGTGTAATCCAGTTGTTCGTTCTGCAGTCGTTGCAGCCAGGCAGTCACCAATTCCTGATGTTCTTCGATGGGCTCCGGGAAACCCAGTTTCCGGCACATCAACGCCGCGTAGCGGGCCTCGAAATCCCCCTGAAAGGCCGACAGGAGGGCTTCATACTCATCCACCGTGCCATCCAGCAGCATCAGGCATTCGGCCAGTCGGGCCAGGTTCCATTGCGCCATGTGCGCCTGCCGGCCGTAGGCGTAACGGCCGCGGTGATCGATCGAGCTGAACACCTTGTCGATATGGAATTCGTCCATGAAGGCGCAGGGGCCGTAATCCAGGGTCTCCCCCGAGATGGCCGTGTTGTCGGTATTCATGACGCCGTGAATAAACCCCAGCGCCATCCAGTGCGCGACCAGCCTGGCCTGGGCGGCAACCACCGCCGAGAAGAAGGCCAGCAGCGGGCGTTCGGCCGCTACGGCTTCGGGATAGTGGCGTGCCATGGCGTAGTCGGCGAGACTTTGCAGCGCGTCCCGGTCATTGCGCGCGGCGAAGTATTCAAAGGTACCCACCCGGAGGTGGCTGGCGGCCACCCGTGTCAGAACGCCACCGGGGTGGACCCGGTCGCGCATGACCCTCCCACCGCTGGCGACGGCGGCCAGGGAGCGGGTGGTGGGGACGCCCAGCCGGTACATCGCCTCGCTGACCAGGTATTCGCGGATCACCGGTCCCAGCGGAGACTTGCCATCGCCATTGCGCGAGAAGGGGGTCAGTCCGGACCCCTTGAGCTGGATATCGTAGGCCCGACCGTCGACGGGGCTGATCGCCTCCGCGATCAGGGCGGCCCGTCCATCGCCCAGTTGGGGCACGAAATTGCCGAACTGGTGGCCGGCATAGGCGATGGCGATGGTGACGCCACCGGGCAGGGGTTCGCTGCCGCTGAAGATACGCGCCAGGTGCGCTCTGTCCTGCGTCAGTTCATCCAGGTCGAGGTGCCGGGCAAGGTCCTCATTCCAGGCCAGTAGGTGGGGCTTGGGGGCCGGGGCGGTTTGGACGTGGGCGTAAAAATTCCCGGGCAGTTCGGAATAGCTGTTGCTGAGATTCATGGGCCCAGTGTCGCACGCCCGGGCGTAGAGACAACCCTTTGAAATTTGGGGAGTTGCCTGGGGGGGAGCGATGGGAGGGGCGCTGAACGGGGAGCATTACACGTTTGTCCAGAGGGGCTGGTGCCTTCTGCCGAGGGCGTCTGCCGCCAGGGATGGCGGCAGCGAGCCCCCATGGATGGGTTAACGGCGTCCCTCGACAGAAGGTGCCAGCCCCTCTACCGCGAATTCTGAACAATTGTGCAAACCCCCGCTGAACGGAGGGCCCTTCCCGGAACCGGGAGGGCCCTCCGCCCGGCTTGCGGCCGGGGTGTTATTGCGCCTCGGCGCTGTATCCCTCCTCCGTGATCGCCGCCACCAGGGATGCGACATCGGCACTCCCGGTCACCACGGCCTGGGCCTGCTCCAGGCTGACGTCCGCCGCCTCGACGCCTGGAATCTGTTCCAGGGCCTTCTTTACCGCGCCGACGCAGTGCATGCAGGTCATGCCGGTTACCTTCAGTTTTGTTTCCATCGTTATTGCCTCCGCTTAGGGGTTGTTACATTGAATTGACTAGGTAGTGCCTACCCGGAAACTACAGAAATCGTCATTTTCGGGAATGCCGGACAAAAGCGCGAAGCGCGTTGAACGACTGAAAGTCGGCCCGAAGGGCGAGCGAAGCGAATCATCCAGTAACTTGTTGAATCCCCTGGACCCCTGCCTTCGCCGGGGTGACGACAATTTAGATTGCGTGCGTTTCTGGATGAACACTAGGTAGTCGCCTGGCTGGCGCGGGGGATGTTCCCCTGCGTTGCCTGGGTGGCCGAAGGAGCCCGGTCGCCCAGCCGGGTGGGGCGCAGGCGGCGCAGCCGCAGGCTGTTGACGACCACGAAGACGCTGGAGAGCCCCATCGCCACGCCCGCCGCCATCGGATCGAGGTGCAGGCCGAAGGTCGGGTAGAAGATACCGGTTGCCACCGGGATCAGCAGAATGTTGTAGATGAAGGCCCAGAACAGGTTGCCACGAATGGTTGAGAGTGTCCGCCGGGCCACATCGATGGCGGTGATCACCCCACCGAGGTTGCCGCGGGTGAGGGTGACGTCCGCCGCCTCGATGGCGATATCGGTTCCCGAGCCGACCGCAATACCCACATCCGCCTGGGCCAGCGCCGGCGCGTCGTTGATGCCATCACCGACGAATACTACTTTCTGGCCCTGGGCCTGCATCTCCTGGACGGTGTTGGCCTTGCCGTCCGGCAGGATCTCGGCGTGCACCTCGTCGATGCCGACCTGGCGGGCGATTGCCTCGGCGGTCTTGCGGGTATCGCCGGTGATCATGGCCACCTGCAGTCCCCGCCGGTGCAGCTCCACCACCATCGCGGCCGCCTCGGCCTTCAGCGGGTCGGCGACCGCCAGCACGGCACGCACGCTGCCGTCCACCGCGAGGTAGATGGGGGTTTTGCCGTCGCTTGAGTAGCCGTCTGCGTTGGCGGCCAGGGCACCGACATCGATCCCTTCGCGCTCCATGTAGCGCAACGCGCCGAGCTGAACCAGTTGTCCCTCCACCCGGGCGGTGACACCATAGCCGGGGATCGCGCTAAATGCCTCCACCGCCGGTAGGGCGGGGTTCTGCTCCCGCGCCGCGTTCACGATGGCGGTGGCGAGCGGGTGCTCGCTGCCCGCCTCGACGGCCGCGGCGAGGCGCAGGGCCGTATCCCGGTCGCCATCCACCGCCTCCAGGTCGGTGAGTTCGGGGTGGCCCGCTGTCAGGGTTCCGGTCTTGTCGAACACCACCCGGGTCACGTGGGAGAGGCGTTCCAGCGCCTCTCCCTTGCGGTAGAGCACGCCCAGCTCGGCGGCCCGGCCAGTACCCACCATGATGGCGGCCGGCGTGGCCAGGCCCATGGCGCAGGGACAGGCGACCACCAGCACCGCTACCGCGCTCACCAGCGCCAGGGTGATCGCCGGGTCGGGCCCCAGCACCAGCCAGGCCGTGAAGGTGACCGCTGCGATGACCAGGACCACCGGCGTGAATACCCGTACCACCCGGTCGGCCAGCCCCTGGATCGGCAGCTTGGCCCCCTGGGCCCGTTCCACCAGGCGGATGATCTGCGCCAGTACGGTCCCCTTGCCCACCTGGGTGGCCGTGACCTGTAACTGGCCGTGCTGGTTGACGGTGCCACCCACCACGCTGTCGCCCGGGTGCTTGGCGACGGGCACCGGTTCGCCGGTGAGCATCGACTCGTCGACGTAGCTCTCGCCTTCGAGTACATCACCATCCACCGGGATCCGCTCGCCCGGCCGGATCACCACCCGGTCACCGCGCTGTACCTGACCCAGCGGTACCTCCTCCTCTACGCCGTCCCGCAGCACGCGGGCGGTCTTGGCCTGCAGTCCCACCAGCTTGCGGATCGCGGCGGAGGTGCGCCCCTTGGCCAGCTCCTCCAGGTACTTGCCCATCAGAATCGCCGTCAGGACCACCGCCGCCGATTCAAAGTAGAGGTTGCGTGCGTCCGGCGGGAACAGTCCGGGTTGCAGCAATACCAGCAAGCTGTAGAGCCAGGCGGCGCCGGTGCCGGTCATCACCAGGCTGTTCATGTCGGGTGACAGGTGACGGTAGGCGATCCAGCCGGGACGGAAGAAGCGTCGGCCTGGACCGAGGATGATCACCGTGGTCAACAGCGCCTGGAGCCACTCCCACAGGCCCCGTGGCGCCAGCGCGTCAAGGATCTCCTGGAAGCCGGGCAGAAAGTGGGGGCCCATGGCCAGAATCACCACCGGCAGGGTCAGGGCCACCGCCAGCAACAGGTCGTGGCGCATGGCCCGGCGGCCCGCCTCGCGGGCTGCCTCCTCCCGTGCCTCGGCGTCGCCATCCTCCTCCAGGGGGCGTGGCTCGTAGCCCGCCTCCTGGATGGCGCTGGCGATCTCGTCTTGTCCCAGGGTGGCTGGCACGAAACGCACCGTGGCCCGTTCGGTGGCCAGGTTGACGCTGGCCTGGATCACCCCGGGCAGTTTGTTGAGGATGCGTTCCACCCGCGCGGAACAGTTGGCGCAGGTCATGCCGCCGACCCCGATCTCCAGTTCATCGACCACCGGCGAATAGCCGGCGTCACGTACCGCATCAATCAGTGCGGCTTGTGTTATCAGCGATGCGTCGTAGCGGATGCTGGCCCGCTCGGTGGCAAGGTTGACCGGGGCTTCGCTCACCCCCTCCAGCTTGCCGAGCGTGCGCTCCACCCGTGCCGAGCAGTTGGCGCAGGTCATTCCCTTGATGCCGAGTTCAAGCTGGCTCATGCGATATCTCCATTCACGGGTTCGGGCGCTTGCTGATTCAGGGCGGAGAGGATGGGACATTCCGCGGTGGTGCCAGCGTGACCGGGACACTGCTCTTCAAGCGCCGACAGGGCGGACTTCATTCTTTCCAGATCGAGTATGCGGGTCTCGATGTCGGCGATCTTGGCGCGGGTGAGCCGTTTCACCTCGGCGGCGCTCTGCTCCGGGCGGTCGCTCAGGGAGAGCAGTTCCGCCACCTCGTCCAGCGAGAAGCCGAGCACCTGGGCGCGGCGAATGAATTGCAGGCGTTCCCGGGCATCCTCGCTGTAGAGCCGGTAACCGGAATCGGTGCGGCTCTGGGGCTCGATGAGTCCCCTGCGCTCGTAGTAGCGCAGGGTTTCGACCCCCAGGTCTACCTGCCTGGCCAGTTTGCCGATGGTGAGGTTTTCCATGATCTGTCCCCGTGAAATGGGTCGCGATGGGCAGCGCCCTGCGACGATTTTACGACAGTATAAACCCTGTAGTCGACTACAGGGTCAAGGGTTTGTGTGGAGAAATTAATATCCCTGAACCACGGAGGCGTCAACCACGGAGGTGTCGGAGTCAAACCGGGCCCGGTCCGGTGAAATGATACACAGTGGAGAGCCGGGTTGACTCCGACACCTGTGGTCCTGTGCCGCAACCGCTAACGGTTGCCGGAGGGCATGCGGCGGGTACTACTCCTGATGGCTGTTCCGCAGATCCGGCAGCTCATGATTTACCCGGGTGTCGTAGATGATGGATGTCTCGATGCGGGTGACGCCGGGCCGGTTGGTGAACTGGTCCAGGGCGAGGTTCTTCAGATGCCGGGTATCGCGTACAGCGACGTGGATGACCAGGTCATACCGGCCGGTGATCAGGTGAGCCGAGCGCACCTCGGGGATGGTTAACATGTCATCCATGAACTGATCGACGGTCGTTCTTTCGTGTTTGGCCAGCTCGATCATGAACAGGGCCTCAAGCCCGATGCCCAGGCTCGCCGGGTCCACCTCGGCATGGGTTCCGCTCAATACCCCGTTTTCCCACAACCGCTTCAACCGTTCATGCACGCTGGAGGGCGCCAGTCCCACTTCGGCGGCGATCTGTTTGTTGGATAGCCGAGCATTGTTCTGTAACAGCCTGACAATTTCGATGTCGATTCGGTCGAGTGTCATTTCGATCCTTATATGCCGAAAACCATTTCATGGTAATCCATGAATGACGAGCAATATACTGATTACTCGTCAGATAGACGAATATTATTTCGATCAGACACACTTAGGAATGATGCAGACCCATGAGCGGATCAACACAAGGCAAAGCGGGCTTTTCCACCCGGGCGATTCATCACGGTTACGATCCGTACGCGGGCCATGGGGCGCTGAATCCCCCCCTCTATCTGAGTTCGACCTACACCTTTCCGGCCGTGGGCGACGGCAGCGCCCGCTTTGCCGGCGAGCAGGCGGGGTATGTCTATTCCCGCGTCGGCAACCCGACCACGGCGCTGCTGGAACAGCGCATCGCCGATCTCGAGGGCGGGGAGGCGGCGCTGGTCACCGCCTCGGGCATGGGGGCCACCACCTCGCTGCTCTGGACCCTGCTGCAGCCGGGCGATGAGGTGATCGCGGACAAGACGCTCTACGGTTGCACCTATGCCTATTTCAATCACGGCCTGACCCGGTTTGGCGTAAAGATAACCCATGTCGATTTGACCGAGCCGGCAAACCTGGCGAAAGCAATCAGCGACAGGACCCGGCTGGTGTTCTTCGAGTCGCCGGCCAATCCCAACATGCGGCTGGTCGATATCGCGGCCATCGCGGCCATCGCCAGGCCCTGTGACGCCAAGGTCGTGGTGGACAACACCTACTGCACCCCCTACCTGCAGCGGCCGCTCGAGCTCGGCGCGGATTACGTGGTGCATTCCGCCACCAAGTATCTTGGCGGGCACGGTGACCTGATCGCCGGCGCCATCGTCGGACCCGCGGAGTCGCTGAATCAGGTGCGCTTCTCCGGCCTCAAGGACATGACCGGAGCGGTGCTGTCGTCGCAGGATGCATTCCTCATCCTGCGCGGGTTGAAGACGCTCGCGTTGCGCATGGACAGGCATTGCCAGAACGCCCGGGGAATCGCCGGATTGCTGGCGGCACACCCCAAGGTGGAGATCTGTCATTACCCGGGACTGGAGACTTTTCCGCAACACGAACTGGCCGAGCGCCAGATGGCGGCGCCGGGAGGGATGATTGCATTCGAACTCAAGGGCGGCCTGCGGGCCGGTTGCCGGTTCATGAACGAGCTGCGCCTGATCACCCGCGCGGTCAGTCTGGGGGATGCGGAAAGCCTGGCGCAGCACCCGGCCAGCATGACCCATTCCGTGTACAGCCCCGAGGAGCGGGCCGAGCACCTGATCAGTGAAGGCCTGGTCCGACTGTCGGCGGGACTGGAGGACATGGACGACTTGCTTGAGGATGTTGACCGGGCGCTGTCAAAGGCTTGAGCGCGACGGCGAGAGGGGCAACCACGGGGGGGGCCTCTACGGTGTATGGGACGCCACAACCGGGTATGACGGCGCGGGCAATGTAGGGGCAGGCCCCCCGTGCCTGCCCGGAATTTGGGGCCGTCACTATGAAACGGGCAACCACGGGGGGGTGCCCCTACGGTGTCACGCGGTTGGCCGTAACGGTCGCCGCGGTTCTCAGTGCAGCTTGCAGGTCATACACTCTGCCGTGTCACCGGTGATAGCCACCTCAATGCTGTCGGCCGAACACTCGAGATCGTCATTGTATTCGCAATCGCCGACCTTGCAGGCCCCCACCCCGGCCATGATCGATGCCCGGGTGTGGCCGGTGGATCCACTCAGGAAGGTGTCGCAACCGGGATGCACCCCATCACCAATGGTGATGGCCTTGGCATGACAACAGGAATCATGGTTATAGGCGCACTCATCGACAGAGCAGCGCTGCACCATCGGCATATCAATAGTCACTTTCATGATTGTTTCTCCTATGGCCTATAGGGAGATAAGCCGGAATGGAGATACTCATTCCGGCTTATTGTGGGGCTATATTCTTGCGTTATTTGTGCCAACCCTGTTCCGCGCTGGCGGCGTTCTCATCCGGGCCGGATCGACCCAGGGCAAGTGCGGGTATTTCAGGCTGTTGCGGATAGCTCGGGCGGGGCGGCGTGACGCCGGGCAAACCCGCCCCACACCGCGGAGCGGTTTAAATCACCCATGTCCGGAGCATATCCACCGCCTCCGCTCCCGGCCGGGGTACCGGGCTTCGTCAACAGGCGGCTCCGTTCCGCGCGGAACGGCTAATCCAAGTCCCAGGTATTAACCCAATAGTTGCATTAATCATGACCCAATGATTTGTTTCACTCCGTATATCTGCCGGATGAAATAGATAGGTTGCATGGTTTCCTGGAATGCACTGCTGGTGGAGTCCAGCAGTGCACCCTGTAGGAGGCCCGCCCCCGGGCCGATTTCGCGGCGAGGCGCCGCTCCTACAGGTTGATTTTTGCAACGATCGGGTTATTTGGTGGCGGAGCCCCACAGGGTACAGTAACCCGACTCTTCCACCGGTCCCTCGACCAAGCGACAGGTACTGGTGTCGGCGAGGAAATGCATGCAGTTGCCACAGCGCATCTCGCCGTTGGGACTTGATTGGTACTTGGCCTGTTCCTTGGGTACTTTTGCTTCTTTCGATGCCTCCTGGGCAATCAGCAGTTGCGGTGCGCCACAATAGCAGACAGTAACGGCAATACCCTTGAGCACGCTACGTCGCATCTGGTCGGTCTTTTTCATATCTCCTCCTCGGTTCCATACCCTGTCCACCCGGATACCGGGTGGCACTCCTTTTTCCGGATCACCGATTAAAGGGGCATCAAGTTTCATGCCAGCGCGCGGCGGTCCCATAGAGACGCCCGCGTCCTCGAGGAGCGGGACGCGCCGGATTGGCCTTTCCCGACCGCGATGGCTGGCAGGCTATATGCGGGGTGAGCGGGGTGCGCGGCGGCCTTTGCCCGATCTGAAATCCCGTGCCAACGGCAGCTTCCGCCAGACCAACCGATGCCTCCACGCACGGGCATCTTCCATCGATGAGAGCGCGACATGCACCACATATCCAATATCCTGCTCAAGGGCCTGGCGACGCTGTTGCCGGTAGCGTTGACACTCTATCTGATCTATTGGCTGGTCATCAGCACAGAAACCGGCATCCGATCGGTCATCGTTGCCGTGGTTTCCGAGAGCTACTACCTGCCGGGGGTCGGCCTGGGGTTCGGCCTGGTCCTGCTCTATCTGATCGGCCTGGTCGCCGATCTCTGGCTGTTCCAGCAGGTGTTTCGGTTGGGTGAACGGCTGTTGGTACGAATACCCCTGGTGAAGTTTGTGTACCGCTCGTTGCGTGATTTCACCAACTATTTTTCGGTCGATCAACGGCAGGAAAATCTGCACCGGGTGGTCATGATATCCATCACCGAGCTGCGTCTGATCGGCTTCCAGACGGCCGATCAGGCCGCCGCCATGGAGATGTTGTCGCTGTCGGAAGGGATGGTGGCGGTCTACCTGCCGTTGAGCTATCAGGTGGGGGGCTACACTGTGTATGTACCCAGCTCATGGGTGGAGCCGATCGATATCCCCTTCGAGGACGCTTTCCGCCTGGCATTGACGGCCGGACTGAACAATTCGGAGTCGACGGGCGCACCGCCCGGTTGACGCCCGGATCCGCGCCGGCCGGTGGATTGCGGAACCAGGCGCAACGCCCGGGCATCCAAATGGCACTATAGCGGGGAATGCTGGCGGAAGGCGTAAGGGAATCGAGTCAGCCCGCTCCGGAGCCGATGCCGGGATCTCACCGGAACCCCATTCACTTCCATCCGAAGGAGGTAGATATCGTGGAAGAATTCGAAACCATACCGCATGAGCAGTGGCGAAATTTATGTGAAGGCTTCAGCCGCACCCACCGCGGCTGGTTGATCTGTCTCTGGGTGGTTGATACCGGAAACCTGGAGGCGGGCTTGACGGACGCTACCGAAAAGGCGATACGCGATCTCGAACTGGGTGAAATCATCGTCGAACGACACGGCCAGCGGACCGATATGGTGGTAATTGCGCGTGACGATCAGACCCATGCCGACCACATCATCAGGGGAGTTGTCGCAGTGAGCGTGGAACGGGATACGGATGGCAGAACGAATGGCCTGCGTATCGATTCAGATGATAACAAGACCGCCCTGGTGCGTTTCCGCGTACCGGCCAATTCCGAGTCGCTCGATGGCCTGGCTCCGGGGGAGCTTCCCTGACAGACGCTCCTCCAGGCGCCGCCAAAAAAATCAAACAGGCGGCGGATTTCAGTCGGATATTGGGTTCCTGCGGGCTTGGGTTATTTTCAACCGGATATGGTGCAAAAGGACCCGCGTAAGAATAAGTTCCTGTATTCGGTCGCCCCTGGACCTCGCTGGCGGCGTTACGCTTTTTGGCAAGGGAACAGCCATTGCCTGCAAAGCGTGCCTTGCCAGCGTGGCCCAGGAACGCCCTCGGTACTACGGAATTATCCTTGCGCGGGTCCTAAGCCCCGGTTTTCCTGGCGTCGGGGCCGCGTGATCCACTTGGCGAAACGCTGACCCGGTGCGGCGGTGCTTGGCACTTGAATTGCAGATTACATAGCGGACTGTCGTGCCGAATACCGGTTATAACTCAAGTCAACCGAGGGGTGACCATGTCCCGGCTATCTCAACTGAATAAATACGGGCAGAGCTTCTGGCTGGATAACCTGTCGCGGGCCATGCTCGAGGACGGTTCGCTGCAGCAGCGCATCGCCCACCAGCGACTCGGCGGCGTGGCCGCCAATGCCGCGGTATATCTGGCGAATATCAGCGATTCCCCGTTATACGAGGCACGCATCCAGGACGGCTGGAGACGTGGCGGTTCCGCGGAGAGTATTTATCGTGACCTGGTCATCGCCGATGTGACGGCGGCCTGCGATCTGCTCAGCCCGGTCTACCTGGCGAGCAAGGGGGAGGAGGGGTATGCGAACCTGCAGATCGCCCCCCACCTTGCCCGTGATCCCTCGGGCAGTCTGCGGCAGGCACAGGAGTTGTGGAGTCTGGTGGACAGGCCCAATCTGTTGATCGAGTTGCCCGCCACCAGTGAATGCATGCCGACAATCGAAGAACTGCTCTACCGCGGCATCAACGTCAATATCACGTTGCTGTTCGGACTGCAGGATTACTGGGATGCCTTCCATGCCTACATGCGTGCACTGGAGCGCCGGTTTGCAGAGGGCAAATCGCTGAACGATGTGATCTCGGTGGCGAGTTTCTTCCTCCACGGTATCGATCTGGCGGTTGACCGACAGCTTAAAAAATTGAGCGAGGAGGAGGCGGCGTCGAAGGCTGGCGGTGTCGCGGCGGCATTGCTCGGCAGGACGGCCGTGGCCAATGCCAAGCTCGCCTATGCCTCCTTCCTTGCGCTGCTGAGCAGTGACCGTTGGAGCCGCCTGGAGTCTCACGGGGCCCGACCCCAACGCATCGCCTGGGCTGATACGGGTGCTGGCTCGGGCACCGGGGATACCGCCGCTTCGGATGTGCGGTACGTGGAGCCCCTGATCGGACCCCTCACGATCTCGCGCATGGGGGAGGCGACCGCGGATGGGTTTGCCGACCACGGCACGCCGGCGGCGACCATCGAGGAAGGGCGGGACGATGCGCGCTGGGTCATTAAGGAGTTCGATCAGCTGGGCATCGATTTGAACCGCATCACCGCCGGACTCGTTGACCAGGGGGTGCGGGACTTTACCGAACAGCACGACCGGCTGATGGCGCAGCTTCAGGGTGGTGGGTGGCGGCAAGATCCTGGTCTCTTCAGCGGATGACCGGCTCACCCTGGTGGCCGCGGTATCGCCGGCGAATCCCATTCAGGACACCAATGAAGAATTCCCCCTTTTCCGGGGCTGGGGGCGTGGTCCGCGCACGCTTTGTCGCCGCGTCGCGGGTGGATTCCGGACAGGCAACAAAATCTTCCGTGAAGCCAGTCGGCAGCGGGCTTGTTATGTCGTCAATATGATCGGCTCGAGGTAAAAAAATCCAGCAGAGTGTCCGGCTGTCGCCTATGGTGAGTAGTAATGTTTACTGGTCGGCCACGGTTACTTCGCCGCGCCGGCTTTGCCCGCAAATTTTATAAGTGCGACGGATAGACGCATCACAAAATCGGCGAGTCCGGGGTTGAAAAATCCGCAGCTGACTTATAATTAACAGAGGGGGTCCTTTTATAGCCCCAATAACTATATAAGAAGTAACCGAGTAGTAGGAGGAGTGAATGGAACACAGAATAGGTCAACGCATTGAAGTGGATCGGAAAGTGGTCTTAAGGCTAACTGACCGGGGCCGGGTTGATGGCCAGCTAATGGATATCAGCCTCTCGGGCGCGGCGATCAAGTGCAAGGATTGGCATGTCTTTAGTGCCTATACTCCCGTTGAAGTCCTGCTTGAATCCGCTGATGGCAGCGAACCGGAGAGGTTCAGGATTCAGGGATTTGTGGTGCGACTGCAAAAAGGTATGGTCGGAGTCATGTTCATGAAGGAGATGATCAAACTTGTTCGGCGCTTGCGATCCAGTTCAACCAAGTCAGGAGATCATTGGCAACGGGAAACTCTGGCCCGTACCGGGTCGTAACCCACCCACATTAATGGGTCGTGCTTTCAGTCAGGCGGTCACCATTCGATAGCGAGGCGAACGGGCTCACTGAAACCCGATAGAGTCCCCGCCGGCGAATGGACATACTGCCCGACTGCGGCACGCGGCGGGCATGGACCCGGGCCCATTCGTCCCAAGGGCAATCCGCTTCAGTGATCGATCCCTGTATTCATTACGGGGAAGTTTTTTGTCCCCGTTAATAAGGGATGCGCTTGATTGACAACAATGGAGAGTGAGGAGCCGAATCGATTGGTGTTGCGATACAGATTGCAACAGGTATGGCCGGCCAAACCGCTGACCTGGGGCGAAGCTCCGATCATCCACGTTTTGATGCTCCTGCCTCAGGAGGAGAGATATGACTGATTCGCTCATGATTATCGAAGACGATCAATTTCTGGGAGTGGAGCTGGCACGATATTTTCGCCATCTGGATTGGGAGGTGGATCTGACAACGGACTTCGAGCAGGCGCGACACAAGCTCATCGATCAGGACCGCGATCCCCTGGTTACCTTGGCGGATACCCTCTTGCCCGACGGCAACTCAATTGATCTGTTCGAGCTGGCGCGCCAGCATGGGCACACGGGTGAATGGGTATTCCTGAGTGGTTTCGGCGGCGTCCCGGAGTCGGTCAGGGCATTGCGCCTGGGTGCCTATGACTTCCTGGAAAAACCCTGTGACCCGGAGCGGTTGAGGACCATAGTGAATGATGCCCGGCGCAGCGCGCGTGTCCGGCAGCTGCTGCATGATCAACCGAAGATGGGGGGGCGCGCCTATCTGCCGGATGCCTTTGTCGGCCGCGGCAAGATCGCGCAACAGGTTCGCAGGATGTTGTGTCGTATTGTTGAAGTTCCCTTCAGTGCCCTGGTCATCACCGGCGAGACCGGCACCGGCAAGGGGTTGGTGGCGCGCATACTCCATCACTCCGGCCCCCGGTCGGATGGACCGTTTATCGAAGTCAACTGTGCCGCGTTACCTAGGGATCTGCTGGAGTCGGAACTGTTCGGACATGAGGCCGGTGCATTTACCGGCGCCAAGGGGCGTCATCGCGGGTTCCTTGAGCAGGCGGATGGCGGTACGCTGTTTCTTGACGAGATCGGTGAGATGGATATGGATCTCCAGGCGAAACTGTTGACCGCGATCGAGGGCAAGACCCTGCACCGATTGGGGGGCGAACACCAGGTTAAGGTGAACGTGCAGGTGGTGGCTGCCAGTAACCGTGACCTGGAGCGGCAGGTGAAGGAAAACCGCTTCCGCAGTGATCTCTACCATCGTCTGAGTGTGTTTCGCCTGGACCTTCCACCGCTACGTGAACGACTTGAAGATCTTGATGATCTGCTGCCCCTGATAATTGCTGAGTTCAATGCCTCGGCCGGGCGCCATGTAAAGATTGTTCCCGAGAAAATCTATCGCAGGATGCGCGGTTATGATTGGCCGGGCAATGTGCGCGAGTTGCGCAACGTGATCGAGCGGGCCGTGCTGCTGTCCGACGGGGAGCTGTTTCCCGACCGTTGGCTGCAGCTCGACAGCGCACCCGGCGGCGCGCCCGACCGGCCGTGCATTGATGGTGCCCGTCTGACGATTCCCCTGGATGGATCGATGGCGTTGGATGAGATGGATAGCTTTATCATCCAGAGCGCCCTGGAGCGCTACGGTTACAATGTCACCGCCACCGCGCGCGCGCTGGGAACCACGCGCGAGACCCTCAGGTATCGAATCCATAAATATCACCTGAATACGGAACCACCGAAGATCGATGTGGTCAATGAAACCAGGGTTCAGCGATGAATCCAGGGAATGCTGGAGGCCCACCCGGGGCCGAATTCGCGGCAAAGTCACTCCTGGTTCAATAACGCCGCCCAGCAAGGGAAATGAGCATAACTAGTGTCCATCCAGAAACGCACGTAATTTAAATTGTCGTCACCCCGGAGAAGGCCGGGGTCCAGGGGATTCAACAAGATACTGGATGATTCGCTTCGCTCACCCTTCGGGCCGACTTTCAGGCGTTCAACGCGCTTCGCGCTTTTGTCCGGCATTCGCCGGAATGATGATTTCTGTAGTTTCTGGACGGACACTAACTAGGTAAATCCGACTACAACAGAGGACGTTATTATGGGAATGGATATTTCATATATTTTGCATGGGGAAGGATTGCAAATCACAGTGGATGGTAATCTCGACCTGACGCTGACGAGACCGATGCTGGGCGTTTGTGCCCAGGTGGATGACCGCCTGCTGGTGTGCGTGATTGATTGTAGCCGGGTCATCCGGGTGTTCGATTCGGGACGCGCGTTGTTGATGCTCCTGACACAAAAGTTGCAGGCGTTCGAGGTCAAGGTAATAGTTATCGGTGATATCCCTGCGGTGGATTATCACGTCCCGCCGGAATCCACGTTGCGCACGCAATCGGTGAACGAGCGGCAGGAGCGGCCGTTCCCTGGATGAACAGCTGTCGGGGCGGGTTCCGCGCCAGGAGTCTGTCGGGTTTTTCGCGTAGATCAGCGTCAAGCCCGACAGACTCCTAACGGTAGGGGGCGTCGGCGGCCCGGTCGGCGGCGATCTCCGCCTCGAACCGGTCACCCATCTCCAGCAGCTGCTGTTTATGGATCAGCGTACCCTCGCGGCTCTCGAAACAGAATTCGCTGAAACGGGTCAGCACGATGGCATCCACCGGACAGGCTTCCTCGCAGTAGCCGCAGTAGATACAGACGAACAGGTCGATGTCGTAGCGGGTGGTGCGGCGCATGCCGTCCTCGCCCTGCGGTCCCGCTTCAATATAGATGCAGCACGCCGGGCAGGTGGCCTCGCAGAGCTTGCAGGCGATACAGCGCTCCTCGCCATTGGGGTAGCGGCGCAGTGCGTGCAATCCCCGGAAGCGTGGGGACTTGGGAATCTTCTCCTCCGGGTACTGGACGGTGAATTTCTCTTTGAACAGGTAGCGTCCGGTAACCCGCAGGCCACGCCACAGCTCCACCAGCAGGTAGGTGTTCAGGAAATCCTTGAGCTGTTTGATCAGACTGTGCATCACACGGTTTCTCCATTGGTTATGATTGGAAATCGGCCGGGTGGTTCCAGCGGAGGGAACAAGCGGCTGTTCCCCATGCGTTTTTTTCAACCGTTGGCCGGGTGAGCAGCGACGCGAAAGGTGTTGAGTGTTGGTTGCCCCGCCGCGCCGGATTCACCGCCGGCCAAAGTAAACAGGCCGCAGGTCGTGCCTGCGCTCAGGCATTCCAACGCAACACTGCCGCGGCGGACAAGGCGATGGCCGCCAACACCGCGAGCGCCCCCCAGGAGAGGCGTCCGGGTGCGCCGTGCGCTGTGAAGATCAGGTAAAGCGTGAACAACAGCCCACAGGTCACGCAGCCGATCTTGATCAGCAGCGCCGCGAATGCGATGGGATGAAGGTCGGGCAAGCGACCGTAAAGCCACCAGCTTGCACTGCCGAAACCGGCGCCGGTAATGCCCTGTAGGGCCCATGCCACCGCCAGGATCAGCAGCACCGGGCGGGCTCGCTGGAGCGGCGGCGCGAGCAGCAGCCAGAACACCGGGGCGCCGAGTACCAGCGCCGCCCCAAGGTTATGCAACACCTGGATCAGGGAATAGATCAGGCTATCGATCGCCACCGGTCAAAACAGATCCACCGTGACCAAGGCCTCCACGCCGATCGGCACGTGCGCCCGGTTCACGACCTTGATGGCCAGTTCATGGCGCCCGGCACTCAGCGGGCTGGTCTCATGGGTGCCCTCCAGGCGGCGCAGAATGGCCACCTCTTTTCCGTTCACATACAAGTGCACATGGTCCCCCTTGGGGCCGGGTGTCACCTGGTAACTGATCTGCACGGGCTGGTCAGCCTGCAGTTCGCTACCGTCCTTGGGCGCGTGAATGGTCACCGAGGCCGCGCCTTCCGGGTTGCCGCCGGTCTCCGGCCTGTTGCCGCCCGAAGTGCCGTGATATGCCGCCTGGACCGCTGTGGTGGTCAATATGATGCCACTGACCAAAAAGATCGGTGCTAATCTTTGCACAAGCATCATGACATCTCCTCTCGTGGTTTTTGTCTGCAGGGGCGGTCCAAATCAACCAGAGATGGTGGATCTCAACCGCGGGCCTGAAAGAATTGGCGCATTCCTGATCAGGATGATTATCAAGCAAGGAGCGGGCCATGCGAGGAACCCGGCACGCCGGCATCCGGTTAGCGGGTGCGGATTGAATGGGCGCCACGGAATATGGCATCGGTCAACGAGCAGAGATCATGAAAATTACCGATATCGCGATACGCAGGGTCCCGACCATCGACGCCACCGACACGCTGCAGGATGCCGTTATGGCCATGCACAAGGCCAGTACCGGGGTCCTGCCGGTGATCGAAGGGGGACGCCTGGCCGGCACCTTGAGCGAGCGTGACCTCCTGCTGAACGGTACCCGCTCCCCGGCCGACTCGGATAAAGTCCGGGTGGCCGATCTCTTCCAGCGGAATCCGCTGGTCTGTGCCAAGCATGTACAGCTGAAGACCGCACTGCAGCTGATGCAGAAGCATCAGCAAAGCTGGCTGCTGGTGTCCGACCGCGAGGGAGCGTTCACGGGCCTGGTGACGGCGCTGGAACTGATTGACCTGCTGATCGAGCTGGTACCGGAAGAAGCCGCCGGGCCGGAGATGGAGTACGTGCACCGGATCCGTGGAGACCAGGGTACTTCGTTCTAGAATATGAAGGGTCGGAGTCAGACCGCGCAAACCTGCAGACTAGGCCGGCAGGACGGGGCGGCCTGACTCCGACCCCTTGGTATGAAGCCCGACAGACTCCTGGACGTGGAGTTGCCGGGTGGATCACCGTGCCCCCACGATTCACCTCCGGGCCCGAATAAGCACTAAAGAAATTCCTCAGCCGACCGATAGGGAATTCATTGATTCCCTAAACAACGGATATCTCCTGCTGTGCGTGCACTCTTCAATCCGGCCCGGTCAATAAAAAGTTTTATTCTTACCGCAGCGGTCCTGGTCTCGCTGGCCCTGTTCGGGGTCTCCTACCTGGTGGTCTCCAAGGTCTATGACCAGTCGCTGCGCCAGGATGCCCGGCAGGTGGCGCGTATCGTCTCCGGCCAAGTCTTTTCAGCCATGTACCAGGTGATGAGCCGGGGCTGGTCACGGGAGGAGCTGGAACAGTTCCTGGCCGGGCTGCGCGACAGCACCGACGACACCAGCTACAGCCTGGAGATCTACCGCGGCCCGCTGGTGAGCGCCCGCTACGGTGAGATCGAGCAACCGCCGTTCGATGCCTCGCTGGAGACCCTGTTCCGGGACGGCCAGCGGCTCACGCTGCACCAGACCGGCGGTATCAGGGACCTGTTTCCCCTGCGGGCGAGCGAGGTCTGTCTGAGGTGTCATGGCAACGCGGAGGTCGGCGACACGCTCGGCGTCATCGAATTCCGCCAGGACCTGAGGCCGACCCTGGAGAAGGCACGCTCCCAGTTTTTGACCGTGTTTGCCCTGCTCGCACCCCTGCCCCTGGTGGTGGCGTTTCTGGTCGCCCTGTTCATCACCCGGCGCATCGAGGTGCCGCTGGCCGGGCTGCGCAATCACATCGGCAATATCAACCGGGTGGCCGATTTGCGGGCGCTGAGCGACGCCGCGCCACGTCCCGCCTTTAAGGAGTTGCGCCAGGTGTTCGACGAGGTCACCACCCTGGTCACCAAGCTGCGCGACGTGGCGGTGGACAAGGACCTGCTGGAATTCGAGATCCGTCTGCTGGAACGTTTTGTGATCACCTCCGACGTGGTGCGCGACTGGCAGGACTATGTCCGCCAGCTGCTGCTGGAGATCAACCAGATCATCCCCACCTATGCGCTGTTTTCGGTGTTTAAGGTGGACAGCGAGGTGTTCGACCTGGAGGTGTTCTGGCATTCACCTCCCGGGGGGGATACCCGGGAGGTGCTGGAAAACATCGCGCGAGAGACCCTGGACGGGCACCCGCGTTTCGCCGGCTCGCCCATCGACCGCATCAATCACCACGTGGCGCGCACCCATGTGGAATCGCTCCAGCTGACGGTGGAGGATCTGCGGGTCCAGGTCAAGTCGCTGATCGTGGACGAACCCAAGATCGGCGGTATTGTCGGCGTCGGGGTACATGCCGAGCTGGCGGATGACCCGACCCGCGCCCTGGTGGTGGACAGCATCCTCTCCACCCTGCTGAATGTGATCGGTTCGGTGAAGGCGATCTCCAAGTACACCAAGGATCTGGAGTATTACGCCACCCGCGACCCCCTGACCAACCTCTATAATCAGCGGGTGTTTCGGGAGCTGATGGAATACGAGACCGGGCGCGCCGAACGCCACGGTCACCGCTTCGCCCTGCTGGTGATCGATCTCGACAACTTCAAGTCGATCAACGACAGCTTCGGGCACCTGGTTGGCGACAAGTTTCTTCAGAGTTTTGCCGGCACCATCAAGAGTGGCCTGCGGGTCGGTGACATCTTTGCCCGTTACGGAGGCGACGAGTTCGTCATCCTGCTCAACGAGCTGGATGAGGACAGTCCCTACGTGGCGGCCGAGCGCATCCTGGAGGCGGCCGACAGCGTGCTCTATACCACGGATGAGAATGAGCCGGTGCGCGCATCTGTCTCCATCGGCGTGGGTATCTACCCGGATCATGCCAACAACGCCAACGACCTGTTCCTGTTCGCCGATCACATGATGTACAAGGCCAAGGCCCAGGGTAAGCACCGGCTGGCCATTCCCGGCCAGGATGACCTGCTGGAGACCTTCCGCGAGATCAGCGAGAAGACTCAACTGGTCACCCAAGCGGTGGAGGAGCGCTGGGTGGTGCCCTTCTTCCAGCCCATCGTGGAGTCGGGCGATGGCACTATCCACGCCTATGAGGTGCTGAGCCGGATCCGGCTACCGGATGGGCGCCTGGTCGCCGCGAGTGAATTTATCGAAGTGGCGGAGCGGCTCGGGATCATCCACAAGCTGGACCTGATCGTCATGGAGAAGGCCTTCAGCCTGGCCGCCGAACAGGGCTACGACGGGCTCCTGTTTGTCAACCTGTCGCCCAAGGCGCTGGTGCTGAATGAGTTCTTTGACGGTATCCGTGGTCAGGTTGAGGCCGCGGGACTGCGTCCGGAGCAGATCGTATTCGAGCTGACCGAGCGCGATACCGTGCGCAATGTCGGTATGCTGGAGCAGTTCGTCAACCGACTGCACATCGACGGTTACAAGTTCGCCATCGATGACTTCGGCTCCGGTTTCTCCTCATTTCACTACATCAAGCGCTTCCCGGTCGACTACATCAAGATCGAGGGCGATTTCATCGCCAATATGATCAACGACCATCGGGATATGGCGTTTGTGCAGAGCATTGCCCTGCTGGCGCGGCAGCTGGGTATCCGTACCATCGGTGAATTTGTCGAGAGCGCCGAAGTGATGGCCGCGGTGGCGGATGCCGGAATCGATTATTCCCAGGGCTACCATATCGGCAAGCCGTCGCCGCTGCTCCAGCCGGATAGGGTTGTGGTCGCCGACGACGCCTGAGCATATTCACCGGGGCGTCGCCCGGGGATCAATAAGGCACGAAATAAGAGATATTGATGGCGCCGAACCGAGCGTGCCCCGATTGTCCCTCGAATTCACGACTGCGCCAGACATTGCTGATGGCCAGTCGTATGTTGTCGATATGGAAGGCGAAACCGAGCTGCAGGTCGGCCACCAGGGGTTCTTTGTCGACGCTGTGGCTCTCCCTGAAGGTGTTGCCGTCGAGGAAAATGTTGCGGGCCACGGCGCGGCCCGCGATCCCTGCGAAGAGGTACCAGTTGGCCTCTCGGGACGGTCTCAGGTAGGGGGTGCCGGGGAAGCCGGGGGCGATGTTGGGCGGGCCGTTATCGTTGCGCAGCCCCTTGCCGAGACGCAGCATCATGCCACCGCCTGCATAGGTATATATATTGCCCAGGGCGCCGACCAGATGGGGCGCGGTTTCAAATTCGAGACCGCCGGGAAGAGTATGGAAATATTGCCAGCGGCGGGTGTAGGTGAGCAGAATCCCCAGTTCATCCCTTAGCTGGTTGTCCCAGCCATTGGGGTTGGTGCCGTCGAACAGATCATGGAATTTCCTCTGTACGTCATCGGCCTGGGCGCTGGGACCCACGATGCCCACAGTGACTCCTAGCAGATTGTCCACCTGCAGATCGGCTTCATCCACATAGCGCGACCACAGTGTGGCATTGCCGTACAGCCAGCCGGCATAGGGCCGATCGTTGCTGACCAGGGTGCGGCTGTCGGTATCCTGCGGGGTGAAGATTTTCTGGCCCACGGCATACTGCACGGCGCTCACATCGCCGGTCCGGAAGAAAGGGAGCCCCTCTCCCAGTCGGGTCAGCCAGCCCGGTGGCCTGTTGAGAGAGAAGTAGGCGACCTCGGTGCCGTGGCTGTATAGCTGGTCGTCGCCACTGCCCCAGAGGTCGTTTTCAAGCTGGATACTCCAGAAGCCGCCATTTTTCAGCGCTTCCGGTGGTGTGGCTGCCCTGGCCGGGGTACCGGAGAGCGGAGAAAAGAGGAGTAAAAGGAGTAGCAGGAGGGAATCACCACGATGTTTCCCGGTGGGGCGGGTGGAAGCCGGTGTGACGGTGAGGGCCATTATTCAATCCTTTAGGCAAACCGCGGGCTGCACCGGTACGTTCCAGGAGTTGTCCGCCGAAGCGTGTTGATCATATGCGCAACGGGCAACGCTGCAAGGGGTAACTGAAGTACATGCCATACAGGCGCCGGTTATAAAGTTTCACAGCAGCATAGCATACCGAACGACTGTTGGTATTGTCCCCGGGCGGCTGCCGCATCACGCTCCCGTGACCCCCGGTGCGGATAGACGAAATGCAACCCCGGCGGTGGGTGACAGTCATCCGGGTAACCCCTCAGAATCTGTCAGTATTTTTTACATTGTGTGGATGCGGCTGTGGTGGATGGTGATTAACTTGCTGATAACAGGTAAAAAATATTAATTGGTATCAATTTTGCCTTATGGATTTTTGCATTGATTTGGCGGATTGATTTGTGACTGTCCGGTTATCTGGATAAGGGAGAACTAGAATGAATAAAACTAGAATGAATAAAATGAAGAAGTTATGGGGGGCAATACTCTCCATACCACTCCTGTTCGGTGCGACACAGGCGATGGCCGTTCCGGTGGATCTGGAGCTGTCGCTGGTGATCGATGTATCCGGCAGTGTCGACACCAACGAGTACAACCTGATGATGGATGGCTACGCCAACGCCTTCCGTGACGCCACTATCCAAAGTAATATCCTGAGCACCGATGGTGGTGATCTGGGTGCCATCGCGGTAAACGTGGTGTTCTTTGCCTCTTCGGCATTTACCACGGCCCTGGACTCCTTCGTCCTGCTGGATTCACTGGCGGCGATCAACTCATTCGCGGATACGCTGGATAATTTTATACGGCCCGGTAGCGGCGGCACCGTGATCAGTTCGGGCATGATCAAATCCACCGGCCTCCTGAGCGGCGATAACGGTTTTGAAAGCACCAACCTGATTATGGATGTATCCGGTGATGGCCAATCCGGTATTGCAGATACCCAGGCGGCCAGGGATGCGGCGGCTGCCGCGGGCATAACCGTCAATGGCATCACCATCGGTGCGCAGTTCATCAACGACTTCTACGCCGCCAATGTCATCACCTCTGACGGTTTCGCCATCCATGCGACCGATTTCAATGGTTTCTCCAGCGCTATCCAGACCAAACTGGCAATTGAGACCGGTGGTGGCGACGGTAGCGTCCCCACACCCGCCACCCTGCTGCTGATGGGTGCCGGTCTCCTGGGCTTCAGCATGACCGGGCGTCGTAAGGCCGGCTGAACGGGTTCCTGACAGCGAGCCAAACAAAAAGCCCCGCATTGCGGGGCTTTTTGTCATGCACCCGGTATGGGGAGGAAGTTGTACCGCGAAGCACCGGATGTGCGGGGGCGGGATTTGCGCTGCTGGAACAGAGCCGTTGCTTCTTATATCAAGCCCCTGCTACATTCTTGAAAACAGTCCCCCCCACCCCTATCTCCTGAGCCGGCCTATTAAGGAGTTCCGACAGATGAAGCGCATTGTCCTCTTCCTCGCCACCAACCTGGCGGTAATCGCGGTGCTTTCGGTAACGTTACGCCTGCTCGGGGTGGAGCGGATACTGGACCAGCAGGGTGTAGGCCTGGATATGAACGCCCTGATCATTTTTGCCGCCGTCCTGGGGTTTGGCGGTTCGCTGATCTCGCTGTTCATCTCCAAGTGGACCGCCAAGCGCATGATGGGGTTGCGCGTGATCGAGACCCCCGCGTCCCCGTCCGAGCAGTGGCTGGTGGGCACGGTGCAACGTCAGGCGCAGCAGGCCGGCATCGGCATGCCGGAGGTGGCGATCTATGACGGGGCGGAGATGAATGCCTTCGCCACCGGCTGGAACCGCAACAATGCCTTGGTGGCGGTCAGCAGCGGGCTGCTGCAACAGATGGACCGCGCCGAGGTGGAGGCGGTGCTGGGGCACGAGGTGAGCCACGTGGCCAACGGGGATATGGTGACCCTGGCGCTAATCCAGGGGGTGGTGAACACCTTCGTGATCGTGCTCTCCCGGGTGGTGGGGCATCTGGTGGACCGGGTGGTGTTCAAGACCGAGCGCGGGCATGGCCCCGCCTTCTGGATCACCGCCATCGTGGCTGAGTTGGTACTGGGTATCCTGGCCAGCATCATCGTCTTCTGGTTCTCGCGCCAGCGCGAGTACCGGGCCGATGCGGGGGGCGCCAAACTGGCCGGCCGCACCAGTATGATCAACGCCCTGGCCCGGCTGGGCGGCGTGCCGCAGACCGGGGGACTGCCGGATCAGCTGGCGGCCTTTGGCATCGCCGGCGGCAAGGGGCTGAGCGATCTGTTCCGCACTCATCCGAAAATAGAAGAGCGTATCGCGCGCCTGCGTGAACAGGGCTGATGCGATCATCGATGGCATGCTACACCGGGCAGCGTAGCATGGGATGCCGAATGTACCTGCACGGAATCCCTGTTTTACTGCTACTGCTGCTGTTGAGCGGCTGCATGACGGTGGCGGAGAAGGAGGCGATCGAGGTCCTGCCGATGTACGGTCAGCCAGGGCTGGTGCGCTCCGATTATTTGCAGCGGGAAGATGCGGCCTTTATCAGACAGATTTCATACCGTTACCGGGGCAACCTGAAACGGGCCAGCCGGGAGTGGTCGCGTCAGGCAGTCGATATCCTGCGGCTGGGTGACGCGGACGCGGCCATGCGGCAGTTCAACCGGGCCTGGCTGCTGGACCAGGACAACTACCAGGTCTACTGGGGCTTCGCCCAGGTGCTGGTAGTCAGGGGCCAGCCGGCGGAGGCCGCCGGCTACCTTGACAAGGCCCTGGCGCTGATCGACGACCCCTATCAGAAACCGGCCCTGCTGACCGATTCGGGCACGCTCTATTCACTATTGGGGGAGCAGGCGGGTGATGCGCAGGCGGCGCGGCGTGCCACACTGTTTGCCGAGGCCAATGCCCGGTTCGCCGAGGTGCTGGCTCTGGATGACAACTTCGCTCCGCTCTGGCAACACTGGGCGCGCTCGCTCTACCGGGAAGGCGCCTATGCCGCCGCCTGGGAGACGATACGGCAGGCGCGGCGACGGGGGATGAATGATTTTTCCCGGGGTTTTATCCAGGATCTCTCGGCGCGTCTGCCGGAGCCTGGCAGGTAGCGCTGTAGCCTGGATGTAGCTCCCATCAGTTAGCGTCCGCGCCCACGAAGGCGCAATCCGACAACTAGAACGAACGCCTTGTCATGCCCTGGATTCCGCCCGTCCGGGAGTGCCTGTCTGTCAGGCTTTCGTGGGCGGGCTCCATCCAGGTTACGAACTGATCAGGCTATACAGCGCTTCATACTCCCGGGTCAGTTTGTGCCGTGGATCGAAATGGATCATGGGGCGGGCGCTCTGATGGGACTCCCGAATGCGAATCGAGGGCGACAGAAAGGTGTCGAGGATCGGCAGCCCCTCGGCGATCAGTTCGTTGACCAGGGTCTGGGGTAGCCGGGCACGGGCCTGGAACTGGTTGACTACGATGCCCTCTATCGCTAGCTCGCCGTTGTGGTCATCCTGGATCTCCCGCACATTGCCGAGCAGGGTGTAGAGGGCGTGGCGGGAGAAGTCGTCGCAATCGAACGGGATCAGGCAGGCGTTGGCGGCGATCAGCGCGGAACGTGTGTAGAAGTTGAGGGCCGGCGGGGTATCGATATAGATCTCATCGAACCCCTCCAGGGTCTGCAGGGCGTCACGCAGCTTGAACATCTTGTAGCGGGACTCCAGTTTCCCCTGCTGCTCCTCCAGTTCCGGGTGGGCCGGCATCAGGTAGAGATGTTCAAATGGCGTTTCGTGGATGTAACCGGTGGGCCCCTTGGGCTTGAAGGTGTAGGAGAGGATCTCCTTGAAAAAATCCACCAGGGTGTCGCTCAGGTCAGCCGGGTCGGTGCCCAGCAGGTAGCGGGTCGAGTTGCCCTGCGGATCCAGGTCGATCACCAGGGTGCGCCGGCCACGCGCGGCGCTGATGGCCGCCAGGTTGCAGGTGATGGTGGATTTGCCCACGCCTCCTTTCTGATTGAACACCACTCGACGCGTCATAGGGTCGCTCCCAGCGAACGGTTGATCTTGTTCCGCTGAGTGTATCGCCTATGATTGTGCGCTGCAACAAAAGAGTCCTTGGGTGATTCGGACGCCAATTTATTTGTGTTCGTTCTTGCCCAATTTGGATGCGGTCGTCGGGTAGAGTTGAACCATAGGGCGGGCTATACCCGCTGACAGATGGCGAGAGTAATGATCCTTTACCAATCCGGCACCGGGAGACCTCGTGGAGCGAATAACCAAATTTGCGTTCATTTGCGTTCATTCCATCCTTAGGTCCGTAAACGGTGCTTCCTTGCACCACTCCTCGCGGCTAACATTAACGACTTGAATGGAGCCGGGAAATGGGTAGGCAGGTGAATAGCTATCAACGCATCTGGCGCACAGTGGAGGCGATACCGGAAGGGCGGGTGGCCAGTTACGGGCAGGTCGCCGACCTGGCCGGTCTGCCGGGGCGCGCCCGCCTGGTTGGCCGGGCGCTGGGCGAAGTACCGGACGAGCTGACGGTACCCTGGTACCGGGTTCTCAGGAGTGATGGGCGGATCGCCTTTCCGGCCGGCTCGCCCCAGGCCGAGCGGCAGAAGCAGCGGCTGCAGGAGGAGGACGTGGTGGTGCTGAACAACCGGGTCCGGCTGAGTGAGTTCGGCTGGAAACCGGACCTGGCGGAGCTGCTGATGCGGCTGGAGTTTTAGCGGCCGACTCCCGGTGCCCGCCCCGGGGTCGCGCACGACTCAAGACTTGGGGTTATTAGCCGCGAGGAGTGGTGCATTGCATCCTCGGCTCCGTTATCGGTACATCCCTGTACCACTCCTCTTGCACCACTCCTCGCGGCGTTATGAAAGGTATCCAGTGCTGGCGGCATTCGGTGGCTAATCCAGCACTTTTTGTACGTTGCCGCGCCGCCGCGGTTTGTTGTACCATGAGGCGCAAGTGGGCGGATACTCCGCCCTGATAGAAGCGGGGGTGCCGCCGCGAGGTGGCTGAGAAATACCCTTTGAACCTGATCCGGGTCATACCGGCGTAGGGAAGCTGGCTCTGTTAGGCAGATTCAACAAGAGCGACACTCCTTCCTTTTTTGTTCAAGCCCCCGTTTCGTCTGACCCATCCCCTTAATGGAGGACGAAACGCAATGCAATCCACAGACAACACGCAATCACTGCACTCGGTCGATACCGACAATATGGCGGTCGAGCGGTTTCCCGGGTCCCGTAAAATCTATCTGCAGGGGAGCCGTCCCGATATCCGGGTGCCGATGCGTGAGATCTCCCTCACCGACACCCCGGCCAGCTTTGGCGCGGAAAAGAATCCCCCGGTGCTGGTCTATGACACCTCCGGTATCTACACCGATCCGGATGCCAGGATCGATCTGCGGGCGGGTCTGCCGGAGATCCGTCGCACCTGGATCGAGGAGCGGGGCGACACCGAACGGCTGTCCGGAGTCAGCTCCCAGTTCACCCGCCAGCGCAAGGAGAATCCGCAACTGGATACCCTGCGCTTTGAGCATCTGCGCGAGCCGCGCCGGGCCAAATCTGGCAACAACGTGACCCAGATGCACTATGCCCGCCGGGGCATCGTGACCCCGGAGATGGAGTTCATCGCCCTGCGTGAGAACATGCGCCTGCAGGAGGCGCGGGAGCAGGGACTGCTCAAGCAACAGCATCCCGGTTTCAGCTTCGGTGCGGCCATCCCAAAAGAGATCACCGCGGAATTTGTCCGTGAAGAGGTGGCGCGCGGCCGCGCCATCATCCCCGCCAACATCAACCACACCGAGCTGGAACCGATGATCATCGGCCGCAACTTCCTGGTCAAGATCAACGGCAATATCGGCAACTCCGCGCTCGGTTCCAGTATCGAGGAAGAGGTGGAGAAGATGGCCTGGGGCATCCGCTGGGGCGCCGATACCATCATGGACCTCTCCACCGGCAAGAACATCCACGAGACCCGGGAGTGGATCCTGCGCAACTCGCCGGTGCCGATCGGCACCGTGCCGATCTACCAGGCGCTGGAGAAGGTGGGCGGTATCGCCGAGGACCTGACCTGGGAGGTGATGCGCGACACCCTGATCGAGCAGGCGGAGCAGGGGGTGGACTACTTCACCATCCACGCCGGGGTGCTACTGCGCTATGTGCCGATGACCGCCCAGCGGGTCACCGGCATCGTCTCCCGCGGCGGCTCCATCATGGCCAAGTGGTGCCTGGCCCACCACCAGGAGAACTTCCTCTACACCCGCTATGACGAGATCTGCGAGATCATGAAGGCCTATGATGTCGCCTTCTCCCTGGGCGACGGGCTGCGCCCCGGCTCCATTGCCGACGGCAACGACCAGGCCCAGTTCGCCGAACTGGAGACCCTGGGCGAGTTGACCAAGAAGGCGTGGGAGCACGATGTCCAGGTGATGATCGAGGGCCCCGGCCATGTGCCGATGCAGATGATCAAGGAGAACATGGACAAGGAGTTGCAGGAGTGCTACGAGGCGCCCTTCTACACCCTGGGCCCGCTGGTGACCGATATCGCCCCCGGCTACGACCACATCACCTCCGGGATTGGTGCCGCCATGATCGGCTGGTACGGCTGCGCCATGCTCTGCTATGTCACACCCAAGGAACACCTGGGCCTGCCGGACAAGGAGGATGTGCGCGAGGGCATTATCACCTACAAGATCGCCGCCCACGCCGCGGATCTGGCCAAGGGGCATCCCGGTGCGCAGATTCGCGACAACGCCATGTCCAAGGCGCGCTTCGAGTTCCGCTGGGAGGACCAGTTCAACCTGGGGCTCGATCCGGAACGAGCGCGCGAGTACCACGATGCCACCCTGCCCAAGGAGTCGGCCAAGGTGGCCCACTTCTGCTCCATGTGCGGACCCAAGTTCTGCTCCATGAAGATCTCCCAGGATGTGCGCGAGTATGCCAACAAGAAGGGTCTGGACGACCTGGCGGCGGCCGTGGAGGTGGGCATGAGCGAGAAGTCGCAGGAGTTCACCGCCGGTGGCAGCGAGATCTACAAAGAGGCCTGAGACCGGGCATGAATATCTATGTGAATGATGAAGAGACCCGGATCGATTCCGGGCAGACCCTGGCGTCGCTACTCGCCAGCCTGAGCGGCGGTCGCCAGGTGGCGGTGGCGGTGAATGACACCGTGATCCGCCAGGAGGAGTGGTCCGATTACCCGCTGCAGGACCAGGATCGGGTGCTGGTGATCGCCCCGGTGCAGGGCGGCTGAGCGGGGCGGCGTCTCTCTATTATTCAAGGAACGGGTAAACCATGAAAACTGAACCTTTACACATTGCCGGACACACCTTCCAGTCGCGGCTGTTTCTCGGCACCGGTAAGTTCGGCTCGAACCAACTGATGCACGACGCAGTGGTCGCCTCCGGCAGTGAGCTGGTGACGGTGGCGCTACGCCGGGTGCGGCTGCAGGAGCAGGAGGACGAGGTGGTCTCCCACCTGCAGATCCCCGGTGTCAAGCTACTGCCCAACACCTCGGGGGTACGCACCGCCAAGGAGGCGGTGCTGGCGGCGCAACTGGCGCGCGAGGCACTGCAGACCAACCTGCTCAAGCTGGAGATCCATCCCGATCCGCGCTACCTGTTGCCGGATCCCATTGAAACCCTGGCCGCCACCGAGATCCTGGCCAGGGAGGGTTTCATCATCCTGCCCTATATCAATGCCGATCCGGTGCTGTGCAAGCGCCTGGAGGACGCCGGTGCCGCCGCCGTGATGCCCCTGGGGGCGCCCATCGGCACCAACCAGGGGCTGCAGACCCGCGCCATGCTGGAGATCATCATCGAGCAGAGCGGTGTGCCGGTGGTGGTGGATGCCGGAATCGGTGCGCCCTCCCAGGCGGCCGAGGCGATGGAGATGGGCGCCGACGCGGTGCTGGTGAATACCGCCATTGCCGTGGCCGGCGATCCGGTGGCCATGGCCGAAGCGTTCAAATTGGCCACCCTGTGCGGGCGCATGGCCTACGAAGCGAGGATGGGCAGTGTGCGTAAATCGGCCGAGGCGAGCAGCCCGTTGACCGCCTTCCTCGGCCAGGAGTGAGAACGTGATGAGCTTTTTACCGATCTTTGAGCAGCACAGCTGGGAAGGGATGGCGGAGCGCATCAACGGCAAGCAGGCCGCCGATGTGGAGCGGGCGCTGAACAAGCAGGGCAAGCGCGACCTGGATGACTTCTGCGCCCTGGTCTCGCCGGCGGCGGTGCCCTACCTGGAGCGCATGGCGCAACTCAGCTACCGGCTGACGCGCAAGCGCTTCGGCAACACCACCCAGCTCTATATCCCGATGTACCTCTCCAACGAGTGTCACAACATCTGCACCTATTGCGGTTTCAGCGTGCACAATAAACTGGCGCGCCGCACCCTCAATCAGCAGCAGATCCTGCGCGAGGTGGAGGCGATCAAGGCGCACGGCTTCGAGCACCTGCTGCTGGTGACGGGCGAGGCCAACCGCACGGTCGGGGTGGACTATTTCGAACAGGTGCTGGAGTGGATCCGGCCCTATTTCGCCAACCTCACCATGGAGGTGCAGGCGCTGGATCAGGCCGATTACGAGCGGCTGATCCAAAAGGGACTCAACAGCGTGCTGCTGTACCAGGAGACCTACCACCGGGACAACTACAGGCAGTACCATCCCAAGGGCAAGAAGGGCAACTTCGTCTACCGGCTGGAGACCCCGGACCGGCTGGGACGAGCCGGGATTCACCGCATCGGCCTCGGCACCCTGCTGGGGCTGGAGGATTGGCGTACCGACGCGGCGTTTGTCGCCCTGCACCTGGGTTATCTGGAGCGCCAGTACTGGCAGACCAAATACTCCGTCTCGTTGCCGCGCCTGCGCCCGGCGGCCGGGGTGCAATCACCCAACGTGGAGGTCACGGACCGGGATTTCGTGCAACTGATCTGCGCCTACCGGATCTACAGCGAGAACGTGGAGATCTCCCTCTCCACCCGGGAGCGGCCGGCATTCCGCGATCACCTGCTGAAGCTGGGCATCACCTCCATGAGTGCCGGTTCCAAGACCGAGCCGGGCGGCTATGCCATCGAGGAGGAGGCGCTGGAGCAGTTCGAGATCAGCGATGAACGGACCCCCGAAGAGGTGGCGGCGATGATCCGCCGGCAGGGCTTCGAGCCGGTGTGGAAGGACTGGGATTCGGTGCTGGGTTGAACTGACCAATTCATAGGGCGGGGCGTGCCCGCCGCGACAGGATAAAGGGGTACCGGTTTCGGGGGCGGCTATTGCGGGTCGGTGTCCGGAGCGATCTCGGCCAGGATCTGCTGGTAGGCGTCGCTGTGGTAGGCGGTGAACAGGTAGGTGATCTCGTCCAGGTGATCCTCGATCACGTAGGGCAGGGTGCTGGTGAAGCTGTCCAGCAGGACGATGGCGTTCACCGAGGAGTCGGTGAGGGTTGCGCTCTTCAGACGCCGGGCGATATGCAGGTTCACCTGATGCAGGTTTTCATAGATCCGGCGCAGGCCAGTGAGCCCCGGATCGCTGACCGAATCCTCCTTTCTCAGGAAGAACTGGGCCAGGAGGTACATCCCCGCCGCCCGGTAGATGGTGTTCTCTTCGGACGCCAGCGGCAGATGGAAGCGCGCCATGGGTTTGAAGTAGGCGGTGTGCGGGCAGCCGGAGGTGGCGATGATCAGCCCCAGCAGCGAGCTGATGGCGCGCTGGGCCGTGGTCTGCTGGGTGACCCGCCGCTCCCGGGTGACCACCTCCAGATCGATCTCGTCATAGGAGACGATAGTGTCGAAGCGGTGGGCGATATCCGCCAGCCCGAGGGCGACCGGACAGTGGGGATGGTTCGGGCCTGTCAGCGGACAGAGCGGGCACTGCTGGAAGCCCAATTCAGTCCATTCTGGCGGGGGTGTCCCGTTGAGATTGATCCGGTCCAGTGTCCGGTCATCCAGCCGGATATCGATGGTTTCGGAGTGTCCGTTCTTCAGGCCAAACCGGTATTGGATATCAATGGTTCCCATGGCGGCTCCCGATGATCGGGGGGTCGGAGTCAATCCACTCGGCACCATCATATGTTTCCATATGTAGGCGTGGTTTGACTCCGACCCCGTAGTGGATCCCCGTCTCTCTAATTTTAATTTAGCGGCTGAAGTGTCAGGAGCTGAATATTTTCCGCTTGAATTGACAAAATCGGCGGGAAATCAGAAATAGCGTTCCAGGGTGAGCTGCAGGTGATCGTCCCGGCGCAGGGCCGAGAGCGGGTCATTGAGCTCGTCGCCGGAGAACAGCCGCAGGTCGAGACTGGCCTTCCAGCCGCCGCCGAGGCGACGGCTGGCCTCCAACTGCAGGCTGTGGCTGTGGTAGTCCAGGTCATAACCGATACCGGCCAGCAACTCGCTGCCGGCGGCGTCATTGAGGACGATGCGGGTGCCGAAGAAGAGGTCGTTCTGCACCTGGGCGGTGGCGTCGCGGCCCCGTTCGTCCCAGCCGTACTCCAGCAGCAGGCCCAGGTCGGCGTCACTTTCGGCGATGCCGTACAGGGTATACTCGAAGCCGCCCTGCAGCGCCCAGAAAGGGTCATCCTGACCGTCACGCCAACGCAGCTCCAGTTTCCACAGCCAATCATCCAGGGTGGCCTGCAGGTCCATGCCGAACTGGTTGATCTGCTCGTAGTAGGGGGTCAGGACCGGGTTGCCGCCGGCATCGGTGCCGGGGCGCAGCAGCGGCTCCCGGTTGGTGCCGCGGAACCAGTGCAGGCCGATATCATAGTCCCCCAGGGTGCGGCTCCAGCGCGCCGCCAGGTCCAGATGGTTGTCGCCGGCCGCGGACTCGTAGGCCGCCTGGCCGCTGTCCACCACCAGGCCGCTACGCAGGCGTCCGTCGGCCCCGGGGAAGGTGCGTTCGCGGAAACCGGGCAGGGCGAACAGATCCAGGACCCCCCACGCCCGAGGCATCGAGAGGTGGAGCATGGGTTGTCCGAGCTTGTCCTCGCCATCGATATCCTCGACCCCGTCGGTCTGGTTGATGGTATCCACCAGGTGCTGGAATTCGGTGATGCCCCAGAACACCTTGCTGATGCCGCTGTGTAGCTCCCAGTCCTCGCCGACATGGCTCCAGGTCAGCTGGCGGATGTCGGCGTGGCTGCGCTCCCGGTCGTGCTGGTCCCAGCGCAGGTAGGGGATGAATTTCACGTAGTCCGCCTCGTCGTTCCAGCTGTAGAAAAACTGCGGCTCGATGAATCCGGAGAGATTGGCCGTGTCGTACTGTTCGGCAAACTGCGGCGACTGGGGAAACAGGCGCAACTCGAGCCCCGCCTTACCGCTGGTCTCCAGCCGGCTCTCCGCGCAGACCATTACCGGCAAGGCGAGCAGGGCGCCTGTCAGCCAGCGTTTCAACTTGGTATGCGGATGCATATCAGTGGGCGCGTTTCAGGCTGTTTTTATTGAAATCCGCCTCGTTGAGGCCATTGCCGAAGTGATAATTGGTCCAGCGCAGTTCCGTGCTCTTGCCGTTCTGGTGATTGATCATGTCCATTCGCTCCGGCCGCCAGTATCTGTCCAGATACTGTTGATAACCGCTGTAGGAGAGGGTTTTCAACGGGCTGTTCTTGCGGTCGTAGAACTCCACGCGCTGCACCCGGTACTCCGCCTTGTCGATCCACACCAGGCGGCGGGTGTAACCGGAGTGTGCGTCCGCCGGGTACTGTTCCACCACGAAGCAGTCCAGCCCGTTGACCGACTCATCCTTGATGTACTTGTACGAGTACTTTTCGATCTCGAACGAACTGAGGTCTTCATAGGCAAACTCGGAGCCCATGAAGGGGCCGGATTTGTTGCGTGACGAGATGCGCTTGATCCGCTTCAACGCCGGCAGGTAGAGCCACTGGTCATCCGCACCCACGGCGTGCGAGAAACTGAGGAACGCCGTCCCCTTCACGTCCAGCGGCTTGTCGAAGATGGTCAGGCTCTTGTCCCCGTCGTTGGCCTGCTCCAGCGACTGCATGCGGATCTCCCGCAGGCTCTCCTCGCCTTGTCGGTTGCGCAGGATCATCTGCATATCCGCCTTCATGTCACCCCAGCCGCTATCGCGGGAGATGCTCTCGGCGGCGATGGCGTGGCCTTTCTGTTCCGCGGTCTCGGCATGCAGCAGCGGTTGTACGGCGAGTAGCGCCAGTGCCAGGAAAATTCCCGGGAATAATCTAAGCGGCATTCTTTGCCTCCTCATGCTCTATTGCTCCTTTGGTGGTGAGAGGATGGGTGTCGAGTTTCATCAGTAGCGGCGGCAGGAACAGAAAGTCGATAGCCAGCGCGATCAGAATGGTCAGGCCGGTCAGCAGTCCCATGTCGGCATTGAGCTTGAAAGTGGACTGGGCCAGCACCATGAAGCCGCACACCAGCACCAGGGTGGTGATCCACAGCGCCCGGCCGACACTGCTGAAGGCGTAGCGCACCGCTTCATGGGGATTGGCGTTGCGTTCGCGGCGCGCGCGCAGGTACTTGCTCAGGAAATGCACCGTGTCGTCCACCACGATACCGAGGGTCATGCCGGCCACCACCGACAGCGCCAATCCCACCTGACCATCGATGAAATACCAGGCACCGAAGCCGACCGCCGCCGGTGTCAGGTTGGGCAGCAGGCTGATCAGTCCGAACCTGACCGAACGCAGGGCGATACCCAGCAGCAGCGAAATCAATACCAGTGCCACGGTGACGCCCAGCAGCATGCTCTGGATATTGCGCTGACCGATATGGGCGAACATCAGGGACGGGCTGGCGATGTCCACGCGGTATTCGGGGAGGTTGAGTTCGAGCCAGTGACGGATCCGCTGCTCCAGTTCGATCTGTCCGTTGCTGGTCAGGTTTTCGAAGGTGGCGACCAGGCGGGTGGAGGATTTATCCACGTTGAGCTGATTGTTGAGATCCAGGCCGTAGGGCAGGGACATCTCGTACAGCAGCAGGTACTGGGCCGCCAGTTGCTGACTGTCGGGCAGGCGATACCAGGCCGGATCGTCGCCGTGCATGTTGCGGTTCAGCCGTTTCAGGGTGTCACTCAGGGTGTTGACATGATCCGTCTCCGGTTGCGCGCGCAACCAGTCGCTCAACCGTTCCAGCTTGGCCAGGAAGGCGGGGTCGTTGATACCGCTGGACTCGCCGCTGTCGATGGAGATCTCCATGGTGGTCATGCCGGAGATGTTCTCCTGCATGAAGTCGGTGGCCTGGCGGAACGGCACCGAGGTGTCGAAATACTTTACGAAGTCGTCGTTGAGCTGGTTCTGCGGCAGGAACAGCATGACGGAGAGCATGACCAGGGAAGTGGCTGGCAGCAGCCAGCGACGGCCGCGCACCACAAAGTCGGCAAAGTGCAGCATCCGGTCGCCGCGCGCGCGGTGTGGTTTCACCTTCAGGGGCAATAGCGCCAGCAGCGCCGGAAACAGGGTGACGGAAAACACGAACGCGAGCATCACCCCCAACGCGACCAGATTGCCCAAATCCCGGAACGGCGGGGAGTCGGAAAAGTTCATACTCAGGAAACCGATGGCGGTGGTGATGCTGGTGAGAAATATCGGCTGATAATTGATACGCAGGCTGTCGAGAATGGCCTGGCGTTTCTCCACCCCCAGGCGCATCTCGTGGAACAGGGTGGTGAGTATATGGATGCAGTCGGCGACTGCCAGGGTCAGGATCATGGTCGGTGCGCTGGCCGAGGGACCGGTCAGGTAGAAGCCGGTCCAGCCGGCGATACCCATGGTGGCGGCGATGCTGAAGATGATGACCAGTACCGTGGAGAGGGTACCGGTGATGGTCCGCAGCAGCAGGCCGATGGTCAGTATCACGATCAGGAACATCACCGGCACCAGGGTGGCGCTGTCGTTCAGGGAGGCCTCGGCAAAGCTGTTGTTCATCATCACCAGGCCGGAAAGATAGACCGTCAGGTCCGGATGCCCGGCAACGAACCGGTCGCGCAGTTGGTGGACCTTGGCGGCGACCTCTGGTACCTCCTGTACCGGGTTGATCCCGGGAAGCTGTACCGTAGTGTTGACCACGGTCACGTGGGCCTGGGGCGAGATCAGCTTGTTCCTCAGTAGCGGTTCATTGACGGCGATGCCGCGCACCCGTTCCAGCGTGGCCGCATCCATTGCCAGCGGCTCCAGGGCCAGGTCCTCGACAATCAGTTCGTCGCCGTCGGCATAGCTGTACTGGTAGTTGGTGATGGAGTCGACCCGGGTGGAGTAGGGGATCTGCCAGGAGGCCTCGGTGAGCTCGCGAATCGCCTCCAGCCGCTCGCCGGTGAATACCCGGCCATCCTTCGGGGCGATGATGAAGGCCACGTTGTCGCTCTTGCTGTAGATCTTCTGGATCGCCTCGTAGGCGTTCAGCTGCGGGTTGTCCTCGCCAAAAAACACCCGGTAGTCGCTCTTGAACACCAGGTGCTGGGCGCCGGGCACCGCCAGGGCGACCAACAGCAGGCTGGCCAGTATGACCAGAATCGGATGTTTCAGAATCGATTGTGTCAACTTCTGGTGCATGCCGTCTTTCTCCTTGATGTGTTGCACCTGAATACGCGTTATGTCTGCGTGCTACAGGGTGATCCGGGAAACTGCTCGTCACGCCTGCCGGTCATGCCGGCATAACGACCGGTTGCCGGCCGGTTTATCCCGTCGGCCGGCGTTCGCCTGCGGTCAGTCTGTCAACCTGCGCGGCCTCCCGCGGGAAGACCTCTCGCATGATTCGTTCCTGTGTTGCTGCATAATCCCACTCCCGGCTCAGCGGTCGCCAGCGTAAACCATCCAGCAGCAGGTGGGCATGATTGAAGATTTCGACCTGCGAATCCAGTCCCGTTCTGCCTCTGCACTTGTCCTTGCTGTTGATCAGCAGGGAGATGACGCCGAAACTTCCGGCCCAGTTGGTGAATACGATCTGCTGCCGGCTCATGCCGGCGGGAGGGGTCAGCTCGCCTGTTGCGATCGCCTCCTCCACCAGTTCGAGCATGGGGGCCATCAGGCGTCCCTCCAGTTCGTAGTGGGCGGCAAGCCGGCGCTCCGAGGTGCGCTCGATCAGGTTCGCGGTTTTGGCCGAGATGACCAACATGAACTTGGTGGGATCCCGCTGGGCGTGCAGCAGGTAGGCGTAGTGGATCGCCAGCAGCCGCTCCCGGGTGCTGCCCGGAAAGGCGGCTGCCCGGGCAAACAGCCCTGCCAGGGTCTCCATGCCGGCGTTGCAGACGCCGGTTAGCAGGTCCTCCCGGCTGCAGAAGTGATTGTAGACAGTCCCCTTTGAATAGGGGACCCTGGCCACGACCTTGTCCATGGTCAGCCCGGCGGTGCCGTCACGCGCCATGATACTCAGGGCGGTTTCAATCAACTCCTGTTCACGCGCCAGCAGCTGTTCGGTATGGAGGAGTCTTGGGTTCATGATTAAAAAACCTGGGATTCAGGAGTAAATTGACGATTCGTCACTGACGAATCGTCAACTCTAGTCAAAGAAACAGATCTGTCAATCGATCGGACGCCGGTTCAGCGTTCCGTCACCAAGCGGGAGAAGCGGTGTTCACAGCCGATCTCCGGGGTATCCGGGATCAGCAGCGAGAGCAGCAGCGAGACCAGGGCCATGGCCGCCCCGGAGTAGAACACCAGCTCCGGGGAGGCCAGCCAGAGCAGGCCAAAGCTGGCCGGAATCACCACTGCCGCGATATGGTTGATGGAGAAGCTGACCCCGGCGGTGGCGGCGATATCCTGGGGGGCGGCGATCTTCTGGAAATAGGTCTTGAGGGCGATGGCCATGGCAAAGAACAGGTGATCCAGGACATAGAGCCCGGCCGCCAGTCCGGCCTGCTCGACCAGGGCGTAGCCGCTGAACACCAGGATCAGTCCGCTGTACTCGATCAGCAGCGCGTTGCGCTCACCGATTCGCCCCACCAGCCGGCCGATGCGCCGGGCGAACAGCACATTCAGCGAGGCGTTGAGCAGGAACAGCAGGGCGATATCGCTGACCGAGTAGCCGAATTTCTCCACCATCAGGAAGCCGGCGAATACCACGAAGATCTGCCGCCGTGCACCGGACATGAAGGTGAGGGCGTAGAAGAGCCAGTAACGGCGCCGCAGTACCATGTGCTTATGCTGCTCGGTGTGCTGCGGAAAGCGCGGAAAGGCCCGCCAGGCGATGAGGGCGATGGCCACCGTGATGCCACCGGTCAGCAGGTAGAGCCAGCGGTAGTCGAGCTGCAACAGGTCATTGCCCAGCCAGATCACGCCGAAAGTGAGGATGGCGGCAAACGAGCCGGTGGCGATCAGCCGTCCCAGGGTCTCGGCGGAGGCCTGTTTGTCCAGCCACTGCAGGGCGAGCGAGGTCTGCAGGGTCTCGTAATAGTGGAAGCCGATCGACATCACGATGGTGGTGAGGTAGAGGCCGATCACCGAGGGGAAGAAGCCGGTCAGGGCGGTGCCTATTCCAAGCAGCAGCAGGGAGATAAAGGCCAGGGTCTGCTCCCGGAACAGCAGCAGCAGGAAGATGACGCCGAAGGCGAGGAATCCGGGGATCTCGCGCAGGCTCTGCAGTATGCCCATCTCCTTGCCGGTGAAGGCCGCCATCTCGATGGCGAAGTTGTTCAGCAGCGCCTGCCAGGCGGCAAAACTGATGGGTACGGCGGCGGCCATCAGCATCAGCAGGATGTCGGGGCGTTGCCAGGGATGGGAGACGGGGGATTTCATCGGCCGATTGTCGCTCAATCCGGGGTGGTGTGCTACAACCAGCAGGACGGCGTTAACTGATCGTCAGTTCCTCGCTGACCGGTTTGGGACAGCGGTGGGTGATCTCGGTGTGGCCGTCTTCCTCGACGGTTTCGATCTCCACCTTGAAGCCCCACAGCCGGTGCAGGTGCTTGATCACCTCTTCGGTGGTGTCCGAGAGTGGCCGGTTCTTATCCTGGTAATACCTGAGTGTCAGGGTCCGGTCCCCCTGATGATCCACATTGAACACCTGAAGATTGGGCTCCCGATTGCTCAGATTGTACTGGGCGCTCAGTTTTTCCCGTACCGCCCGATAGCCCACTTCATCGTGAATGGCTGAGATACCCAGGGTATCCTCCCGGTCGTCATCCAGCACTGCGAAGAGCCTGAATTCACGAATCAGACGCGGTGACAGGTATTGGCCGATAAAGCTCTCGTCCTTGAAGTTGCGCATGGCGAAGTCGAGGGTCTCCCGCCAGTCCGTATGGGCGATGTCCGGGAACCACTGCAGATCCTCTTCCGTCGGGTCTTCGCAGATGCGTCGGATATCCATCATCATCTTGAAACCCAGTGCATAGGGGTTGATGCCGGAATAGTAGGGGCTGTCGAACTCCGGCTGGGAGATGACATTGGTGTGAGTGTGCATGAACTCCAGCATGGCGGAATCGTTGATCAACCCCTCGTCGTACATGTGGTTCATGATGGTGTAGTGCCAGAAGCAGGCCCAGCCCTCGTTCATCACCTGGGTCTGCCGCTGCGGATAGAAATACTGGGCGACCTTGCGCACGACGCGTATGATCTCGCGCTGCCACGGTTTCAGCAGGGGCGCGTTTTTCTCCAGGAAATAGAGGATGTTTTCCTGCGGCTCAGGTGGAATCCGCTTGGTTTGATTCTCCTTCTTTTCCGGCTCATTGATGTTCAACTGACGCCACAACTCATTCACGTGGTGCTGCAGTATCAGTTCCCGGTCCGACTGTACCCGGGGCTCATCCTCCAGGGTCTCGCCGGCGCGGCGTTTGTAGCGGTCGACGCCGAAATTCATCAGCGCGTGACAGGAGTCGAGGATCTCCTCCACCTCCTGGATGCCATACTTCTCCTCGCATTCGGCGACGTAGTTCTTGGCGAATATCAGGTAATCGATGATCGCCTCGGCATCGGTCCAGATCTTGAACAGGTAGTTGCCCTTGAAGAAGCTGTTATGGCCATAGGCGGCGTGGGCAATCACCAACGCCTGCATGGTCATGGTGTTCTCCTCCATCAGATAGGCGATGCAGGGATTGGAGTTGATGACGATCTCGTAGGCCAGATTCATCTGGCCCCGTTTGTAGTTCTTTTCGGTAATGACGAACTGTTTGCCGAAACTCCAGTGGTTATAGCCGATCGGCATGCCCACCGAGGCGTAGGCGTCCATCATCTGTTCGCTGGAGATCAGTTCCAGTTGTACCGGGTAGCAGTCCAGGTGATAGACCTCCTTGGCGATACGTTCGATCTCCTCGTTGTACTCCTCGATCAGATCGAAAGTCCAGTCCGACTCGGTGGATAAGAGCCGTCGCCCGGGGGGGGGATCGGTCCGCCGTTTGCTATCGGCGCTGCGTTTGCCGCCGGGGCTATTCATGCGATACATCCCTGTGCCGCACCCTTAGGGCTCGCGCAAAAATAAGTTCCGGTATTCGGTCGCCACTGGACCCCTCCGTCGGCGTTACGCATTTTGGCAAGGGAACAGCCATTGCCTGCAAAGCGTGCCTTGCCTGTGTGGCCAAGTAACGCCCTCGGTACTACGGAATTATTCTTGCGCGAGCCCTGACGGGCGGCCTTCGGCCGTGAAAATTGTCTGTCCTGCCAATTTTTCATGCATCTTGCCTTTTAAAGAGTTCATGGAAAACCGGATAGATCTCGCCGGTGTCACGAATCTGTTTCATGGAGAAGGTCTCGAACATCTCGCCGACCTTCTCGTACTCTCTCCATAAACCCTGGTGCTCCTGATTGTGTATCTCCACATAGGCGTAGTACTGCAGATAAGGCATGATCGAATCGATCATCAGATCGCGACAAGTGGCGCTGTCGTCTTCCCAGTTGTCGCCATCACTGGCCTGGGCGGCGTAGATGTTCCAGTCCTCGGTGGGGTAGCGGTCACGGACGATATCGCGCATCAGCTTCAGGGCGCTGGAGACGATGGTGCCGCCGGTTTCCCGCGAGTAGAAGAACTCCTCTTCATCCACCTCCTTGGCCGAGGTGTGATGACGGATGAACACCACATCGGTCCTTTCATAGCTGCGGCTGAGGAACAGATAGAGCAGGATGAAAAACCGCTTGGCGATATCCTTGGTGGCCTGGCTCATGGAGCCGGAGACATCCATGATGCAGAACATGACCGCCTGGGTGATCGGCTTGGGCTGCGGAATGAACTGGTTGAATTTCAGGTCGTAGGTATCGATAAAGGGGATGGATTCGATGCGCGCGCGCAGCAGTGCCAGCTCTTCCCGCAGGCTCTTGATCTTCTCTTCGTTGTGAGGCTTCCTCTCGAGCTCTTGCTGCAGCAATTGCTCAAGCTCCCGGCAGCGTTTGCTGTAGGGCGAGGCAATGGCGATTTTACGCCCCTTGGCGCGACGCATGGTGCGCAGCAGATTCAGGTTGGATGCGACACCCGTGTTGGAGAATCCGGCCCTGACCAGCGTCTTGGCGGACTGCGCCACCACCTTGGTCTTCACCAGGTTGGGCAGCGCCAGCTCTTCAAACAGCAGGTCGAGATACTCCTCCTTGGAGATCTCAAAGCCAAAGTCATCTTCGCCTTCACCGGTGTTGGATGCCTGGCTGCCGCCCCCGCCCTGGCCAGATTGTTCCGGGCGCTTGACCCGGTCTCCCTGGCTGAACTGCTTGTTGCCCGGGTGTACTTGCTCATGTATCCCGCCCCGGCCATGATGGATGATCGGTTCCTTGACGTCCCGGGCAGGGATATTGATCTTTTCACCGGACTGGGTGTCGGTGATGGATCTTTTATTGATGGCATCCGATACGGATTTTTTTATCTGCTGTTTGTA
The DNA here is from genome assembly GCF_029017505.1 of Sedimenticola hydrogenitrophicus. Taxonomy (GTDB): domain Bacteria; phylum Pseudomonadota; class Gammaproteobacteria; order Chromatiales; family Chromatiaceae; genus Sedimenticola; species Sedimenticola hydrogenitrophicus_A. Next base: position 45,258 of record NZ_JAQGEI010000004.1, read on the forward strand.
TCTGCGCATCAGACGCTGACGGTTTACGGCACTTTTGTTGCGCCCGTCAAGTCTTCGGTCAATGATCATGGCCATAGATTACTTCCTTACGCTGAAACATTATCGGCTGTTCGCTCGCGTCACCTCGCTGGTTAGTTCGATTTACGTACCCGCAGGTACCACTCGGACAGCAGGCGGACCTGCTTGCGTGTGTAACCCTTGGTTATCATCCGGCTGATGAAGTCCTCATGTTTCTGCTGATCCTCGGTCGAGGCCTTGGCATTGAAACTGATCACCGGCAACAGCTCTTCGGTGTTGGAGAACATCTTCTTTTCGATCACCGTGCGCAGCTTCTCATAGCTGGTCCAGTTCGGGTTCTTGCCGTTGTTGTTGGCCCGGGCCCGCAGTACGAAATTGACGATCTCGTTGCGGAAGTCCTTTGGATTGGAGATGCCGGCCGGTTTCTCGATCTTCTCCAGCTCATCATTGAGGGCAGCCCGATTGAGGAACTCGCCGGTATCCGGGTCGCGGAACTCCTGATCCTGCAACCAGTAATCCACATAGGTGACATAACGGTCGAAGATATTCTGGCCATACTCGGAATAGCTCTCCAGGTAGGAGGTCTGGATCTCCTTGCCGATGAACTTGATGTACTCGGGTACCAGGTGTCCCTTGATGTATTCCAGGTACTTCTCCTGCAACTCCGGCGGAAACTGCTCCTGCATGATCTGCTGCTCCAGCACGTAGAGCAGGTGCACCGGGTTGGCGGCAATCTCGGTATTGTCGAAGTTGAACACCTTGGAGAGTATCTTGTAGGAGAAACGGGTACTGAGGCCGCTCATGCCCTCGTTGACACCGGCGTAGTCTTTGTACTCCATCTGGCTTTTCGCCTTCGGATCGGTATCCTTCAGGTTCTCACCGTCGTAGACCCGCATCTTGCTCCAGATATTGGAGTTCTCCGGCTCCTTCAGCCGGGTCAGGACCGCGAACTGGGCCATCATCTTCAGGGTGTCCGGCGCACAGGGGGCGTCGGCCAGGCTGGAGTTGGCAATCAGTTTTTTGTAGATTTCGATCTCTTCGGTGACCCGCAGGCAGTAGGGCACCTTGACGATATTCACCCGGTCGAGAAATGCTTCATTATTCTTGTTGTTTTTGAAGCTCTGCCATTCGGATTCATTGGAGTGGGCGAGGATGATACCCTCGAACGGGATTGCGGAGATCCCTTCGGTGCCCTTGTAGTTGCCCTCCTGGGTGGCGGTGAGTAGCGGATGCAGCACCTTGATCGGCGCCTTGAACATCTCCACGAACTCCAGCAGACCCTGGTTGGCCTGGCAGAGCCCGCCCGAGAAGCTGTAACAGTCCGGATCGTCCTGCGAGAACTCATCCAGCTTTCTGATATCCACCTTGCCGGTCAGGCTTGAGATATCCTGGTTGTTTTCATCGCCCGGTTCGGTTTTCGCAATACCGGTCTGGCTGAGCCGGCTCGGCCACAGCTTGACCACCTTGAACTTGGAGATGTCGCCACCGTATTCGCGCAGGCGCTTGACCGCCCAGGGACTGGGGATATGGTCCAGGTATCTGCGCGCGATGCCATACCGTTCGAGGATCAGTTCGCCATCCTCCTCGGGGTCGAATAGGCCCAGTGGACTCTCATTGACCGGAGAACCTTTTAAGGCATAAAAGGGTACTTTCTCCATAAGGTACTTGAGTTGTTCGGCAAGGGACGACTTGCCACCACCCACTGGGCCTAACAGGTACAGGATCTGTTTTTTCTCTTCCAGACCCTGGGCTGCGTGACGTAGGAAAGATACCACCGACTCGATGGCATCTTCCATTCCGTAAAATCCGTTGAAGCTGGGGTAGGTCTTGATTACCTTGTTTGAGAAAATGCGGCTAAGGCGCGGGTGTTTGCTGGTGTCGACCAGAACAGGATCGCCGATTGCGATAAGCAGCCGTTCCGCCGCGGAGGCGTATACCGATTTATCCTCTTTGCAGAGATCGAGATAGGTTTCGAGGGGTATTTCGGATTCCTGGACGGCCTCGTAGCGGCCCTGATAATGGTCAAAGATGGTCATGGAGTCGTCCCTCCTGATAGTGTTATACGGTACTGCCATCCGCATTTACCGCAGTATGGTGTCAGTAGTCTCCTCGCCCAGATTGCCCGCTGCCTGATATCTTTTTGCGCAGTCAGCGTAACCTTGTTGTTAGTATTATCCGATTTGTATTCGGCACTACCTTACACACGAAGCTTAGTTTATGTTGTTTATGTTTGTTAGGGCTGCCGTGTATGTTTGTAAAAAAACCGTGGGTTTTATATAAAGACCGCTGGTTGACGGCATAAGTTTCAAGCGACATGAACGGCCTGGAATCGGGCTGTTTTCCATCCGTTCCGCCACCCGTGGCGATTATCCGGAAAAGAGATGAGCATACAGCGACTGGTAACGATCATGGCGCAACTGCGTGACCCCCGAGACGGCTGCCCGTGGGACAGGGAGCAGACCCTGGAGACTATAGTTCCCCATACCATCGAGGAGGCGTACGAGGTGGCCGACAGCATCACCAGGGGTGATATGCGGGAGCTGTGCGGGGAACTGGGGGATCTGCTGTTCCAGGTGGTTTTTTATGCCCGGATCGCCAGTGAGCAGGGGCAGTTCGACTTCGATGACGTGGTCCGCGGCATCTGCGAAAAAATGGTCCGGCGGCACCCCCATGTATTTGCCGATGCCCGGGTGGCGGATGCCGAGGAGCAGAGTGTCGCCTGGGAACAGTTGAAGGCCGAGGAGCGGCGCAAAGGTGCCGCGGAGGGGCGGGTCGGTCACCTGGCGGGCGTCGCCCGGGCCCTGCCGGCCCTGCTGCGTGCGAGCAAGTTGCAAAAGCGCGCGGCCAAGGTCGGTTTTGACTGGCCGGACCGGGCAGGTGTGTTGGCCAAGGTGCGGGAGGAGCTGGCGGAACTGGAGGCCGAACTCAACCGGGCCGGGGCGGCGCAGACGCGAGTCGCGGACGAGATGGGCGACCTGTTGTTTAGCTGCGTCAACCTGTCGCGCCATCTCGGCTTCGATGCCGAGAGTCTGCTGCGGGCGGCCAACGATAAATTTGAGGCGCGTTTCAACGCCATGGAGGCTATCCTGCAAGAGCAGGGAACGCCGCTGGCGGCGGCTCTATCGGTCATGGATGCGGCCTGGGACGAGGCCAAACGGAACGAGGGTGAAACATGAATGGACGGTCTGGATTCGTTAAAATCGTGTTGAGGGGGGTGGGGGGTGCGCTGCTGCTGGCCGGTCTCGCCGGCTGTGGCACCAATCCCGTCACCGGCAAAAGTGAGCTCTCGCTGATCTCGGAACGGACCGAACTGGAGATCGGCCGCGAGCAGTATTCGCCGAGTCGGCAGATGCAGGGCGGTGATTACAAGCTGGAACCGGAAGTAACCCGCTATGTGCAACAGGTGGGGCAGCGCCTGGCGGCCGTCAGCGATCGCAAACTCCCCTACGAATTCGCGGTGCTGAACGACTCCACTCCCAATGCCTGGGCCCTGCCGGGGGGCAAGATCGCGGTCAACCGCGGACTGCTGCTGGAGCTCAACAATGAGGCGGAACTGGCCGCCGTGTTGGGGCATGAGATCGTCCATGCGGCGGCGCGGCATGGCGCCAAGGGCATCGAGCGCGGGGTGGTGCTGCAGGGCGTGTTGCTGGCGGCCGGGGTTGCCACCCGCGACAGCGATTATTCGCAGCTGGCGGTGGGGGGGGCAGCGATCGGGGCCAACCTGCTCAACCAGAGCTATTCCCGGGGTGCCGAGCTGGAGGCAGATTATTACGGCATGAGCTATATGGCCCAGGCGGGTTACGATCCGCTGGCCGCGGTCGGGCTTCAGGAGACCTTTGTCCGGCTCTCCAGGGATCGCAAGGAGAACTGGCTGAGCGGGCTGTTCGCCAGCCATCCCCCCTCCGCCGAACGGGTGGAGAAGAACCGCCAGCGGGCACGAGAACTCGGCAACGGCGGGGAACTGGGGGCGGAGCGTTACCGGCGGATAGTCGGTGTGCTGAAAAAATCCGCCCCGGCCTACAAGGCGTATAGCGAAGGGCTGGCTGCCCTGGGGAAGAAACAGCCTGGCAAAGCGCTCGAACTGGCTGGCCGGGCGATTGCCCTGGAGCCGCGCGAGGCGCTGTTTTACGGACTCAGGGGCGATGCCCTGGGGCAACAGAAGGCCTATCCGAAGGCATTGGCCGCCTATGACAAGGCGGTGGCCCTGGATGACGGTTTCTTCCGTCACTTCCTGAGACGCGGTGCACTCAAGGCCGAACTGGGGGACCGATCCGGCGCCCGCCAGGATCTCAATCGCAGCCTGGAGCTGCTGCCGACGGCGGATGCCCATTACCTGCTGGGTGGACTGGCGCTACGGGGAGGGGATCGGCCGGCGGCCATCTCCCATTTTCAGCATGCCTCGGGGGCTTCGACCGCGACCGGCAAGGCGGCGTCCAGTGCGCTGGTCCGGCTGGACCTGCCGGCCAATCCGCAACGCTATCTGAGGAGCCGGCTGGGGATCGACCGATCGGGCGTGGTGGTGATCCAGCTGCAAAACCCGACCCCTGTCGCGGCCCGGAATATTCGCATACAGTTGGGCGAGCGGGGGAGCGGCGGCGGGGTGGCCGTGCGTGGGGAATACCGGTTCCCGGGAACCCTGGGCGCCGGAAAAACGGCGGCGCTGCGCACCGATATCCGGCTGACCGATGGCGGCCAGCTCAACCGCTGGGAGAGTCGCATCGTCGGTGCGGTTGTTGTGGATTGATTACCACTCCTGTATCCGGTTTGTTGGTAAGCTGTGAGCCAGTTTGCCGGCATGAAAAGCCGGCCTGTCCAGGAAATTAGTGCTCCGTCAATGTGATAATTACGGATTCAGCGTCCCTGTGGCGTTTTGCAGCAAGGCGCAGCGCGCAGGCAATGGCGGGTTCCCTTGTCAAGCGCTGCAACGCGGCGGCGGGACGCCACAGGGACGCCCGAAGGGTGAGCTTGTCAGCGCCCATGGACGGCGTTGCGCCTCTTGCCAAGGGAGCCGGCCATTGCCGGCGAGGCGCGCCTTGCCATGAACGCTGACAAGCTCACTGAAATCGCAATTATCACATTGACGGAGCACTGGTATGGGTTTTATGCATCATGTGGCCGCCTGCAACGACCATGACGCAAGCGGTTTCATCCCCTTTGCGATAGAGAACCAACCGGTTGGGCGGGTACGGCCCGCATTTGCCGGGTTGCTGCGATCCTGGCCGGAGATTTTTTCCGTGACCGGGCAGGCTGTCGCCCTCAACTGCCGGGGTAGCGGGCTGCAGGAACGCTCCGCCCTGGTGGCCGGGGTCCTCGAACAACTGATCGCCCAGGGCGTGTTGGGTCAATTTCACGGCGAGCGCTACGCGGCCGTGGCGGAGGGTGGACGGGAACCGCTGCTGCTGATCGACCGCGCCATGGCGCCCTGTTTCGGCATCCGCGCCTACGGCCAGCATGTCAATGGATTCGTCCGCACCGGGGCGGGACTGAAGATGTGGATCGGACGCCGTGCCGACGACCGCAGGCATTTCCCCGGCCGACTGGACAATCTGGCGGCGGGGGGGCTGCCTTATGGCCTCTCGCTGGTCGAGAACCTGGCCAAGGAGTGCTGGGAAGAGGCGGGGATCCCCGCGCAGCTGGCTCATCAGGCGACTCCGGTGGGGGCGGTAACCTACCATATGGATACGGAAACGGGCTTCAAGCCCGATACCCTTTTCTGTTATGACCTTGAATTGCCCGAGGAATTTGTCCCGCGCTGCATGGATGGCGAGGTGCAGTCATTCTATCTCTGGCCGGTAGAACAGGTGATGGAGCTGGTGAAGCACAGCAGTGAGTTCAAGCTGAACTGCAATCTGGTGATTATCGATTTTCTTATTCGCCACGGCTATATCGGTCCCGAAGACGAGGAGTACCTGGCGCTGCTCGAGGCGCTGCATCCCCCTATGCCGCCACTTCCCCGCCACTTCTTATAACGTCGTGTTACACTGCATTTAGATGTGATGAAACCTAATGGACAAAACCAAGGTCCAACGGGTGATTAACGGATGTGACCTAACTCTATGAAAATCAGATATCTACTGCTTTCGGCATTGCTCCTGCTCCTGGGCTTGCTGCCCGTCCTGGCCAGCGTCCGCGAAGTTCCGTCGGAAGAGCTGCAGCCGAGCCGCTCGCAACGACAATCCACCCTGATCATTCTCAAGGTGATCAACGAATATCATTACAAGAAGCAGCTCCTCGACGATGAGATGTCCCGGGCGATCCTGAATCGCTATCTGGGGGTGCTGGACCCGAACAGGAGTTTCTTCACCCAGGGCGATATAGACCGCTTCAATGTGGTCAGTGACCAGCTGGATGACGATCTGAAGGATGCCCGGCTCGATTCCGCGTTCAATATCTTCCGGGTCTATCGCCAGCGGGTTGATGAACGGGTCGGATACGCCTTGAAGCTGCTGGACCGGGATTACGATTTCACCATCAACGAAAGCTATCAATTCAATCGCGAGGATGCCCCGTGGACCGCCGATGCCGCGGAACTGAATGAGCTTTGGCGCAAGAAGGTGAAAAGCGACATCCTCAACCTGAAGCTGAAGGAGAAACCGCTGGATGAGATCAGGGATACCCTGGAAAAGCGTTATACCGGCATTCAGCGCCGCACCCGGCAGATGGATACGGATGATGTGTTCCAGGTCTTCATCAACTCCTACACCCTGAGCCTGGAGCCCCATACCTCTTATATGTCGCCGCGGGTGTCGGAGAATTTTGATATCAGCATGCGGCTTTCCCTGGAAGGGATCGGCGCCGTGCTGAGTAGCGAGAACGAGTATACGGTGGTGCAGCGCACCGTCGCCGGCGGCCCGGCCGCCCTGAGCGGACAGGTCGGTGCGGGGGACCGGATCGTCGGGGTCGGACAGGGTGCCGACGGGGAGATCGAGGACGTGATCGGCTGGCGGCTGCAGGATGTGGTCGATCTTATCCGCGGTGCCAAGGGGACCACCGTGCGGTTACAGCTGTTACCCGAGGACGAGGGGTCCGCTGGCCGCACCAAACAGGTGACGCTGGTGCGCAATCAGATCAAGCTGGAGGATCAGGCGGCCAGGAAGTTCATTATCACGGACCTGGGCGGGATAGGAAACCTGCGTATCGGGGTGATTGATGTCCCCGCCTTCTACCGGGATTTCCAGGGCTACTCCCAGGGGCAAGAGGATTTCACCAGCACCACCCGCGATGTACGCCGGTTGATCAACGAACTGGAAACGGAAGGGGTGGACGGCATTGTCATCGACTTGCGTGGAAATGGCGGTGGTTCCCTGGTTGAAGCCACCGAGTTGACCGGGCTGTTTATCCCGTCCGGCCCGGTGGTGCAGGTGAAGAACGCCTCCGGCGATCTGGATATCGAGCGCGATCCCGATCCCGAGCAGGTCTATAACGGACCGCTGGCGGTCCTGGTCGACCGGCACAGCGCTTCCGCCTCGGAGATCTTTGCCGGGGCGATACAGGATTATCACCGCGGGATTATCATCGGTGAGCCCACCTTTGGTAAGGGAACGGTGCAGACCCTGGTCGATCTCGGACGGTTTGTCCGCTACGGCGACAAAAACCTGGGACGTCTGCGCCTCACCATGGCGCAGTTTTTCCGGGTGAACGGCGGCAGCACCCAGTTCAAGGGCGTTGTCCCGGATATTGTTTATCCCTCCGCGGTCCAGTCTGACGATCAGGGCGAGCGGAGCCTGGAGAATTCACTCCCCTGGGCCAAAATAGCGGCGGTGAACTATCAGGTAGAAGGCCTGGGGCCGTTGGAGCGCTATCGCCAGATGCATCAGTTACGCATCAAGGAGGACCCCGGCTTCATCTACCTCTCGCAAGTTGAGGCGATGCTGAAGGAGATCAAGGCCGAGGAGACGGTGTCGCTGCTGGAGAAGGATCGGGAGATCGAGTGGAACCAGCGGGAACAACGCCGCAAGGCGGAGAAGAATCGTTTCCTGACGGCCATCGGCCTCGACCCGGAACCCGATGATGTGGATGAGGAGGCGGAGCGTGCCGAGCGTGCCGATCCGGCGGCCGACCGGGATGATCCGGTCGCCCGCATCATGCTCAACGAGGCGGCGCATATCCTGGCCGACTACATCGGCGGGCAGACCCGGTCGGCCATGGTCAACTAAGGGCCCGCGCAAGAATAAGTTCCGGTATTCGGTCGCCCCTGGACCCCGCTGGCGGCGCTGTGGACTCCATCCCTGGAGTCCACCCTTCGGGCCGGCCTGCGGCCGTCCAAATCCGCTCCCGGCGGATTTGTTCGCTTTTTGCCAAGGGAGCGGCTTTGTCCATGGATGGACTTATGCCGCGGAGGCCATGGATGGCCGGGAGCGGTCATTCCCTGCAAAGCGTGCCTTGCCAGCGGGGCCCAGGAACGCCCTCGGTACTTCGGAATTATTCTTGCGCGAGCCCTAGCCCTATCCCGAAACACCCCGTTCGATCCATTTCCTGACCCTGTTGGCATCGCCGAACGGGGTCAGCTTGCCGAATGAATTGAGCAGCACAAAGATCAGTTCACGGCCGTTGACCCTGGCCAGCATCACCAGACAGCGCCCCGCCTCATTGATATAACCGGTCTTGCTGAGGGAGATCTCCCAGGCCCGGTTCTTCAGCAGGCGATTGGTATTGCCATAGGTCAGCGGCCCAAGCCGGGGGTAGGGGCGGACATCCAGCTTCAGGCGGGTGGTGGCTTGCACGATTTCCGGATATTCGCTGGCCGCCCTGACCATTTTGACCAGGTCCTCGGGGCTGGCAACGTTACCCGCATCCAGTCCGGCCGCATCGGTGAACCGGCTGTCACTCATCCCCAGTTGTCTGGCCTTTGCATTCATCGCCTGGATAAACCGCCCGCTGCCGCCGGGATAGGTCCGCGCCAGGGCGCTGGCGGCCCGGTTCTCTGACGCCATCAGCGCCAGCTCGAGCAGACGGCCGCGACTCAGCGTGGCGCCATAGCGAAGCCTTGAACCGGTCAGCCGGATCAGGTCGCGGTCCTGCTTGGTAATGCGGATCTTCTCATCGAGGGGCAGTTGTGCGTCGAGTATGACCATGACCGTCATCAGCTTGGTGATGGAGCCGATCGGCAGCGGGGTCTGGCTCTGTTTGCTGTAGATTTTGTTGCCACTACCGTCCACGATCAGCGCGGAGGCGGAACGCAGTTTCAGTTTCTTGCGGTCCAGGCCGCTCCAGGCTTCGCCGCCGGCTTGGGAGAGGGTGGCGGAAGTTTGACCTTGCGTCCGGGATTGTGGCTGGATTTGCCCGGGATGCTCCCCTGCCTGCAACTGACCGAAGGCCAGAAGCAGGGCGAAAAAAATAGATATCTTCAAAGTTGGATTATCCTGGCTATTGATTTTCGGTTATCTTTGCCCAACCTGAGGGTAAACGCAAAACACCCAGGGGGTGTCCTGCGGCAGTAGCGATCACGCATCGGACAGAAGGCCGCCCCGCCGGTTAGGGCCTGGAAAGAAATAACTGCTATGTATTGCGCCGGATTTTCGTTTGCCTTCAAGGCACGGCGAGGCGCGCATAGCCGCTCTATGTAAGCCTTGCCGTAACGCCGAAGGCGGACGAAAAGACCAGCAAGATGTGATAGTTATTTATTGACAGGCCCTTATAATGCCAGCAGCCTCACTGCCAGACAATCCAGCGTCGTTTCCGGTGCCGGTGGGACGAACAACCAGAACAGACCATACCTGGGACCAAACGATTGTATCGATCAGTAGAAAACCGTATCCGCCAGTTGCCGGATGATATCGGACGCTATCTCTCCACCGGTGGGGCGGTAGGTCTTGAGAAGGAGTGCCTGCGGGTCTCGGAGGACGGCGGCATCTCGCAGCACCCGCACCCGCCGGCACTGGGCTCGGCACTCACCCATCCCTATATCACTACCGACTACTCCGAGGCCCTCGCCGAGCTGATAACGCCACCCTTCGCGCGTACCGGGCAGGCCCTGGAGTTTCTCCGCGACACCCAGAAATTCGTCTACGACCACCTGGACAATGAGTACCTGTGGGCCACCAGCATGCCCTGCGTGCTGGATGGAGGGGAGAACATCCCCCTGGCCTATTACGGCACCTCCAATGCCGGGATCATGAAGAATGTCTACCGGCGCGGGCTTGGTCATCGTTACGGCCGGACCATGCAGGTGATCGCCGGGGTGCATTTTAATTTCTCCTTTGACGACGCCTTCTGGCCCCTTTATCGGGAGTTCCGGGAGAGCCGGCTGGCGCAGCGAGACTTCGCCGACGCCGCCTATCTGGGGTTGATCCGCAACCTGCAGCGGTTCGGCTGGCTGATCCCCTACCTGTTCGGTGCCTCGCCGGCGGTATGCAAATCCTTCCTGGGTAACAAGCCGACCGCGCTGCGGGAGTTCGACCGGCACACCTATTACGAGCCTTATGCGACCTCGTTGCGCATGGGGGATATCGGCTATACCAACAGCAAGGAGAAAGGGGTCGGCATCAAGGCCAACTACAACAGCCTGGAGGGCTATATCAAGAGCCTGACCCATGCCATCGAAACCCCCTGTCCCATGTGGGAGGAGATCGGTGTGGAGGTGGACGGCCGATATGAGCAGTTGAATGCCAATATCCTGCAGATCGAAAACGAATACTACTCCACGGTGCGTCCCAAACAGGTGCTGGAGGGGCTGGAGAAGCCGACACTGGCCCTGCGTCGCCGCGGGGTTCGCTATATTGAACTGCGCTCCCTGGACGTCAATGCCTTTCACCCGCTGGGCGTGAGTGAGGAACAGCTCCACTTCCTGCGTGCCTTCATGGTGTACTGCCTGTTGCTGGAGAGTCCGCCGATCAATGTACAGGAACGCCGGGAGATCGATCAGAACATCGGTGGCGCCGCACACCGGGGGCGTGATCCGTTACTCTACCTGTCGCGTCAGGGGCGGGATATCCGGTTGAATGCCTGGGCCGGGGAGCTGTTGCAGGCGATGGAGCCGGTGTGCGAACTGCTGGATAAATGGGACGGGGACCAACCCTACCGTCAGGCGCTTGTGCAGCAGCGGGCGTGCGTTGCGGAACCGGAACGCACACCTTCCGCGCGGATGCTGCAGGAGATGCGCGAGCAGGGCGAGGGGTTCTTTCACTTTGCCCGGCGTAAATCGCTGCAGCATCGGGACTATTTCAACGGTTTTGTCCCGGATACGCAGCGTTATCAGATGTTGCTGCGTGAGTCCGAGACATCATTGATCCGGCAACAGGAGATGGAGCAGCAGGACAGCGGCGACTTTGCCGGATTCCTGGCGGACTATTTCGCCCAGCGTTAGATCGAGTATTCCGGGCAACGACTGCAGCGATGCCAAGAGTGTCGGGGAGAGCAGGTGCTCTAGTTTAAACTCCGCGCTCTTGGTACCTTGGCGGGAGCTCATCTGTCATTCAGCGGGTGTTTGTGGGACGTAGGGTGCCGGTGAGCTTGCGAACCGCACCAAACCGCGCTGGAAACGGCAGCGCCCCTTTGATGCGGTTCGCTTCACTCACCGCATCCTACAGATTCCCCGGGGCTCTGCTCCGAATCAAGGCAACCCCAACGAGGGGCGACTTCCCGAATCCTCACACCCGCTTCAGCACCCAGTCCATGAGCCGATGCGGGAGCAGTCGTTTCAGGGTGCCGAACAGATAGGTGGGAAAGGTGACGTAATAACGGATCTGTGGCCGGGGACTCTCCAGGGCATGGATTACCCGTTTCAGCACCGCTTCCGGGGGCAGGGTAAACGGCACCGCCGGACTATCCCGGGTCAGCCGTTCCTGCATCGCCCGGTAGGCGGCCTGATGGTGGCTGCCGGTCGGATCGACATAGCGTTGCCACATGACGTAGGCGTTGGCCCGGAAACGGCTTTCGATCGGTCCCGGTTCGATCAGGCTGACCGATATCCCGCTGCCCTGCAGTTCCAGGCGCAGGGTATCGCTCAGACCTTCCAGGGCATACTTGCTGGCGATATAGGCGCCGCGATACGGTAACGCGGCGAAGCCCAGTACCGAACTGTTCTGAATAATCCGGCCCCCGCCCTGCGCGCGCATCACCGGGATGATTCTGCAGGTCAGTTCGTGCCAGCCAAACAGGTTGGTTTCAAACTGGGCGCGCAACGCCTCACGGCTCAGGTCTTCGACCGCCCCCGGCTGACCGTAGGCACCATTATTGAAAAGCGCGTAGAGTCGATTATCTGTTATGCGCAGCACCCGGTCGACGGCGCGTTGGATACTGCCGGAGTCGGCGAGATCCAGCACCACGGCATCCAACCCGGCCGCAGCGAGCTGCTCCATATCCCGGCTTTTCCTGGCACTGGCAATCACCTTGTAACCTCGCTGTTTCAGGCCCCTGGCTACGCAGAGGCCAATGCCGCTTGAACAGCCGGTGATCAGAATTGGTTTCGTGGATGGGTCACTCAATTCAACCTTCCTTTTGTTGTGTATTTGCGGGGTTGGCGACATTCGGCGCGGGCGGGCCTGGACAAGTTGCCGGCGGGAACCCGGGGGATCGCAAGCGGGCGGTATCGGTGTCCGATTGTAGCGAATTAACCGAGTATGTTGCACGCTCCGTATCTAAAGTTTCGCCGCGGTTGTCCGCTACAGGATTGCGTGCCTGGATTTTGCCATGGGTTTGGTCTGTAGAGTGACGAGGAAGTATTTGTGGATATTGCGACACTGGTCGGGTTGCTGGGCGGCTTCGGTATCATCATCGGCGCGATCGCGACGGGCGGTGATATCATGCTGTTCGTCAACGTACCCTCTATTCTGATTGTGGTGGGTGGCACCTTCATGGTGACCCTGATGCAGGTTTCACTGAAGGATTTTCTCGGCTCTTTCACTATCGGCATGAAGGCCTTCTTCTACCAGACGGATGATGCGGCCACGCTGATTGAGGAGGCGGTCAGGTTGGCTGATGTGGCCCGCAAGAATGGCCTGCTTGCCCTGGAGGGGCAGGAGATCGGCAATCCTTTCCTCAAGCAGGGTATCGAGCTGTGTGTCGACGGCCATGATCCGGCCCTGGTCAATCGACTCCTGAGCAAGGATATCGATCTGACGATAGATCGCCATGAGGTGGGGCAGAGCATGTTCAAGAACATGGCCACCATGGCCCCGGCCATGGGCATGATCGGCACCCTGATCGGTCTGGTACAGATGCTGGCCAATATGTCCGATCCGGCCAGTATCGGTCCCGCCATGGCGGTGGCGCTGCTGACCACGCTCTACGGCGCGGTTATCGCCAACGCCTTCGCCCAGCCGCTGGCAGAGAAGCTGGCCAGGGCCAGTGCCCTGGAGAAGACCAATAAATCCCTGATCATCGAAACCATTGCCGGCATCCAGGAAGGCATGAATCCGCGGGTGCTGGAGCAGTTGCTCTCCACCTACCTGCCGTCGAATCAACGCGCCAAGGAAGAGACCGAGTAGGCGATATGGCGAACAATAGCCCAAAATGCGAGGCGGGCCTACCCCCCTGGCTGGCGACCTTTGCCGACCTGATGTCCCTGCTGTTGGCTTTTTTCGTGCTGCTGCTCTCGTTTGCCGAGATCGATGCGATCCGCTTCCAGAAGATGGCGGAATCGATGAAGGACGCGTTTGGAGTGCAGCGTGAGGTACCGGTACCCGATATTGTCATGGGCACCAGTGTGATCAAGCAGGAGTTCTCGCCCTCCATCAATCCGGACCCCGCTATTATTGACGAGATCAGGCAGCAGACCACGGAGGTGGAGCAGCAGCATCTGGAGGTGCCGGACGGCGTGGTCGACGCGGTGATCGAGGCCGAAAGGGAAAGAATCCTGGAAGAGGTGGCCCGGCAGGCGGAGGAGATCCGCGAGGCGCTCAAGCTGGAGATCGAGGAGAGCCTGGTCAGTGTGGAGACGGAATACACCAAGATCATCATCCGCATCAATGAGAAGGGCTCCTTCCCTTCCGGCAGCGCCGAGCTGAACGATGACTTCTATGGCGTGATGGTGCGCATCAGCGAGGCGGTGGCACGCACCCCCGGCAACGTGGTGGTGGCGGGGCACACCGATGACGTACCGATCTCCACCAATCGGTTCCGTTCAAACTGGGAGCTCTCATCCGCCCGCGCCGTGACCGTGGTGCACGCCCTGCTGGATGATCCCAATATCGACCCCAAGCGCATCGCGGTGGAGGGGCATGCGGATTCCGCCCCCCTGGTGCCGAACGATTCCCGGGAAAACCGGGCCATCAACCGGCGGGTTGAACTGGTCATTCAGCGGGGCGAGGATAGGGAGCGTGATGTGCTGGAGCTTGCGCGCTGATAAAAACGGCGTCGGGTCCTAAGTTGGGGAATGATCTATTCGGGAGCAGACGTTGAATTACAAGCGGGATGAACGCAGAGAGTTTTTTCGTATCGACGATAGCCTCAGTCTGAGTTATCGGCAGATTCCGGCGGACAGCCTGCCGGCCGCCATTGAGCGTCTGGAAAATGAAGTCGACAGTGATTTCACCGTGCTCAGCAGCCTGACCGCCGTGACCCAGGAGATGACGGGGACGCTGCATAAAATCGAGCTGAGTAGCCCGGAGATTGCCGTCTATCTGAAGTCGCTGGACAAGAAGATCGAGATCCTGGGGCGCGCGCTGTTGACCCAGAGCACCACACTGTTGAATCAGCCGACCCAGGCGGTCAATCTCAGTGCCTCGGGTATCTCCTTTCAGACTTCCCGATTTGTTGAGCCCGGGTCGATTCTGGAACTGAAGATTCTGTTGATGCCCTCCTATGCCGGCATTCTCTGCTTTGCCGAGGTGGTGGGCTGCGATGGCGTGGAGGCCGACCCCTCGGGGCGTACCCACCGGTTGCGCACCAATTTCCTCAATATCCGGGGCCGGGACCGGGATGTGCTGATTCAGCATGTCATCCAGAAGCAGGGGGCGCAGCTACGCAAGGCCCGCGAGGCGCTGGAGTTGAGTGGCGGCGGGTGAGGACCGGTTATTTTTCCGCAAGCCGCCGCAGGCACTGCAGGTAGGCCTGTTCGTCCGGCAGGCGGTTTTCCCGCTGCGCCTCCCAGAGCATCCTGCCCAGACACTCCATCATCTGGTGTTCCGCCTCGTGGCCGTCACCGATCCGCCGCACCATCTGCTGGTAGAGTTGCCGTACCCCGGGTGGACGGTCGGTGCCGATCTGTTCCTGCAGGCTGATATGCATTCCCATGTGCAGAAACGGGTTGGTCTCGCCGACATCGGGGAGGAAGTCCTTCTCCAGTGCGCTCTCCGGGGCTTCCAGCAGGGCGTGATATTCCGCATGCTGTTGGATGACCCCGGCCAGCATCCGCTCCAGCGGGATGAGTTCCTCCCCGGCGCGGGCCTTGCGCCAGGCTTCGGTAAAGAAACGGCGCATCTGATTTCGATCATTTCCAAACATTATCCCGAAATCCTCACTCCAGACGCTTGTCGCGGAATTCGCACAGGTCTTCGATGATACATGAACCACAGCGTGGGCTGCGAGCCAGGCAGGTGTAGCGTCCATGCAGGATCAGCCAGTGGTGTGCATCCAGCAGAAACTCCCTGGGTATGTTTCTCAGCAGTTTCTTTTCCACTTCGAGTACATTTTTTCCGGTGGCTATCCGTGTGCGGTTGGCCACCCGGAAGATATGCGTGTCGACCGCCATGGTGGGTTCCCTGAATACGGTATTGAGCACCACGTTGGCGGTCTTTCTGCCGACGCCGGGCAGCGCCTCCAGTGCGACTCGGTCCCGCGGTACCTGGCCCTGATGACGCCGGAGCAGCTGTTCGCAGGTCTTGATGATGTTGCTCGCCTTGCCGTTAAACAGACCGATGGTCTTGATATAGTCCTTGAGTCCCGCTTCACCCAGAGCGAGCATCGCCTCGGGGGTGTTGGCCACGGCATAGAGTTTTTCCGTGGCCTTGTTCACCCCCTTGTCGGTGGCCTGCGCGGAGAGGATCACCGCGATCAGCAGTTCAAAGGGGGAGCGGTAATTCAACTCGGTGGTGGGGTGAGGGTTCTGTTCCCGAAACCGTTCAAAGATGGTGCGTCTTGTTGCCTGGTTCATGGGGTGGATTTTACCATGTCAACCCGCTCCAGGGGCCGCTAAATGCGCACTGGTTGGCTGTTCCGCAACGCCACCGGCAAGTCGGGGATAAGCGCATTTCAATATTCGGCAGATATAAAGTAGTATATCGCCCTCGCGAGACTTTGATCAGAATAACCTATCGAGGCATGGGATGCTCAGTCGGCCACACCCTTCAACATTCAGGAATCCGGAGTTCCAGTCCGCGCTGGTGCGGCTGGCGGTCTGGCTGTTTGCCGTCGTCTACATTGGTCTGGGCGCGGCGACGGATTATTACGCCGTCGACCTGGGGGACTACGCGCTGTTGTTCGGCGGCTTTCTGCTGCTGTTTCTCCTGTTGCTGGTGAGCGTGTTCTATCGATCGGAGTGGGAGGCCAGGCGCTATCTTTCTCTGCTGCTTGACGTCTCCGCCACCAGTCTTTGTATCTATCTGACCAAGGAGGTGGTGAGCCCTTTTTACCTGCTCTATATCTGGATTTTCATCTCCTATGGAACGCGCTATGGAAAACGGCATCTGAAGGCGGCCTCACTGTTGAGTATCCTCGCCTATACCCTGCTGCTAACCGTCCTGGGGCAGTGGGAGAAATATACCTTCGAGGTGATCTTTTTTCTGCTGCTGCTGATTCTGCTGCCGCTTTATCAATACTCCCTGCTGCGCAAGCTGCATGCCGCCCGGCTGGACGCGGAGCAGTCCGACCGGGCCAAGGGCATCTTTCTCTCCAGCATGACCCATGAGTTGCGCACCCCGCTGAGCGGTATCGTGGGGATGTCGCAACTGCTCAGGAATACTACGCTGAATCTGGAGCAGCGGGAGTATCTCGACTCCATCGCCTCGTCGGCAAATATTCTCGATTCCCTGATCAGCGAAGTGCTCGACCTCTCCAAGATGGACGCGGAGGGTTTCGTGCTGAAGCCAAAACTGTTCGATATCCGCGGGCTGTTCAGGGATATCAGTCTGACCCATTCCCATCAGGCTCTGGACAAGGGGTTGGAGCTCATCTGCCGTGTCGATGAGGCGATCCCGCCACAGCTCTATTATGACGAACTGCGATTACGCCAGATACTCTGCAACCTGCTCTCCAACGCCTTGAAGTTCACCGAGTCGGGTGAGATTGAGTTGTCGGCAACCCTGGCGGATGACCGCGAAGAGGACCGCCAGTGGCTGGTGATCGCGGTCAGGGATACCGGCATCGGCATCCCGCTGGAGCAGCAGCAGAAGCTGTTTGAACGGTTCTGGCAGGCCGATGCCTCCTCGACCCGTGGCCATGGGGGATTGGGGCTCGGCACCACGATTACCAAGCGCCTGGTCCAGCTGATGGATGGGGATGTCACTGTGGAAAGCAGCCCGGGAACCGGCAGCACATTCCGCATACGACTGCCGCTCGCTGGACAGCCGCTCGCACTGGCCCCCCCCCGCTCATGCCGGTTTGACGGCTTCAGTACCCTGGTCTATGAGCACAACAGGACCACCCTTGAAATCATCCGGCGGTCATGCGCCGCCCGGGGCATCCATTGCCATGGTGTATCCGATATCGCGGAGTTGTCGGAGCTGATGCAACAGGCCGAGCGGGGGGGCGGCCTGGACTTTGCCATTATCGCGGACTCCCCCGGCGGGCAGGATGTCTACCGCATCGGCAGGATTCTGCGCCAGCACCTGGGGAGGGAGCTGGCCATCATCTATCTCGGTTACATGGAACGGAAGCTGTCGGATAACCACCCGGCCAGCCACTTCCTGATCAAGCCCTTCATATCATCCGAGCTGCTGAACCATGTGGGCCGGCTGTTGCGGCGGGGCGGTTGTCCGGAGCAGGGCGGGCAGCGCGGTTCACAGGCGCCGCTGGCGCTGCCGATCAATGTGCTGATGGCCGAGGACAATGAAATCAATGCCAGGGTCCTGAGTACGCTGCTGGCCGGTATCGGCTGCCGGGTAAGCTGGGCGCGGAACGGCGATGAGGCGTTGGCGCTGGCGTTGCGCCAGCGTTTCGATATTGCCTTTATCGATCTTCGCATGCCGAAAATGGACGGCATCCTGTTTACTCGTGAATATCGGGGTCAGGAGCAGGGCGACCGGCGACTGCCGATCATCGCCTTGACCGCCAATGCCACCTCCAATATTCGCAAGTCCTGTGCCGAGGCGGGTATGGATGATTTTCTGGCCAAGCCGGTGGACGAGTCGTTATTGCGCCAGGCCATAGAACGCTACACCACGCTTGGCCAGCCACAGGATCATAAGCCCTGCTGATTACCCATCAGACTCAGCTATGGTCTAACACCATTTGTCAAGCCGCGAGGAGTGGTGCAAGGATGCACCGTTTACGGACCTGAGGATGGAATGAACGCGAATACACGCAAATAGAGATAACCATGCACTCAGGATGGAACGGGGGTCGATCCGGTCCCGAAAATGATCGGTGCCGTCCGGAATCAGCGGATCAGCCGTTTACGAAATGACATTATTCGCGTTCATTTGCGTTTATTCGCGGCTAATCTTTTTCCACGTCACGGCCGAACCAGAGGAGTAATCGGCTAAGTACAACCCCGAAGGTCGCACCCGCCAAAAGCCGTTGCCTGGTGAATGCGCCTCCAGACTTCAGGCGGCACCGGACTCCAGGCCGGCCGGCGCGGCCTCAACCTTGGCCGGTTGGGCTTTCCGCTGTCTGCCGTCGATGATGTTCTTCAGGGCGATCATCAGCCCCATGCCCAGAAAGGCGCCGGGCGGCAGGATCGCCAGTAGCATGCCCTGGAAATTCGCCCCGAGACTGAATGACCAGTCGGCGGCAGTTGCACCGAACATCAGATCGGCCTGTGAGAACAGCGTGCCCATACCGAGCAACTCGCGCATGGCGCCGAGCGCTACCAGTGCACCGGTAAATCCCAGGCCCATGGAGAGGCCATCGACAATCGCCGGCAACAGGTGATTCTTCGAGGCAAAGGCCTCGGCGCGACCGATGATGGCGCAGTTGGTGACAATCAACGGAATAAAGATGCCCAGCACCTTGTAGAGGTCATGGAACCAGGCATTCATGCTCAGCTCCACGGCGGTGACGAAGGAGGCGATGACGATGACGAACACCGGCAGCCTGACTTCCGGACGCACCAGGTTTCTGATCAACGATACGGTGGCGTTGGACAACACCAGCACCGCGGTGGTGGCGATGCCCAGGCCGAGGCCGTTGATCGCGGTATTGGTTACGGCCAGCAGCGGACACAGACCCAGCAGTGCCACCAGGGCCTGGTTATTGCTCCAGAGGCCATCACGGATCAGTCGGCCGTAGCTTGTCTCACTCATCTTTCGTTGCCTTATCTGGGGCTGCCCCATCTGGTTTCAGAAACAACGCCTTGCCATGCTCTTGGAAATACAGCAGGGTATTCTTGACGCCGGTAACGATGGCCCGCGGTGTGATGGTGGCGCCGGTAAACTGGTCAAACTGGCCGCCATCCTTCTTCACTTTCCAGCCCGCCAGCGCCGGGTTGGAGAGCGACTTATCATTGAATGAGAAGATCCAGTCGGAGCGGCTCTCTTCCACTTTGTCGCCCAGTCCGGGGGTCTCCTTGTGAGCCACCACCCTGACACCGCCCAGGGTACCGTCGGTATTTACCGCCACCAGCAGTTTTATCGGCCCGCTGTAGCCGTTGGGTACCACGGAGGAGAAGACCGCCGCTACGGGGCTGCCTTCCTTGCGCCCCAGATAGACCAGGGTCTGGTCGCTGCCCAGCAGGGCTCTCTGTGAAACCAGGCGGGTATCGGTGGCGATGTCATTGTCGATAGTCTCCGCCGGTACCAGCGCGGTCAGGCTCTGCAGCAGCGCCTCGCGTTCGTTGGCGGTGATCTTCTCCGCGGTGAGGTTGTTGGTGACCGCCACCAGGGCGGTGCCCGCTGTCGCAAACAGGGCCAGCAGTATGCCGGCCACGGAGACCGGATGTTTAATCACGCCCCGCCCCCTGATGGCCGAAGGCCCTCGGCTGGGTGTAGTAGTCGATGGTCGGTGCCGCCATGTTCATCAACAGCACGGCGAAGGCCACCGCATCGGGATAACCGCCCCAGGTGCGGATGATGAACACCAGCAGGCCGATGCAGGCGCCGTACACCAGCTGTCCCTTCCTGGTGGTGCAGGCCGACACCGGATCGGTGGCGATAAAGAATGCACCGAGCAGGGTGCCGCCGGTAAAGATGTGGAACATGCCGAACGGATAGGCTTCCTGGTCGAGGAAGTGAAACAGCATGGCGATCACCAGCAGACTGCCCAGCATGGATACCGGGATGTGCCAGCTGATGACCCGCTTGTAGAGCAGGAACAGGCCGCCCAGCAGATACCAGTTGCCGACCCACTCCCAGCCGCGGCCGCCAAAGTCCCCCCACAGCGGCTGGGCGAGTATCTCGCTCAGCATCCGGCTCTGATCGAGCTGGGTGAACATGGCATCCAGCGGCGTAGCCATGGTGAGGGCATCCCAGGAGAGCCCCGCCGGCAGGGCCCCGGTAAAGATGACGCTGGCGCTCTGCAGCAGGGTCAGGGGGTGCTCATTGAGCATCTCCGGCGGCAGCCAGGAGGTCATCTGCACCGGATAGGAGACCAGTAACAGCACATAGGCCGCCATCGCCGGATTGAACGGATTGTAGCCCAGACCACCATAAATCTGCTTTACCATCAGAATGGCAAAGGCGACGCCGATCACCGTCAGCCACCAGGGCAGCAGGGGCGGTAGGGCGACGGCCAACAGCAGCGCGGTGAGCACGGCACTGAAGTCGCCGATCACCGGCAGCACCGGCCGGTTTCTCAGGCGTACGGCGAGCGCCTCGCAGGCCACGGCGGTGACGCTGGCCAGGATCATGTTGATCAGTACGCCCCAGCCGAAATACCAGATCATGGCGGCGGCACCCGGCAGCAGCGCCAGGATAACCAGCAGCATGGTTCTACTCACGCTGTTGGGGCGCGCGCTGTGGGGTGATGTTATCGTGCTAAAGCGCATTGCTTATCCACCCTGCTTTTCCGAGGTGACGGAATTGGCGTCGCTGTTGGCCCTGCGTTTATCCACCCGTTCTATGGCCTGTTTCTGGGGTTCGCTGAGGTCAGCCTGGTTCTTTGGTTCCACGCCTTGCTCGGCCAGCCGGGCCTTTTTCTCGGCGGCCCGCTGCAGGGCGGCGGCAATGGCCGCCTTTTTCGGATCCACGGCGTCGGCGCTATCCACCTGGGCCGCATCGGGCTGCTGCACGGCGGGTTTTTTCAGCGCCTCTTTCTTTTGCCGCAGCTTGGCTTTGCGTTCGGCTTCCAGGCGCTCTTTGCGGGCCAGTTGGGCTTCGTGACGCTGGCGTGCCCGTTCCGCCGCGCGCTGCTCCTTCTCCTGGGCCCAGCTCTCGGTCTTGGCGAAACGGAAATACTGCACCAGGGGGATGTGCGAGGGGCAGACATGCGAGCAGCAGCCGCACTCGATACAGTCGAACAGGTTGTACTCCTGCACCTTTTCCAGGTCCTTGGCCCGCGCATACCAGTACATCTGCTGCGGCAGCAGGTTGGCCGGGCAGGCACTGGCGCAGCGGCCACAGCGGATGCAGGCGACCGCCACCCCGGGATCGGGCGCTTCATGGCTGTCGGCCGCCAGCAGGCAGTTGGTCGCCTTGGTGACGGGTACTTCATCGCTGTTCAGGGTAAAGCCCATCATCGGGCCGCCGACAATCAGTTTGGCGACTTGCCCGGTATAGCCGCCGGCCTGGGCGATCAGCTCCGCCACCGGTGTGCCGATCAGCACCTCCAGGTTCTTCGGCTGCCTGACGCCGTTTCCGGTGACGGTGACATAGCGGGAGATCAGCGGCCGGCCCTCGACTACCGCCTCGGCAATGGCGAAGGCGGTGCTGACGTTGTGACAGATCATGCCGATCGTGGCGGGAATGCTGCCCGAGGGCACTTCCCTGCCGGTCAGGACCTTGATCAACTGCTTTTCGCCGCCGCTCGGATAGAGGGTCGGGATGGCGATCACCGATACCCACTCCAGGCCCGCATCCGCGACCGCCTGACGCAGCTGGCGGATCGCCTCCGGCTTGTTGTCCTCGATGCCGAACAGACAGCGCGCGGCACCCACCAGCCGGCGGATGATGCCGATGCCGATCAGGATCTTTTCCGCCTGGGTCTGCATCAGCAGGTCATCGCAGGTGATATAGGGCTCGCACTCCGCGCCGTTGATGATCAGGGTGTCGATCGGGTTTTCCATCCCCGGCGTCAGCTTGACGCTGGAGGGGAAGGCCGCGCCACCCAGGCCGACAACGCCGGCGTTGCGGATGCGTTCGCGCAACAGGGAGGGGTCGGCGTGCTGGTAATCGGCCATGGGCTGCAGCTGGTTGCCCCAGCGCTCCTTGCCGTCCGTCTCGATCACCACGCAGGGGGCGGGCAGGCCGGAGGGGTGGGGAATGGGCAGGACATCGATCGCCACCACCGTCCCCGAGGAGGGGGCATGTACCGGGGCGCTCACGTAGCCATGGGGTTTGGCCAGCATGTCGCCCTTGAGTACCTGGTCGCCGATCTTGACCAGCGGCTCGGCGCCCTCACCGATATGCTGCTGCAGCGGTATGATCAGGCGTTTCGGCAGTGCGGCCTTCTCCAGGGGGAGCGTGAGCGACTGGCTTTTGTTGTCCGGCAGGTGCAATCCTCCGTTGAATCGGTAGAGGGTATGTTTCTGCTGCTTTTGCACGGAATGCGGCATATCGCTTCTCTAGCTCCCGGAGGCGGTGGCGAGCGTTTCGCCGGGCTGGGTCTCCCCCGGGAAGGGCCACCTCCAGTTACCGGTGTTGACTTCAAGCGGCACCATGTCGATACACTCCACCGGGCAGGGCGGCAGGCACAGCGCGCAACCCGTGCATTCGTTACGGATCACCGTGTGCATATGCTTCGCCGAACCCAGGATGGCGTCCACCGGGCAGGCCTGGATGCACAGCGTGCAGCCGATGCACTCGTTCTCCCGGATCACCGCAACGGCCTTGGGTTTATCCTCGGCCGCGACGCCTTCCAGGGGGATCGGATCCTTGCCCAGCAGATCGGCCAGGGCGATCATGGTGGTCTCGCCACCCGGCGGGCAGGCGTTGATCTCGGCCTGATCGTTGGCCAGGGCCTCGGCATAGGCATGGCAGCCGGGGAAGTTGCACTGTCCGCACTGGGTTTGGGGCAGCAGCGCCTCGATCTTCTCGACAATCGGGTCCCCCTCCACATGGAAGCGGATGGAGGAGTAGCCGAGCAACAGGCCGAAGGCGAGTGCCAGCAGGGCAATGGCGGCGATCGCTATCAACATACCGACGCCACCTCAGTTCGCCACCAGGCCGGAAAAGCCCATGAAGGCAATCGACATCAGCCCGGCCGTGATCATGGCGATGGCGCCGCCCTGGAAGGGGACCGGCACATCGGAAACGGTCACCCGCTCGCGCATGGCGGCGAACAGCACCAGCACCAGGGAGAAGCCGGCCGCGGCGCCGAAACCGTACAGGCCGGATTCGATAAAGCCGTGCTGCTCCTGGACATTGAGCAGGGCGACGCCGAGCACTGCGCAGTTGGTGGTGATCAGCGGCAGGAAGATGCCCAGCAGCTGATACAGCACCGGGCTGGTCTTGTGCATCACCATCTCGGTGAACTGCACCAGCGCGGCGATCACCAGGATGAAGGTTATGGTACGCAGATATCCCAGTCCCAGCGGGGCCAGCAGATACTCATTGGCGAGATAGCTGCAGATGGAGGAGAGGGTGAGTACAAAGGTGGTGGCCATGCCCATGCCGACCGCCGTCTCCAGTTTCTTGGAGACGCCCATGAAGGGGCAGAGGCCAAGGAACTTCACCAAAACGAAGTTGTTGACCAGTACGGTACTGACAAGGATGAGCGCGTACTCTTTCATTAAATAGCAGACCTACACCATATATAGCAGGATGGCCGATAGTAGTGGTTAACCCTAATGCTAACAACCGATAGTTTGTGTGTGTATAACCTTATAACTTTTAGGTATATCCGGCGGCTACCTGAAGTATAGTGCATTATATATCATCAAAGACAGAGAAAATACATGCACAATATTTCATGTATTTTCCGTCCGGAGCGTACCGCCCGGCCACCCCGGGCATAATGTCGTCGCTTCCTTCCCGCAGTTATTCCATTAACGTAACTACTCACGGGGTGATAGGCCTACCTTGCCGGCCTCACATGATGGCTGGATCAAGATCGGCCAACAAGGCAGGCCAATCACATACAGACCGGGTGAGTAGTTACCCATTAGAAACAGTAGCTTGCTATTCGGTAACTTATCAAAAACCCATGCAATCAAACTTCAGACGTAGACAGGATGCTGGTGAGCTTGCGAACCGCATCGCTTTCCGGTCTCTCGATTGATGCGGTTCGTGCCTCACCGGCATCCTGATATGGATTGTGCCAAGTCATTGAGAAGTCATGCAATACAGGTCACTTCACCCGCATGCCGGGCGTGGCGCCGCTGTCCGGACTGAGGATGAACAGATCCTTCCCGCCCGGTCCGGCCGCCAGCACCATGCCTTCGGACAGCCCGAAACGCATCTTCCGCGGTGCCAGATTGGCCACCATGACGGTCAGGCGTCCTTCCAGGTCGGCCGGCTCATAGGCGGATTTGATGCCGGCAAAGACATTGCGCTGCTCGCCGCCCAGGTCCAGGGTCAACTGCAGCAGTTTGTCCGCGCCATCGACCCGCTCCGCCTTGACGATCCTCACCACCCGCAGATCCACCTTGGCGAAATCGGCATAGTCGATGGTGTCGCTGATCGGGTCATCGAGCAGGGGTCCGCCGGGGGCGGCCGCAGCCCCCGGCTGTTTTTCCAGATCCGCCTTCGAGGCCGTGATGATCGCCTCGATCTGGTTCGGCTCGACCCGGGTCATCAGCGGCTTGAAGGGGTCGATGTCATGGCCCAGCAGGGGCGTGGCCAGGGCCTCCCAGCGTAGCGGGGCGACCCGTAGGAAGGCCTCCGAGCGTTCCGCGGTGGCCGGCAGGATCGGCCGCAGGTAGCCGATCAGCAGGCGGAACAGGTTCAGCCCCAGGGAGCAGACCTGCTGCAGTTCGTCCTCACGTCCCGCCTCCTTGGCGATGACCCAGGGTTTCCGCTCGTCGATGTACTGGTTGGCGCGGTCGGCCAGTGCCATGATCTCGCGGACGGCACGGCTGAATTCACGTTTTTCGTAGTGTTCGGCAATCTGCCCACCGGCCTCGGCAAAACTCTGGAACAGTGCCGCATCCGCGAGTTGATCGGCCAGTTTTCCTTCGAAGCGTTTGTTGATGAAGCCGGCGCAGCGGCTGGCGATGTTCACCACCTTGCCGACCAGGTCCGAATTGACCCGGGCCTGGAAATCATCCAGGTTCAGGTCGATGTCCTCGATCCCCGCGCCGAGTTTGGCGGCGAAGTAATAGCGCAGGTACTCCGGGTTCAGGTGGTCCAGGTAGGTGCGCGCCTTGATGAAGGTGCCGCGTGACTTGGACATCTTCTGGCCGTCGACCGTCAGGAAGCCGTGGGAGAAGACCGCCGTCGGGGTGCGGAAATCGGCACCATTGAGCATGGCCGGCCAGAACAGGGCGTGAAAATAGATGATGTCCTTGCCGATGAAGTGATACAGCTCGGTGGTGGCGTCCTTGCCCCAGAACTCATCGAAGTCCAGGCCGTCGCTGCGATCGCACAGATTGCGGAAGCTGGCCATGTAGCCGATCGGCGCATCCAGCCAGACATAGAAATATTTACCCGGATGGTCGGGGATCTCAAAGCCGAAGTAGGGGGCGTCACGGGAGATGTCCCACTCATGCAGCCCGGCCTCGAACCACTCGCCAAGCTTGTTGGCCACCTCGGTCTGCAGGTGGCCGCCCCGGGTCCATGCCTTCAGCATGGCCTCGAAATTGGCCAGCTTGAAGAAGTAGTGCTCGGAATCGCGCTCCACCGGGGTTGCGCCGGAGACCGCCGAGACCGGGTTCTTCAACTCGCTGGGGGAGTAACTGGCGCCGCACACCTCGCAGTTGTCGCCGTACTGGTCCCGGGCGCCGCACTTCGGGCATTCGCCCTTGATGAAGCGGTCCGGCAGAAACATCTCCTCGATCGGATCATAGGCCTGGGTGATGGTGCGGTTGGCAATATTTCCCTTTTCCTTGTTGCGCTGATAGATCAGGGAGGCGTAATGTCGGTTCTCCTCCGAGTGGGTGGAGTGATAGTTGTCGAAGCTCACATTGAAATCGGCAAAATCGGCCTTATGCTCTAGGGCGACCCGGGCGATCAGGGCCTCCGGCTCGATTCCCTCCTGGCGGGCGCGCAGCATGATGGGGGTGCCGTGGGCGTCGTCGGCGCAGACATAGAGACACTGGTGGCCGCGCATCTTCTGGAATCGCACCCAGATGTCGGTCTGAATGTATTCCACCATGTGGCCGATATGGATCGGGCCGTTGGCATAGGGGAGGGCGCTGGTCACCAGTATTTTTCGCGCTGTCTGAGTCATGATTTCACGGCTGTCTCTGGAGGGAAAGAAACCTGGGCGCCTGGGTATCGAGGGGCATCGCTGGGCGATGTCCCGAGCCGGTCGTCCAATAAAACGTGCAATTATCACATAGTTCAAGGGAATGCGAAAAGTCGTCAACGTCGGTCGACAGCCGTAAAGTTCTCGGAAAAGCCAAGTATCACAGGGATTTAATGGCGGCGGAAAGGAGAATTGTCAATCTAGGCTGTTGAAAGACCTAGCGATTTGGTTGGGCATAAGCATTTTTTAATGTAGAATGCGCGGCCATCATCACCCGAATTTGCGGCCTCCCTGCGAGGCCATCTCGTAGGAGCATGCAATGGCTGAAGTAACAAAAGAGTTGATCGAAGAGGCAATCAAGGGCTACATCGAGCCCCACCTGGATAAGAATCTGGTCAGCGCCAAGTTTATCAAGGGGATCGAGATCGATGGCGGCACCGTGAAGGTGGCCGTCGAGTTGGGGTTTCCGGCAAAGGGCTTCCGAGATGAACTGGCCGATGCGCTGAAGGCACGGATTACCGCCGTGGCGGGCGTCTCTGCGGTCGAGGTGGATGTGAACTGGAAGATCACCGCCCACTCGGTGCAGAAATCACTCAAGCCGATCGACAATGTGAAAAACATCATCGCCGTCGCCTCCGGCAAGGGCGGGGTGGGCAAGTCCACCACCGCGGTCAACCTGGCGCTGGCGCTGGTGGCGGAGGGCGCCAAGGTGGGGCTGCTGGATGCGGATATCTACGGGCCTTCGCAGCCGCGCATGCTGGGTGTCTCCGGGCAACCGGAATCGAAGGACGGCAAGAGTCTGGAGCCGATGGAGAATTACGGTATCCAGGCCATGTCCATCGGTTTCCTGATCGACGAGGAGACGCCGATGATCTGGCGTGGACCCATGGTCACCCAGGCGCTGGAACAGCTGCTGAATGACACCAACTGGGACAGTCTGGATTACCTGATTATCGACCTGCCGCCGGGTACCGGTGATACCCAGCTGACCCTGGCGCAGAAGGTGCCGGTATCGGGTGCCGTGATCGTGACCACCCCCCAGGACATCGCCCTGCTGGATGCGCGTAAGGGCTTCAAGATGTTTGAGAAGGTGGAGGTGCCGGTGCTGGGTATCGTGGAGAACATGAGTACCCACATCTGCTCCAACTGCGGCCATGAGGAGCACATCTTCGGCGAGGGTGGTGGTCGGCTCATGGCCGAGCAGTACGGGGTCAATTTCCTCGGTGCCCTGCCGCTGGATATCCGTATCCGCGAGGAGACCGATGGCGGCAAGCCGACCGTGGTGGCCGATCCGGATGCGCGCATCTCCCAGATCTATCGCGAGATCGCTCGCAAGACCACGGCGATTCTGGCCCTGCAGTCCAAGAGCTATGCGGCCAAGTTCCCCAATATCGTGATCCAGAACAACTGAGTGTGTCCGCCGTGGTGGTGTCTGTTGCCGCCACCACGGCTGTTTCTCTCAATCCGGGTCAACCACCCACCGATCCCCAGTGAGGCCACCTGAATGAGTGTCAAATGGGATACCCGTTTCCTGGGACTGGCGGCCCATATCTCCGCCTGGAGCAAGGACCCCTCATCCCAGGTGGGTGCGGTGATCACCGATGGCAACCGCATCGTCTCGGTAGGCTATAACGGCTTTGCCGCGGGGGTGGAGGATCGCACCGAGCGCCTTGCCGATCGCAACTGCAAGCTCAATCTGACCATCCATGCGGAAGAGAACGCCATGATCTTCGCCAAGCGGGATCTCACCGGCTGCACCGTCTACGTCACCCATCCCCCCTGTCCCCGCTGTGCCTCGAAGCTGATCCAGGAGGAGGTCGGGCGGATTGTCTGCATCTCACCCAGCGAGGATTTTCTCTCCCGCTGGGCCGAGGACCTGAAGCTCTCCCAGGAGATGTACCAGGAGGCGGGGGTGGAGTATAGCAGCTACGATCTGGAACAGATCAACGTGGACGACGCCCGCATCACCGTGGCGCCGGGCGGCTTTTTCAGCGCGGTGATGAGCCGATTGTTGCGGCGCGATTGATTTAACCCTTTCAACTCCCCCCGTCCTGCCAGGTGACCGAGACCAGCTCCATTACGTAGTCGCCGTCCTTTTCATGCTTGGTGACCCGCACCGGCAGGAAGTTCAGGTTGGGGGCGAACCAGAACGTGGCCCGGGAGGGACGGTCACCCTTGTTCCTGGCCAGCTTGATGGCCTGGTACTCACCCGACTCCGTGGCGACCGGCTCCCGGCTGACCTCGGTGTAGCGATAGCGCTTGAGCAACCCGCCGTCGGCCACCTGGTATTCGGCTGCCTTATCACCCCGATTAAGCGCCAGCATCAGCGCCAGCTGCTGGCTGAACTTGTCCTGGGTTCCCTCGGGAATCTCCATGCTCCAGTGGGAGTCGGCGCTCTGGTTCGCCACCTTGCCGGCCTGCCAGTCGAAGTCGAGGTTCACCTGGCGGGTCCGCTTGGGCCGCTTGTGGGTGTACAGGTAGCGGCTGGGGATGATGCGGTCGTTGACCACCCGGCCCTGGCTCTGTTCGGTGATCTCGTCATCGCGGAATACCGCCACCAGGCCAACCGGGGTGGTGTAGGCCCGGTAGGTATAACGGCCTTCGCCGGAGAGGCGCAGGGTGATATTGGCCCGGCCGATGACCAGGTTCCCCATGCTGAGGCGATATTCGGCTCTGAAGGGTCTGAGCGGCTGCCCGGTTTCTGCCCCGGCGGTTCCGGGTGGCGACAGGGCCAGGGCCGTCAGCAACAGGCCAAGCAGCAACCCCGCCCCACGCGCGCTCATCCAGCGGTTACCTGGTTGAATTCCATGACCATCGGTCCCTGTAGTATTTCGCCATCCAGCTCGATCCCGCCCCGGTTCACCCGCAGCCGTCCCTCGGCGAACCAGCGAATCACGGCCGGGTAGATGCGGTGCTCCTGGGTCAGTACCCGGGCAGCCAGGGCAGCTTCGTCATCGCCCGGCTCCACCGGCACGCGCACCTGCAGAATCACCGGGCCGCCGTCCAACTCCTCGGTGACCAGGTGGACACTGGCGCCGTGCATCCGGTCGCCCGCCTCCAGTGCGCGCCGATGGGTGTGCAGCCCTCGATACTTCGGCAGCAGGGAGGGGTGAATGTTCAGCAGCCGTCCCTGGAAGTGCTTGACGAAGTCCGGTGTCAGGATACGCATGAAGCCGGCCAGGATCACCAGGGCCGGCTGGTACTCGTCGATCGCCGCTATCAGCGCCCGGTCGTACGCCGCCCGGTCCGGGTAGCCGGTGTGATCGAGCACCCGGGTGGGAATGGCCGCCCGGCGGGCCCGCTCCAGGCCGAAGGCGTCGGCCCGGTTGCTGACCACCCCGCGTATCTCCACTGGCAGATCGTCGGCGGCGCTGTCGATAATTGCCTGCAGGTTGCTGCCGCTACCGGAGAGCAGCACCACAATGGGGAGTTTCCGCTGTTCGGTCACGCCGTCAGTTCCACGCTCGGCGCCCCGTCATGGGCTTCGATGCGGCCCAGTCTCCAGGCGGTTTCCCCCTGGGCCTGCAGCAGTGCGATGGCCCGGTCGGCATCCCCCTCGGCGACACAGACCACCATGCCGACACCGCAGTTGAAGGTGCGCAGCATCTCCGTTTCCACCACATTGCCCTGTGCCTGCAGCCACTGGAACACCGCCGGCCGTTCCCACGAGCTGCCGTCGATCAAGGCGCGGCAGCCCTGCGGCAGGACCCGGGGCAGGTTCTCCGGCAGCCCGCCGCCGGTGATGTGTGCCATGGCGTGAATATCGATCGCCTGGTGCAGCGCCAGCAGCGACTTCACGTAGATCCGGGTCGGGGTGAGCAGGGCCTCGCCCAGGGTGGTGTCGCCCAGGGGCTGTTGCAGATCGGCACCGGAGACCTCGAGGATTTTGCGCACCAGCGAGTAGCCGTTGGAGTGGGGTCCGGAGGAGGCGAGACCCAGCAGCACATCGCCAGGCTGCACCCGGTCCGGCTGGATGATACGGGATTTCTCCACAATACCGACGCAAAAGCCGGCCAGGTCGTAATCGCCCGCCGCATAGATGCCGGGCATCTCGGCGGTCTCGCCGCCGGTGAGGGCGGCGCCGGAGAGCCGGCACCCCTCGGCAATGCCCGCAATCACGCTGCTGGCGACGTCCACGTCGAGGTGCCCGGTGGCATAATAGTCCAGGAAGAACAGCGGTTCGGCGCCGGTGACGATGATGTCGTTGACGCACATGGCGACCAGATCGATGCCGATGGTGTCGTGCTTCTGCAGGGCCAGCGCCAGGCGCAGCTTGGTTCCCACGCCATCGGTGCCGGAGACGAGTACCGGCTCCCGGTAGCGGTCCAGCGGTAGCTCGAAGAGCGCCCCGAATCCCCCCAGGCCGGTCATGACGCCGGGTCTGAAGGTGTTTTTCACTATGGGTTTAATCCGCTCGACCAGGCTGTTGCCGGCATCGATATCGACACCGGCGTCCCGGTAACTCAGAGAGGCGGAATCGGTCTTGTTCTGATCCACTGATCACTCCTAAGAGAACGTGCTGCAGTTGTTGAGTCTACCAAATCCACGGGCCAGGATCAGGCAAAAGGAGCGGAATTATACCACTGGAACGGATGACGGGTGTTTTTTCCAGCCGCTAACCGGGTGACTTCGGGCGGTCCCGGGGGCGCGAATGGATTTGCGGCTGAGGTCAGGCTAGAATCGACCGGATTATCACGTCAGTCGGATTCTAAATTACATGTCCAGTTGTTCATCGGAGCTCACGCATCGTTTGCTAAAGTCAATTCAGCTACTGCTCTTGTGGCTGTGCATGGGGTATGGCGCGACCGCCATGGCCGGTCAGGTAACCGGGTTGTACAGTGCGGAGGTGCCGGTAGCGGGGCAATCCGTGGAGCAGCGGACCGATGGAATCCGTCGCGCCTTTGCCCGGATGCTGATCAAGGTGACGGGCAACCGGACGGTGCCTCAGCGCCCCGAGTTGCAGGAGGATATCGCCCAGGCGACCCGTTACGTGCAGCAGTTCCGCTATCGGCTGGGTGCCGGGGGGGCGAGCGGCCGTCTGTTGACCGTGCAGTTCGATAGCGCCGCCGTGCAGCGCCTGCTGCGAGAGCGGCGGCTGCCGGTGTGGGGGGGGAATCGCCCCTCGGGCCTGGTCTGGCTCGGCATCGAGAGCCAGGGGCAGCGCCGGGTGATGCGTCCCGAGCTGGATGCCGCCCTGGTCAATGCCATGACGGTGACGGCAGATCAGCGCGGTGTCCCCCTGATCCTGCCGTTGATGGATCTGGAGGACCAGGCCGCTGTGCAGGTCGCCGATCTGTGGGGGGATTTCGAGCAGAATATCCGCCGCGCCTCGCAGCGCTATATGCCCGATCTGATCGTCACCGGCCGGATGACCCAAATCTCCGGGCGGCTGTGGCGGGTGACCTGGCGTCTCTATCATGGCGACCGCACCACCAGCTGGGGTGATGAGGGTGGCAATCTTGTCGATCTGGCCCGTGAAGGGGCACAGCATGTGAGCGATCTGCTGGCGGAGCGCTACGCGCCGGTGGGCGGGGAGGCGAATCTGTCCCGGATCAGGCTGCGGGTGAGTGGGGTGACGGCGCTGGCGCAGTATGCCGGGGTGGGACGTTTGCTCCAGTCCCAGAGTTCGGTTGTGCGGGCCGATATGATCGCCGTTGAGCCGGACGCGGTGATCTTTGAGCTGCAGGTACGCGGCGGTATCCAGGTACTGGAACAGGGACTTTCCCTGGGCGGCGTGATCGAACCGGTCACCGACCTGCCGGATGCGCCGCAGTCGCTGGTGGAGGGAGTCGATCTCTTCTACCGTATGCGGTAACCTCGGCGTAATCGACGAGTCTTCCATGGCGACAGGGTAGTAATGCTGAAACGCGAAGATATACCTAATCTGATCAGTATATTGCGTATCTTTATGTCGGTGCCGATTGTCTGGATGCTGCTGGAGCAGCAGTTCGGCGTGGCGCTGGTGCTGTTTGCCCTGGCCGGGATCTCGGATGGCCTGGATGGCTATCTGGCCAAACACTACGGTTGGCAGAGTCAGCTCGGCGGTCTGCTGGACCCACTGGCGGACAAGGTGTTGCTGGTCTCCAGTTATCTGACCCTGGCACTGATCGATATCATCCCGGTCTGGCTGGTGATGCTGGTGATCCTGCGCGATCTGGTGATCGTGACCGGTGCCCTGGTCTACCATTTCCGGGTGATGGAGTTGACCGCCAACCCCAGCCTGATCAGCAAGATCAACACCTTTTCCCAGATCGTACTGGTGCTGGCGGTGGTGCTGGACCGCGGACTGGTATCGCTGCCGGGGGTGCTGCTCGACAGCCTGGTCTGGGTGGTGATGGCGACCACGCTCGCCAGCGGGGTCAACTATGTCTGGGTCTGGAGTCGGCTGGCCATGGCACACCAGAAGGACAGTTGAGGCACTTAACCGCATCAAGCGTTACCGCGAGTGATGCGGTTCGCAAGCTCACCGGCATCTTGGGCAGCGCGATTTGTAGCCTGATGGAGCCCGCTTCATGGGAGATTAACAGGCGTACGGCTCCCGGCGGGCGGAATCCAGGGCGGCGTTGCGCCGGGCTGCCCCGGATTCCGCCGCCGTGGGCGCATGCGGTTTATCCTGTCGGGGGAATGGCGGCTTCATCCAGGCTACGGTGCTGTTCCAGGAAGGCCTTGATGAATGGAATGGTCAGTCCGCGCTTCGCCTCCAGCGACGCCTGGTCGAGCCGTTTCAGCAACCGTCGTAACGACCCCATGTCACGCTGGGTATGGCGCAGGATGTAACGGGCGGTCTCGTCGCTCAACGGCAGGCCGCGGCGGGCCGCCACCACGGTCAATGCCTGAATCTTGTCCTGGTCGTTCAGCGGCTGCAGTTGATAGCAGAGACCCCAGCTCAGGCGGGACACCAGGTCGGGCAGCCTGATCGGTAGATTCAGCGGGCTGCAGCGGGCGGCAACCAGGAGGGATTTTTCCCGTTCCCTGAGCCGGTTGAACAGACCAAAGAGGGCCTG
Source organism: Sedimenticola hydrogenitrophicus (assembly GCF_029017505.1). GTDB lineage: Bacteria > Pseudomonadota > Gammaproteobacteria > Chromatiales > Chromatiaceae > Sedimenticola > Sedimenticola hydrogenitrophicus_A. The sequence continues at coordinate 78,815 of NZ_JAQGEI010000004.1, forward strand.
CTCCCAGTCGGCATTACCGGCGATGCCTTCCACCACGTCCAGACAGATCAGGTCCAGCTGCTCCAGGTCGTCGAAGATCGCCGGCGACAGCTGGGTGGCCTGGTCGAGCGGTATGTACAGGGCGCTCCGTCCGGCCTGGTCGGCCAGCTGCGTGGCGGCCTGCAGCAGGTGGCTCTTGCCGGTCTGCGGCGCTCCCCAGAGGTAGATGAACGGTTCGCCCGTACCCCCGGCGCAGGCGGCCAGATCGGATACCGCCTGTTGATTGGAGGCCGGCAGGTAGCTCTCAAGGCCGGTACTCTCCGGCAGGGTGAGTCCGAGGGCGAGTTGCTTCGACATGGATCAGGGCGCGCTCAGTTTGCTGGCAATGGTGGCCACTCTTTTACCCATGGCGCGGCAGAGCTGTTGCTCATCTTCGGTGAGCGGCAGTTTGCTGTCGACACCGGCCAGGTGGCTCGGGCCGTAGGGCGTGCCGCCGGAAGCGGTGTGCAGCAGCTCGGTCTGGGTATAGGGGAGCCCGGCAATCAACATGCCGTGATGCAGCAGCGGCAGCATCATGGAGATCAGGGTGGTCTCCTGGCCGCCGTGCATGCTGGAGGTGGAGGTGAATAGCGCCGCCGGTTTGCCGACCAGGACACCGCTTAGCCAGAGGGAGCTGGTGCTGTCGATAAAATGCTTCAGCGGTGCGGCCATGTTGCCGAACCGGGTCGGGCTGCCCAGGGCGAGTCCGGCGCAGGATTCCAGGTCGGCCAGGGTGGCGTAAGGGGCGCCGCTGTCGGGGACGGCCGGTTCGGTCGCTTCGCAGACCGCTGAGACCGGCGGCACAGTGCGCAGCCTGGCCTGCATACCCGCCACCTCTTCCACCCCGCGGGCGATCTGCCGGGCCATGGCGGCGGTGGCGCCGTAGCGGCTGTAGTAAAGCACCAGTATGTCAGCCATCAGAGTATGTCCAGTACGCGCTCGGGCGGACGCCCGATCACCACCTTGCCATCCTTAACCACGATCGGCCGTTCGATCAGCCGCGGGTGGTCCAGCATGGCCTGGATCAGCTGTTCATCCGACAACTCCGGATTATCCAGCCCGGCCTGTTGGTACTCGGCCTCGCCGCGGCGCATCAGCTCGCGCGGTTTCAGGCCCAGCGCCTTGAGGATGCCGATCAGCTCTTCCCGGCTGGGTGGCTGTTTCAGATACTCGATCACCTCGGCCTCCACCCCTTCCCCTTCCAGGATCTGCAGGGTCTGGCGGGATTTGCTGCATTGTGGATTGTGATAGATCTTTACCGTCATGGTAATCTCAACTCCTGTCCGGCTTGTGGCCGTCCATTGTAACCAAACCGCGGGGGTTGAAACAGCTTCGATGGGTGTGCTTATTAATAGAATGCGGCGGTGGTCGGGTCGACTAAGGGCTCGCGCAAGAATAATTTCGCAATACCGAGGGCGTAACTGGGCCACGCTGGCAAGGCACGCTTTGCAGGCATGGCCGCTCCCGGCCATCCATGGCCTCCGCGGCATAAGTCCATCCATGGACAAAGCCGTTCCCTTGGCAAAAAGCGTAACGCCGCCAGCGGGGTTCAGTTGCGACCGAATACCGAAACTTATTCTTGCGCGAGCCCTAAAGTGGGCCGTGCTGTTGATGCTCTTCGCCCCCGCTGTCCAGGCGGTGGATGTCACCCTTCCCGATCTGGCGGGCAGGGATCGGTCGCTGTCGGAGTTTCGTGGCAAGTGGCTGCTGGTAAACTTCTGGGCTACCTGGTGTCCGCCCTGTATTGCGGAGATGCCGGAGCTGGAGCTTTTTCATCTGGCACACAAGGAGCGGGATGCACAGGTGGTGGGTATCAATATGGATGATCTGGAACCACAGCGGCTCAGCGAGTTTGTCGAGGAGATGTTCATCAGTTACCCCATACTGCTGGCGCCGGTTGATGGCTATACTCCCCTGGGAAGGGTGGCGGCGCTGCCCACCTCGCTGCTCATCTCGCCGGAGGGTGAGATAGTCAGCCGGCATGTCGGCAGCCTCACCGCCGGGATGATCGAACAACTGATCGAACGGGGCGCCGGCATCCGGGCGGGGAAAACAACAGAAGCAGGAGTTGTCCAGTGACGATCTGTATGCGATATCGGGTTTCGGGCAAGGTTCAGGGTGTGTTCTTTCGTGCCTCGACCCGGTTTGAGGCCGAGCGACTGAAGATCACCGGATATGCCAGGAACCTGGCCGATGGCCGGGTCGAGGTGTTGGCCTGCGGCGAAGCGGAAGCGGTCGATCAGCTACGCGGCTGGCTGACCCGCGGACCAGCCAATGCCAGGGTGGAGGGGGTTTCCAGTGAACCGGTCCCCCCGCGTGAACTGGCGGATTTCACCATAGATTAAGGGCTCGCGCAAAAATAAGTTTCGGTATTCGGTCGTCACTGGACCCCGCTGGCGGCGTTACGCTTTTTGGCAAGGGAACGGGTTTGTCCAGGGATGGACTTATGCCGCGGAGGCCATGAGGAGTGGTACAGGGATGTACCGTTTACGGAGCCGAGGATGCAATGGCCGGGAGCGGCCATTGCCTGCAAAGCGTGCCTTGCCAGCGTGGCGCCCAGGGTAACCCGGCGACGCCCTCGGTACTGCGAAATTATTCTTGCGCGAGCCCTAAGTACCGGCGACGCTATTTCGGGAGGGGCTCGGGGCCAGTCTCCGGAACCGGATCGCTCCAGGGCCTGAATACGGCCGGGGCGCCATTCACCGTGTAGCCGCCGCCCAGCGCCGGGGCGGGTGGTACCGGGGAGCCGCCACGGCTTGGTGGGCGCCATGCGTTCTGCTGCCGGTCGTTCGCTGTGGGGCGAGTTGGGGATTGCGCCGGAGACGGCTGGGATTGGCGCTGTTCCGGGGGGCGGTTCGGTGGTTGTGCGTAGCCCGGATAACCGGCCGCTCCGCTTGCCGGATACTCCCCGCCCTGCGGATAGGCGGGCGGCAGCCATGGCTCGTATCCCGGTATCGGCTGGAGCTGTTGGGACGGTGGGGTGGCGTAGCCGCCCTGATTCCCCGGATAGTAATCGCCTGGATAGTAATCGCCCGGATAGTAATCTGGAGTGTAACCCGGTGCCGGCCCTGCGGGTCCCGGATACCCCTCTCCATAGCCATAACCCCCATAGCCATCGGCATAGCCTGGCGGATAGGCGTAGCCCGGCGGTACGCCATCGGGGACGTATGCCGGCGCGGTTTCCTCCTGATAGGGGTAGGGGAAGCCATAGGCGGGTGTCGGGTAGTAACCGTTCGGGTAGCCCGGTGCAACCGGCGTGCTCCATTCCCCGGGATAATCTGTCGCTGGGTAGGGTGGCTGATAGGAGCCATAGGGGTCCTGCTCGCCATAGGTGTTGTAGCCGTAAGGGGGTGCTCCCGCCACACCGTCGGGCGGAAAAGAGCCACTGTAGGGGTTGCCAGAGGGGATATCGGCGGGCGCATCGGCCGCCGGGGCCGGATAGCTGTCGGCGGGATACCCGGCGGCGGCCGGATTGGCCGGTTGTTGCAGCAGCGGGATATCCGTCGGGCTCGATGTTACGGATGGCTGATAGGCCGGGGGAGCATCGAGGGGTCGCCAGCCGTTGCCGGCTGCGGCGCCGGGCAATTCATCCCCCCGTGCAGTGCTCATTACCAGTGCGAGGCAGCAGGCGCCGAGGCTGGACCATTGCATGGTTATACTCCATAGAAATGACCGGATTAGCAGGTGTTCCGGTTCTTGTCATTAGGACTATCATAACTGGAATAAGGGGCGGCTGTCGCTGTCGGGAGCTGCTTGTCGGGGGCGGGGTTCCGGTTCAGTAACCGGCGGTTTTGAGGTCCAGTCCCGGGGGCAGGGCGGCTATTCGTTCGACACCGGTGTCGATGCGGCCATCGGGCTGCAGTTCCAGCCAGCGAAATCCTGGCGGTGCTGTGCTGATACCGAATGTATCCTGATTCTCGATGAACTGGATGCAGGTGGAGGGGGTCCCCAGCATCCTGATCCCGTGGTGATCGGTCTCGAAGGTCTGATGGATGTGGCCCCAAATCACCCCCTTCACATTGTCATGCCGCTCGAGCAGGGAGAGGAACGGCCGCGGATTGTCCAGCGCCATCTCGTCCATCCAGGCGCTGTTGATAGGTATCGGGTGATGGTGCAGGGCGATCAGCGCGTGCCGGTCCGGATTATCGCTCAGCAGTTTATCCAGGGTCCGCAACTCCCGCTCACTCAGGTGCCCGCCCTCTGAATGGGGCTGGGTGGAGTCGAGCAGTATGATCAGCCAGTTGCCGAGCTTCACCTGTTTGGGAACATCCACCAGGCCGCCCCGCATATGCGCGTTGAGCGTCTCCGGTTTGTCATGATTTCCCGGCAGGCAGCAGGCCCGGACACCGAACTCCTGCACCCGCTGCCGGAGTCTCCGGTAACCGATGGGGGAGGCGTCATGGACCAGGTCGCCGGTCAACAGCAATAGATCGGTCTGGGCTTTCTGTTGTTCAGCCAACGACATCACCCAGTCAAAGCTGATCTGGGTATTGATGCCTGCAAGCTTCCACTCGGTATTGGCATGCAGATGACAGTCAGTGATCTGCAGAATCCTCAGGGCCCCTGGGCGCCGGCTGGATTCAGGTCTCTGACTGATGAGATTGATGATATCTTGGGCCATATAGAACAGGTTTCGACCGATATAGCTGAATATTAAGTCATGAACGGCAAATTTGTATCAGATAAGGGTGTGATGGATGCTGCAATAAATGTCCGCTAACGGGATATTTCCTCTGAAAGCTGCTTTTTTGCGAACGGTGTCACATTTACTTCCTGTCCTCCGGCGGGCCGGCGGCCCTGGATTCCGCCCGTCGGGGGCGGTGCGCCTGTCACGCTCCCATGGAGCGGGCTCCATCCAGCCTACAGTATGGGAATATTAATCAGTTCGTAGGATGAGGTGAGTGCAACGAACCGCATCGAGCATGACAGATGCGCTTCGCAAGTTGTTTCGCGGAAAGGACAAACGGCGGGCCGGATCCTGCCCACGGACAGGGATCCGGCCCGATCAGGCAACCGTGGCGGGGATCAGAAGTTATCGGTGGAGACGAACAGGCCGACCCGCAGGTCCTTGGCGGTATAGATTTCCCGTCCATCCACCTTCATCACGGCGTCGGCGACGCCCATCACCAGGCGGCGGGTGATGACCCGTTTCAGGTCGATCTGATAGGTCACCTTCTTGGCGCTGGGCAGGACCTGGCCGGTAAATTTCACCTCACCCACACCCAGCGCCCGGCCATGTCCCGGATTGCCCAGCCAGGCGAGATAGAAGCCGACCGCCTGCCACATGGCGTCCAGCCCCAGGCAGCCCGGCATCACCGGATCGCCGGGAAAGTGGCATGCGAAAAACCAGAGATCCGGCGTGATGTCCAGTTCCGCCTGAATCTCGCCCTTGCCGTATAGCCCGCCCTCATCGGAAATGTGGGTGATCCGGTCCATCATCAGCATATTGGGGACCGGCAGCTGGGCGTTGCCCTCGCCAAACATTCTGCCGTGGCCGCACTCCAGCAGCTGATCTCTTGTAAAGCTTTCTACTTTTGCCATGAATCCAGTTTCTCTAGGTTTTTGTCTTCATTTGTCTTCAGGATCGGGGCGCACTACTGACGCATGCCGCTTCAGTTTAGTGGGCTCAATTGTTCCTGCAGGAAGGGTAAAATCCGCTCTATCTCGATCATGCGGTTGTCGCTGTCGGTGCGGCCGCGGTACTCCAGCCTGCCCTCGTCCAGGCTGCGCTCGCCAATCACAATACGGTGTGGAATGCCGATCAGCTCCATGTCGGCAAACATGGCCCCGGGACGGGCGCCGCGATCGTCCAGCAGCACTTCCATGCCGGCCGAGGTCAGGGTCTGGTAGAGCTGTTCGGTCGCCTCGCGTACCCGATGCGATTTATCCATCTTCATCGGACAGAGGGCCACCTGGAAGGGGGCGATAGCCGCCGGCCAGATGATCCCCCTGGCGTCGTGATTCTGTTCGATGGCCGCCGCCACCACGCGCGAGACGCCGATGCCGTAGCAGCCCATCTCCATGATCAGGCTGCGGCCGTTTTCATCCAGGACGCTGGCCTTCATCGCCTCGCTGTACTTGTTGCCCAGCTGGAAGATGTGCCCCACCTCGATACCCCGGGCGATGGTCAGCACGCCCTTGCCGTCGGGACTGGGGTCTCCCTCGCGGACGTTGCGGATATCGGCCACTTGGGGGGTGGGGAGGTCGCGCTCCCAGTTGATGCCGAAGTAGTGTTTGTCGTCCTGGTTGGCGCCGGCGCTGAAATCGGCGGTGAGGGCGACAGTGCGGTCGATGATGCAAGGGATCGGCAGGTTGAGCGGCCCCAGTGAACCGGGCCCGGCACCTATGCTCTCGCGGATCTGCTCTTCAGTAGCGAAGGTGAGCGGCGCGGCGACCTCGGGCAGTTTCTCCGCCTTGATCTCGTTCAGTTCGTGATCGCCTCGCACCAGCAGGGCGACGTAGGCCGATGCCTGCCCCTCGGCCGCCACCACGATCAGGGTCTTGACGGTTTTCTCGATCGGCTGACCGAACCGCCCCACCAGGTCCTGGATGGTCCGGGTATCGGGGGTGTCGACCAGCCGCAGCGCCTCGCCCGGTGCCGGGCGCGTGTCGCCGAGCGCCACCGCTTCCGCGGTCTCGATATTGGCGGCATAATCGCTCGCGGTGGAGAAGGCGATGGCGTCCTCACCGGAGTCGGCCAATACGTGGAACTCTTTCGAGGCACTGCCGCCGATACTGCCGCTGTCCGCCTGTACCGCGCGGAAGTCCAGGCCGCAACGGCTGAAGATGCGGCTGTAGGTCAGGTACATCAGGTCGTAGGTCTGCTGCAGCGAGGCCTGGTCGATGTGGAAGGAGTAGGCGTCCTTCATCAGGAACTCGCGCGCGCGCATGACGCCGAAACGGGGCCTGATCTCGTCACGGAATTTGGTCTGGATTTGATAGAAGTTGACCGGCAGCTGCCGGTAACTGTGCAGCTCGTTACGCGCCAGATCGGTTATGATCTCCTCGTGGGTGGGGCCGTAGCAGAAGGCCCGCTTGTGCCGGTCGCTGAGACGCAGCAGCTCCGGACCGTACTCTTCCCAGCGTCCCGACTCCTGCCATAGCTCGGCCGGCTGGATGGAGGGCATGAGCACCTCCAGGGCGCCGGAGCGATCCATCTCCTCGCGCACGATGGCCTCGACCTTGCGCAGCACCCGCAGGCCCAGTGGCAGCCAGGTATAGAGACCGGCGGCGAGTTTGCGGATCATGCCGGCCCGGAGCATCAGCTGGTGACTGCTGATCTCGGCGTCGGAGGGGGTCTCCTTGATGGTCTGAAGGGGAAATTGGGATGTGCGCATGTCCGGTGTCCAAGGGGGGTATGGTGCAAAATGCGCTTATTCTAACGGTATGCCATGATCGGGACAAATGAATAACGACTATCTTATAGAGTCCGATCTTCGTTCATGGCCGCTACAGCATTTCCCGGAGCGGCCGAAAACCATTAGTGGAATCAGATATCGCCAACGGTAGCCCTTTGCCAATCACATCAGCCACAGGCCGACTCAATCCCACCCGCTCCGGATGCCGCCGCTACCGGACCCGCGGGCTGGTATTGGCCCTGGCGCTCCTGCTGTGCGGCTTGGTGGCGGGTGAGGCCCTGGTCAGCACGGCGCTGATCCAGTGGGCCGGGCAGGAATACGGCGAGTCGGCGGCGCGCAGGATGACCGAGTGGCAGGCGCTGATGGAGCGTCATCAGGGCGGCAGCGAAGCCGAAAAGCTGATCCTGGTGAATGACTTCTTCAATCAGCTGACCTACCGTTCCGACTTGAATATCTGGGGCAAGAACGATTACTGGGCCACCCCGGTGGAAGCATTGGGCAAGGGTCAGGCCGACTGCGAGGATTACTCCATCGCCAAATACTTCACCCTGCGGGAGATGGGCGTGCCGGAGGAGAAGATGCGCATCATGTATGTCAAGGCGCTGGAACTGGATCAGGCGCACATGGTGTTGACCTACTACCCGGAGGCGGGCGGGGTGCCCCTGGTGCTGGATAATCTCAATGGCCAGATCCTCTCCGCCGACAAGCGCGGGGACCTGGCGCCGGTCTACAGCTTCAACGCCGAGGGCCTGTGGCTGGCCAAGAGCCGCGGGCGGGGCGAGAAGGTGGGATCATCGAGCCGCATCAGCCTGTGGCAGGACCTGAAGGCGAGAATGGCCCGGGAGATGGCGCAATGAAGCGTGTTCAGTACACTCTTTTCACAAAACAACCTAAAAACAACAGGTGGAGGCCCGGGGTGTGCAACCCGCGGACACTATTATGACCTTGTCTAAACAACTGATGGTGCTGATCGCCACCCTGCTGCTGCTGGTCTTTCTCGGGACCTTCCTGATCTCGGTGCACAACACTCGCGACTATCTGGAGAAGCAGCTGGAGTCGCACGCCCAGGATGCCGCCACCTCGCTCGGTCTCTCGATATCGCCCTACCTGGCGGAGCGGGATCTCGCCACCATCACCTCGATGACCGACGTCATATTCGACCGGGGTTTCTATCGCTCGATCCGGATCGAGGATATGCAGGGCAAGCCCCTGGTCGACCGGGTGTTGCCGGTGCAGCTCGAGGGTGTGCCCGAGTGGTTTATCGATGCCCTGCCGTTGACCACGCCCGAGGGCACGGCGGCCCTGATGGATGGCTGGGTGCAGCGCGGCCAGGTACTGGTCCGCAGTCATCCCGGCTACGCCTACCGCCAGCTGTGGCAGAACATCGCCGGCATGCTGCGCTGGTTCCTGGTCAGTGCCGCCATCGCGCTGTTGATTGGGGTGCTGCTGCTGAAGCGGGTATTGCGTCCCCTCAAATCCGTCGAGGGACAGGCCGATGCCATCTGCAACCGCGAGTTCCCCATCCTTGAGCCGTTGCCCAGGACGCCCGATATCCGGCGCATCGTCGAGGCGATGAACCGCATGTCGGCCAAGGTGCGGCAGATGCTGGACGAACTGGAGCGCCTGGCCGCCGGGTTCAGGCGGCAGGCCTACCAGCATCCGGTGACCGGCCTGGCCAACAAGCGCTTTTTTATGGATCTGCTGGTAAACCAGATCGATTCGACCGAGGAGTTTTCTCACGGACTTCTCTGTCTGGTGCAGTTGAAGGATTTCAAGCGCTATAACGACGAGCGCGGGTACAGTGCCGGCGATGCCTTGCTGGAGGCCGCCGCGAGGGAGCTGGAAAAGGTTTCGAAACAGTGGCCCAGAAGCCAGCTCGCCCACCTGGCGGGCGCCGATTTCGCGTTGCTGGTCGAAGAGTGCGCGGATGATCAGGTGGCGCCGCTTGCCGAACAGCTGGTGGCGGCGCTGGCCGGGCTGTACGCCAGCGGCAAGCTGGATAATCCGGATGTGGGACATGTCGGTATCGGTTGGTTCGACGGCCGCCAGAGCGCCTCGGAGCTGTTGGCGGAAGCCGATATGGCGTTGCGTAGCGCCCAGCGCCAGGGGGCGAATGGCTGGCATTTCAGTCGTCTGGACGCCACTGAAGTCGTTCGGGTGCGGGGTGCCGCCGAATGGCGCGAGTTTATCGGCGAGGCGGTGGAACGTGACCGGATACGCCTGCAGTATCAGCCGGTGGTTGCGTGTGGAGACCGGCAGTTGTTGCATCAGGAGGTGCTGGTCAGGATACCCCAGGACCTTGAAAACCCCGATCATTCCAGACTGCTGACCGCGGGCCTGTTCATGCCCCAGGTGGAGAGTCTGGGGATGGCGGTGGATATCGACAAGGCGGTGATCAGCCGGCTGTTGCGGCAGTTGCGGGACTCGGCGGATGAGCAGACCCGCTATGCGGTGAACCTGTCGCTCCAATCGATCTCGACGGACGGTTTTGTCGAGTGGTTGTCGGGTCAACTGGCCGAACACCGTGACCATGCGCCGCGGCTCATCTTTGAGCTGCCCGAGTACGGGGTGGTGTCGTTCATCGACCGGGTGACGGCGCTGCTGGAGTTGCTTGCCGGCTATGGCGCGAAACTCTCGATCGATCACTTCGGCAGAAGCTTCAGCTCCCTGGCCTATCTGCGCTCGCTGAAGGTCGACTATCTGAAAATCGACGGCAGTTTCATGCGCTCCATCGAGGAAAACAGCGATAATCAGTTCTTTGTGCAGGCCCTGGCGGAGATCGCCCATGGGTTGGAAATTGTCGTGATCGCGGAGGCGGTTGAGACCGAATCGGTCTGGAAGATACTGCCATCGCTGCATGTGGACGGCGCCCAGGGCTACTTTATTGGCCGGCCCGAGTAGGGGCTCTTTATTCCGGGCAAATTAAAACCCCGAAGACATCCATGCCTTCGGGGTTACCGTCGAATTCTTTTGGCAGAAAGCGGTATCCTTTCACCCATCCTTGAAGAGTATCACCGATCCTTGGTCTTCCCTGTTGACGGTGACTGCAGTATGGCCATGTCGAGCGGTGTCGTATGTAGGGGGAACACGATCGCCTTGTAGGAAATATCCCAATCCGTTTATTTGCCGCAGAATTCGCCGATCTGCGTCTTGCTGTCGGCGATCTTCTGTTGGCGCTCCTCCTCGGTAAGGCGTTTATAGAGGCCGTCCGGCGTCTTCACCAGTCGATTGCCGAGATTGCTGTACAGGTCGAGGTTGTGGCGGGCGGAGGCGCAGTTCTCCGACTTTATCCTGTTGGACTCTGCGATCTCCGCCTTGCTGGGACCCTCGGCCGGCTGCTGTGTGTCCGCCTGGGACGGGTTATCGGAGGCGGCGGGCGTCTCGTCTTCGGCCTTGTTCCCGGTGGGCGCCGTTGAGGTGTTGATTTTTATCTCAGCGGCTTCGCCGGAGGCCGGTGGGGATTGCGAATAGACGGTGGTACCATCCTCATCAATCCAGCGATACATCCGGGCATCGGCCACCCCAATCCAGGAGATTGCAAGCACCACGGGCAACAGTATTCGGATAATCATGCGCATCATCCCTAGTTTATAGTGTGAGAAGAGCTCGTCGTCATTGTAGGGTTTGCGTTCGGGGTCAGCAAGGATCGATTTCTCAAAAACAGGCTTGCTGAGTGCGCCGGGAGTCTGTCGGGCTTGATCGATTGCAGCAGCAATTCTAAATTTGGCGGGGTTTAGGTTTAGCCTCAGCATCTCTCGGTAGGTATGCATTTTTAGCCGCGAGGAGTGGTGCAGGAGGAGTGGTACAGGGAGTACCGTTTACGGAGCCGAGGATGCCATGCAGCGTTCACGGACCTAAGGATGGAATGAACGTAAATGAACGCGAATAAATTTACTACAATCCCCTCCAATGGTTTGGTAGGTGCCAGAGGGGTGGGGCATTGCGGACGAATTCATAATGGTTGGGCGGGACCCTGGGGAACCACGGAGAGACACAGATCCACACGGATAGGAGATCAGAATCCTGAATCCGTGTTTATCTGTGTGAATCCGTGGTTCATTATATTAACCGGGTTGGGATAACTAAACGGCTATTGAGGCCCATACTTAGAATTGCTGCAATCGCATTCCGTGGCTTGACCTGCCTGTCGTATGTGAGTAATTTGTACCGTTCGATTTTTCCCTTGTACATTGTGCCGGCCGGCGCGGTAAAGACCAGTAACCCGGTTGGTTGGGAGGTTATTTGTGGAATTGAGTGGTGCCGAGATCGTCATTCAGTGTCTGAAAGACGAAGGCGTTGAGCATGTGTTTGGTTATCCTGGCGGGGCGGTGCTCCATATATATGACGCGCTGTTCCAGCAGGATTTCGTCAAGCATATTCTGGTCCGGCATGAGCAGGCGGCTACCCATGCGGCGGATGGCTATGCCCGTTCCACCGGCAAGCCGGGCGTAGCCCTGGTGACCTCGGGACCGGGTGCGACCAACGCCGTGACCGGCATCGCGACGGCCTACATGGATTCCATTCCCATGGTGGTGCTGACCGGCCAGGTGCCAACCCCGTTCATCGGCAGCGACGCCTTCCAGGAGGTGGACACGGTCGGGATCACCCGTCCCTGTGTGAAGCACAACTTCCTGATCAAGGATGTCAGGGATATCGCCGAGACCATGAAGAAGGCGTTCTATATCGCCACCTCCGGCCGGCCCGGCCCGGTGGTGGTGGATATTCCCAAGGATATTACCGATCCCAACAAGAAAATCCCCTACGACTATCCGAAGAAGATCAAGATGCGCTCCTACAGCCCCGTGCTCAGGGGACACCTGGGGCAGATCAAGAAGGCGGTCGGCCTGATGCTGAGTGCCGAGCGTCCGGTGTTCTACACCGGTGGCGGAGTGGTGCTGGGCGATGCCAGCGAGGAGTTGCGGGAGCTGACCCGGGAGCTGGGATTTCCGATCACCAATACGCTGATGGGTCTCGGCTCCTACCCGGCCAGTGACAAGCAGTTCATCGGCATGCTGGGCATGCACGGCACCTACGAGGCCAACATGGCCATGCACGACACCGATGTGCTGATTGCCATCGGGGCGCGCTTCGATGACCGGGTCACCGGACATATCGCCCACTTCTGCCCCAATGCCAAGATCATCCATGTGGATATCGATCCCTCGTCCATCTCCAAGAACGTGCGGGTGGATGTGCCGATCGTGGGGCCGGTGAAATCGGTGTTGCAGGATATGCTGACGGTGCTGAAAGAGGGCAAGAAACGCCCCAGCAGCGCCGCCTTGAAAAAATGGTGGCAGCAGATCGACGGCTGGCGTGGCGCGGATTGCCTCAGTTACGACCGTACCCATGCGCAGATCAAGCCGCAGTTTGCCATTGAGACCCTGCACAAGGTGACGCGTGGTGATGCCTTTGTCGCCTCGGACGTGGGCCAGCATCAGATGTTTGCGGCCCAGTTCTACGGCTTCGACAAGCCGCGCCGCTGGGTCAATTCCGGTGGCCTCGGCACCATGGGTTTCGGCCTGCCCGCCGCCATGGGTATCCAGATCGCCCACCCCGGCGCCGATGTGGCGCTGGTGACCGGCGAGGCCAGTGTGCAGATGTGTATCCAGGAGCTGGCCACCTGCAAGCAGCATGATCTGCCGATCAAGATACTGTTGTTGAACAACGGTTACATGGGCATGGTGCGCCAGTGGCAGGAGTTTTTCTATGACGGACGCTACTCCCACTCCTACGTCGATGCCTTGCCGGACTTTGTGAAACTGGCCGAAAGCTTCGGGCACGTGGGGATGAAGGTCGAGCGGCCGGAAGACCTGGAAGGGGCGATGCAAGAGGCTTTCGACCTGAAGGATCGCCTGGTGTTTATGGATGTGGTGATAGATCCTACGGAAAATGTCTACCCGATGATCGAGGCGGGCAAGGGCCACCATGAGATGTATCTCCCGCCGAAAAGTGAGCTGGTCTAACCATGAGACATATAATATCAATTCTGATGGAGAATGAAGCCGGGGCGCTCTCGCGGGTGGCCGGGCTGTTTTCTGCCCGTGGCTACAATATTGAATCCCTGACCGTGGCGCCGACCGAGGATGCTTCGCTGTCGCGCATGACCCTGGTGACCCGCGGGGATGAGAACATCATTGAGCAGATCACCAAACAGCTGAACAAGCTGGTGGAGGTGGTCAAGCTGCTGGATCTCTCCGAGGGTCCCCACGTGGAACGGGAGATGATGCTGATCAAGGTGAAGGCCGAAAGGTCGCAGCGTGACGAGATCAAACGCCTGGTGGATATCTTCCGCGGCAAGATCATCGATGTTACCGATGCCAGCTATCTGATCGAGCTGACCGGCCAGGCCAGCAAGCTGGACGCCTTCGTCAACGCCGTGGAAGAGGAGCTGATCGTCGAGGTGGTGCGGACCGGTCCGTCCGGTATCGCGCGCGGCGCCAAGGGGCTCAGCCTCTGATACGGAGCGGATCAAACAGAGCGACAACATTGAATTGACATGCCGGATGGCATGTCCCTGGAACGAAGCTATTTTTTAAGGTACTACTGAAATGACCATGAACATCTATTATGACAAAGACGCCGACCTCTCCCTGATCCAGGGCAAGAAGGTCACCATCGTAGGTTACGGCTCCCAGGGCCATGCACACGCCAACAACCTCAAGGACTCCGGTGTCGACGTCACCGTCGCCCTGCGTGCCGGTTCCGCCTCGGCGATCAAGGCGGAGAATGCCGGACTCCAGGTGAAGAGTGTGGAAGCGGCGGTCGCCGAGGCCGACCTGGTGATGGTACTGACCCCGGATGAGTTCCAGTCGGTGCTGTACCGGGAGCAGCTGGAGCCCAACCTGAAGCAGGGCGCCACCCTGGCCTTCGCCCACGGCTTCGCCATTCACTACAACCAGGTGGTGCCCCGCGCCGACCTGGATGTGATCATGATCGCACCCAAGGCGCCGGGTCATACCGTGCGTTCCGAGTTTGTCGCCGGCGGGGGTATCCCCGACCTGATCGCCATCTATCAGGATGCCAGCGGTCAGGCCAAGGACATCGCCCTCTCCTACGCCTCCGCCATCGGCGGTGGCCGCACCGGTATTATCGAAACCACCTTCAAGGACGAGACCGAAACCGATCTGTTCGGCGAGCAGGCGGTACTCTGCGGTGGTGCGGTGGAGCTGGTCAAGGCCGGTTTCGAGACCCTGACCGAGGCCGGTTATGCTCCGGAGATGGCCTACTTCGAGTGTCTGCACGAGCTGAAGCTGATTGTCGACCTGATGTACGAGGGCGGTATCGCCAACATGAACTACTCCATCTCCAACAATGCCGAGTATGGTGAGTACGTGACCGGGTCCAAGGTGATCAACGACGAGAGCCGGGCGGCGATGCGCGAGTGTCTGAAGAACATCCAGACCGGTGCCTACGCCAAGCGCTTCATCAACGAGGGCCAGTCCAATTATCCCGAGATGACCGCCATGCGTCGCCTCAACGCGGCCCACGATATCGAGCTGGTGGGTGAGCGTCTGCGCAGCATGATGCCGTGGATCAAGAAGATCGTGGACAAGTCCAAGAACTGATCCGGGCACGGCCCATGAAAACCGCGGGTTGCCGGTGGTGCGGCCCGCGGTTTTTTTATGTCAGGGAAATCCATCCGCTTGAACCGGATGGTTACTGTCTTTGCCCGTCAAACCCTCTATAATCAGGCCAATTTCAACCAAACAGGAACGCAACCCATGCCGGAGACTCCTCTGCCGCAGAAACGCAGCCGCGGCATCTATCTGTTGCCCAATCTGTTTACCACGGCCGCCCTGTTCAGTGGGTTTTATGCCGTCCTTGCCGCCATGAACGGCAAGTTCGAATACGCCGCCATTGCCATTTTCGTGGCCATGGTGATGGACGGCCTGGACGGCCGGGTGGCGCGCATGACCAATACCCAGACCGCCTTCGGTGCCGAATACGACAGCCTGTCGGATATGGTGGCGTTCGGGCTGGCACCCTCCCTGGTGATCTATGTCTGGTCGCTGAATCACCTGGGCAAGCTGGGCTGGCTGGCGGCCTTTATCTATACCGCCGGCGCGGCCCTGCGTCTGGCCCGCTTCAACACCCAGATCGGCACGGCCGACAAGCGCTATTTCCAGGGACTGCCAAGCCCCGCCGCCGCCGCTGTGCTGGCCAGCAGTGTCTGGGTTGCCGTCGAATACCAGGTCCAGGGTGTGGATGTCTCCTATCTGGCCGGCCTCATTACCCTGGCCTGCGGACTGCTGATGGTCAGTAACGTACGTTACAACAGCTTCAAGGAGATCGATTTTCGGGGCAAGATCCCCTTCATGACGGTGGTGGTGATGATGCTGGTGCTGGCCGTGGTGATCAGTCAGCCGTCGAAAGTACTGTTTATCCTGTTTATGGTCTACGCGGTCTCCGGACCGGTGCTGACTCTGCGCTATCTGCATCAGCGCCGGGCGGAACGAAAATCCGCGCAGAGAAGCGATGCGGAGCGCAAAGACGAGGCACATCCGGACGAGTGAGGCGCGGCGGGGTCCACGGTGCCGGGTTCGCCAGTCATTCCGCTCTTGGCAACAGCAAAACCTTGCGGTATATTCGAGCGAAACCGAGGTACGGGACACCGATGAATCCATGCAGCGCACAGTCTACCCAGTACACCGCCCAGCGGGCCGGTGTCTCTGTGCGCCCCCTCCACACCTTTCTGCCGCTCTCCCTGCTGCTACTGCCCTGTGGGGCATAACACGACACACGCCCTGGCGAGGGCCAAGTACGCAGACAAAACGAATTCAAGAATAGAGCACAGGGTGATTCAGTACGTTGACGACTGAATTTATCCGGGAGCAGATTATGACCAATCCAGAGAAGTTGTACATTTTCGACACCACCTTGCGTGACGGCGAGCAGAGTCCCGGGGCCTCCATGACCAAGGACGAGAAACTGCGTATCGCCAAGGCGTTGGAGAAGATGCGGGTCGATATCATCGAGGCGGGGTTCCCGATTGCCAGTCCGGGTGATTTCGATGCGGTGCAGGCGATTGCCCGTGCCATCAAGGATAGCACCGTCTGTGGTCTGGCCAGGGCCCTCGAAGCCGATATCGATCGCGCCGGCGAGGCGCTGAAGGAGGCCAGTTCGGGTCGCATACACACCTTCATTGCCACCTCGCCGATCCATATGCAGCAAAAACTGCGCATGACCCCGGATCAGGTGGTGGAGCAAGCGGTCTGGGCGGTCAAACGGGCACGGAAATATACCGATGATGTGGAATTTTCACCCGAAGACGCCGGCCGCTCCGAGATCGATTTTCTCTGTCGCATCATTGAACAGGCGATCACCGCTGGCGCCACCACCATCAATGTACCGGATACCGTGGGCTACAATCTGCCGCAGCAGTTTGGCGAGACCATCCGTACCCTGATCGAGCGCATCCCCAATGCCGACAAGGCGATCTTCTCCGTCCACTGCCATAACGACCTGGGGCTGGCGGTGGCCAACTCGCTGGCCGCGGTCTCCCAGGGCGCGCGCCAGGTGGAGTGCACCATCAACGGCCTGGGCGAGCGCGCCGGCAACGCCTCGCTGGAGGAGGTGGTGATGGCGGTGCGCACCCGGCGCGATCTGTTCACCTGCGACACCACCCTGGATACAACCCAGATCGTCAACTGTTCACGCCTGGTATCGGGGATCACCGGCTTTCCGGTGCAGCCGAACAAGGCGATCGTCGGCGCGAACGCCTTTGCCCACGAGTCGGGCATCCATCAGGACGGCGTGCTCAAGCACCGCGAAACCTACGAGATCATGCGCGCCGAGGATGTGGGCTGGAGCAAGAACCGGATGGTGATGGGCAAGCACTCCGGGCGCAATGCCTTCCGCACCCGGCTGGAGGAGCTCGGTATCACCTTCGACTCGGAGGAGGAGATCAATGACGCCTTCCGCCGCTTCAAGGACCTGGCCGACAAGAAGCACGAGATCTTCGACGAAGATCTGCAGGCACTGGTGTCGGATGCCGGCTTCAGCGCCGAGAACGAGCATATCAAGCTGCTCTCGCTCAAGGTCTGCTCCGAAACCGGGGAGACCCCCAACGCCCGGGTGGTCCTGTTGGTGGATGAGCGGGAGATGGTGGGAGAGGCGAGCGGCAGCGGTCCGGTGGACGCCGCGTTCAAGGCCATCGAGTCCATGGTGCAGAGCAATGCCGAGTTGCAGCTCTACTCGGTCAATGCCATCACCAGCGGTACCGATGCCCAGGGCGAGGTGACGGTCAGGCTGCAGCGCAATGGCGGGATCGTCAATGGCCAGGGTGCCGATACCGATATCGTGATCGCCTCGGCCAAGGCCTATATCAATGCCGTCAACCGGCTGGATCAGGAACACAAGGCCCACCCTCAGGGCGATGTCTAGGCTTCGGACCCCAAGGCGATGAACGAAGCGCAAAGACAGGAGTATCTGCGGGCCATGGGGATCCGGAACTGGATCCCCAGGTCGGCGGTCGCCGAAGCGGAGAGCATCGAGCCCGACAATATTGAACCGGAGATGATTGAGTCGGCGCACGTCGAGCCGGACAGCATCGGTCAGGCGGCGGCTCCGCAAAGGCGGACTCCGCCAACCCCTGCGACGATGTCACCGTCACCGCCCAGGTCGGTGGTGCGGGCGGAACCGCCAAGGCCGGCGGCCGACGAACCGCCCTCCTGGCTGGATGAGGTGCCGCCGCCGGTGGATGAGTACCTGCCCGCTGGGGATCAGGGCGATCATGCCGATCGGTTCGGGGACGCGGATCTCATGGATGACGGGGTGAGTCGCCTGGACTGGGCGGGGCTGGAGGCCCGGGTTGCTCAATGCGTGGCCTGTGAACTGCACAAGACCCGTACCCAGACGGTGTTTGGCGTGGGTCGGCGTGATGCCGATCTGATGATCATCGGGGAGGCGCCCGGGGCCGACGAGGATCGCAAGGGCGAGCCCTTCGTGGGGCGGGCCGGACAACTGCTCAACGCCATGCTCAAGGCGATCGGCCTGGGCCGGGAACAGGTCTATATCGCCAATATCCTCAAGTGCCGGCCGCCGGGCAACCGCGATCCGCGGGCCGAGGAGGCGCTGCAGTGCGCCCCCTACCTGCAGCGCCAGGTGGCGCTGGTCAAGCCGCGGGTGATCCTAGCCGTTGGCGCTGTGGCCGCCCGGAACCTGCTGCAGCGTGATGAGGCGGTGGGACGTCTGCGGGGAGGCGAGCATCGCTACCAGGGCATCCCCGTGGTGGTCACCTATCACCCGGCCTACCTGCTGCGCTCCCCGGAGCAGAAGGCCAAGGCGTGGCAGGATCTGCAGAAGGCTGCTGGTACTCTGTCAAGGTGATATTGACTAGTTCAGCGCCCCTGTAGTGTTTTGCCGCAAGGCGCGTCGTGCAGGCAATGGCCCGGTCCTTGTCAAGCGACGCAACGCAGCGGCGGGACACCACAGGGGAGCCCTTCGGGTTGGCCTGTTCGCGCCCCTGGCCGCGTTGCGGCTCTTGCAAAGGACCGGGCCATTCGCTACGAGCCGCGCCTTGCCAGGAACGCGGACAGGCCAACTGAATACGTCAATATCACCTTGACAGAGTACTAAACTGATCCAGTGAACCGGTAATTTCGAGAACCCAGATCGTGAGCGCCATACTCAGGGACCCCTTGCTGCGCATTCGCCCCCTCAGGGAGAGCGATATCGACGCCATCATGACGGTGGAGCACCGCTGTTACGATCACCCCTGGACCCCCGGCATCTTCCGTGACTCCCTGCGGGTGGGCTATATCTGCTGGGGCTATTTCCTGGACCAGCGGCTGGTCGGTTACGCCGTCATGTCGGTGGCGGCCGGCGAGGCCCATGTACTGAATATCTGCACCGATCCCGAGGTGCGCGGGCAGGGGCTGGCGCGCCGGCTGCTGCAGCGCCTGATCAACCAGGCCCGGGAGCGCGAGGCCGACACGGCGTTCCTGGAGGTGCGTGCCAGCAACCGGGTGGCCCTCGGCCTGTATGAATCCCTGGGCTTCAACGAGATCGGCCTGCGACGTGGCTATTACCCCGCGGACAAGGGGCGGGAAGACGCCATTCTATTGGCCAAGGCGTTGTAGGGTGCAGTTCGGTGTCGAGTGTCCAGTACGATTTCGAAGCCTGGTAGGGTGGGCACGCTTTTTGTGCCCACGCGGAAGGCTTTCATTAATCTCTCGCAAAGACGCCAAGCACGCAAAGGAAAAGCGTACCGGTGTATTCTCTGCGTTCTTGGCGTCTTTGCGAGAATAATTTTTCTGACAAGCAAACAAACGGCCACCGTTTGCGCGAGGCGCGCCTAACCCACCCTGCGATAGGGTATGACCCAAAGGGTTATCGAGTTTTTCCGCGCTTGCTCCTGAGCACCCGGGAATTACTGTATAATCCCGCTTTTGTCAGCAAGCAGCAGATCCCCCATGTCCGAACTTCTCAAGCAACTGCAACGGCGGCGCACCTTCGCCATCATCTCCCACCCCGATGCCGGTAAGACCACGCTGACAGAGAAGCTGCTGCTGTTCGGTGGGGCGATCCAGATGGCCGGTACGGTGAAGGGTCGCAAGGCGGCCCGGCACGCCACCTCGGACTGGATGGAGATGGAGAAGGAGCGCGGTATCTCGGTCACCTCGTCGGTGATGCAGTTCGCCTACGGAGACGGCATTGTCAATCTGCTCGACACCCCGGGGCATGAGGACTTCTCCGAGGACACCTACCGTACCCTGACCGCGGTGGATTCCGCCCTGATGGTGATCGACGTGGCAAAGGGCGTCGAGTCGCGCACCATCAAGCTGATGGAAGTGTGCCGCATGCGCGACACGCCGATCCTCACCTTCGTCAACAAGCTGGACCGGGAGGGGCGCGATGCCCTGGATATCCTGGACGAGATCGAACAGGTGCTGGAGATCAAGTGCGCCCCGGTGACCTGGCCGATCGGCATGGGCAAGCGGCTCAAGGGGGTGTTCGATCTGCGTACCGAGACCACCCACCTCTTCTCCGCCACCCATGGTGGCAAGATCCAGGCCGGCGAGCTGATCGAGGGGCTGGACAACCCG
Organism: Sedimenticola hydrogenitrophicus; assembly: GCF_029017505.1. Classification (GTDB taxonomy): domain Bacteria; phylum Pseudomonadota; class Gammaproteobacteria; order Chromatiales; family Chromatiaceae; genus Sedimenticola; species Sedimenticola hydrogenitrophicus_A. Next base: position 99,237 of record NZ_JAQGEI010000004.1, read on the forward strand.
CGCCTGGACGCGGTGCTGGGCGACATGGCGGATGAACTGCGTGAGGAGATCGACCTGGTGCGCGGCGCCAGCCATGCCCTGGACCTGGAGGCCTATCTGCGCGGTGAACTGACCCCGGTATTCTTCGGCTCGGCAATCAACAACTTCGGTGTCAAGGAGCTGCTGGACGCCTTCGTCCAGTACGCGCCGCCGCCCCGGGCCCGGGAGACCCGGCAGCGCCTGGTGGAACCGGCGGATGAGAAGTTTTCCGGCTTCATTTTCAAGATCCAGGCCAACATGGACCCGGCGCACCGCGACCGCATCGCCTTCATGCGGGTCTGTTCCGGCAGTTACAAGAAGGGCATGAAGATGCGCCATGTGCGTATCGGCAAGACGGTACAGATCAGCAACGCCATCACCTTCCAGGCCGATGAGCGCAAGCATGTGGAGGAGGCGTGGCCGGGAGACATCATTGGCCTGCACAACCACGGCACGATACAGATCGGCGATACCTTCACCGAGGGCGAGGAGTTGAAATACGAGGGTATTCCCTATTTTGCCCCGGAGCTGTTCCGGCGCGTGGTGCTGAAGGACCCGCTGCGCCTGAAGGCGCTGCAGAAGGGGGTGTTGCAGCTCTGCGAAGAGGGGGCCACCCAGGTGTTTCGGCCGTTGAAGAACAACGACCTGATCCTCGGCGCGGTGGGGGTGTTGCAGTTCGAGGTGGCGGCCCACCGGCTGAAGGGGGAATACGGCGTCGAGGCCATCGTCGAGGCGGTCGGTGTCAGCACCGCCCGCTGGGTGGAGTGCGACGACCCCAAGATGCTGGAGCAGTTCAAGGTCAAGGCCCATGAGAACCTGGCGCTGGATGGCGATGACCAGCTGGTCTATCTGGCCCCGACCCGGGTCAACCTGAGCCTGGCCGAAGAGCGCTGGCCGAAAATCCGCTTCCTGGCCACCCGGGAGCTGTAGATAACCCGAATGGTTCTTGCCGGGAATATTTTCGAAACATTCGTCTGGCCGGAATATACCTGCTGGCGGCCTGTTAAACCGGTCGATCCGATGCGCTATGATCGGCTTAAATTCTTTTGAGGAAGCGGTAATGGAAATTGAAGCGATTGCACAACTGATCGAGTCCGGCCTGCCCGGGTGTCAGGCGGTGGTATCCGGCGACGGCCGGCATTTCGAGGCGGTGGTGATCAGCGAGGATTTCGAGGGCAAGAGCCCGATCCAGAAACAGCGCATGGTGATGGCCACGGTCAAGGCGCAACTGGAGAGCGATGAGCTGCACGCCCTGTCGATCAAGACCTACACCCGGGAGCAGTGGCAAACCCTGCAGGGGTGAGGTGAGTTTTCCGGTCTGGTAGAAACTGGCAACTTGACCGGTTTCTCCAGCCACCCCGTAGGAGGGGCCGCTTCCGACATCCTGCCTCCCGCGGCATTAGCACTTCCTTGTGCGTCGCTCTGCCGCGAAAACCTTTTTTGTCCAGGGATGGACTTATGCCGCGGAGGCCATGGATGGCCGAGAGCGGCCTCGCGTGGGCACAAAAAGCGTGCCCACCCTACGTGTCTGTCCTAGAGGGATGGCGCCGTGGTAACGCGGGAACAGCGCGACCGCCCATATCCGAACCACTGATTCACCCGGATGGACACAGATGGGGTTTACCATCCAGCCGGACAAATGTAGGCCACTTTGCACGGCCAACCACTTGTCGAGCGGCTTTCCTATCCAAAAATCCGTGTCTATCCGTGGTTCTTCCTCAGGCATAGGGCGCCCCATGGGCGCCGTCGGCGGGCACGGCCCGCCCTATCCTATGGTTCTCGAACACCGCCGGCGTAGGATGACGGTGAGTCTGTAGGTCCGCTCTATTACAGCTCAGCGCTTGCCGATCTTCACCCGCCACTCAGCCGGTCCGGTCTGGTGCACCGAGGTGCCCTGGCTGTCCACGGCCACGGTCACCGGCATGTCCTCCACCTCGAACTCGCGGATCGCCTCCATGCCCAGGTCCTCGAACGCCACCATGCGCGAGGAGCGGATCGACTTGGAGACCAGGAACGCGGCACCGCCCACCGCCATCAGGTAGACCGCGCCGTGTTTCTTGATCGATTTGATAGCCGTCGGGCCACGCTCGGCCTTGCCGACCATGCCGATCAGGCCGGTCTCACCCAACATCATCTCGGTGAACGGGTCCATGCGGGTGGAGGTGGTGGGGCCGGCCGGGCCGACTACTTCGTCGCCCACCGGATCGACCGGGCCGACGTAGTAGATAAAGCGGTTGTTGAAATCGACCCCGTCCGGCAGCGCCTCCCCTCTCGACAGCATGTCCTGGATCCGCTTGTGGGCCGCATCCCGGCCGGTCAGCAGCTTGCCCGAGAGCAGCAGGCTCTCGCCGGGCTTCCAGGTGGCGATCTCCTCCCTGGTGATACCGTCGATGTTGACGCGGCGGGCGCCGGCGCCGCCGGCCAGGCTGATCTCGGGCCAGTCCGAGCTCTTCGGCGGTGCCAGCACGGCCGGGCCGCTGCCGTCCAGGGTGAACTCGACGTGACGGGTGGCGGCACAGTTGGGGATCATCGCCACCGGCAGCGAGGCGGCATGGGTCGGGTAGTCGCGAATCTTCACGTCCAGGACGGTGGTCAGGCCACCCAGACCCTGGGCGCCGATACCCAGGGCATTGACCTTCTCGAACAGCTCCAGACGCAACTCCTCGACCCGGTTGCCGGGGCCGCGCGCCATCAGTTCGTGGATGTCGATGTGCTCCATCAGCGACTCCTTGGCCAGCAGCATCGCCTTCTCGGCCGAGCCGCCGATGCCGATGCCGAGTATGCCGGGGGGGCACCAGCCGGCGCCCATGGTGGGCACCGTGTTCAGTACCCAGTCCACCAGGCTGCCCGAGGGGTTGAGCACGGTGAACTTGCTCTTGTTTTCCGAGCCGCCGCCCTTGGCGGCCAGGCTGATCTCCAGCTTGTCGCCCGGCACAATCCGGGTATGGATCACCGCCGGGGTGTTGTCGCGAGTGTTGAGACGTGTTCCGGCGGGGTCACTCACCACCGAGGCGCGCAGTACGTTGTCCGGATTGTTGTAGCCCTGGCGCACACCCTCGTTGACCATCTCCTCCAGGCTCATTCTGGCGTCCCAGCGCACCTCCATTCCCACCTTGAGAATGGCGGTTACCATGCCGGTGTCCTGACAGATGGGGCGATGCCCCTCGGCGCACATTCTCGAATTGACCAGGATCTGGGCCATGGCATCCTTGGCCGCCGGCGACTCCTCCATCTCCCAGGCACCGGTCAACGCCTTGATGTAATCCGCCGGGTGGTAGTAGGAGATGTACTGCAGGGCATCCGCGATGCTCTGGATGAGATCGTCTTGCTTGATTGTGGTCATGGCTGTTCCCAGATGAGGTGGTTATCTGAGGCGCCATTATACCTTCGATTGGCTTGGGAGGGGGAGAAATCAGTTTAAAAATGGACGACTGTCCAAATGAGTGTTGGCTTATTTCAGATCCCTGAGTACGTTGATGCCTTTATGGCGTTGTGCCCGCAGAATGTCCAGTTCCCGTGACAATTGCTGCTGCCGGGACGGGTCCTGTTCATGGCCCAGATGCTTCTTCAGTTTCCGCTCCTTTTCCCGCAGCTGTTTCAGCACCTGCTTCATCTTTGCCCGCTTGTTGCGCAGGCTGCGTTGATCGAGGCTGAGGTAATCCGCCAGTTTCTGTAAAAGCTTTTTCCGTTTCATCTCATGCTGTTCCCGGTGATCGAGAGTTTATTGTCCGGATTCCTTGACCTGTTGCTGGTCGGATACCGCCTGGAGTTCATTATCATCCAGGGCAATGGTGCGAACCGCCTGTGCCAGGTCCCTTGGGCCGGAGACAAACAGGGTCTGGGCCGCGCGTACCAGATTCATGGCGATACTGTAGCTGTAGTTACTGTCGTTCATCAGCGAGGTGCCCATCTCCGGCATGATCCGGTGATTTCGTATCATCTCGATCAGGGACAGGTAGAACGCCTCATGCGTCTGCTTGATCATCAGTTTCAGGGCATCCAGCGAGAGGATGGCGGTATCACTGGTATCGGTCAGCCTAATCTCTTCAAGTTTACGGATGATGGCGGCGAGTTGGCTGCGCAACTGGTCGTAGGCTTGACGCATCGGCCGGTTGCCTGAATTGATGAAGCGGACCATGTTCTTCTGCAGATGCTTGACATCCTTGATCGCCTCCACTACCTGCTGGTTGGCCTCTCGCAGGTGATGCAGATCGGCGGACTGTTCCATCTGCCAGGAGAAATCGGCCCGACTGATAAAGGCGACGATCTCGCTGTAGAGGCCCTTGATGCTGCGCTCATAGGCCGCGTCGATATCCAGCCGGGTCAGCTTGGTCTGCGCTTCGGCCAGCTCCAGCAGGTTCAGTGTGGAGAGTACCTCCGGTCTCCTGAAACCCAGGGCGTGGATCAGGATGCCCTGGGCATTGTCATAGACATGCAGTGACTCCTGCAGCACCGCCTTGACGGCGGTTTCCGGGAAATCGATGGCGGAATCCGTCAGGTATTTCGGTTGGTCGATCTCCGGTTTTTTCTCCTTGATCGTTCTGTTGAGCAGCGCCACCAGCGGGCCCATCAGCGGTGTCATGACCAGTACGCCGATCAGGTTGAACAGGGTATGGAAGACGGCCAGCTTCAGGGTGTAATCGTCGTCGCGGATACCGCTCAGCAGGCTGATCTGATCAACGGCAGCGCTCAATTGATGGATAAACAGGATGGCGATCAGGGCGGTGATCAGGTTGAACAGCAGGTGCGCCCCGGCCAGGCGTCGGCCCTGGGCATTGGCGCTGATCGCACCAAGCATGGCGGTGATGGTGGTGCCGATGTTGGCGCCGATGGCCAGTGCCAGGGCATTCTCATAGCTGATCTGCTGGGCCGCCAGGGCGGTGATGATCAGTACCAGGGTGGCGTGACTGGACTGCATGACGAAGGTGGCGAGGGCACCGATCAGGGTAAACAGGAGCAGGCCTGGATAGCCCCTGACCGCATATTCGGCGAGATCGAGCGTCTCCTTGAACGCCTCGAAGCCCTCCTTCATGTAATGGATGCCCAGAAACAGGAAGCCGAGACCAAGCAGGATATAGCCCAATCCGTTGAGATTTTTCGCCTTCTGGAACAGCAGCAGCACGCCGAACACCAGGATCGGCATGGCATAGGCGGCGATATTTACCTTCAGTCCGAATCCGGCGATCAACCAGGCGCCGGTGGTGGTGCCGAGATTGGCGCCGAAGATGATGCCGATGCCGGCGATCAGGGTCAGCAGGCCGGCGCTGAGAAAGGAGATGGTAATCACCGACACCAGCGAACTGGACTGCATGATGGAGGTCGCGACAATACCGAGCGTGAGGCTTCTCCAGCGGCTGGAGGTGGTTCTGTCGATCAGCCGTTCCAGCATGCCGCCGGTAAAGTTACGGAAACCCTGTTCGAGAGACAACATGCCGAACATGAAGATGGCGATGCCGGCGGATATCTCCCGGAAATCATCGCTCAACCAGAAGCCATAGGCGAGGATGACGAAAATGGTGGGAAGCACTGTTTTTTTCAGCATGGACCTGCCAGGCGCGACAGTTGAAATTGTTTATTGTTTGCCAACGCGATGGGGGGAGTATAGCCGCAAACGGATCCGGGGGCGCGCCATGTACAGCTTGGTAGGGTGGGCACGTTTTTTGTGCCCACGCGGAAGATGCGGCAAGGGGCAAAAAGGTGGGCACAGACTACGTGCCCACCCTACGCGACTACTTACCCAGTTTGTAAGTGATTGGCCTGCCTTGTTGGCCGATCTTGATGGCGCCTCGAATCCGGCCCTTTTTTCAGATCAAGCCTGCCCTTGTTTGAGCGAAGCGAGTTTTGTCCAGGGAAGGACTTATGCCGCGAAGGCCAGGGATGGCCGGGAGCGGCTTGGGCAGGCGCTGAAAAAGGGGCCGGATTCGAGGAAACAAGCCATCGTGTGAGGCCGGCAAGGCAGGCCAATTACCCCGTGAGTAGTTACCATCCGGGTAAAAAAAACGGAGCCCCCATGCGGGGGCTCCGGCTCTTGTTACGCCCGTATCGGGACAGGCTCCTAGACCTGCAGCAGCAGGCGGGTGGGGTCTTCCAGCATGTTCTTGATGGTCACCAGGAACTGCACCGCTTCGCGGCCATCGATAATGCGATGGTCATAGGAGAGGGCCAGGTACATCATCGGGCGGATCTTGATCTCGCCATTGATCACCATCGGGCGCTGCTGAATGGTGTGCATGCCCAGGATGGCGCTCTGCGGCGGGTTCAGGATCGGCGTCGAGAGCATGGAACCGAATACGCCGCCATTGGAGATGGTGAAGGTGCCGCCGGTCAGTTCCTCATAGGTGAGTGAGCCATCATTGGCCTTCTTGCCGAAATCCCGCACCGCCTTCTCGGTGTCGGCGAAGCCGAGTTGATCGGCATCGCGCAGGATGGGCACCACCAGGCCGCGGGGTGAGCCGACGGCGATACCGATATCGTAATAACCGTGGTAGATGATGTCCTTGCCGTCCACGGAGGCGTTGACCGCCGGGAACTGTTTCAGCGCCTCGACGGAGGCCTTGATGAAGAAGGACATGAAGCCGAGTTTCACTTCATGCTCTTTCTCGAACTTGTCCTTGTAGTTTTTACGCAGATCGTTGATCGCCTGCAGATCCACTTCGTTAAAGGTGGTCAGGATGGCGGCATTCTGCTGCGCCTCCAGCAGGCGTTCCGCGATACGCGCCCGCAGGCGGGTCATCGGCACGCGCTGCTCGGGGCGGTCGCCCTCGATACCGGTCTGGGTGATCTCGCTCTCCCGGGTGGTCTGCGCCGCCGATTTGCTGGCGGCCGCCTCCAGGCTTTCGATATAGGCGGTGACATCGGTCTTGAGGATACGGCCATCTTTGCCGGTGCCGACGATATCCTTGGGGTCGATGCCCTTCTCTTTCACCAGCCGGCGTACCGCCGGGGTCAGTACCGGTTCTTCATCAGCCGCCGCTTCGAGCGTGGCGGGTGTGGCCGCCGCTGCCTGGGCCTGCGCTGCGCTGCCTTCCTGGATAATCGTCAGCAGATCGCCTGCCTGCACGGTGTCGCCCTCCGCCGCACTGATGGAGCCGAGTATGCCGTCGATCGGAGAGGGAACTTCCAGTACAACCTTGTCGGTCTCCAGGTCCACGAGGTTCTCGTCACGTGACACGGCATCGCCCGGCTTTTTGTGCCAGGCAAGAATGGTGGCGTCGGCGACAGATTCCGGCAGCGCCGGTACAGATACATTAGTACTCATTTATGCAGGCATCCTTCGGTTCATTGAGGGATTGATGTTGCCGGTCAGGGCTTCATCGATCAGGGTCTCTTGTTGTTGGACGTGAATCGGGTAGTACCCGACAGCAGGTGCGGCAGCGGCCGGCCGCCCTACGTAATAAAGGTGTTTACCCTTGTCGAGCAGGGTGTGGAAACGGTGCTTGATCTGATCCCAGGCACCCTGGTTTTGTGGCTCCTCCTGACACCAGATGATCCGGTCGACCTGGGGATACTGGTCGATAATGGCGTCGAATATCTCGCGCGGGAACGGATACAGCTGCTCGATGCGGATGATGGCGACATTGCGCACTCCCCGCGCGCGGCGCGCCTCCAGTAGTTCGTAATAGACCTTGCCGGAGCAGACTACGATATGCTCGACCTCATTCGGGTCGAGATCGTCGATTTCGCCGATCACAGGCTGGAACTCGCCCTTGATAAACTCGTCCAGTGCCGAGGTGGCCAGACGGTGACGCAGCAGGCTTTTCGGCGACATCACAATCAGAGGTTTTCGCATCGGCCGCAGCATCTGCCGGCGCAGCATGTGGAATACCTGGGCGGGTGTGGTCGGTACGCAGACCTGCATGTTATGTTCCGCGCAGAGTTGCAGGTAACGCTCCAGTCTGGCGGAGGAGTGTTCCGCGCCCTGGCCCTCATAGCCGTGGGGCAGCAACATCACCAGGCCGCAATAGAGCCCCCACTTGGCACCGCCGGAGCTGATGAACTGGTCGATCACCACCTGGGCGCCATTGGCGAAGTCACCAAACTGCGCCTCCCAGATGGTCAGGGCCTTGGGTTCGGTGGTGGCGTAGCCATACTCAAAGCCGAGCACCGCCTCTTCCGAGAGCAGTGAGTCGATTACCAGGAAATTGGCCTGCTCTTCGGAGATGTGCTGCAGTGGCGTATGGCCTTCGCCGGTCAGCTGATTGTGCAGTACCGCGTGGCGGTGGGAGAAGGTGCCGCGACCGCAATCCTGACCGGAGAGCCGTACCGGAATGCCTTCATCAACCAGCGAGGCGTAGGCCAGGCATTCACCGAAACCCCAGTCCACCAGTTGATCGCCCGTGGCCATCTTGCGGCGTCCTTCGATCAGCTTGTTGACCCGGGGGTGGAGCTCGAAGCTCTCCGGTACCGCCAGCAGCCGGCTGGCGAGGCGTGCCAGTTTTTCCTGGCTGATAGTGGTGTCGGCCGGGTGTTCCCAGTCTATATGCTGGTAGGGCGCCCAGTTGACATGATACGGGTAGTTCAGGTCGGTCAGGGTCGGTCGGGCGACCCTGGAGTTCTGCTCCAGCGAGGAGCGGTAATCCTCCACCATCTCCCGGCTCTGCTCGGGGGTGACGATGCCTTCCGAGATCAGCTGATCGGAATAGCTTGACCGGGTGGTCGGCAGCCGCCGGATCTTCTGGTACATCATCGGCTGGGTCACCGCCGGCTCATCGGCCTCGTTGTGGCCATGACGGCGGTAGCAGATCAGATCGATGATTACATCCTTGTGGAAGCGCTGACGATAGTCCATGGCCAGGCGGGTAACAAAGATCACCGCCTCGGGATCGTCTCCATTCACATGGAAGATCGGCGCCTGCACCATCTTGGCCACATCGGTACAGTAGAGAGTGGAACGGGTATCCAGGGGATTGCTGGTGGTGAAACCGACCTGGTTGTTGACCACGATATGGATCGAACCACCGGTGCCGTAGCCGCGGGCCTGGGACATCTGGAAGGTCTCCATCACCACGCCCTGACCGGCGAAGGCCGAGTCACCATGGATCAGGATGGGCAGCACCTTGGCACCTTCCCGGTCTTCGCGGCGCTGTTGTCTGGCGCGCACGGAACCCTCGATTACCGGGCTGATGATCTCCAGGTGCGAGGGGTTGAAGCCGAGCACCACGTGAGTAAAGCCGCTCGGAGTCTCTATGTCGGTGGAGAACCCCATGTGGTATTTTACATCGCCGGAGCTCTTGTAGCGCTCCGGTGTCTTCTTACCCTCAAACTCTTCAAACAGTTCGGCGGGCGCCTTACCCAGGATATTGGTGAGCACACTGAGGCGTCCGCGATGTGCCATGCCGATGGCCACTTCGCGGATGCCGTCCTGGCCACCGCGCTGGATCAGTTCATCCAGCAGCGGGATCAGGGACTCGCCGCCCTCCAGGGAGAAACGTTTCTGACCGACATAGCGGGTGTGCAGGTATTTTTCCAGGCCCTCGGCCGCGGTGAGCAGGGTCAGCAGCCACTTTTTGTCATCCGCATTCAGATCCGCCTTGGCCTTGGACCCTTCAACCCGTTTCTGGATCCAGCGCTTCTGCCGGGTGTCGGTGATGTGCATGTACTCGGTGCCGATATTGCCGCCGTACACCTCTTTTATAAAATTGATGATCTCGCGTAGCGGCATGCGGTCCGGGGCAAACAGCGAGCCGGTATTGAATACCGTGTCCATGTCGGCTTCGCCAAGCCGGTGGAAGGCCGGGTCCAGATCCGGCACGTCCTCCACGTCCCGCAGGCGCAGCGGGTCCAGGGTGGCGTACTGATGTCCACGCACACGCCAGGCATTGACCAGACGCAGAGCGGCCGCCTGTTTTTCGGCGGCCCCCGGTGACATGCGCTCGGCGGCCTGTCGTGAGGCCGGGCGCTTCTCCCGTGCCAGACGGGCAAAATTCGATCGAACCGGGCCGTGGGCAATATCCGGTGCCTCGTTCGCCGAGTCCTTGATAATGCTGTCGAAACGCACTCTCCAGGCAGGGTCGACACTGTTCGGGTCCTGCAGGTAGCGTTCGTAGAGATCCTCTATAAAGGCGGCATTACCGCCGGAGAGGGCAGATGTGGTGCGTAACAACTCCAGAAGTGCGCTCATTTGGATGATCGGCCTATTATTTGTGGTTGGGAGAGCGAGTAGGTGGATAGTAGCATAAGAGGCACTTTTTTAAAGTGTTTTTGTATAATTAGTATAAGCGTCCAAATAAACATGGAAGTTTGTGCGTTTGCATATTGCGGTAAAACTGCCCACGTTGAACTAAATCACACTTATTCATGGAGTTAGGGTTTTATTCGGGCAGGGCGCTATACTCTCGGGGTGAGTGGCGGAAATCCTTGAACCTTCTCCGGAAGCGGCACCTTTTTATGCAGGAATCGGAAAAAAAACAGAAGAAAAAGTGGGTGCAACTCACCGTCAGTTCGTTGGAAGCGGATGTGGCCTATTTTGATGCCCGGTTGGCACTGTTGAACGAGAAAAAGACCAGTTACTACCAGTTGGCCCAGCTCAGGGCCTATACCGAACTTGAGCGCGTCCTGTCGGAGGTTTTGGCACGCCTGCGGGCGCGGCCAAAACCATCCCCCTCTGCCGTGCCGGCGTCCGCCATCGAAGTGAGTACGGAAGCGGATTCACTCCCCCTGAATGGCGTGTTGGCGGACAATACCATCCCCTGTTTGCTCAATGATGAAATAGAATGACCCCTGTTCGGGTCCTTATTCCGGAGCGTGGGATGAAAGTGGCGCCCCCGACACGATTCGAACGTGTGACCTCACCCTTAGGAGGGGTGCGCTCTATCCAGCTGAGCTACGGGGGCGGTGCGGAAGTCGTCCTGACGTGAATGCGGTAGACGACGAGCGAAGCGCATTTTAGCACTGTCCACGGGTTGCTTGGCAACCTTGGCGGGTTGCCGTCGCCAAAACGGTACCTGTTGAAGTGCCGATTATCGTAAACTACGAATATTAACTATTGCTGGCCGAGGCACGCTTTACTATGTTGGATACCGCACATCTGTTAACACCCACCACCTTTCCGGCCATCAACCGGGGGCGTCTGGAGACGCTGCAGATTAATCTGGGTTATCAGTGCAATCAGACCTGCAAGCACTGTCATGTCAATGCGGGACCGACCCGAACGGAGATGATGGAGAGAGAGACCATCGACGAGGTGTTGCGGTTTATCGACCGGCAGCGGATACGCAGTATCGACTTGACCGGCGGCGCCCCGGAACTGAACCGGCATTTCCGCTATCTGGTGGCGGCGGCCAGAGAACGGGGTGTCAAAGTCATCGATCGCTGCAATCTCTCCATTCTGCAGGAGCCGGGGCAGGCAGGCCTGGGCCGGTTCCTGGCTGAACAACGGGTAGAGGTAGTGGCCTCGCTGCCCTGTTATCTGCAGAAAAATGTGGACCAGCAGCGCGGCGCTGGCGCCTATGACGCCAGTATCCGTGGACTCAAGCAGTTGAACGCCCTGGGATATGCCAAGACGGGAAGCGGGCTGGTGCTCAATCTTGTCTACAATCCCCTGGGTCCCGCTCTTCCTCCTTCCCAGGACGGACTGGAGGCGGATTACAAGCAGCGTCTCCTGGAGGATCACGGCATCCTGTTCAATCGGCTCTTCACCATTACCAATATGCCGATCAGTCGCTTTGGCAGCATGCTGCTGTCGAAGGGGGAGTTTCACGACTATCTGGCGCTGCTGAAGAGTGCCTACAGCAACGATAACCTGGAGACGGTGATGTGTCGCAATCTGCTAAGCGTCGATTGGCAGGGCTATCTCTATGATTGCGATTTCAATCAGATGCTGCGGATGCCCATATCCCGCGAGGGGAGGGACAGGATCCATCTCCATGAGGTGACCGAGCAACAGCTGGAAGGCTGGGCGATCCGGATTGCCGAACACTGCTACGGCTGTACCGCCGGAAGGGGGAGCAGCTGCGGTGGGGCGCTGAGCCAATGACGCTGAATGAGTGACGTTGAATGAGTGCCTTTGGGAAGCTTTCCGTGGTCATTCCCTGCCTGAACGAGGCGGAGTCCATTGTTCAGCTGCTGGAGACGCTGCAGGCTGCCCGGACCGACGGTATCGAGCTGGTGCTGGTGGACGCGGGTAGCGTCGACGACACCGTGACATTGTCGGCCCCGCTGGTCGATAAACTGATTTACTCGGCTGCGGGACGTGCCAAACAGATGAATGCGGGTGCCCGGGCCGCCAGCGGCGGGATCCTCTGGTTTCTCCATGCCGACAGCGTCATCCATGCCGATTTTCCCGACCTGATCCAGGCCGCACTGGTGGCGTCGGGCCGACCCTGGGGGCGGTTCGATGTCCGCCTTTCAGGACGGCGCCCGGCACTTCGAATCATTGAGTTCCTGATGAACTGGCGCTCCCGGCTGACCGGCATCGTCACCGGTGACCAGGGTATCTTCATGCATCGGGCACTGTTCGAGCGGTTGGGGGGATTTCCAGATATCCCGCTGATGGAGGATATCGCAATCAGCCGGCGGTTGAAGGCGTATACCCGTCCGGTGGTGGTGGCGCAGCGTCTGCAGACCTCCAGTCGGCGCTGGGAGCAGGCCGGGATCATCCCCACCGTGCTATTGATGTGGCGTCTGCGCTGGGCCTACTATTTCGGCGCAGATCCGGCCCGGCTGGCACAGCGCTACCGCTGATGCTATTTCACTGATGCTATTTCCTGGTGGCCGTATCCTGCTCTTTGCCAAGGCGCCGCTGCCTGGGCAGGTAAAGACACGCCTGATTCCCGCGGTGGGTGAGCAGCGTGCCGCGCAGCTCTATCGGGAACTCCTGGAGCGGATGATAGGGGAGGCAGCCGCGGGCATAGCGCCGGTTGAGATCTGGTGCGCGCCGGACACACGACATGGCGTTTTTCGGGAAGCCGCGAGCAATCCCTCGATCAGCCTCCATACCCAGCCGGGGGGCGACCTGGGTGAACGGATGGCGTTCGCAACCCGACAGGCGCTGACCCGATCAGAGGCGGTACTGCTGATCGGTGGTGATTGTCCGGTGCTGAATGGGGCGCATCTGAAACAGGCGTTCGCTTGGCTCTATGCCGGCTCTGATGCGGTGCTGGGGCCGGCGGAGGATGGCGGTTATGTGCTGCTGGGCCTGAGGCGGGTGGCGCGGGAGCTGTTTGCCGGGATCCCCTGGAGCACCCCGGCGGTGTTGGATGTCACGCGCCGCCGTCTTGGCGAATTGAACTGGTCATGGCGCGAGTTTGAGCCGCTTTGGGATCTGGATCGGGAAGCCGATCTTGACAGATATCTGCGCTTGAACGGGGGTTCCCAATAATCTCCGAGGTGGGTGTCGAACTCAATTTGGTGAATGCACCGGCGCCTATCTCCGGCGCTGCGGTTTGATTTGCCCTCCATAGGGCGGGCCGTTCCCGCCGATGGCGCCCTATGGCGGAGGAAGTACCACGGATGGATACGGATACACACGGATTCGGGATAGGGAGCTGTCCAACGGACGGTTGGCCGCGCCAGGGGGGCATGCATGTGCCCAACTGGAGGGTGGGTTCATCTGTGTCCATCCGTGTGCATCCGTGGTTCGGATAGCAAGGTAGGATGCGGTGAGGTAATGAAACTTTACCGATTCGAGCGCGGTTGACGGGTGCCGTCAGGCCTTGGTCAGTGTGTGGCCGGACTGCGTCTGGTGGTGCTGCCCCTTGGCGCCATAGGTGTTTCTGCTTTCGGTGCGTCCGCAGAGTATGTCCAGCGCCTGCTGGTTGTGACGCTGGCTGAGGGCCAGTATGCCGCCGTTGATCTCATTCTGTTCACGCAGTTGGCCGGCGATCTCTCCCAATTGGCGCCATAGATCGGTACAGGCGGTATCGGGGTTGGCCTGAAACAGCGCCTCGATTCCCTCGCTGCCTGGGGCAACCCTGAGCGAGGCGAGCAGCTGTTCCCGCTGCCTGCCGCTGAGCTGCATCTGTTCTACCGCCTGCTGTTTCTCGCTGCTGATCTCCAGAACCCGATCGGGATCGCGGGACTTGAGCGCGCTGTGCTCGCGCTGAAGAATGGCCGCTAGCGAGCGGGCGCACTCCAACTCGACGGAGAGGATCCGGCTGAGTCGGTTCTGCTGTTCGGCAGAGAGGTTCACGCGGCACATCCCCGTGCCACACCCTGACGGGTGGCCTTCGGGCGTAAAAATTGACTGTCCTGGCAATTCTTCATTGATTACTCCTTTTGTTCCAGTTGCGAAAATTGGCGCTCCTGCGCCAGCAGATTCTCCGCGGCATCCTCCGGTTCGAATACAAAGGTGCCGGTTGCCAGGGATCGTTGTACATCCGAGACGCGTTGTGCATCTGCGATCGGCAGGCTGGCGATCTGTGCCTCCAGTTCCCGCAGTCGGGTGGCCGATACCGTCAGGCTTACGGTATCTCCTCCGGTGCCGGCTGATTTTCCGGCGGACTTTCCGGCGGACTTTCCGGGAGAGGCGCTGCCTGCCGTCTGCGTTTTTTCACTCTTATTGCTCTGGTTACTCTCACCGGTATTGATAGGGTGCCCGGATAGACCTTTGATTTTCATGATGTTAACCACCGTGTAAAAAATTCCTATCAGGATAGCGGCCAAACGGATACGGGCTTTAGTCGGATTCGGTCTGTTTGACGATAAAAACCCGGGTCAGTTCACACTGCCGGCCGGTCAAGTCCGACAGACTCCTAGGTAGTTGCCTTCACCACGCCCGAGGCGATGACGGTAGCCTCGATGCGTCTGTTGGAGCTGTTGTTCTCCACCTTGATACGCTCTCCGACGGCGCCATTCGATAGCGCCTTGCCATTCATCCGGACCTGCAAGGTGCCTATCTGGGCCAAGATCACCACCTGATTGCCTTTTTTAACCGCGTGCTGGATCACCATCTGGCCTGGGGTCAGGATGGCATCGGCATGAAGCCGGCGTTTCAGTTTTTTGCCTATCGCCTGCCGGGGATTTTCAACATAACCCCGATGCAGTCTGGCGACGTCCCGTTGTTCGGTTTTGATGTCCGCTGCTGTGAGGATGGTGCCCCTGGGCAGCTCGCGGTCGGCAACCACGATCTCTTTCATGATCGAGAGGGTCACCGGGACATAGAGTGTCCAGCCATCGCTATCGTTACAGCGCACGCCGATGGTTATCCGGGATGAGTTTTTACGGCCATAGGGTGCGAAGGTGTCCAGCTCCTGAGCGCATGCCGACAGCCGTAGCCTGTTGTCGAGGCGTCCCGCCGAGACGCTGACCTGCTGATTCTCATCGTCCAGATCGTTCAGGACATGCTGTTCCGCCGCCGTTCGAATACTCTCGTGGGGTTGGGTCGGCTCGCCGCCGGCCGAGATTGCCGTGAGCGGCCAGACGAGAAGCAGGATCGGCCAGAAATGCCGTCCTCCGCTTATGGTTGTCAATCTGCTCATCACTTCACCTGTTGAGTTGTCCGGTTCTATTGGTTGCCGCCTGAGAAATATGCAAAACCCGTGCCTGAAACCAGCAGGATTTACCGCCCCCTACGTCGGCGATAGGGCTGGCCGAGCCCGCCGATGGCGCCCACTGCATCATTCGCTGGCCGCCGGATCGATGCGGTTCGCAAGCTCACCGGCATCCTGCGAGCCTCATGCGGAGGATTAAAGCAATAGTGTGGTGGGTCGCTAACATCTGACAGAGGACATAGAACTGAGGGGTGGAGATGGCCGGTATCCTTGACGGTGTTGATCAGCGAACCAAACTTGCAGGTAGAAATAGACTCGAACTGTTGCTGTTTCAGCTGGCCGGCAGACAGCGCTTCGGTATCAACGTCTTTAAGGTGCAGGAAGTGATTCAGTGTCCGCCATTGACCCAGTTGCCCGGCTCCCATCCGGTGGTGCGGGGGATTGCCAACATGCGCGGAAAAACCATCACGGTCATGGATCTCTCCCAGGCCATCGGCGGGCCTCCGCTGGCCAATATCGAAGGGCGTTTCGTCATCATTACCGAGTATAACCGTCGGGTGCAGGGGTTCCTGGTGGGTTCGGTTGACCGGATTGTCAACATGAACTGGGGCGATATTCTGCCCCCACCCAAGGGCGCGGCCAAGGGCAGCTACATGACGGCGGTCACCCGTGTCGATGATGAGCTGGTGGAAATTATCGATGTGGAGAAGGTGCTTAGCGAGATTGTCGCGATATCGGAGGATGTGTCCGACGGTATTATAGATGAAGCGGAAATCGATGAGTCCCAGCATGTTTTGATCGCCGATGACTCCTCGGTGGCGCGCAATCAGGTCAAGCGTGTACTGGACAGACTGGGTGTGATGACCACAATCTGCAATGATGGCAAACAGGCGCTCGACCAGTTGAAGGCCTGGACCAATGAGGGAAGGAATGTCTCAAGCTTTTTGTCGCTGGTGATCTCGGATGTGGAGATGCCGATGATGGATGGTTATACCCTGACGACCGAGATACGCAAGGATCCGGCGCTCGCCAATCTGCATGTTATCCTCCATACTTCCCTGAGCGGTGTGTTCAATCAGAGCATGATTGAAAAGGTCGGGGCCAACGCCTTCCTGGCCAAATTTGCGCCGGATGAGCTGGCCAGGGTAGTACAGGCGCGCCTCAAACAACACAAGCTGGAAGTCCAAGCGCTGGCCTCCCGACAGGGATAGAAACAGACTTGATCAGTATGGATCACCATCTAACCCAGATTATTCTCGCAAAGACGCAAGGCACGCAAAGGTCAGCAAATCACGACCCCCTGAATTGATGGCAACCCATTGCCCAGCCCGGAGCCTGCCGGGATAGATGTGCGTTATGTCCTTGTTTTCTTTGCCTTCTTGGCGTCGGTACGAGAGATTTATGAAATGATAGGGCGAACAGTGCCTAGCGAGCCGGAATATGCTGTCACACGGTGATTACGAGGCGTTTCAGATGTTTCTCGAGGACGCCTGCGGGATTGTGTTGGGCGCTGGAAAGGAGTACCTGGTCTCAAGCCGTCTCGGCGGGTTGATGCGTGAGTACGGGATCGCCACGGTGGGTGAGCTGCTGAACCAGCTCGGCAGCGGCAGGAATCCACGGCTCAGGACCAGTATCATTGATGCGATGACCACCAACGAGACCTTCTGGTTTCGCGATATGTCCCACTTTCGCCTGCTGCAGGAAATGATCTGCCCGGAGATAAAGGCCCGCTCGAGTCGCTCTATCCGGCTCTGGTCCGCCGCCTGTTCCTATGGTCAGGAGCCTTACAACCTGAGCATGGTGGTGCAGGACTATCAGCGGGCCAATCCCGGCGCGCTTCCGGGCGGGGTCGAGGTGATTGCCACCGATATCTCTTCGACTGTCCTGACCGAGGCCAGGAAGGGGATCTATTGCGGCATGTCCTCCTCCCGTGGCCTGAGTCTGGACCAGCAGAACCGCTATTTCAAAGTCAATGGCGACTGTCTGGAGGTCAGGCCGGAGATCCGTCAGCGGGTCAGCTTCCGCGAACTCAACCTGACCAAGGGTTACGAGATTCTGGGGCGATTCGACGTCATCTTCTGCCGCAATGTCCTGATCTACTTCTCCAGCGAACAGAAACGCGACATCATCAATCGCATGGCCCGGTCACTCAATCCGGGCGGCTACCTGTTTCTGGGTTCCACCGAGTCGCTTTCGGCCCATACCGACCGCTTCGAGATGGTCAGCAAGCTGGGCGGGATTGCCTACCGTTTGAAATAATCGGCGCGACAGGTTTATCACTGTCACAGGGCGCCCCGTGGGCGCCATCTATTGGTTCGAATGTAGGATGCTGGTGAGCTTGCGAGCCGCATCATTCCATCCTCGGCTCCGTTATCGGTACAACCCTGTACCACTCCTCCTGGACCACTCCTCGCGGAAAGGCTTGATGCGGTTCGTGTTACTCACCGCATCCTACCGCACTAATCTCTTAATCTATCCATTTCCGGTCAAGGCTTGCCGCTGTGGCGGCCTCGCCTTGCCGCTTCCGCGTGGTTTTGCTGCCGGACATGCTGTAAATCCATTAAAAACAGATAGATATAATTTTGGCACATTGTCTGCTACTGACCTTTCAGGTAAAACCAGGAAGCAGACCGATGAGTTTCGACAAGATACTTGGAATCCATGCCCAGTCCCTGCAGCTGCATGCGCGGCGTGCCGAGGTGCTGGCCGGTAATATCGCCAATGCGGATACCCCGGGATACAAGGCCCGGGATTTCGATTTCCGCGAGATGTTGCGCCAGGAGATGCCGCAGGCGGTGACCCTGCGGACCACCCAAACGAACCACATAGCCCCGGACAACGGCGTCGTCTCCCCCAGCGAGATGGCCTATCGCATACCCAGTCAGGCGAGTCTGGACGGCAACACCGTGGACAGCCAGCTTGAGCATGCCGCCTACGCGGAGAACGCCATCCAGTATCAGACCAGCCTGCGCTTCCTCAGCGGCACCATCCAAACCCTCAAGAAAGCAATTACGGGACAATAATCATGTCAATGTTCAAGATATTCGACACCGCCGCCTCCGGCATGAGCGCCCAATCCCTGCGCTTGAATACCGTGGCCAGCAACATGGCCAATGTGGACAGCGTCAGCAGCAGTCTCGAGGAGACCTACCGTGCCCGTCAGCCGGTATTCAGCGCGCTACTGAACCAGTTGAATCCGGATGAGCCGGCCGTGGGCGTGCAGGTCAAGGGGATCGTGGAGAGTCAGGCACCCCTCAATAAGGAGTATGCCCCGAACCATCCCAAGGCCAATGAAGAGGGCTTTATCTTCCGCCCCAATGTCAACGTCATGGAGGAGATGGCCAATATGATCTCCGCCTCCCGCTCGTATCAAAGCAATGTGGAAGTGGTCAATACAGCCAAGCAGTTGATGGTTGCCACGTTGCGTTTAGGTGAATAAATCGCCAGGAGCGATTTTTTGCGTAGCCCCGAAGGGGTAAGGCGCAGGGACGCGCCGAACAATAAAGGAGCAACCGAATGAGTACTGTCAATGCCGCCGGCACCGAGCAGCTATACCAGGCGCTGGGCCTCTCGCGGGAGCTTGAGACAAAAAAGGATAACTCCCTTCAGCTGGAGGATTTTCTCGAACTGATGGTGACCGAGCTGACCCACCAGGATCCGTTCAAGCCGATGGAAAACAGCGAGCTGGCCAGCCAGATCTCCCAGTTTGCCACGGTCTCCGGCATCGATGAACTGAACAGCTCTTTCTCGGGATTTGCCGATAGCATGATCTCCGACCAGGCGCTGAAGGCGACCAATATCGTCGGGCGCAATGTGCTGGTGCCGGTCAACACCGGCAACCTGGAGGCGGGTGGTTCGATCAACGGTGTGGTGGGGGTCAGTGAACCGGCCAGCGATGTCACGGTGCGGATCTCCGATGCCTCCGGTGCCCTGATCAGGGAGATTCAACTGGGAACCCAGTCCAAGGGCGAGGTGAATTTCTCCTGGGATGGCCTGGATGAGAGCGGCGAAGCCGTTGCGCCCGGGCAGTACAAGGTAGAGGCGTCGGCCAAGGTGGATGGCGAGACGGTCGCACCCTACACCTTGCTGGAAGCCAGGGTGAACAGTGTCAGCATCGGTGGCGCCGGCCAGGGGCTGACGGTCAATCTGGCCGGTTTGGGTCCCGTATCATTCGATTCCGTTGCAGAAATCCGCTGATAATTTTAATGAGGAGATAGAGTATGCCATTTCGCATTGCATTGAGCGGACTTGATGCCGCTTCCACCGACCTGCAGGTCACCGGTCATAACATCGCCAACGCCGCCACCAACGGCTTCAAGCAGTCGCGCGCCGAGTTCGCCGACATCTACGCCAATTCGATTCAGGATGTCAGTACCACCTCGGCCGGCCGGGGCGTGCGGGTCAGCCGGGTGGCGCAGCAGTTCAGCCAGGGCAATATCAACTTCACCGCCAGCAATCTGGACCTGGCACTGAATGGCGAGGGGTTCTTCACCCTGGCTGACTCGGCCGGAAACGTCTCCTATTCCCGGGCCGGTGCCTATACGGTCGATCGGGACGGTTATGTGGTCAACCACAATAGTGATCGGCTGCAGGTGTTTGCGCCGATCGGTAGCAGCACCACCAATTTCAACACCGGCTCCACCACCGATCTTCAGCTGCCCACCCTCTCCGGCGCGCCTTCCGCCACCACGTCGGCCAATGTGGCGGTAAATCTGGATGTGAGCGGTACCGCGACCGCGGCCACGACGCTGTTTGATCCCACGATACCCACCTCCTATGACAGTTCCACCTCCACCACGGTATACGATTCACTGGGCTCGCCCCACACCATGACCATGTACTATCGGGAGTCCGATACGGTCGCCAATCAGTGGCATGTCTATACCGCGGTCGATGGCAGTATCGTGACCCCAACCACCAACAGTACCGCCGCACCTTCCTCGGCGACCTACCCCAGCGCTACCTTGAATTTCAATACCTCGGGCGCCTTGACCACCGGATCCGGCAGCGTATCCGCCACCGGCACCGTGGCCTATAACGCCTTCCCGGTGGCGGGTGCGGCGGATTTGAATCTGACCTTCGATTACAACAATTCCACCCAGTTCGGCTCGGCCTTTGCGGTCAACAACCTGACCCAGGACGGCTTTGCAACGGGTCGCCTGAGCGGGGTCGATATCGATAATTCGGGTGTGGTGTTTGCCCGTTTTACCAATGGCCAATCCAGTGCGCTGGGCAAGGTGGCCCTGGCCAAGTTCAACAACCCGCAGGGCCTGCGTCAGCTGGGCGACACCAGTTGGGCTGAGACCTTCACCTCGGGTGATGTGCAGATGGGCGAGGCGGGAACCACCAGCTTCGGCCTGGTCCAGTCGGGTGGACTGGAGAACTCCAATGTGGATATCGCCGAGCAGTTGGTCAACCTGATCACGGCACAGCGTAACTTCCAGGCCAACGCCCAGGTGATCACCACCGCCGACACGGTGACCCAGACGATTATCAATATCCGCTGAGGTTGAGAGCGAGAGCGGGTAGGAGCGCCTCTGGCGCGAAGCTTTTCGCGGCGGAGCCACTCCTACAACAGGGTAACCGGCGCCCATGATGCGCCCCATATAAATCAGGTATATAGCGGGCCGTGCCCGCCGACTATCCGAGCAGAGACACAGGAGAAGACAATGGATCGCATGGTATTTGTTGCGATGAGTGGAGCCAAGGAGACCCTGCTGGCCCAGGCCACCGAGCATTAAGGGGTCAGAGCCCTTTTAGCGCACGATACAAGGCATTCCCATGCATTAAAAACAAAAAGGGCTCTGACCCCTAAATGACCCTTAATGCACGAGCAGAGATACAGGAGAAGACAATGGATCGCATGGTATTTGTTGCGATGAGTGGCGCCAAGGAGACCCTGCTGGCCCAGGCCACCAACAGTAACAACCTGGCCAACGCCAGCACACCGGGTTTTCTGGCCGATCTGCAACAGTTCCGCAGCATGCCTGTGTTCGGTGACGGCTATCCCACCCGGGTCTACGGCATGAGCGAAAGCCCCGGCGTGGATTTCAAGCACGGCGCCATCGTGCATACCGGCCGGGATCTCGATGTGGCCATCAACGGCGACGGCTGGTTCGCGGTGCAGGCGCGCGACGGCAGCGAGGCGTACACCCGTCGCGGTGATCTGAAGGTGGATGCCAACGGCCTGTTGAGCACCGGCAACGGTTTGCCGGTGCTCGGCAATGGCGGGCCGATTGCCATACCGCCGGCGGAGAAGATCGAGATCGCCGCGGACGGCACCATCTCCATTCGCCCGCTGGGCCAGGGGGCCGGTGAGCTGGCGGAGATCGACCGGATCAAGATGGTGGCGCCGTCACTGGAGGGCATGCGCAAGGGGCAGGATGGCCTGCTGCGCCAGCAGGATGGCCAGCCGCTGGAGGCCGATGCCGAGGTGCAGCTGGCGACCGGCGCACTGGAGAGCAGCAACGTCAACATCGTCGACTCCATGGTGGACATGATCGATTTCTCGCGCCGCTTCGAGATGCAGGTGAAGATGATGAAGACCGCGGAGCAGACAGATGAGTCATCCGCCAGCATCATGCGCATGGGCTGATGTGATTGGCACGCAGATTGCTCTCACGTTTAGCAGGCAAACAAACAGCAACATATAGAGGATGACAGCTTATGTATCCCGCACTCTGGATTGCAAAAACAGGATTGGATGCGCAGCAGACCCGCATGTCGGTTATTTCCAATAACCTCTCCAACGTCAGTACCACCGGTTTCAAGCGTGACCGCGCCTCGTTCGAGGATCTGATCTACCAGAACGTGCGCCAGGTCGGTGCCCAGTCCTCGCAGGATACCCAGCTGCCGTCGGGTCTGGCCATTGGCACCGGTGTCACCACCGTGGCCACCCAGAAGCTGCATACCCAGGGCAATATCATGCAGACCGGCAACTCGCTGGACATGGCGATCCAGGGCCGGGGCTTCTTCCAGATACTGCATCCCGACGGCTCCATCGCCTACACCCGCGACGGCTCGTTCGGCATGAGCGCGGATGGCCAGATCGTGGACAACAATGGTTATGCCCTGGAACCGGCCATCACCGTGCCGGCCAACACCCTGAGCATCACCGTCGGCTCGGACGGCGTGGTTTCGGCCCTGATCTCCGGCAGCAGCTCGCCGAACCAGATCGGTACCATCGAGCTGGCGGATTTTGTCAATCCCACCGGCCTGGCAGCGGCGGGACAGAACCTGTTCCGGGAGACCGCGGCCAGCGGTTCCCCCACCACCGCGTCCCCCGGGGTTGATGGGGTCGGCACCGTAGTGCAGGGCTCACTGGAGAGTTCCAATGTGAACGTGGTGGAGGAGATGGTCAACATGATCGAGACCCAGCGCGCCTACGAGATGAATTCCAAGGCGATCTCCACGACCGACGATATGTTGGCCTATGTGAGCAATCAGCTCTAACAATAGGTGGACGGGATGACGAAACGGCTTTTCTCTCTCATGTTGTTGGCACTGGCGCTGGCCGGTCTGGCCGGCTGCAAAAGCGCCCCGGTGCGTGACCCGGCCTACGCGCCGATGCGTCCCGTGGTGGCACCGCCCGCACCGGTGGGTAACGGTTCCATCTATCAGGCCGGGTACGAACAGTCCTGGTTTGAGGATATGCGCGCCCGTCGCGTCGGCGACATGCTCACCATCAAGCTGGCGGAGAAGACCGATGCGAAAAAGAGCGCCACGACCGAGGTCAGCAAATCCAACAGCAACAGCGTGACCAATCCGACCCTGCTCGGTTCCGCGCCCCAGTTCAATGCCCCGGGATTGATACCGCTGCTCAGCAACCGGGACAACAATCTCGGCTTCTCCCTGGAGTCGGAGCATGACTTCTCCGGCGAGGGCGACAGTGAACAGAACAATGAGCTGACCGGCGATATCACCGTCACGGTGATCGAGGTGCTGCCCAACGGCTACCTGATGGTGCGGGGCGAGAAACGCATCGGCATCAACCAGGGCAACGAATATGTGAAGGTCTCGGGTATTGTGCGCCCGGCGGATATCGATGCCACCAACACCGTGCTCTCCACCCGCCTGGCCGATCCCACCATTGTTTATGTGGGTGATGGTGCGGTGGCCGACTCCAACGTGATGGGTTGGCTGGGGAGATTCTTCATCAGCGCCCTGTTTCCCTTTTAGGTGAATTGTATGAATCAGTCTTTTGAGATCGGGTCCTTGAAGTTCGCCACGGTTGGCCGGTCCCTGTTTGCGGCCGCTATCGGCCTGCTGGCGCTGATGCTCGTGTTTTCCGGCGCGGTCCAGGCCGAGCGCATCAAGGATCTCGCCGCCATCGCCGGGGTGCGCACCAACCAGCTGCTCGGTTATGGCCTGGTGGTGGGCCTGAACGGAACCGGAGACAAGAGCAGCTCCTCGCCGTTCACCGAACAGAGCCTGAAGAGCATGCTGAACCAGCTCGGTATCGTGGTGCCCCCCGGTACCCGGATCAACCCGAAAAATGTGGCGGCGGTATCGATCAATGCCGATCTGCCCGCGTTCGCCAAGCCGGGGCAGAAGATCGACATCACCGTCTCTTCCATCGGCGATGCCAAGAGTCTGCGTGGCGGCACCCTGCTGATGTCTCCCCTGAAGGGCGCCGATGGCCGGGTCTATGCCATTGCCCAGGGCAATCTGGTGGTGGGTGGCCTGAGCGCATCGGGTGCCGACGGCTCCAGTATCACCATCAATATCCCCAGCGTCGGGCGGATTCCCAACGGGGCCACGGTGGAGCGCACCGTCACCTCGGGTTTCAATCAGGGGACCTTCCTCACCCTCAATCTGCATGAGGGGGACTTTACCACCGCCAACCGGGTGGTCGAATCGATCAACCAGGCGATAGGTCCTGGCGCCGCACGGGCGCTGGATTCGACGTCCGTCCGTGTCAACACCCCCATCGACCCCAACCAACGGGTCAGTTTTGTCTCGCTGATCGAAAATCTGCCGGTGGAACCCGGCGAGGTGGCGGCGCGGGTGATTGTCAACTCCCGCACCGGTACGGTGGTGATCAGTAACCAGGTTCAGGTCTCGCCCGCCGCCGTCTCCCACGGCAGCCTGACGGTGACCATCAGCGAGAGCAATGAAGTCTCCCAGCCGGAAGCGCTCTCCGGCGGGACCACCACGGTGGTGCCGCGCTCGGACGTGAGCGTGGCGGAAGGCGGCAGCCGGATGTTCCTGTTCAACCCCGGCGTCACCCTCAACGAGGTGGTCCGGGCGGTGAATCAGGTAGGGGCGGCACCTTCCGATCTGGTGGCCATCTTGGAAGCGCTGAAACAGGCCGGCGCCCTCAAGGCCGAACTGGTGATCATCTGATGGATCTGGCTAGCCCGGATTTCTCACCACCGTGCGTCGCGAGGGCGTCGAGGCGCCGTTGTGACGGGGTGCACGGACCGGAGGGCGGCGGCCGGCGTAGCCAACACTACGTCAAGCCGGCTGGAGGGAGTACACCCCGTCATAACGAGCGAATCGGCGTCCGCAGTAGCAGGGTGGTGAGAAATGCGGGCTGATGCCTCGATCTACACCAGCATGGAGGGCCTGACGGCACTCAAGGCCCGGGCATCCGGGGATGCCAAGGGCTCGCTGGATGAGGTGGCGCGCCAGTTCGAATCGCTGTTTGTGCAGCAGATGCTCAAGAGCATGCGCCAGGCCGGCCTGGGTGAAGGGCTGATGGACAGTGATCAGAGCCTGTTCTACCGCGACATGTATGATCAGCAACTCTCCGTCCATCTCGCCGAGAGTGGCGGCATGGGACTGGCCGAGGTGATCAAGCGGCAACTGGGCGGTACTGCCGGGGCGGGCGGGGACGAGGGCTCCGGCAGCGACACTGATAGCGATATCGGCCTGCCGGTCAAGTCGATCGAGGATTATCGGCGCCTGGCGATGGCGGTGAAGCTGTATAGCGCCATGGAAGCGGGCAGCGGTGCAGCGGATAGGGCGGGCCTCGCCCGCCTCGACGGCATCGACCTGGCCGGTGGCGCCGACGGAACACCCCGTACCGATGCAGGGGATAGGGCAGGCCGTGCCCGCCTTGACACCACGAAACAACCCGATCCGCGCCACTGGAGTCCCGAAGAGTTCGTCGAAAACCTCTGGCCTTGGGCCAGCGAGGCGGCGGGGCTGATTGGGCTCAAGCCCCAGGCACTGCTGGCCCAGGCCGCTCTGGAAACCGGTTGGGGGAAAAAACTGATCCGCACCGCGGACGGGGCGCCGGCCAACAATCTGTTCGGCATCAAGGCGGACCGGGGCTGGGACGGCGACCGGGTAAGTGTCGGTAGCCTGGAGTATGAGCAGGGCACGGCGGTGAAACGGCGGGCCTATTTTCGTGCCTACGAGTCGTTGCGGGACAGCTTCCATGACTATGTGGATTTCCTGCAATCGAACCCGCGCTATAGCGACGCGCTGGGCGCCACTGAAGACAGTGCGACCTATTTCACGGAATTGCAGCGGGCCGGTTATGCGACCGACCCTGAATATGCGAATAAAATCAACGCGGTACTGAATGGGTCGGAAATGACCCGGGCGCTGGAAAGGCTCAAGCCAGAGGCATCACGGCCGCTATGAACGTAGGAGCGGCGTCAACTCGTAGGTTGGGGTGAGCCTGCGAACCCCAACGGTGTTGCAGGGGTGTGCGCCATGATGTTGGGGTTCGTACCTCACCCCAACCTACCGCTGGCACGAAGGTTTTCGCGGCAAAGCCGCTCCTACACAAGTGGTTGTTTGCCACGCGGATGTGGATATGTAGGAGCGGCTCCGCCGCGAAGGGCACGAATCATAAAAGCGGCGTCAGCCGCAACCAGGACAGACAGATGGCAGGCATACTCAACATAGGTACATCGGCACTGCTCTCGTTTCAGCGTTCGCTGTCAACGACTGGGCACAATATTGCCAATTCGGAGACCGAGGGGTATAGCCGGCAACGGGTCAATCTGGCGACGCAGATCCCGCAATCCACCGGCGTGGGCTATCTCGGCTCCGGCGTCAAGGTGATCGAAATCGAGCGCTTGTACGACGATTTCCTCGCCACCCAGATGCGCACGGCCCAGACTTCGGCCTCCGAAATGGAGAACTATCACACCCACGCCAGCCGTATCGACAACATCCTGGCCGACCCCAATATCGGCCTGGATCCCGCCATTCAGGATTTCTTCAATGCCATGCAGGTGGTGGCGGATGACCCCTCATCCATTTCCACCCGGCAGGTGCTGCTGTCCGAGGCGGGGGCGATGGTCAATCGCTACCAGGATCTCAGTCGCCAGTTCAGCGATGCCAACAATAACGTGAACAAGGAGATGAGCGATCTGGCGAACGAGATCAGCGGACTGGCGCAATCGATCGCCCGGATCAACCAGGGGATCGTGGAGGCCGTCGGGGCCTCCGGCGGCGGTTCCCCCAATGATCTGCTGGATCAGCGGGAGGTGCTGCTCAATGACCTCTCCAAGCTGGTGGGCATCTCGGTCGTGCCGCAGGATAACGGGGCGTGGAATGTCTTTATCGGCAAGGGGCAGGCGCTGGTGATGGGCAGCACCAATGCCACGCTGACATCGGTCAACAGCAGCAGTGATCCCAGCCAACGCGATATCGCCTTTACCAATGTCTCGGGTACCCAGGTGATCACCTCCCAGCTGAGTGGTGGCGAGATCAGCGGGCTGATCAATTATCGGGACCAGATATTGCAGCCGGCCATGAATCAACTGGGTCTGGTGGCAATCGGTATGACCGACCAGATCAACAGCCAGCACCAGCAGGGTCTGGATCTGGATGGCAGCTTTGGCGGGCAGCTTTTTGCGTCCCACAGCGTGGGCATTCTGGATAACGCCAATAATACCGGCTCGGCGGTGGTGACGGCGGCCTTTGTCGATACCGGCAACCTGACGGCCAGTGACTATGAGCTGAAGGCGACCACGGTGGCCGACCAGTTCACCCTGACCCGGCTTTTGGATGGCCAGGTCACCACCCTCAATACCGGCGGCACCTACCCGTATACGACGGCGGAAGTGGACGGCATCGCCGTGACCATCTCGGCCGCCGCGGTGGCCGGTGACAGCTACCTGATCCAGCCGACCCGGGATGCCGCCAGAAACATGGACCTGCTGATCAGCGATCCGCGCAAGATTGCCGCGGCCGGCCCCATCCGGGCGGTCCATTCGACCAACTCGGCCGGCGGCCCCAACCAGGGCAGCGGGGATATCTCCCAGCCCGATTTCAGCAGCACCGCCAATCTTCCCCTGGCCGCTCCGGCCACCATCACCCTGGAGTGGGGTGCCACGGCACACCTGGGCGGACCCGGGTTCACCGTCACCGGCGGCCCGGGCGGGACCATCGCCTATGATCCCGCGACCCAGAGCAACGGCGCCAGCTTCACCTTCGCGGCCTACGGCGGTATGAGCTTCACCCTGAGCGGCACCCCCGCCGCCGGCGACCGGTTTGTGATCGAGAACAACAGTGGCGCGGTGGGCGATAACCGCAACGCCCTCAAGTTGGCGGACCTGCAGTCAGCCGATACCCTGCTGGGGCAGACCGGGGGCGGGCAGGAGAGTGCCACCTTCCAGGAGACCTACGCCCAGCTGGTGTCCGATGTCGGTACCAAGACCCACCAGGCCGAGGTGAATTTCAACGCCACCGATGGCCTGCGCGAGCGGCACCGGAACTCACTGCTCTCGCTCAGCGGCGTCAACCTGGATGAAGAGGCGGCCAACCTGGTCAAGTTCCAGCAGGCCTATCAGGCGGCGGCCCAGGTGATCTCCGTGGCCAACACCCTGTTCGATACCCTGATTGGTGCGATCAGGAGGTAAGGGTATTAGTGGTAGGGTGGATAAGCATCAGCGCATCCACCATGAATCGGCTGGCGGTGGATGCGCAAGCTTATCCACCCTACGAAATCAGGGCCGTAGGTTGGGGTGAGGGACGAACCCCAACATCAAGGCATTGAATGGGTGTTTGTTGGGGTTCGCAGGCTCACCCCAACCTATAGCACTGCTTGATGCGCGCTTAATGCGCGGAGGCAATTATGATACGCATATCGACCCAGATGATCACCGAGCGCTCCCTCAGTGCCATGCTCAGGCAACAGAGTGACCTGAGCAACACCCAGCTGCAACTCTCCAGCGGCCGGCGGGTGCTGACGCCAGCGGACGATCCCGCTAGCGCGGTCCGGGTACTCGGGCTCAACGGGGCGGTGGAGACCGTCTCCCAGTATCAGAATAATATCGACCGGCTCACCTCGCGCCTGGAGACGGAGGAGGGGGCGCTGGACGGGATAACCAACCTGCTGCAACGGGTCAGGGAGCTGACGGTGCAGGGCAACAACGATGTGCTGTCAGCCACCGACAAGGGCGCCATTGCGCTCGAGGTCAGGCAGCTGCGCGATCAACTGTTCTCCATGGCCAATGCCAAGGACAGCAATGGCGAGTACATCTTTTCCGGCTACCAGACCGGCACCCCGCCTTTTAACGCGGGCGATTACATCTACTATGGTGACAACGGCCAGCGGGAGCTGCAGATAGCCCCGGGCCGTACCATCGCCGACGGCGACAACGGCTTTGATGTATTCATGAATGTGGCCTCTACGGCCCCCCCGGCCACCCCCCGGCGAAGTGTGTTCGAGACGCTTGACAACCTGGCCCTCGCGTTGGAGGCCAATACTTCGGTCGGCGACTACATCACGGATGTGGACCTGGCCCTGCAGCGGGTGATTGAGACGAAAGCCTCGGTGGGCGGCCGTCTGAACGCCATTGAGGAGCAGAAAACGGTAAATGAGGATCTTAAGCTGAACCTGGAGACCCAGCGTTCGGATGAGCAGGACCTGGATTATACCTCGGCGATCGCCCGCTTCGAGGCCCAGATGACGGCCCTGCAGGCGGCACAGCAGGCCTTTGTGAAGGTGAAGGGGCTTTCCCTGTTTAATTACCTGTAGTAGCCGAAGTGTAGGATGCCGGTGAGCTTGCGAACCGCATCATTCGGGGTAAGGTTTTGATGCGGATCGCTTCCCCCCCACCGCATCCTGCCAGACCCCGTTCTACGTAATTGATTTTTCAATAAAAAGAAGATGGATGTTTTTTGTAATGACATTCTCAAGATTTTTTGTTTTTTCCCTTAAAGAATCCACCGGGATGGCCGTTACAGACATCGGAGGCGGTAAATATCAGATCAACCATCAGATATATCCGCCAATTATCAACCTGACCCCGAGGGCACCCGTGAGGTAGCTAAAGGGGAATAAGGAGCTAGACAATGGCACAGATCATCAATACCAATATTGCGTCTCTCACCGCCCAGCGCAATCTGAACAAATCCCAGTCCTCCTTGGCGACCGCCATGGAGCGGCTTTCATCCGGTCTGCGTATCAACAGCGCCAAGGATGACGCCGCGGGCCTGGCCATCTCCGAGCGGATGACGACCCAGGTTCGTGGCATGAACCAGGCCATTCGTAACTCGAATGATGGTATCTCACTCTCCCAGACGGCAGAAGGCGCCATGGGTGAGATTACCGAGAACATGCAGCGTATCCGTGAGCTGGCGGTCCAGTCGCGCAATGCCACCAACAACGCCGCCGATCGTCAGGCGCTGGATGCCGAGGTTCAGCAGCGTCTGGCGGAGATCGACCGTATCGCCACTCAGACCCAGTTCAACGGAACCAGCCTGCTGGACGGCTCCTTTACCTCCAAGGCCTTCCAGGTCGGAGCCAATGTGGGCCAGACCATCAGTATCAGTGCCATTGCCAATGCCCAGGCACTGTCCGGTCTGGGGCTGGAAGGTGCGTCGGCAACGGCCGCCGGCACAGCCGGGGCCACTATTGTTGCGGGTAGCATCGATATCAACGGCACGACGATTACCACCAGTACGGCGGGTGCGGCTGACCTGGCCACCGCGATCAACGCGTCTGGTGTTGATGTCACCGCCGCGGCCTCCAATGCAACGACTGGTTCCCTCGGCGCATTCACCACCGTGGCGGGTGGTACCTATGCACTGAGTGTTGATGGCGTTGCTATCCTGGATGGAACTGCCGGAAAAGGTGATGTCGGTACAACTGCTGCCAATGTGGACACGGCTATCACTGCAGCATCAGCAGCACTGACAGCTAAGGGGATTACCACAACCGGTACCGCAGCGGGTGGTGATCTGGCCTTCGTCAAGGCGGATGGCACTGCGTTCGATCTCGCCGAAACCTGGGGTGCCGGTGCAACGGCTGGTGGTTTTGCCAACGCCGGTACACTGGTCGCGGGCGGTTCCGATACCACTACAACCACAAAAGCCACCATCACCCTGACCAGTGGTGCCGATATCACGGTTGCCAATGATACCACGGCAAGTGGTCTGGCATCCGCCACGGCCGCTGCAAGCGGTACGCTGATGAATATCCTGACCACCGCCGGTGCCGATAACGCGATTACCAAGATCGACGCCGCCATGTCAACCATCAGTGGGGCGCGGGCGAATATGGGTGCTGTGCAGAGCCGGTTCGAGTCGGCGATCTCCAGTCTGAGTGTTACCGTGGAGAACCTCTCGGCTGCCCGGTCACGCATCACCGATGCCGACTTTGCGGCAGAGACGGCACAAATGACCCGTTCGCAGATCTTGCAGCAGGCGGGTGTGGCCATGGTCTCCCAGGCGAATGCACTGCCGCAGAGCGTGTTGTCACTTCTCCAGTAAGCTGGGCGAGGGGTGGGGTACCTGGCAGTTCGCCCCACTCCCCGTTGAATAGGTGATCGCCATGGTTAATGAAATCTCGCAAAGTATATTGAGCGGTGTCTCCGCTCAATCAAAAGGATCTGCGGGTAGTACCGGAAGGGTGCGGGAGAGTTCTGATATCCAACGGGTCGCTCAGGATGTACCAGGATCCCCTGAAAGCGTGGCTGAGCAGATGCAAAGATCAGTCGCTACGGATGGGCAAACACTCGACCAGGCGGTCGAGCGGCTGAACCAGTTTGCCCAGACCGTACAGCGTAAACTGGAATTTTCGGTGGATGAGCAGAGTGGAAAGGCTGTTATCAAGGTTATAGACAAAGAGTCTGGAGAGATGGTACGGAGTATTCCGTCTGAAGAGATTCTGGAGATGCAGCAGAGACTCCGGGAGACCAGCGAGGCTATTTTCAAAACCGGCAATGAGGGCATCTCGCTGTTGTTCCAGGCTAAGGCATAACCCGTTGGCTCCAGCGCCAGAGAGGTCATCAGCTTGCTGGTATTGACCCGGCTGTTTGGTGCGTAGGTTGGGGTGGCTGGTACGCACCCCAACCTGCATCCGGCTCACAGGTTCATTGTTAAGTAAGCAGGCCGCTAAGGTTCTGTACTACGCATTACACCCAACATATGTCTCACCAGGAGAACTAAATGGCCATTTCATCACCAGGACTGGGTTCAGGGCTTGACGTTTCAGGCATTGTCTCCCAGTTGATGGCGATTGAGCGGCAGCCTCTCACACGGCTCAATCAGAAAGAGGCCCAGGCCCAAGCCCAGATCTCGGCCTACGGCAACCTGAAGGGGGGGCTCTCTTCCCTGCAGGACGCGATGACCAAACTGATGGACGCGGCGACCTTTCAGGCGACCAAGGCCAACTCCTCCGATAGTGCCGTGTTAACCGCCTCTTCCGATTCCGATGCGGTTACCTCCTCCTATAGCGTTACCATCAACCGACTGGCACAGCAACATAAACTGGGCTCGTCGGAATTTGCCGATTTGGCAACCTTTGGCGGCGCGGCGGGAGATGCATTGACCCTGACCGTCGGCGCGGAGAGCTTTACCCTGGATCTCTCCACTGCCATGACGCTGAGTGAGATTCAGGCAGCAATCAATGTGGAAGCCAATGAGACCGGCGTGACGGCTGGCCTGATTACCGGCGACAGCGGCAACCAGACCCTGGTTTTGACTTCTGGATCAAGTGGTCATGATAACCGGGTCCAGCTCTCATTCGGGGGTGCGCTGGATGCGAATACCTTCAGCTTTTCGATGCTGAACAGGGATGAAAATGACCAGTTGCTGGCGGCGGAGAGTGAGCTGGACGCGTCGCTGAATGTGGATGGTGTTGCGGTCACCCGCGGCAGTAATCGCATCACGGATGTTATCGAGGGGCTGACACTAAACTTGAAGGAAGTGGGACAGGCGGGGGTCTCTATTGCCCAGGATACAGCAACCGCCAAATCGGCTATGGAGGGGCTGGTGAAGGCTTACAACAACGTTCGTGGCCAACTCACCTCATTAAAGTCTGCAGGTACCAGTGCGAGCGTATTGCGCAATATTGAGGCGCAGCTGCGCAGCATGCTCAATACCGAGGCGACCGGTCTGGGCAGCTACTCCTATATCTCCCAGTTGGGCGTGACCACCAACTCGGATACCGGCAAGTTGGAGTTTGACAGTGAGATGTTCATTACCGCTATGGAGGACACGCCTGACAGCGTGGCCGGTTTCTTCAGTGATGAAACGAGTGGTTTCGCGGTAAGGTTTGATGGTCTGCTGGAAGGATTTGTGAAATCTGACGGTACCATCGACAGCATCATCGAGGGCAGTAACAATCAAGTGGACAGAATTGAGCGGAGTCGTGAGTCGCTGCAGCGGCGCCTGGAAGTCGTCGAAGCGCGTTATCTGCGGGAATTTGGCGTTCTGGATGGCTTGATTGCCAGTATGAGCACCACCAGTGATTATCTGACGAGCCAATTGGATA
Organism: Sedimenticola hydrogenitrophicus; assembly: GCF_029017505.1. Classification (GTDB taxonomy): domain Bacteria; phylum Pseudomonadota; class Gammaproteobacteria; order Chromatiales; family Chromatiaceae; genus Sedimenticola; species Sedimenticola hydrogenitrophicus_A. The sequence goes on from NZ_JAQGEI010000004.1 coordinate 132,369, forward strand.
TGCTCTCCAACTTGGCTGGTGGGAATAAGAAATAATTACACCTTTGAATATCCGGTTCGGCAGTGGTCTGAATCAATCGGGAGTACCCAATGGTAAAATCAAGAATGAAAAGTGCCTTGTCTCAGTACAAGAGCGTCAGCGTCAAGTCCGGAGTCGAGGACGCCACACCTCACCGTCTGGTGCAGATGCTGATGGAGGGCGCACTGGACAAGATCGCCTCCGCCAAGGGACATATGCTGAGAAACGAGCCGGCCGACAAGGGGCGCTTCATCAGTTGGGCCATCTCCATCATCAGCGGTCTGCAGAGCAGTCTGGATATGGAGGCCGGTGGCGAGCTGTCGCGGAATCTGGATGACCTGTACGACTACATGGTGCGTCGGTTGGCGGAGGCCGGAGCCAAGAATGAAGCGGCCATTCTGGATGAGGTGTCGTCACTGCTGCTGGAGGTGAAATCCGCCTGGGATGTGATCCCGTCACAACTGGATTCGGAGAACCGCCAGTCGGCGGTTTGAGAAACTCCGATGCTCGGTCAAATAATCACGCTCTCTGAACAGATGCTGTTGCTGGCCCGCCAGGGTGAGTGGGAACGTCTCAATGAGCGGCAGGCTGAGCGCCAGCAGATAATTGGGCAGGCGTTTCCGCTGGACCTGGGGGCTATGGCTGCGGGGCCTGGGGCTGCGGACGATGCCGCCCGGCAGATCCGGGTGATTCTGGATCTGGACAGGCAGCTCATGCGGTTGGCCCGGGCGCAGCAGCAGGAGATAGGCCAAACCCTCGGCAAGCTGAACCAGGGACGGGTAGCCACCAGGGCCTACCAGGATACCTCGCGGGGATAAATCCACCATCAATAGGGCGCCGCCGACGGCGCGCCGTACGCCTACGACAGCGTACGGAATACCAGCCAGGCGGTGATGTAGGGGCAGGCCCCTGTGCCTGCCCGGGCCGATCGGTGGCGCGTCGATCCGAGCAGGCACGGGGGGTTGCCCCTACGCCCGTCGCGGCATTGTCCGGCCATCCAGAATTCCGAATGGCCAGTTCCGTAGGGTGGGTTAGCGGCGCACGAGCACGCTACTTCCAGGCCGCGACAAAGCGGACGCCGTGTAACCCACCGATTTCTCGACCGCTCAACACCATTCCATGAAGTCACGGATTCAGGATAGTGTCTGTTACTCGCACCTGGCTCGGATTGCGTGAATATACAAGAAATTATATATTCATATGCAGTGGAATTTTGATAAAGGAAGGTTGCCCATGCGCCCCTCACACGCACTTGATCTCAAGCGAACCGCGGTGCGCGAAGCGGTAAGCCGCTTTCGCACGGCGAACCCGCGCGTCTTCGGCTCGGTGCTGCATGGCACCGACCAGGATGGTAGCGACATTGATTTACTGGTCGATGCGCTGCCTGGTGCCACATTATTGGACTTGGGCGATTTACAGGACGAACTGGAATCGCTACTCGGCGTTCATGTTGATTTATTGACGCCCGGCGACCTGCCGCCGAAGTTTCGGGCCAAGGTGCTCGCGGAAGCGCGGCCGGTATGAGTGAGAACCGCCTACCTGACTACCTCGACCACATACAGCAGGCCGCTGCCGATGCACGCAACTTTGTGGAGGGACTGGCCAAAGATGACTTCCTGGAGGATAAGCGCACCCAGCAAGCCGTCATCATGAGCCTCATCATCATCGGTGAGGCCGCCACGAAGGTGATGGACGGCTACGCCGAGTTCACCCAGGCGCACACGGAAGTGCCGTGGCGCAGCATGCGCAATATGCGCAATCGTATGGCCCACGGCTATTTCGACATCAACCTCGATGTGGTGTGGGAGACGGTACAAGAATGGCTACCGGAGTTGCTCAGGCAACTGCCTGCCGTGCGCCAATACGCCGACGATGAAGACTGTCATGATTAAGGGATGAAGCCATGACTGACGAGCCCTAAACACCAATCCAATCCAACTCCTGTGTATCCGGTGGTCAGGATGGGATAACCATCTCCAGCACGAATTTGCTGCCGAAATAGGCCAGCATCAGCACCACGAATCCCGCCAGTGTCCAACTCAGCGCCTTCGGGCCGCGCCAGCCGGAGCGGTGGCGTCCCCACAACAGCATACCGAATACCAGCCAGGCGGTGATGGAGAGTATGGTCTTGTGGACCAGGTGTTGCGCGAACAGGTCATCCAGGAAGACGAATCCACTCAGCAGTGCCACGGTGAGCAGGATGAAGCCGAGCCCGATCATCTCGAACAGCAGCGCTTCCATGGTCTGTAGTGGCGGCAAGGCGCGGATGAACCCCCCGGGGTGGCGGTGCCGCAGATGATAGTCCTGGACCGCTAGCAGGATGGCCTGGACGCTGGCCATGGCCAGCAGGCTGTAGGCCAGCAGGGAGATCAGTACATGGATGCGCAGTGCCCAGGGTGAATCGGCTGCCAGGATATGGTCCGCGGGAAAGTGCATGTCCAGGGCGATGGTCAGGGCCGCCAGCGGCAGCAGGGTGATTCCGAGATTCTCGACCGGCTTGGTCAGCGCCGACAGCATCAGCAGCAGGATGATGGTCCAGGCGATCAGGGAAGCGGCACCGAAGAAATTGAAATTCAGCCCGCCTTCGCTGTCCATGCCCTGGTACAGCAGGAGCGCGTGCAGGGCGGCACCCACCATGCCCATGGCGATCCCAAGATAGCGGGGGAGGGTTTTCCCCGTCCGATCCGAGAACAGCCGGATGGCGATAATGGTCCCGCTGGCGAGATAGCCGGCAATGGCGAGGAAAGCAACGAGAGTCTGGTTCATATGGGGCGTGATAATCGCATATCTACCATTGTTGTGACCAGCCCGGGTTGTAGGGGCGGCTTCAGTTTTGTGGGTGGGTTAGGCGCACCCTGCGCAGGGGGTGGGCGTTTGTATCCCATCGTGCGCGTGCCGTAACCCGCCGTTTGGCGGTCGGGGGATCGGTGGGTTACGCGGCGCCGGCTGTTTCCATATATAATACGGCAAATTCATGGCGAGAGGCTGAGTTAAAGCATGTTTGACAATCTGACAGACCGGCTGGGTGGCGTACTGAACAAGCTGCGCGGTCAGGGGCGACTGACCGAGGACAATATCAAGGAGACCCTGCGCGAGATCCGCATGGCGCTGCTGGAGGCGGACGTCGCGTTGCCGGTGGTTCGGGGATTTGTCGAGCAGGTGAAACAGCAGGCACTGGGCGAAGAGGTGATGAGGAGCCTCACCCCCGGTCAGGTACTGATCAAGATCGTCAATGACGAACTGGTCCGGATCATGGGCGAGGCCAATGAGGGGCTGAATCTGGCGGCGCAACCGCCGGCGGTGATCCTGATGGCCGGCCTGCAGGGCTCCGGTAAGACCACCAGCGTGGCCAAGCTGGCGCGCTGGCTGAAACAGAGCCAGAAGAAATCGGTCATGGTGGTCAGCTGTGACATCTATCGACCCGCCGCCATCGACCAGCTCAAGACCCTGTCCGCCGAAGTGGAGGCGGAATTTTTCCCCAGCACCACCCTGCAGCAGCCTCTGGCCATTGCCCGGGCGGCGCTGGATCGGGCGCGCAAGCAGTTCATCGATGTGCTGATTGTCGATACCGCCGGCCGCCTGCATGTGGACGCGGCCATGATGGACGAGATCCGGGAGCTGCATGCCGGGATAACCCCGGTCGAAACCCTGTTCGTGGTTGACAGCATGACCGGCCAGGATGCCGCCAACACCGCCAAGGCGTTCGATGATGCCCTGCCGCTGACCGGCGTGATCCTCACCAAGACCGATGGCGATGCCCGGGGGGGGGCGGCGCTCTCCATCCGCCAGATCACCGGCAAACCGATCAAGTTCCTCGGCGTGGGCGAGAAGACGACGGCCCTCGAACCGTTCCATCCGGAACGGATGGCGTCGCGGATTCTGGGTATGGGCGATGTGCTCTCCCTGGTGGAGCAGGTCCAGGGCAAGGTGGACCAGGCCAAGGCCGAGAAGCTGGCCAAGAAACTGCATAAAGGGCAGGGCTTCGACCTGGAGGATTTCCGCGACCAGATGGAGCAGATGTCCAATATGGGCGGGCTGAACTCCCTGATGGACAAGCTTCCCGGGATGGGCAACGTACCGGAGCATGTCAAAAAGCAGGTCAATGACAAGGAGATCACCCGTTCGATCGCCATTATCAACTCCATGACACCGCAGGAGCGGCGCTTCCCGAACCTGATCAAGGGCTCCAGAAAGCGCCGGATCGCCCTGGGATCGGGGACCCAGGTACAGGAAGTGAATAAAATGCTCAAGCAGTATGCCCAGATGCAGAAGATGATGAAGAAGATGAAGGGGGGGGGCATGGCCAAGATGATGCGTGGCCTGAAGTCCAAGCTGGGTCCCGGTGGGATGCCCCCCGGGGGCGGTTTTCCCTTCTGAGCCCGTCGTCTTGTGGTGGATGCGCTGTCGCTTATCCACCCTACGGTTCTGTCCGGTGCTTGGCGGGTAATTGATCGGGACGCCGTTTCGTGGCGTGGATAAGCCGGTAGGCGCATCCACCAATGCGGGGTTCCGAATTGAGATGACAAAACACTTCACTTTTCCCCGGAAACGGGTAGAATGCCCCGTTTCACTCCGGCCGGTTTGGTTGGCCGGTGGTGCGTGGCAGTTTTTTTAAATTCTTAAGGGTTGGAAATGGTAACAATTCGTCTTGCACGGACCGGCGCGAAAAAGCGGCCGTTCTATCACATCGTAGTGGCCGACAGCAGAAACCCCCGCGATGGAAAGTACATCGAGCGACTGGGTTTCTTCAATCCTATTGCGACCGGCGGTGAAGAGCGTCTGCGCCTGGATCAGGCGCGCATCAGCCACTGGGTGTCCCAGGGTGCGCAGCCGACCGACCGCGTTGCACAGCTGGTCAAGGAAGCATCCAAGGCTGCAGCCTGATTGGCCGGGAGACTGGCTGGGAGCCCCCTGGGTGTTGCCAGTAGCTGAACAGATCTGTTGCCGGGTGGCTTGAGATGAGCGTCGCGGTGGGAGAGCAGCCAGCTGATTGGACCATCCTGGGACAGGTTTCCGGGCTGTTCGGTGTGCGTGGATGGATAAAGGTTTATTCACACACGGCTCCGAAAGAGAATATCCTCAACCACCCCTCCTGGTATTTATATCGGGACGGGCAGTGGCGGGAATATAAGCTGAAGCAGGGCAAGACCCATGGAAAGGGGATAGTCGCCGCCCTGGAAGGTGTGGACGATCGGGATCAGGCGGCAGCGCTGAATGGCGCCGAAATTGCCATACCGCGCGACCAGCTGCCGGCGATTCCGGCGGATGAGTACTACTGGTGTGACCTCGAGGGGAAAAGGGTCGTTACCCTGGAAGGAATCGAGCTTGGACGGGTGGATCACCTGTTCGAGACGGGGGCGAACGATGTCATGGTGGTCGAGGGCGACCGCCGGCACCTGCTGCCGTTTATTGCACAGGTGATCAAAGAGGTCGATCTGGATGGTGATCTGATCACCGTCGATTGGGACCCGGATTTTTGAGGTGACCATGCGCTTTGACGTGGTGACCCTGTTCCCTGAGATGTTCAGGGCCATGATCGGCGAGGGAGTGACCGGTCGTGCAGTGGACCGTGGGCAGGTCAGCCTGGGGTTGTGGAATCCGCGGGATTACACCCACGATGTGCACCGTACAGTGGATGACAGACCCTACGGGGGCGGTCCCGGTATGGTAATGAAAATTGAGCCGCTGCGTGATGCGATCGCCCAGGCCCGGAGTGTTGCTCCGGATTCGGCGGTAGCCTATCTCTCGCCGCAGGGACAGCGATTCGACCAGGCCACGGCGGGCCGGATGGCGCGGCGCGGCGGCATGATCCTGATTGCCGGACGCTATGAAGGGATTGATGAGCGGCTGATCAACCGCTATGTGGATGAAGAGTGGTCCATTGGCGATTATGTGCTCAGTGGCGGCGAATTGCCGGCTCTGGTGCTGATGGATGCCGTGATCCGGTTGCTGCCCGGGGTGCTCGGGGACAAGGATTCGGCCGAGCAGGACTCCTTCACAGATGGTCTGCTGGATTGCCCGCACTATACGCGGCCAGAGCTATTTGAAGGTGACCGTGTACCTGCGGTCCTGATGGGCGGCAATCATGAATTGATTCGTCGCTGGCGACTGCAGCAGTCATTGGGCAGGACCTGGCAAAGACGGCCAGACCTCCTGGAGGGACGTGTTCTCACCCGGGAAGAAGAGATTTTACTAAACGAGTTTATCCAGGCGCAAACGAGCGCTGATTGAAATACAGGAGCATACGACCGTGAGCAATATCATTCAGGAACTTGAAGCCGAGCAGATGAACCGCGAGGTTCCCGATTTTGGCGCCGGCGACACCGTAGTTGTTCAGGTGAAGGTTGTCGAAGGTACCCGCGAGCGTCTGCAGGCCTTTGAAGGCGTGGTGATCGCCAAGAAAAATCGCGGTTTGAACTCCTCTTTCACCGTGCGCAAACTCTCCCATGGTGAAGGGGTCGAGCGTGTCTTCCAGACCTACAGCCCCTCCGTGGCCGCGATCGAAGTCAAGCGTCGCGGTGATGTGCGTCGTGCGAAACTCTATTACCTGCGGGGCCGCACCGGTAAGGCGGCGCGTATCAGAGAGAAGATCTGATCCCTGCCTGATCTTGCCCTGTAGTGAAAACACCCCGCCCCGGCGGGGTGTTTTTTTTCAAGGATGGGCGTAGGGGAAACCCCCGGTGGTTGCCCGGGGGAAGGTTTGCCGCTGGGAGCGGGCAAGCGCAGGGGCCTGCCCTACGGTTGCCTCCCCAGGCAAAACCCTCCAAGATACCGCTGAAGAATCTCCACTGGAAAACAGGTAGAGCAGGTAATGGCGCTGACATTTTACTGGCATGATTACGAAACCTGGGGCGCCGATCCACGTAAGGATCGGGCGGCCCAGTTTGCCGGCATCCGTACCGACGCAGAGCTGAATATTATCGGTCAGCCCCTGGTCTGTTATTGCCGGCCGGCCGATGATCTGCTGCCGCAACCGGAGGCCTGCCTGATTACCGGCCTGACGCCGCAAAAGGCGCTGCGCGAGGGGGTGAACGAGGCGGAGTTCTTTCGCCTGATTCATCGAGAGATGGCGCAGCCCGGCACCTGTGGCGTGGGCTATAACAGCATCCGTTTTGACGATGAATTTACCCGCTTCGGATTCTTCCGCAACTTTATCGATCCCTACGCCCGTGAGTGGCAGAATGGAAATTCCCGCTGGGATATTATCGATATGGTGCGGCTGACCCACGCTCTGCGGCCGGAAGGTATTGTCTGGCCGAAGCGGGAGGATGGTATCACCAGCTTCCGGCTGGAGGAGTTGTCGGCGGCCAACGGCATCGCCCATGAAGCGGCGCACGACGCCTTGTCGGATGTCCATGCCACGATTGCCCTGGCCGGATTGATACGGCAGCGGCAACCCCGGCTGTTCGATTACCTGCTGGGCATGCGCAACAAACGCAAGGTGGCGGAGTTGCTCAACCTTCGCGACCGGCAACCGGTGTTGCATGTCTCCTCCATGTATCCGGCGGAGCGGGGGTGTATTGCCATGGTGGTGCCGCTGGCCCGGCATCCCGGTAATCCCAATGGTGTGATTGTCTATGATCTGGGACAGGATCCCGGGCCGCTGATCGGGCTGGCCGTGGAGGAGATTCAATCCCGCCTGTTTACCCCGAGAGATCAGCTGCCCGAGGGCATGGCGCGGATCGCGCTGAAGACCATTCATCTCAACAAGTGCCCGGTAGTGGTGCCGATGAATACCCTGACCGAGCAGGCGGCCCAGCGCTGGGGGATCGATCAGGCGCAGGGCTTGCGCCACCTTGATCGCCTGAACAGTGCGCCGGGTCTGGAGGAGAAGATCCAGTCGGTTCACGGGGGGCGGGAGTTCGCGCCGATTACGGATCCGGATCAGAGTCTCTACTCCGGGGATTTTTTCAGCGCGGATGATCGCAAGCGGATGGACCGGGTATTGACCGCTACCCCGGAGTCGCTGGCGGAGATGGCGCCGGTGTTTGATGATGCCCGCCTGCCGGAGATGCTGTTTCGCTATCGGGCGCGCAACTGGCCGGAGTCCCTGACCGTGGCCGAGCGTGAACGCTGGCAGGAGTATCGTATCGACCGCTTGACCGATCCGCAGGGTGGCGGCAGCATCACGTTGAGCGCGTTTCGCCAGCAACTGGCCAGGCTCATGATCGATCCGGCAATCGACAGCGGGCGCAAGCAGGTGCTTTCAGAGCTGGCGGATTGGCCAATGATGATCGGGCTGGATTGAATGACTAGCTCGTTGGGGTTCGCTCTGCTCACCCCAACTTACGGCCTGGATGAAGCCACCACCACAGTCAACCCCTGGTCCAGTTTGTAGGGTGGGTTAGGCGCGCCCTGCACAGGGGCTGGCTGTTCGCATTGCACCATGCGCGCGCCGTAACCCACCATTGGGCGGGTCGAGAAAACGGTGGGTTACGCGGCGCCCGCGTATTGTCGCGGTCTGGAAGTGGGGTGGCTGTGCGCCGCTAACCCACCCTACAGTGCTGCCCTGGTGTGATTGCCCGGCTCTCAATCCTTGGTCCAGTTGCTCAGGGCCTCGATGATCGCTTCCGCCTGGGCCTTGCTGGAGATGTTGAACTTGGATTTCGGGATATATTCACCGCTGCGCTTCTGGTAACGGCGGATGCTGTATTTGTCCGGGCTGTACTCATTTTTGGAACGGTTCCACTCCTGGTAGCGGAACATCACAGTTGACCAGGCCCCCTTGGAGAGGATCACCTTGTCCAGCTCTTTGACGACGTCTATACCGTCTTCTGAATAGTTAATCGTGAGTTCTTCAACGGTCGATGCCATATGGGTGAGTCCTGTTTTCAGGGCCAGTCAGGCCCGCGTATGATAACTGAAGATGGAGTGGCGGAAACTTAACAGAAGTAAGCTGCCGCGTCACGATCTGGCGACTGGTTTACCGGCTCATTATTGTGCGCCATTACGTTCCAGCATGCGGATAATATCCTCATCTCCCTGCTCCCTGGCGACAGCCAGCGGACGTTGGCCGGCATTGTTCGCCAGATTGACGTCGGCGCCATTCTGGATCAGGTTTTTTACCAGGACCCGGTGGCTGGCGGCAATGGCGCGCATCAACGGGGTCTGGCCCGCTTCATCCTGGTGGTTGATCCGTGCGCCCCTCTTGATCAGCAAGGGGATGATATCGCGGCTTGTGTTGCCGGCCCTGACTAGCAGGTCGAGTAACTGGTCGGGTTCCTGTTGGGCACCCTGCATGAAAAGATATTCGGCTATCTGCGTGCGGCCCGAGATAACAGCCCGCCCGAGAGCGCTGATTCCATTTTTATCCGGAAGATTGATATCGGCGCCATTTTCAACAAGCAGTTTGATGGCAATGTAGTTACCCTGGGTGGCGCTGACATGAAGGGGTGCTTCGCCGTTGATATTGAGCTGGTTGATATCACTGCCCCAGAGGATATGGCGCTCGATCTGATTGATGTCGCCACGCTCGACCGCCAGACTGAGCGGGATGCTTGGTTTGTCAGGCTCGCTGCACGCGGCCACAAAAAGCAATGCCGTTAATACGAAGAGGTTTAATCTGTTCATTTCTGCCTGATAGTCCGGTTCCCTGGTTCAAATAATAGCGCCATTACCAAGCCCATGATAAGGTACGCGCCCATGTTCCTGAAACTTCTTTTGACCGCATTGGTGATTGTTGGGGCACTCCTGACCCTGCGGCTGCGTAATCAACGCAAAATGCAGCACTACCGGTCACCGGCCCCGGTGCTCAATGCAACCATGGATGCCCGGCAGGGGCGACGGCGCATCACTCAACTCCTGGCGGCTGGGGCGGTGTTTCTGATGTTGGCGGGGGCGGGTCTCTATCTCTACCATCAGTGGAGCGATGCCTATCAGGTGGTCACCGTCCGGGTGATCGATACCCGTAGCGCCCGGGTGACCGCATACCAGGCCTATAAAGGCGATATCGATGGGCGCAGCTTCGTCACCACCGACGGCAGGGTGGTGACCCTGGCCGAGGTGGAACGATTGGAGACCGGTCCCGAATAACGGTGAGTAGCAGTTCGGTTGCGTCGTGTTGACCGACAGTCATAGGGCGCCCCGTGGGCGCCTTCGGCAGGCACGACCCGCGCTATGTCCTAGGCCGCGGAAAATTCCAGTAACGCGGTCAGCTCCCCTTTCTCCAGCGGGTTGTGGCTCTTCAGGGCCTGGCGACCGGCGGCTTCAATCTGCTCCCTTATCTTGATGACCAACTCCCTGGCCTCTGTGGCGCTGTTGACGGCGCCGCTGTTTCTGCTGGCAGCGATCTCCTGGTTGGCCAGTCGGCTCGCACTGCTGAGCTCCACCGTGTCGCCGGTCGGGCGTCTGGCGCCCGTACCCGCGGTGCTGTGCTGCTCACCCGTGGACCGTTTGCTGGTCGCGGTGCTGTTTCTGTCGTTGTTCTGCGGCAATAATTTGTCGTTTGAAATAGGGCTGACCACGATTACTCTCCAGATTCTGTCAATTAACTGACTCGGGACGTCGGTTGAACGCGTCTTGATTCCAGTTAAGCAAAACATGGGCCAGATTAACCCTGACTGGCGCTTGCCGGGGTCTTGCTGATCGGTTGCGCGATTGATTTTAGCGGTATTCCATGGGGCTTTTAAGTGACAAAAATGTTACAGTGCGCACTTTACTTTCGGGTGGCATGTCGCGTGTTCAATGGTGGATTCCCATGCCGAAATCTAAAGCAAATTCACACTGAGTTTTTATGGAACTTCAGAATATAAGTGAGCTTGAAAAAGCGACCAGTAAAGGCCGACAGGAGCTGTTTCGGATCGGTGTAGCCCTGCTCTTTATCGTGGGTATTATGCTGTTTACCGTCATGCGCGGGGGAATGGATACGCCGGGGCACGTGATGTTGCTGGTCGCCGCGGTGATCGGCGGCTACATGGCCATCAACATCGGCGCCAATGATGTGGCCAACAACGTGGGTCCCGCCGTCGGTTCAAAGGCCCTGACCCTGGGGGGGGCGATCATTATTGCCGCTGTGTTCGAGGCGTCCGGCGCCTTGATCGCCGGTGGCGATGTGGTCGGCACCATCAAAAGTGGAATTATCGATCCGTCCGCGATTGTCGGCACCGACACCTTCATCTGGCTGATGATGGCCGCGCTGCTTGCCGGTGCACTCTGGCTGAATATCGCAACAGCACTGGGTGCGCCGGTATCGACCACCCACTCCATTGTCGGCGGGGTGCTTGGCGCGGGTATTGCGGCCGGCGGCGTCGGTATCGCCAACTGGGACAAGATGGGGGCCATCGTCGCCAGCTGGGTCATCTCCCCGGTCATGGGGGGGGTGATCGCCGCCGCCTTTCTGTTGTTGATCAAGCGAACCATTACCTATCAGGCGGATATGATCGCGGCGGCCAAACGCATGGTGCCCTTGCTGGTAGGGCTCATGATCTGGGCGTTCACCACCTATATCGTCCTCAAGGGATTCAAGAAAATCTGGAAAGTGGAATTTGGTTCCGCCGTCCTGATCGGCCTGGCGACGGGTGTCGCGGTCTTCTATCTGGTCCGTCCCCTGATCTCCAGTGTGGCCGGCAGATTGCCCAACGAGAAGCAGAGCATCAACAAGCTGTTCACCCTGCCGCTGATTTTCGCCGCCGCCTTGCTGAGTTTTGCCCACGGGGCCAATGATGTGGCAAATGCCGTAGGCCCGCTGGCCGCGATCAATGATGCCATCGCCCATGGCGGTATTGCCCAAAAGGCCGCCATCCCGCTCTGGGTGATGATGGTGGGGGCGCTGGGTATCGCCGTGGGCCTCGCCCTGTATGGTCCGAAGCTGATCAAGACCGTGGGCAGTGAAATCACCGAACTGGACAAAATGCGGGCCTTCTGTATCGCCATGGCCGCGGCGGTGACGGTGATTTTGGCTACCCAGCTCGGGCTGCCGGTCAGCTCCACCCATATCGCCGTTGGTGGTATCTTCGGTGTGGGATTTCTGCGTGAATTCATCAAAACCAGCTATGCCAAGATGGTCGAGGAGATCAAACTGCATCATCAGGAGGATGATCCCGATGCGATCGAGGCCTACCTGATGGATTTCAAAAAGGCCTCCCTGACCCGCAAGGGTGAAATACTGGCGGAGTTGAAGGAGCGGGCGAAAACGCAACACGACGCACCCCTGACCAAGAAAGAGCGGAAAGGTCTGCGCAAGGTCTATCGGCATGAGCTGGTGAGGCGTTCAGCCCTGCTGAAGATCGCGGCCGCCTGGGTTATCACCGTACCGGTCTCCGGACTGATGGCGGCGCTGCTCTATTTCATGATTCGCGGGATGATGCTGCCCTGAGGGCTTGGTGCCGCTCCCTGCGGATCCACATCCCAGCTCCTGGGTGGGTTAGGCGCACCTGGCCCAGGGCATGATTGTTTGCATTGCACCGTGCGCGCCGTAACCCACCCAACGATTGCGGGTGATGCCGCGAGATCGCAGGTCGGATCAGCGTAATCCGACGAATAAGCTGGATGTCAGGTTTCCGGGCGGGATGGATATGGGGGTAAGTCGTCATCCTCAACGATCGCCAGTCGGCTGATATCCGGCAGTTCGGCGGCCTCCCTTTTTATCTGGCAATCTTCCAGGGTGCCGCTGTTGGCCGGGGCCAGTTCAAGGCCGTTGGTATCGATTCCGCGGGGCGCTGGCGGTGGGGTCTCGTCCAGTACGGCGCCCGGGTTGGCCAGGGATAACCCGCTGATATCGGGTAGCGGCGCGGGCGTTACGGCCGGGGCACAGTCAATCAGGCTACCGCTCCTGGGAGGAAGCAGGGTCATTTTCTCCTTGCTTTGCCGCTCCACCGGTGGGGCTGCAGCCGCGGCCGGCCGGGGGGCGTCGGCAACAGGATCCGCGGACTGGATCTCCACCAGTGCGCCGGCGTTTCTGAAGGCGACCCGGTATTTGATGGCGGTCTCCTGATCCACGCCACTCTTGACCTTCACCGAGCTTCCCGAGAAGAGGTATTCAAGCTGCTCGCTCCGGGTGTTGAAGATCCGCGCAAGCTCTTGCTTCACCGCCGCCGGGTCCGCCCCCTCCACGGTCTTGCCTGAAAAAAAGATGTCGTAGCATTGTACGGGCATATCGCTGTCTTCCTTCAGTCGGTCTGGATGGTGCTTGTCTGAAGGCAAGTATAACCGCAAGTGGAGGAGAAGATCTGTGCAGCGCTGTTGATGTTGAGCGCGTGCCGGCGTGGCCCTATTTTCAAACGCCTGCCGCTCCGGCCGGGGATATCAGTACTGCTGTTTCTCGATCACTTCGTAGCCGCTGCTCTCTTTCCAGCCCCAGGAGTAGGTGCGAAGATTGAGCAGCGCATTGGTCTCCGCGGCGGCCGGCGACTGGTTGCTGAAACCGCAGCCATAACTGGTGCGTTCCCTGCCGGTATTGGTGCGATAGCGGGTTTTGACAATGATCATCCAGCCATGTTGGTTACTGCTGTTGGATTGGGGGAACACATATTCATAACCTTTCGCGTGCAGTGCCTGCTTCGCCTTTTCCATGGCATGGCCAACAGAGGGTTCCCCGACAGCCCATTCTATGGCGAGGGAGTCTCCCAGCTTTTTGGCGATGACACAGGCACTGCCGCCGCTCTTTTGCGGACCGCCGGTTGCGTTGGATTGGCCGTTGGCCGTCAGGGCGATACAGAGCAAGGGCAACAACAGGCGGCAGGCGGTGCTCTTAACAGTCATTAAAGTCCGTATTGGTCAGGATGTCAGTGTCCAGACCGACTGTCGAGTGCCTCGATAGCTGCCTGGATGGATTGATCAACATAGTAATAGTACATATCGGGGGTCTGAATGCCGACCATTTTGGCGGTCAGCTCTTTACCGTCGGCATCCAGAAACAGCAGCGTCGGGGTGACCGAGGCCCGATAGTCGTAGGCCACGTTGTGGCTGTCTCTTGTCACCCCTTGGAAGTCAATCACGGTGGAGGCGCCATCGAGCAGCAGCTCGCGAATCAATAGGCGGTCGGCGTAATCGCCGCTGCGGATCATCGGGCCGATCACTTCGCGTTTGATCTGGATGCAGTAGCTGCATTCTTCTTGTGATACCAGCAGCAGTATCGCCTTCCGCGCTTTCCTGGCGGACTCACCATCAGCCTGCAGGTTGGCGGCGACCGTCACCGGGGCCAACGCGGCGTGCTCCCTCTCAGCATCGGCATGTAACGGCGCAATGAATAATAATACTGGAAAGAGTGCGGCCAGGTATTTCATAGTGGTGTCAGTTTTCTCTTCAGCTCGCTGAGTGCCCGGTACTGGTCAAGCGGAATGCCGGCCTGTTTGAAATTGAGGGCATCGGGATAGCCGCTTGCCCGACGTGCCTTGGACTCTGCCTCATTGACCCACTTTTCAGCCCAGAGTTTCAATGAATGCAGCAGCTCCGGGGATAGTCTCACCAACACCTGCTCCAGCAGTTGGTCGAATCCGTTCCGCGAAACAGACTGGTGTATTGCGGCCAGTGCGTTCCGGTCCCTGTTTTTCAGCGCCGGTTCAAGATTCTCGGCGTACTCGTTTAGCAGTGCCTGGCGTGTCTGTTCCGCATGGCCCTGGATGATGTTAACTATGTTGTTGAACGCACTGGTATATTTATCGGTTGCGGCATGTCGGATGATAAAACCCTCAAGAGCAATCAGCGCCGAGTGCTTGCGATTGGTATTGGCGCTGCCGCGACGGAGTTCGGCACAGAACCGCTCAATCTGGTGCGCCGAGACCTGAAGCGTGATGGGTTCGTCAGCGGACATGGGTTACCGATAGGGTTAACAGCGCGGAAAACGTTAGATCAAAATAAACTAAATTTCTGATTATAAGCAAGTTAATTTCGCGCGCCATTGGGGATAACCGTTAGCCAGTTACGGGTGATTAGCGTACCCTGCAACGATCTTTTGGCTTGAACAGTAGGGATCCGGGTGAAACAGACCAGCAGGGCGCAGAAAGTGTCGTTCTTTATTGCAATCCTCTCTTATATCGCCGCAATCGGCTCCCTTTTTGGGGCCATTTATTATGCTGCAGAGCTGGGTGGTGATCACCCGGTGGCGGCCAGTTTTGGGGCCGCAGTGGTCTTTTTCGTGGGGGCGGGGATTGTTTTGCACGTAATCGGTCGGGTCGATCTCCCCAATCTGAAAATAAAATCCACCCGGGAAAATGATGACGAATCCAAACTGAAATAATGGCGGATTCGGCCTCCCGGGCTGCGCGGTTGAGGCCGCCGCCGCGGATGGTCGGTTGCCGCACGCCCGGCGTTTCCAAAGTGTCCCTCCGCTGCCAAACGGATTTTTTTACCCCTTTAACTCCGATTATTCTCGCTGAGACGTCTAGAATTATACAGAACAGTAGCTTAAGCAGTTGGGTGCGGATAGATGAGTGTCGATGTCGCGCGGGAGAAGATGATGTTCACCATTGCCGGGGAGTGGCTGCGGCGCGGTTGGCATGATTTCAGACAGGCTGCGGTTCTCAATATGATCTTCGCCGCGCTTTTTCTGCTGATTGGGCTGGCCATCGGCACGCTGCTTCTGTACCGCGGCTTCAGTCTGGTCTATTTTATTGTCGCGGGCGGGTTTCTTATCGTTGTCCCCGGCCTGGTCGCCGTCTATTACCATCTGGCGGAAAGGATTCACGGCGGTAACAAGCCCGGCTTTGTCGATATTACCGAGGGATTCAGGCAATGCCCGGTCTCTGTTCTGGTGATCGGGCTGGTCTCGCTGGTGATCTATCTGATCTGGATAACCGATGCGCTCATCATCTATAGCGTTTACTTTGATTTTGTGTCGACGTCCCTGGCGGCTTATAAGGCCGACCCGGTACTGCGCACGGACGCCCTGGCATTTCTGTTGTTCGTCAGCTTCCTTGGCTTTGTACTCAGTTTCATCAGCTTTTGCGTGACGGCGTTTTCCATCCCCTACGCCTTTCAGAGGCGCTGCGGATTGGTGGACGCGGTTTCTTTCAGTGTCCGGATTGTGTCGCACAGCCCCCGGCTCATGTTGTTCTGGGCTGTCGTGTTGGGCGGTTTGACCTTTTTTACCGTATTGTTAGCCTTGCCGCTGCTGCTGGTGGTATTGCCGGTGCTCGCCTACGCCAATTACGCGACCTACAGCGATATGCGGCAACTGATGGGGCCTGAATGATGGCCTGCTTTTATTCAGCGCCCGGGAGAATTTGTGTCTGGATTTAAGTGACGTGGTTATCTTATTGTTTTATATTGAGACGTAAGAGTCTGTCGGACTTAACGCTGATCTACTGCGGAAAAGCCGGATTTGGCCATATTTTCCGATCTTTCTCGTTTAATAGGTCCACTATTGGCCTCGAAAGATCGAAAAATCTGTCTCATTCAATCGCCGGGAGCGATTGACGTGCCAACCCCGAAGGGGTGAAGCACAGGGATGTGCGGAACAAACCGGCTTTCCCTCGCTACGATCGGTCAAGCCCGACAGACTCCTAACATTTACCGGGCTTCTTACCGGCCCGGGGAAGTCGCTGGACCAACAGAGAAATGGGTTTGCATAAAATCCAAATAAAATAATGATCAGAAAGCCACTGTTATCTCTTCTGCTGTTGATTCCGTCAGCCTCGGCTTTTGCTCTGGGGCTGGGTGGTATCCAGGTTGACTCCGCCCTCAATGAGCCCCTGGATGCCAGGGTGAGGCTGATATCGGTCGAACAGATGGCGATCGACGACATCCGGGTGAGGCTGGCGGCGCCAAATGATTTTAAGCGGGCCGGCCTCGACCGGCCGTTGCTGCTGTCCAGGTTACGCTTCCAACCGGTTTTTCCAGAGGATGGCGACGCCTATATCCGGGTCAGCACGCGGGAGACCATCAGGGAGCCGTTTCTGGACTTCCTGCTGGAGATCAGCTGGCCGCAGGGAAGCCTGGTCCGCGAGTTCACCATACTGCTCGATCCGCCCACATATCAACCGCCGCGGGCGGAGTCTGTCGCGGCGCCACGGGCGCGGCCTCAACCGGCGCCAAGCCGTCCTTCACCCGCCGCCACCAGCTACGGTCCGGTGCAGCGGACCGATACGCTGTGGTTGATTGCCGGAAAGGTTCAGCCCGATGCGCGGTTCTCACGTAATCGGATCATGATCGCCCTGTTGAAGGCGAACCCAGAGGCGTTCCACAGAGGAAACATCAACCTGTTGAAGCGCGGTGCGTTGCTGACCATCCCCACGCCCGGGGAGATGGCGGCGGTTACGGAGGCGGAGGCGCGTGCGGCCGTCAGGCAACAGATGGCGGAGTGGCGCGAGGGGCGTCGCTCCGCAACCGCGGCATCCCGACCCGGGCCGGAGGAACCGCAACCCGTAGCGGAGCGGCAACCCGCGGCATCCGAAAGCCAGCCGGGCGCTGACCAGCCGGCCGTGTCCACACCTGCCGCAGTGGAGGAGCCGGCCACGCCCGCGGCGGCTGACCGGGAGCTGACCGCCGAGGAGCGGCAACGGCTTCGCGTGGTTGAGCCGGAGCGTAATTGGCAGGTCACCGAGAAGAGCGAAGCAGGCTATCCGGCACAGGAGAGCGACAAGCTGCGGGAAGCCATCAGGGATTCCGAACAGGAGCTGGTGGCCGTTCAGGAGATCAACAAGGACATCATCGAGCTGCGGGCGGCACTCGAATCCAAGGTGGATGCGCTGAAGAAGGCGCTGGCGGAGAAGGACGCCCAACTCGAAAACCTGCGCCAGCAGATTGCCCAGGCCGGTGGCACCGGGGGAAGTGTCAAACCGGAACCGGGTTCGGCCACGGATGCTACAGGCACGCTGGCTGTGGCGGCACCGCCCCAAGGCAATGTCGCGGTATCCGCCCCCGTCACGGAGATCTCCCCGCTTGCCGCCGGCTGGAAGAATGAGTACTGGATGATGCTGATGGGGGCGATTATCGTCATCCTCTCCACCTTGCTCCTGCTCAACCGGCGTGGACGACAGCGCGAGACCCGATTTGAAACGCCGGAGCTGTTCGAGATGTCCAGTGGGACCACCGCACCCGGTGAGAAGGGGTCTGCCCAACCGGCAGCGTGGGGTGACCAGCGGGCCGCCGCACCGATGACGCCGCTAAAGGAGCCACTGGATACCGCGCCTCAGGATGCCGAGGCGCTGCCTGAAACGCGCAATGATGTCGCTTCGGTGTTGATGGAGGCAGATATCTATCTGGCCTATCGCCGCTACAGTCAGGCCGAGTCCCTGGTGGAGGAGGCGATGGAACAGAATCCCGAGAGTCTGGAACTCAAGGCGAAACGTCTGGAGATCTATGCGTTCCGGCGTGACAAGAAGGCCTTCACCCAATACCTGGACCAGGTATATCCCGTGCTGATGCTCCAGGCACCGGAGCTATGGGAGAAAGTGGAGGAGATGGGCCGGCATCTGGTGCCGGAACATACGGCCTGGCAGTCGGACGCAACCACCGAGGTGATCCCACCGGTCGCCCCCGGGGAGTACCAGGAAGGGCTGGGTGAAGAGGCGGAGGAGGAGGAGCCTTCCGAGCTGGACCCGTTCGATATTGATATCGAGCTGGAGGATCTGGATATCTCCGGTGGGGAGAGTGAACCGGTCTCCTTTGATGACCTGATCAAGAAGGATTATCCGGCGGGGGAGGACGATATCCCCTCCATCGATATCGATGTTGACCTGGATTTCGATAATCTGGATGACTTACCGAAGGATAAGTAGGCATTCAAGGTAGAGTATTCAGGTCAGGGCGTTCAGCCACAGGTTTCCTGCAGGATCAGCCCATCGTGAATCCTGAGGCAGGAACCGCTCTGTTCATGCCAGTCCGCCAGCACATAACGTTGCGCCGGTTTACTATCCAGCTGAAACTCATGTAACGCCGGACGGTGGGTGTGGCCGTGTATCAGCTGCCTGACCCGGTGTTCGCGCATGTAGCGCTCGACCGTCTGCTGATTCACATCCATGATGTCAGCCGATTTAAGTGAGATCACTTCACCGCTGCGGCGGCGGTACTCGGCGGCTAGCTGGACACGCTCCTCGATGCTCCGGGAGAGGAAGTCGCGGATGAATTCGGGGCTGCGCAGCAGCAGCCGTGCCTGCTGATACTCCAGATCATCACTGCACAGCAGGTCACCGTGCATCAGCAGGGTCGGCTGCCCGCCCGGTTCCCCCACACCCAGCTCCACAACACAGGGGTCGGGCAACAGGCGAGCGCCGGTGGCCCGGGCAAAATCCTCTCCCAGCAGAAAATCCCGATTGCCGTGCATCACCGAGAGTCGACAGCCGCCGTCGCTCAGCTGGCGCAAAGCCCCGATCACCTCGGGTGCCGGCGGCAGGGTGTTGTCGTCGCCTATCCAGGCATCAAACAGATCGCCAAGGATATAGAGCGCGCCGGCACGGCAGGCCTGTTCCCGCAGAAAACGCAGGAACAGCTCCACGGTCCCGGGCCGTGCCTGGGACAGATGCAGGTCCGAGATGAGCAGGGTATCTTGCGGCATGGCGTCGTTCGCCTATTCGCCGATGATCGCCTCCTCGATGATCAGATCCTCCACCGGCACATCCTGATGCCCCATGCGCATGGTG
Source organism: Sedimenticola hydrogenitrophicus (assembly GCF_029017505.1). Lineage (GTDB taxonomy): Bacteria > Pseudomonadota > Gammaproteobacteria > Chromatiales > Chromatiaceae > Sedimenticola > Sedimenticola hydrogenitrophicus_A. The sequence continues at coordinate 151,904 of NZ_JAQGEI010000004.1, forward strand.
GTGTCGACGCTTTTCATCTGGTTGACCACGTCCATGCCCTCGACCACCCGGGCGAAGACACAGTAGCCCCAGCCGTCTTGGCCCGGATAGTCAAGAAATTTGTTGTCCGCCACATTTATAAAGAACTGGGCGGAGGCGGAGTGGGGGTCCATGGTGCGTGCCATGGCAATGGAGCCGGTGACGTTGCTCAGGCCATTCTTGGCCTCGTTCTCGATTGGGGCGCGGGTGCTTTTCTCGGCCATTCCGGCCTCGAAGCCGCCGCCCTGGATCATGAAGTTGTTGATGACCCGGTGAAAAATGGTGCCGTTATAAAAACCGTCCCTGACATACTGGGCAAAGTTGGCGCTGGTGATCGGCGCCTTCTCCTCATCCAGTTCGATGACAATATCGCCGCGATTGGTTTTGAGAGTGATCATGTGCTGGCTTCCTGTGGTCTTTTAGTTGGAGAGTCGGGTGACGTTTTCAATCATGACATCCGTGACGGGCACATTCTGCATGCCCATCCTGTTGGCGGTGGCGACGTCGGCGATCCGGTCCACGGTGTCCATTCCCCGGGTGACCCGGCCAAAGACCGCATAACCCCAGCCATCGAAGCTGGGATAGTCCAGATTGTCATTGTCCTTATGGTTGATGAAGAACTGGGAAGTGGCGGAGTGCGGGGCATTGGTCCTGGCCATGGCGATGCTGCCGCGGGCGTTGGACAGCCCGTTCTTGGCCTCGTTGGTGATCGCGGCGTGGCCGCGCTTCTGGTCGAGGTCGGGGGTGAATCCACCGCCCTGGATCATGAAGCCGTTGATCACGCGATGGAAAATGGTGCCGTTGTAGAATCCTTCATCGACATAGCGAAGGAAATTCTCCACTGAGGCGGGCGCCTTGTCGCCGTCCAGTTCCAGTTCAATCTCGCCAAGATTGGTCTTCATCAGCACCCGGATGCTATCCGCACTGGCTTGAGAAGTGAAACCCAACAACATGACCAGCGGTAGCAGGAGCGAAAAAAGGCGTCTATTCATATTCAATGCTCGCGTAGTAGTGTGATTCAGGGGTCAATGATATAGGTTACCGGCCCCCGGAAAAACCCCCGCTTTGTTGCTCCCCTTTGTTGCCCGCACGCTTTCGTTTACTATGCGCGGTCTGGGAGCGGCAATCGGATTCTGTCCGCTGCCGGTTTGCCGTATCAAGATGAGCTGTCGGAGTCGTTATGCTGAAGATCTACAACGATCTTACCAACCAGAAACAGGCGTTTGTGCCTCTGGAACCCGGAAAAGTGAAAATGTATGTCTGTGGCATGACGGTCTACGATCTCTGTCATCTGGGGCACGCCCGGGTGATGGTGGTGTTTGACGTGGTCTATCGCTACCTGCAGGCGCAGGGTTACGACGTCACCTATATCCGCAACATTACCGATATTGATGACAAGATCATCAACCGCGCCAACGAAAATGGCGAGCCGATTGCCGCGCTGACGGAACGCTTCATCCAGGCGATGCACGAGGATGCCGCGGCACTGGGCGTGCTGGAGCCGGACAGCGAACCGCGGGCCACCGCCCACATTGCAGAAATCATCGCCATGATCGAACGGCTGCTGGCCAATGGCCACGCCTATGTGGCGACTAACGGCGATGTCTATTACGCGGTCGACAGCTTTCAGGGGTACGGCAAGCTGTCTGGCAAGACGCTGCAGGACCTGCAGGCGGGGGCCCGGGTCGAGGTGGGAGATCAGAAGCGCAATCCCCTCGATTTCGTGCTCTGGAAGGCCGCCAAGCCGGCGGAGCCGGCCTGGGACTCCCCCTGGGGCGCGGGGCGGCCCGGCTGGCATATCGAGTGCTCGGCCATGTCCACCTGCTGCCTGGGCGATACCTTCGATATCCATGGCGGCGGGGCGGACCTGACCTTCCCCCATCACGAGAACGAGATTGCCCAGTCCGAGGGGGCGACCGGCAAGCCGTTCGTCAACTACTGGATGCACAACGGTTTTGTGCGCATCAATGACGAGAAGATGTCCAAATCCCTGGGCAATTTCTTCACCGTACGGGAGATCCTGGCCCGCTACCAGGCGGAAGAGGTGCGCTACTTCATCCTCACCAGCCAGTACCGCAGTCCGCTCCACTACGATGACGAGCATCTGGACAACGCGCGCGGCGCCCTGACCCGTTTCTACACCGCTATGCGCGGCCTGCCGGTAGCCGAGCCGGCGGGCGGGGAGGCCTTCGCGGAGCGCTTCCTGGCGGCCATGGACGACGACTTCAACACCCCGGAGGCGCTGGCGGTGCTGTTCGAGCTGGTGCGGGAGATCAACCGGGTGCGCGCCGAGGATGAAGGCCGGGCCGCGGCCCTGGCCGGCGAACTGCGCCGCCTGGGCGGGGTGCTGGGTATCCTGCAGGATGACCCGGAACATTATCTGCGCGGCGGCGATGTCGACAGCGGACTCAGTGACGCGCGGATCGAGGAGTTGATCCAGCAGCGCCAGGACGCCAAGGCGGCGAAGAACTGGGCCGAGGCCGACCGCATTCGCGACCAGCTCAAGGAGCAGGGCGTGGTGCTGGAGGACAGCCCCCAGGGCACCACCTGGCGGCGCGGTTAGTCGACACCTGCCGGCCGCTCATCCGGCAGCCTGCCGGCCCAGTCGCGGGCAAACTGCAGTGCCACCCGGCCGCTGCGTGATCCGCGCATCAAGGCGAAACGCAACGCCTCCAGGCGGATCGTCTCATCGGCGGTTGTCGCGGCCCCCAAGCGAGTCAGCCAGTGATCGACAATGGTCAGGTACTGATCCTGGCTGAACGGGTAGAAGGAGAGCCAGAGGCCGAAGCGCTCGGATAGCGAGATCTTCTCCTCGACGCTCTCGCTCTGGTGAATCTCCCCCTCCACGATATGCACGTCCTGGTTCTCCTGCTTGAACTCCGGCAGCAGGTGGCGGCGATTGGAGGTGGCGTAGATCAGCACGTTTTCCGGCGGTGCCGAGATCGAGCCGTCGAGTATCGCCTTGAGGGATTTGTAGCTGGCGTCATCGGCCTCGAAGGAGAGGTCGTCACAATAGAGCAGGAAGCGTTCCGGCCGGTCCTGGATCAGCTCGACGATGGCCGGCAGGTCGATCAGGTCGTGTTTCTCCACCTCGATCAGGCGCAGTCCCCGGTCGGCGAATTCGTTCAGCAGTGCCTTGATCAGGGAGGACTTGCCGGTGCCGCGGGAGCCCCAGAGCAGGGTGTTGTTGGCGCTGCGACCCTCGACAAACTGGCGGGTGTTGCGGGTGATCTCCGCCTTGACCCGGTCCACACAGAGGATGTCGTCAAGCGCCACCCGATGCGGCCGGGCCACGGCCTGGAGTCCTTTGTCCCGCTGCCAGCGAAAGGCGATGCAACCCCAGTCCGGTTCCTGGACGCTGGGTGAAAAGACCCCCTCCAGGCGTTCGATCAGCTGTTGTGCCCGTTCAAGGAGCTGTTCTGTCTGGTTCATGGTGGTCGGTTGCCTGGATCAGGTCGCTGGTGCAGGGATCGGAGTCAAGCCGCGCACCAACGGTGATAAATATTGTCGAGATCAGGTAGCTTGACTCCGACCCCTGTGAGTCAGAAATATTATTCTCGAAAAGACGCCAAGAACGCAAAGAATCTACTGGTACGCTTTTCCTTTGCGCGCTTTGCGTCTTTGCGAGAGATTACTCAAAGCTGACACTACACTCCTTTCACGACTTGCCCCGGCCCCGGTGTCATCAACGGTTCAGCGGCTTGTACTTGATGCGGTGCGGCTGGTCCGCCTCGGCGCCGAGGCGCCGTTTCCGGTCGGCCTCGTAATCCGCATAGTTACCCTCGAACCAGGTGACGCTGGAATCCCCCTCGAAGGCGAGGATATGGGTGGCGATGCGGTCCAGGAACCAGCGGTCGTGCGAGATCACCACCACGCAGCCGGGGAAGGTGAGCAGCGCCTCTTCCAGGGCCCGCAGGGTCTCCACGTCCAGGTCGTTGGTCGGCTCGTCGAGCAGCAGTACATTGCCGCCCTGCTGCAAGGTCTTGGCCAGGTGCACGCGGTTGCGCTCGCCGCCGGAGAGATCGCCGATGCGTTTCTGCTGATCCGTGCCCTTGAAGTTGAAGCGGCTGGCATAGGCGCGGGAGTTGAGCTCGTAGCGGCCGATGGTGATGATGTCGGCGCCACCGGAGAGCTCTTCCCATACGGTGTGCTTATCATCCAGAGCCTCGCGCGACTGCTCCACGGAGGAGATCTTGACCGTCTCGCCGATGCGCAGTTCGCCGCCGTCCGGCTGCTCCTGGCCGGTCAGCAGGCGGAACAGAGTGGTCTTGCCGGCGCCGTTGGGGCCGATGATGCCGACAATGCCGCCCTTGGGCAGGGTGAAGGAGAGATCGCTGTAGAGCAGCTTGTTGCCGAACGCCTTGCTCAGCCCCTCAGCCTCGATCACCAGATCCCCCAGCCGTTCGCCGGGCGGGATATAGATCTCGTTGGTCTCATTGCGCTTCTGGAACTCCTGGCTCTGCAGTTCATCGAAGCGCTGCAGGCGCGCCTTGCTCTTGGCGTGGCGTCCCTTCGGGTTGGAGCGCACCCACTCCAGCTCGTGCTGCATGCTCTTGATGCGCGCCGCCTCCTGCTTCTGTTCCATCTCCAGGCGCTGCTCCTTCTGCTCCAGCCAGGAGCTGTAGTTGCCTTCCCAGGGGATGCCGTAGCCGCGGTCCAGCTCCAGAATCCAGCCGGCCACATTGTCCAGGAAGTAGCGGTCATGGGTGACCGCCACCACGGTGCCGGGGTAATCGTGCAGGAAGCGCTCCAGCCAGGCCACCGACTCCGCATCCAGGTGGTTGGTCGGCTCGTCCAGCAACAACATGTCCGGCTTGGAGAGCAGCAGCTTGCACAGCGCTACGCGGCGTCGTTCACCGCCCGAGAGCTTGGTGACATCCGCGTCCCAGGGGGGCAGGCGCAGCGCGTCGGCAGCGATCTCCAGGGTGCGCTCCAGGTTGTGGCCGTCCTTCGCATTGATCAGATCCTCCAGCCTGGCCTGCCTGGTGGCCAGGGCATCGAAATCCGCATCCGGTTCGGCATAGGCGGCGTAGACCTGGTCCAGTTCGGCCAGTGCCTCGACCACGTCAGCCAGCGCCTCCTCCACGTTGCCGCGCACATCCTTGGCCGGATCGAGCTGCGGCTCCTGCGGCAGGTACCCGACATGGATGCCCGGCTGCGGCCGTGCCTCGCCCTCGATATCGCTATCGATCCCGGCCATGATGCGCAGCAGGGTCGATTTGCCGGCACCGTTCAGGCCCAGTACGCCGATCTTGGCGCCCGGGAAGAAGGAGAGGGAGATGTCGCGGAGGATTACCCGTTTCGGCGGTACCACCTTGCCGACGCGATTCATTGTATAGATGTACTGGGCCATAATGTTTCTTTTGGTTGAGACTGAGAGGGGTTTGCCGGCGCTTGTTGATCCGTTTCGGGCAGCGGGCCGGTTTACCGGGAGTTATAAATCGGCGTCTATTGTGGCACATCTGGCGGCTCTCCTCATCTGCCTTTCCGCGGATCCCGGAACCTGCTGAGATTATGGGTAACCAAACCGATATGCTCTGCTTTATAATGCCGCCACGACAAGCAGCGGCTAAACACGGGATTGATAATGCAAAAGATGGGAATGGCGGGATTGGTACTTCTGGCGACCGCTGGCCTGGCCGGCTGTTCGCCCCATCCCGGTGCCGGCAACTGGGAGGCGGTCGATACTGCCGCGACGCCCTTTGCCAAGCTGCTGGTCCACTTCGAGGGCCGGGCCGAACTCTTTGATGCCGCCAGCGGCGCGGAGAGTCACCACTGTTTCTGGGGCGCGAAAAATGACGGCGAGATTCAGCTGGACTGCACCACGCCGGAGGATACCGAGACCCGGATCCGTTTCAACCTGCGGGTAGAGGGGGACGGCACGGCGCAGCTGTTCAGGGATGAGGCATTGATCGGCCGTTTCCGCCGGACCCCGGAGGGCTGAGCCCACGAGGTAGCCACGGGGTTGCCATGAGATTGGAGGTGGCGGGGCGACCTCCCTGTCGCCCGGGTGGGTTCACTCCACAAGCTTCAGTTCGGTAATGGGGCCGCTGTTCTTGCGGTCGACCTTGTTGTAGAGGTCATACAGCGCCGCCTGCAGCGCCTCTTCGATCACCGGATGGTAGAACGGCATACGCAGCAGATCCCCGACGGTCAGCTGCTGCTGGATAGCCCAGGCCAGCAGATGGGCCAGGTTCTCACCCTTGGCGCAGATCATCTCGCTGCCCAGCAGCCGGCCGCTGGCCTTGTCGGCATAGACCCGGATCAGGCCCTTGTTCTTGCCCATGATCAGGGCGCGACCCACCGGGGCCATATTGACCTCGCCGATGGCGCTCTGTTCCGGGTCCAGTTCGGACCAGCGCCGGCCGACGTGACAGATATTGGGGTCGACAAAGTTGATGGCCAGCGGGGTCTTGCGCTGAAACGCCTGGACCCGGTCGCTGCAGGCATTGTGGCCGGCAATCCGCCCCTCGTCGCCGGCCTCGTGCAGCAGCGGCCGTTCGGCATCCACATCGCCGGCCAGGAAGACATGGCTGTCGCCGATTTGCATGGTCTGGGGATTATAGGTGGGGATGGCATTCACCCCCAGGTCGATGCCGGCGTTCTCGATCTGCAGGTTGTCCAGGTTGGGGCGCCGCCCCAGGCTGGCCAGTACCTTGTCCACCAGCACCGAGTGCTCGCCGGCGCTGACCCGCAACTTGTCGCCCTCTTCGCTGATCTCCGCGGCGTGACCAAGGTGGAGCGGAAAATCCCGCCCGATGATCTCGATGGCCGCCTTGGCCACCGCCGGATCATCCAGTCCGCCAACGCTTTCGAGCTGATCGAAGCCGTTGGTTTCCACCCCCAGGCGGGCCATGGACTGGCCAATCTCCAGGCCGATGACGCCGAGCCCGATCACCGCCAGTGATGCCGGCAGTTCTTCCAGCTCGAACAGGCTGTCGGTGGTCAGGATACGTTCGCTGAAGGCCTGCCACGGCTTGGGTATGATGGGACGCGAACCGGTGGCGATGATGATCTTCTCCGCCCGAACGCGGATGTCGTTCACCTCCAGCAGATGGGGTTCGAGGAAGCGGGCATAGCCCTCGATGAACAGCTCCTCACCCATATGCGCCGTGCTGTTGCTGACGACCCGGTCGACAAAGGTGTCGCGCAGGTCCTGTACGTGGCCCATCGCCTCCTCGCCGTCCAGGGTGAGGGCCTTGTGGCCCTCCACCCCGTAACGTCCGAGGATGCCGCAGCGGTGGAAATCCTCGGCGATCTGGATCAGTACCTTGGAGGGCATGCAGCCGACCCGGGCGCAGGTGGTGCCCTGCGCGCCGCCGTTGATCAGCACGAAACTTTTTCCCGAGGCCTTGACCCGGCCCAGGGCGTAGAGTCCGGCACTGCCGGAGCCGATAATGGCGACATCAACGTTTCTCTCTTCCACTGTAATACGCTCCCGTGATTCGCTGGCGGGTCTCTGCCCGTTGTGAAATTCGCCCCCATTGTAAACACTGGGGCGCAGATTCAAAGCCTTTCAGTTTACGGGGTTGGGTAGAGGTCTTGCCGGTGGCAGGGCAGGGTACCCGGTCGGGACGCTGGTCTACGCGGCATAAGTCCATCTCTGGCAAAGCCGCTCCCGGCCATCCCTGGCCTCCGCGGCATAAGTCCATCCCTGGACAAAAAAACCGGGCGGAGTTGCCCCCGCCCGGTCCCGTTAGCGCCCGGTTTTCCGGCTATCCAGTCAGGCCTGCTGCCCCGCCATGAACAACCAGGTGTCGATCACGGTGTCCGGATTCAGCGAGACGCTGCTGATCCCCTGTTCCAGCAGCCACTTGGCCAGGTCCGGGTGATCCGAGGGGCCCTGGCCGCAGATACCCACGTACTTGCCCTTGGCCCGGCAGGTGGAGATGGCCATGCTGAGCATCTTCATCACCGCCGGGTCACGCTCGTCAAAGCCGTCGGCGATCAGGCTGGAGTCCCGATCCAGGCCCAGGGTGAGCTGGGTCATGTCGTTGGAGCCGATGGAGAAGCCGTCGAAATACTCCAGGAACTCCTCGGCCAGCACGGCGTTGGAGGGGAGCTCGCACATCATGATCAGGCGCAGGCCGTGCTCGCCCCGCTTCAGGCCGTTGGCCTCCAGCGCCTCGACCACCCCTTTCGCCTCGCTCAGGGTGCGCACGAACGGGATCATGATCTCCACATTGGTGAAGCCCATCACCTCGCGCACATATTTCAGTGCCTTGCACTCCATCTCCCAGCACGGGGCGAAGCTCTTGGAGATGTAGCGGGAGGCGCCACGGAAGCCGATCATCGGGTTCTCCTCATCCGGCTCGTAGCGGGTACCGCCGATCAGGTTGGCATACTCATTGGACTTGAAGTCGGACATGCGCACGATCACCGGGCCGGGGAAGGCCGCGGCCAGGGTGGAGACGCCCTCGACGATCTTGCTGATGTAGAAGTCGGTCGGGCTCTTGTAGGCGGCGACGCGCGGCCCGATCTCGGCCTTCAGGTCATCCGGCAGGTTGTCATACTCCAGCAGCGCCTGGGGATGGATGCCGATCATGTTGCTGATGATGAACTCCAGCCGGGCCAGGCCGATACCTGCGTTGGGAATGCTGGCAAAGTCAAAGGCGCGGTCGGGGTTACCCACGTTCATCATGATCTTGGTGGGGATCTCCGGCATGGCGTCCAGTTCGATGGTCTTGTACTCGAAATCGAGCTTGCCTTCGTAGATGAAGCCGGTGTCCCCCTCGGCACAGGAGACGGTCACCTCCTGTCCATTGTGGATATGCTGAGTAGCGTCATTACAGCCCACCACCGCCGGCACGCCCAGCTCGCGGGCGATAATGGCGGCATGGCAGGTGCGCCCGCCGCGGTTGGTGACGATGGCGGCGGCCCGCTTCATGATCGGCTCCCAGTCCGGATCGGTCATGTCGGTCACCAGCACGTCGCCCGGCTGCACATGGTCCATATCGTTCAGGCTCATCACCACTTTGGCGGTACCGGCACCGATGCGCGAGCCGATGGAGCGTCCCTCGGTCAGCACCTTGCCCTTGGCCTTCAGTTCATAACGCTCCATGATGTTGCCACTGCGGCTCTGCACGGTCTCGGGCCGGGCCTGGACGATGTACAACCGGCCATCGATACCGTCCCGGGCCCATTCGATATCCATGGGACGCTGATAGTGTTTCTCGATTGTGACGGCCTGGCGCGCCAGCTCCTCGGCCTCGGCATCGGTGATGGAGAACAGGTGCCGCGCGGCCTCGTCCACATCGACGATCTTGACCGGGCTGTTGCCACCGGGGTTGTAGACCATCTTGATCGCCTTGCCGCCGACATTACGCCGCACCACCGCCGGCCGTCCGGCTGCCAGGGTGGGCTTGTGGACATAGAATTCGTCCGGATTGACCGCCCCCTGCACCACCATCTCGCCCAGGCCGTAGCTGGAGGTGACGAAGACCGCGTCGCGGAAGCCGGACTCGGTGTCCAGGGTGAACATCACACCGGAGGCACCGATGTCGGAACGGATCATCTTCTGCACGCCGGCGGAGAGGGCGACCAGCGAATGTTCAAATCCCTGGTGCTCGCGATAGGCGATGGCCCGGTCATTGAACAGCGAGGCGAACACCTCGTGGATCTGTTTTTTGATATTGTCCAGGCCGGAGACGTTGAGGAAGGTCTCCTGCTGGCCGGCGAACGAGGCGTCCGGCAGATCCTCGGCGGTGGCCGAGGAGCGCACCGCCCAGGTCACCTCCTCACCATACTCCTCGATCAGCGCGACATAGGCCTCGTCGATGGCCTGATTCAGGGCCGCCTGGAAGGGGGTCTCCATGATCCACTGGCGGATCCGGGCGCCGGTCTCGGCCAGCGCCCGCACATTGTCCACATCCAGTTTGTCCAGGGCTTCGTTGATGCGATCGGCCAGGCCGTCGGTGGCGAGGTATTCCCGATAGGCAAAGGCAGTCGTGGCAAAACCACCCGGTACCTGTACCCCAAGATTGGACAGGTTCTGGATCATTTCGCCCAGGGAGGCATTTTTGCCGCCGACGTGTTCGACGTCATCCATCCCCAGTTCGCTCAGCCATTGGACATAGTTGTTCATGATCTTCCTCGGTAAATTGCAGCAAATATAAAATCTTAAAGCGTTGTCCCGCGCCGGCTGATCTCCCTGACCCAGACCAGTTCACAGGCGCCGTTTCCGGTGTCGTCCCGTGTCAGGGAGCTTACCCATTGCCAGCCGTCCGCTGCATCGGCACGGATCAGATAGCCCGCCAAATGGATAATATCGCCCTCGCGCAGGTTTTTTAACTCGGCCTCGGCCTGTTTGTCGGCCGGCACCATATGCATATTTGCCGAGTGGCGGGAGATGGCCTGTTGCGGGATCGGCAATCTCTCGGCGGACCAGTGATAGAAGCGGCCACTCTGACGGATTGAAAGCTGGGAGAGTACAGCGCTGTCGGACATCGGACCCCAGCCCAGAGCCAGGTCAACAGGTGAAAGGTCCGACTCCCTACCCAGGGTGTAGCGCTCGATGCCCAGTATCCTGGCCTCCAGACTGAACTCCGCCAGCGGCGTCACCCGGTAGCCGTTGTGGGTAAAGGGGCTGGTGTTGTCGGGGTCGCGCTGACTCGGTGCGTTTTTGACCAGTACCCCCGGATCATATTCTATGGAGCGAGAGGTGTAGGTCGCATAGGCGCCATAGGCGATGACAACGACGAAGAGCAGACGCTTGAACATGGCAGTCGTGATCCGGCCTGTGTGTCGGGCGCAGGGCCGCTCTTCAGTAGTTGGCGCCAGGGCGTCGATCTGTGGTTGGTATTTGGCTATACACAGTATCGGAACGCTACTCGCTTCAGGTGGGGTTGAAGTGTACGGATTTTGTCATATTTTGCAAACAAAATGGGGGTGAGGAGGCGATTGGGCGCTACCCTGGCAAGGAAGCGGAATAGCGCATGCGGAATTTTGCCCGCCGCCTTTCCAATTCGCCCGGCCAGCTTGAAATTCACCGGTTGACCCTCACCTTCTGTCGATGGCCGATTACCCTGCGGAATTTAGGGGGTTAGGGCCAAAACCGAGAACATCGATCCACTTGAAATACGAGCTACTTGAAATTTTATTGGAGGCGGCAACACCATGACAGTCGATGCGCATAAAGAGACATTGGAGTTTCAGGCGGAAGTGAGCCAGGTTCTCAACCTGGTGATTCGCTCGCTGTACAGTAATAAGGAGATATTCCTGCGGGAATTGATTTCCAATGCGTCCGATGCCGCGGAGAAGCTCCGGTTCGAGGCCCTGACGGACGATGCGCTCTATGAGGAGGACCCCAATCTGCGCATCCGGGTCTCTATGGACAAGGAGCGCCGCACCGTCACTATCGAGGACAACGGCATCGGCATGAGCCGTCAGGAGGTGACCGAGACCATCGGCACCATCGCCAGTTCCGGCACCAAGAAGTTTCTGGAGGCGCTGGGCGGCAAGGGGGATGACTCGGGGGCCAGCCAGAGCCAGCTGATCGGTCAGTTCGGTGTGGGTTTCTACTCCGCATTCATTGTCGCCGACAAGGTGACCCTGGAGACCCGCCGGGCCGGCTTGGGGGCGGAGCACGGGGTGCGCTGGGAGTCTACCGGCGAGGGTGCGTACAGTATCGAAACCATCGAAAAGCCGGGTCGCGGCACCTCCATCACCCTGCACCTCAACGAAGAGGAGGGCGAGTTCCTGGAGGGCTACCGCCTGCGCAGCATCATCAGTAAATTCTCCGACCACATCTCCATACCGATCGAGATGCTCAAGGAGCATTTCGCTACGGACGAGGAGGAGAAGGCGCCGGAACCCGAGTGGGAGCAGGTCAACAAGGGTACCGCGCTGTGGATGCGCAACAAGGCGGATGTCACCCAGGAGGAATATAACGAATTCTACAAGCACATCGCCCACGATTTCGAGGAGCCGCTGGACCAGGTGCATAACCGGGTCGAGGGCAAGAACGAGTACACCTCGCTGCTCTACATCCCCGGCCGGGCGCCCTTCGATCTCTGGGAGCGCGACCAGAAGCACGGGGTGAAGCTGTATGTGCGCCGGGTCTTCATCATGGATGAGGCGGAGAAACTGATGCCGCACTACCTGCGTTTCGTGAAGGGGGTGGTCGATTCCGATGACCTGCCGCTGAATGTCTCCCGCGAACTGCTGCAGCATGACAAGAAGATCGACAGTATCCGCACCGCCAGCACCAAACGGGTCCTCGGTCTGTTGGAGAAGATGGCCAGGGATGACGCGGAGAAGTACCAGAAGTTCTGGAAGGAGTTCGGCCGGGTGATGAAGGAGGGGCCGGCGGAGGATTTCGCCAACAAGGAAAAAATCGCCGGTCTGCTGCGTTTTGCCACCACCAAGTCGGAGGGCAAGGAGGAGACGGTCTCCCTGGACCAGTATCTGGAGCGGCTGCAGGAGAAGCAGGAAAAAATCTACTACATCACCGCCGACAGTTATGCCGCGGCCCGCCACAGCCCGCACCTGGAGGTGTTCAACACCAAGGGTGTGGAGGTGTTGCTGCTCACCGACCGGGTCGATGAGTGGCTGGTCTCCCACCTCAACGAGTACAAGGGCAAGCCGCTGCAGTCGGTGGCCAAGGGCCAGCTGGATCTCGGCGACATGGAGGACAAGGAGGCCCTGGAGAAGGAGGCCGAGGAGCACAAGGGGCTGCTGGATCGGGTGAAGGCGGCACTGGGGGACGATGTGAAAGAAGTACGTGTCAGCAGTCGTCTGACCGAGTCGCCTGCCTGCCTGGTGGCCGACGAGCATGATATGGGGGCCAACCTGCAACGGGTGCTGAAACAGCTGGGACAGGACGCCCCCCAGACCAAGCCGATCCTGGAGCTGAACCTGAAGCATCCGCTGGTGGAGAAAATGGACCGGGAGCCGGACGAGGAGCGTTTTGCCGATCTCTCCCGGGTGTTGCTGGATCAGGCAACCCTGGCCGAGGGCGGGCAGTTGGAGGACCCGGCCGCCTTTGTTCACCGGCTCAACAAGCTGATGCTGAGCCTGTCGGCCTGAGCCGATACCGTCCAGCGAACAAAAACCCGCCACGGCTCAGACGTGGCGGGTTTTTTTATTCAGGGATGGACTCGGGGCTCGCGTAAAAATTAAGTTCCGCTATTCGGTCCCTGGACTCAGCCGCCGGCGTTACCCTTTTTGGCAAGGGAACAGGTTTGTCCATGGAGGGCCGGGAGTGGATTTATTGTGTGATATTTAACTATTTGGTAGGGTTGTCACGCTTATGTGCGGTTGCAACATAAGTCTTTTATATTCATATATTTGCATACTCGAATGGTGATTGGGGGTGGCCTGTGTCAGACTCCCGCCATTCAAAAATGATTATTATCCAGAACCAAGGAGTATTTGAATGCGAGTGATTCTGCTAGGAGGCCCCGGCGCGGGCAAAGGTACCCAGGCCAACTACATCAAGGAACGGTACAATATTCCGCAGATCTCGACCGGCGACATGCTGCGCGCCCATGTCAAGGCGGGGACCGAACTGGGTAAGGCGGCCAAGATGATCATGGATGAAGGGGGGCTGGTCTCAGACGATATCATCATGGGGATGGTGAAACAGCGGATCACCGATGCCGATTGCGCAAACGGCTTCCTGTTCGACGGCTTTCCACGCACCATTCCCCAGGCTGAAGCATTGCGAGATGCCGGGGTCCTGGTGGATGCGGTCGTCGAGATCGATGTCCCCGATGAAGAGATTATCAAGCGTATGTCCGGCCGTCGCGTGCACCTGGCCTCCGGTCGTACCTACCATGTCACCTTCAACCCACCCAAGGAGCAGGGCAAGGATGATGTCACCGGTGAGCCACTGATCCAGCGGGATGACGATCAGGAAGAGACCGTCAAGGCGCGCCTCAAGGTCTACCATGATCAGACCGAGCCGCTGATCGATTTCTACTCCAGCTGGGCCGCCAGCGGCCAGAGCGGGGCGCCGGTACATCACAAGATTGCCGGCGTCGGCAGTGTGGACCAGATTCGCGACAACATCTTTGCCGCCCTGGATTAAGAGCTCGCGCAAAAATAAGTTTCGGTATTCGGTCGCAACTGGACCCCACTGGCGGCGTTACGCTTTTTGGCAAGGGAACGGCCATTGCCTGCAAAGCGTGCCTTGCCAGCGTGGCCCAGTTACGCCCTCGGTACTGCGAAATTATTCTTGCGCGAGCCCTAAGTCCATCGCCAGGGTTACGGAAAAGCCGGGTATCCCCCGGCTTTTTTTATGCGCGGATAAAATTAGTATCCATTAGAAAATGATGATATAGTCTTTCACAACTGTATTTAGTGAAAGAGGATCTTCCCGTGGCTGTCATAGAACTGACCAAAGATAACTTTGAAGAGACCGTGACCAACAATGACTTTGTCATTGTCGATTTCTGGGCCCCCTGGTGCGGTCCCTGCCGCTCGTTTGCACCTACCTATGAAAAGGTGTCCGAGGATCATCCGAATATCGTGTTTGCCAAGGTGAACACGGAAGTGGAGCAGGAGATCGCCGGACATTTTCAGATTCGTTCCATTCCCACCCTGATGATCTTCCGTGAGAAGGTGATCATCTTCAGTCAGGCCGGTGCCCTGCCCGAGGGCGGATTCCGCGATCTGGTGCAGAAGGCGGGTGAACTGGATATGAGTGAGGTTCATCAGCAGATAGCGACAGAGAACGCCTGATCCGGGCTCTCCAGACTGTAGAATCGGAGCCGGCTGAAATGCCGGCCTTCTGCTTTGTGGGGAAAATACAGGACTGTTTTCAGGACGACGTCATCTAACGCTGAGCGGTGGAGGATCTGCCTCCTTGCTTGCCGGGACACCGTATACCCTTTCATGCTACGCATCCTGCTTCGCATGAAAGCCCGGCCCACCCATCCCTGGGTGGGCGCTCACCCCTGGGGGCTTGCCGCGGCCGTTCCGGTCTCGCAGCACAGCTGCTTCAGCGTTCGGCTGCACTTCGCAAGCGCTTGCCTCACCCATGGCCGCGGACACCCGCCAATGACGTGAATGGATTCACTAATGCCGCGAGGGCAGGGATGCCCAGGAGCGGTCAAGCAGTCAGATCCACTCTCACAAGCAGTTACGTGTTTAGATGACGTGGCTCTGGGACTGCTCCGTTATGCTGGAGGACGTCGTGGGCCGTTTGCTATAGTGTCTGAAGGTGTCATTGCCACAGTGAGCGGCTTCAGTATTATACGGGGACGCCGATGACTATGATTAAGCCATGGAGGCAGGTCGCGGACGTTGCTTCAGACGGGCGGAATTAAAATCCCGCAGTTCACGGATAGGCGGGCAGGTGCAAGGCAAGTGGGTCGGGCGGATCCCGGAAATCTCACCATAAATGTTAGACACAGATAATGCAGAGACAATATGTGCGACGCAGACCGCATTACCCCTGGAGCCTGAAGACGCTGCTGTCGGGAAAACCGACGGTGGGTTGGCTGATGGATCTGTGTGACGAGAACTATCATTATCTGACGCGGCTGGCCCCCGACATGAGGAACATGCAGGGACGCTACCTTTCCCGCCTGGATGGGGTCATGGATCTCTATCTGGAGGTGCTGGAGCAGACGCCCTACACCAGCCTGCTGCATCTGACCTACTATTTTGCCCACGAGTCGGGCCAGTCGCCGGATCCCGACGCCACCATCAGAATCTACCATGACTCCCGTCAGGCCGAGGTGCTCAGTCTCAAGCAGCATATACTTCCCCTCAACAGGGGGTTCATCCGCCCGACCCTGGAACAGAAGTGGAAACTCAGTCTGTTCCTTTCAAAATGGCTCGCCTATTCAGTCCGTCAAGGCCACTGCTTTCTACCCCGCCACGCGATGACGACAGCCCCGACACAAGAACACCTCGCCCCGGTCTGAAGACCCTTATTTACCACCATTTATCAATAGCTTCAGCTTTGTATGCGAATTGTAGATGCCGGTGAGCTTTCAAACGCATCGCTCGCCGGAGGTCAGATAGGTGTGGTTCGTGCCTCACCGGCATCCTACCCCCGAAAACCAGATTTTACGGGGTGATTGAGATGACGCGGAGCTAGAGTTAACTTTTTGTTATTTCAGATAAAATTATGGGACATCAGGGTATATGCCTGTTTGTTGTTGGAGTCAATCCAATAAATGTTGACAATTTCCATAGGGAAATGATAGTTTTATAACCAAGTAAAGGAGTGGGTAATTATTCACTAAGTGGAACTGAAATTATGAGACTATCAACCAAAGGGCGTTACGCCGTAACTGCAATGCTGGATCTTACCCTCAACGGCAATGACGGGCCGGTGACGTTGGCTGAGATTTCCGAAACCCAGGGTATTTCATTGTCATACCTGGAACAGCTGTTTGCCGCCCTGCGCAGCAAGCAACTGGTCAAGGGCGTGCGCGGGCCGGGTGGGGGCTATTATCTGGGTCGTGAAGCCGATGAGATCTCCATTGCGGATATCATCTGTGCCGTTGATGAGTGGGTGGAGTTTACCCGTTGTGGCGGCAACCGTGACTGCCAGGACGGCAAACGTTGCCTGACTCACAATCTCTGGGATGACCTCAGTAACGAGATTTTCTCTTTCCTGCAGAGTATCACCCTGGCGGAGCTGGTTGAACGGGGTGGCCTGAAGGAAGAGGGGTGCCGCAAGGAGCAGAACAAGGAACCGATCATGCCCCGGGCGGATACGACCGCCGCTGCTTGAACCGGTTTCAGTAAAGATTTCCCGCTGTGTGTAATATCAAAGGCCACCCGTACCGGTGGCCTTTTTTTCATGGTTGGATTTATCCCGCAGGGCACACAGGATGTGTGAGAGCGACGCTGTTTACGGACGGATGTATAACGCGAAGTCGAGATTGAAAGGGGGTCGGAGTCAAGCCGCGTATTTTCGAAAACCGGTTGGTCCATTTCGACCGGTTTGACTCCGACCCCTGGGTACCATGAACGGGCCGGCATCACTCCTCCCTCTGCATCCTACCCCGAAAACCGGTCAGCGGGCGCCCCATGGTTCTCGAAAATCGCCGGCGTAGTCATGCCAGCGGCAGCAGCAGGGTGACGCGGGTTCCTTGTGCTTGACTGGAGGCGATGACGATTTCACCGCCATGCGCCTCGACAATACGCTTAACAATACTGAGTCCAAGACCGGTCCCGTGTGCCTTGGTGGTGAAGAACGGATTGAACAGCTGGGGTAGCTGATCTTCCGGGATCGGATTCCCCCCGTTCGTCACACTGACCTTCAGGACCCGGGCGATACTGTCCTTCTCCAGGCGCCAGACGATGGGGTCATGCAGTGGCGCCGCATCACAGGCGTTTTTGGCAAGGTTCAGGAAAATCTGGATCAACCGATCCTGGTCGCCCAGTATTTGCAGCTCGGTGTCCGGTGCAACCAGCTCGAAGCGTTGCTGCTTCTCCTGGGCGATCTTCCGGTGTGTTTCGAACAGCTGGGTCAGCAGCTGCTTGATGTCGATAGGCTCCAGCCGCAACTGGAGCGGTTTGGCATAAAGCAGGATCTCTTCCAGCAGTCGTGCCATCCGCTCCGCTTCCTGTTGCGCCAGCGTGGCCCGTTTGTTGGCGGAATCGGACAGTCCGGCGTCCTGGAAATAGCCCAGTGCCATGCTGATGGTGGAGAGCGGGCTGCGTATTTCGTGGGCAATACTCGAAGCGAAGCCGCCGATGGCGGCCAGCCGGATGTGTTCCGCCAGCTTTACGGTCTTACCGAAACTGTGGGTGACCAGGCCGGCGATATTGGTGAGCAGTTCCAGATGTTCCGGGGTGTAGGTGTCCGCTGTGCAGGTGCCGAACGCCAGGACGCCGGGAATCGGGCTGGCATCGGTTATGGGGAGGAATATGGCGTCCTGGACCCCCTCGCTGATCAGATGGTTGAGAAACTGGAAGTCGGGGTTCTGACTTCCAGTGGCCGACATGTTCGGTATGTGCAGTGGCTCGCCGGATTCCAGGGCCTTCAGCAACAGCGTGTTGCCAAGGGGATAGCGGTTGCGCCGGGTGATCTCCGGCTGCCCGGCCCGGTAACTGCCCTCCAGCACAATGGTGCTGTTGTCGCCGGCCACGAACAGTGCGCCGACCCAGTCAAGCGGCAGCAGGGAGGCAAACTCCTTGGCGACAAAACCGAGTGTCTCATTCAGGTCCGAGCCCTGCTGTATCTGGTCAATCAGCCGGAAGATGGCATGCAGTCGCAATGAGAGGGTATTGAACGAACTGGTCATCAGCGCCAATTCGTTGTCAATGGTGATGGGCACCTGATAGCCGAAATCCCCGCGGGCGACCTTCTGGAAGCCGTTCACGGCCAGCCGCAGGGGTCTCAGCACCGCCAGAAAGAACCAGGCGAATACGCCGAAGGTGATCATCACAGCGGCGAACAGCAGGCCCAGATGCAATCGATGCACCTGGGTCAGCCGCTGGTCGGTCTGCTGCTGTATTCGGGAGAGCAGGATATTGATGGAGGCGACCAGCGGCGCGTTATAGTGGGCAATGTAGTCCGAGGCGCGATCCAGGCGCGGCATGTCGCTGTCATTGCCGAGCGCCTGCATGATGCCCCCGCGAAAGTCTTTCCAGATCTCCTCGACGGCGGAAACCGCCTGCTCCGTGGCCGGTGTCAGATGGGGTTGGAACGGGTCGGGGTAATCGGTAAGCGCTGGAGGGAATTCCGCCAGCATAAAGCTGTTGGTGATGGTGTCCAGCATCTCGACCTGACCGTGCATGGCGCTGTAATACAGTTTTACATCACGCGCATAACTGCTGCTGTCCGGGGGGACATTCATGGAGTAGTTCATCCCCAGGGAGACCAGGCTTTGCGCCGTCTGCTCCAGCCGGGAGGTGATGTTCAGCAGGATGTTGTAGCTCTGCTGCTCCTGCAGGGCCATCATGCTCAGGGCGAAGACCGTCCCGAACAGCAGCATGATCAATACCAGTGCCGCGGCGATCTGGGTTTTAAGCATCTTAAGCAGTTTCATCTGGGTCCGCTGTTGTTGTTTCCCTACGGTCTATAAAGCTTACAGCAGAGATCCCAAAAGGCCAGCCGTAGTTGACAGCCGCGGGTCCTTAGGGCTCGCGCAAGAATAATTCCGCAGTACCGAGGACGTTCCTGGGCCACGCTGGCAAGGCACGCTTTGCAGACAATGGTTGATCCCTTGGCAAAAAGCGTAACGCCGCCAGCGGGGTCCAGGGGCGACCGAATACAGGAACTTATTCTTGCGCGAGCCCTTAGCCACCTTCAAGCAGGTCCTCGATGGCATGGATTTCCTTTTCCGCCTCAGTGATGATGGACATGGAGAGCAGGGGATTTAGCTTGCCGGCAGCGATCTTGTGGAATGCCGGCGAGAGATCGGGCGCCGGCAGTCGCTGCATCTTGCGGGTGCCGATATAGGAGAACAGCTGGGACACGATCACCAGATCGCCATAGTCGGCGGACTGTGCCGTGTATCTGAACCACTTATCACCCTGCAGTACGGTATCGATCGCGCTTTGCGGGAAATTCCAGTTGCGCAGGATGAGGGCGCCAACCTCCGGTTTGAGCGCATCCACCAGTCGATCCAGCTTCTCCGGGTCTTCCAGCAGCTCGGTATATTTTGCGGCGGCGCAGAGCAGGGGGATGGCGCCGATATTCTGCAGCAGACCCGACAGCATCGCCTGATCCGCCACCAGGCCGGGTGACAGGCGCGCCAGCACGTAGGCGATGGCGGCGACACGCCGGCTGTGACGCCAGAGTTGCAGCATGTGCTGCCGGATCAGCGGTGAGTCGGTGGCGAACAGGTTCTTCAGGACAAAACTGGTGACCAGGTTGCGGGTGTTGCCGTGGCCCAGGCGGGTGACCGCATCGCGGCAGTGGATGATGCGGCTTTCACCACCGAATGCCGGGCTGTTGGCGGTGCGCACCAGGCGTGCCGCCAGCGGCGGATCGGCCGAGATGATCCTCGCCAGATCCTCGCTGCTGCTGTTGGGGTTTTTCACCGCGCTGCCGATCTTTACCGCGATATCCGGCATGCTGGGGAGCTCGTAGTCGCCCGCCTGGATCTGTTGGTAGAACTCCATGTAGATCCGGTCTTCCAGGTCGTCCTCTTTCAGCTCGATGCCGGTGTCGCTGCACTGCTGGTTGTTCCACCAGCTGGCGTAGATGCTTTCCACCAGATCGCGGGGAAGACGGAGCAGCTCCACCGTCCCCTCGCAGCGCGCCTCCGCCACGCCGGGCGGGCCGGGATTGACCAGCGGGCTGCTGGTGGCAACCGAGCCGGCCTCCAGCGTGCGGGTCGAGCCGTCTTCAAGCCGAAGCGAAACCCGTCCTTTGAACAGATAACCGGTGGCTGCCCCAGCCTCGGGTGCCTGGAGGTCCTCTCCGGGCCCGGCGCACTCCAGCCACGCCTGCCGGCTGATATAGTCGATGACGGGTTCGGGCAGACCGCGCAGCGGGATAAGATGGCGAATTTGGGCGGCTGGTATGGACACGCCCTATGTATACCGATTGCTCCTGAAAAAAACCACCCCTGAAGCGGAATGTACCGCCGTTTGGCGGCCATCCGGTGATTCGTTGTCGTTTCCAGAGCCAAACCAAATAGGCTATCATTCACCCTCTTCTTCGGGTGGTCCATACATGACTGATGCGATCGAAAATCTGAATACCCTGCGGGATTTTATCCGCTGGGGGGCCAGTCGGTTCACCGAGGCCGGCCTCTATTTCGGCCATGGGACAGACAATCCCTTTGATGAGGC
Source organism: Sedimenticola hydrogenitrophicus (assembly GCF_029017505.1). Classification (GTDB taxonomy): domain Bacteria; phylum Pseudomonadota; class Gammaproteobacteria; order Chromatiales; family Chromatiaceae; genus Sedimenticola; species Sedimenticola hydrogenitrophicus_A. Next base: position 172,631 of record NZ_JAQGEI010000004.1, read on the forward strand.
CATCAGGCTGACCCTGCATGCGCTCTACCTGCCGCAGGATCTGCCGCCGGCCTACCTCGATGCAAGCCTGGCCGGGGATGAGAAGGAACGGGTGTACGCGCTGTTTCAGGAGCGGATCATCCGCCGCATCCCCGCGGCCTACCTGACCCACGAAGCTACCTTTGCCGGCCTGGATTTTTATATCAACGACCAGGTGCTGGTGCCGCGTTCACCCATCGCAGAGCTGATCGAGGCCCGGTTTGAGCCCTGGATTCAGCCGGAGACGGTGAGCCGGGTGCTGGATCTCTGCACCGGCAGCGGCTGCATCGCCATCGGCTGCGCCTACGCCTTCGAAGAGGCGGATGTGGATGCGGTGGACATCTCGGCGGGGGCATTGGAGGTGGCGGCGATCAATATCGAGCGCCACAACCTGGAGGACCGGGTGGAAGCGATCCGTTCCGACCTGTTTGACGGACTGCATGGACGCCATTATGACATTATTGTCAGTAATCCCCCCTACGTCAGTATGGATGAGATGGCGACCCTGCCGGATGAGTACCATCGGGAGCCGGCGCTGGGGCTGGAGGCCGGGGCGGACGGTCTGGATATCGTCTGCCGCATTCTTCGGGAAGCGGCCGATTATCTCGAACCGGAGGGAATCCTGGTGGTCGAAGTGGGCAACAGCGAGTACGCCCTGGGCGATCGTTTTCCCGATGTCCCGTTTCTCTGGCTGGAATTCGAGCGCGGCGGGCACGGGGTTTTTCTGCTCACCGCCGAGCAGCTGGATGAGTATCAGGATGTATTTGATGAAGGATAGGCAATAACATGGCAATACAACGTGCACGCACCGCGCAGGAGTATGCGGAGTGGGTCAAGCAGGCCAAATTCGAAGTGGGTGACCTGAAGGAGTGCCTGCTCTACGAGATGGAGGAGATGGCCACATTCCCGACCTACCTGGAACCGCTGGAGCGGGGCATCGACCAGCTCTACGACGCGATGTGTAACGGCACCTACGCCTTCGGGCGTGAGGATCTGCCATTCATCGAGGTGGCCAATCGTCATGGCGACGAAATCCCCTTTCATATTCTTCTGCAACAGATCAACGAGACCCATCGCCGGGGACTCGATGTCGACGAGGACTGAGCATGGATCAATCACTGGTATTTGATCTGGAGCTGATCAACAAGTACGACTATTCCGGACCGAGATACACCTCCTATCCGACCGCGCCCCAGTTTCATGAGGGGTTCGGCGAGGTGGAGTACCGGGCGGCCGCCGAGGCGACCAATGCCCAGGGTGGGCCCCTGTCACTCTATTTCCATATCCCGTTCTGCGACACCATCTGCTTCTATTGCGCCTGCAACAAGATCGCCACCAAGGACCGCAGCATGGCGGCCACCTATCTGGATCGGGTGCACAAGGAGATCGCCATGCAGGGGGCGATCTTCGACAACAGCCGGGTGGTGGAGCAGTTGCACTGGGGCGGGGGCACGCCCACCTTCATCAGCCACCAGGAGATGCAGGAGCTGATGCGGGTCACCGGCGAGCACTTCACCCTGGCGGATGACGACAAGGGTGAGTATTCGATCGAGATCGACCCGCGCGAGGCTACCGCCGAGACCATTCGCACCTTGCGCGAGGTGGGCTTCAACCGCCTCAGTCTCGGGGTGCAGGATCTGGATGACCGGGTGCAGAAGGCGGTAAACCGGATCCAGTCCGAGGCCGAGACCCTGGCGGTCCTGGAGGCGGCCCGCGACAACAACTTCCGCTCGGTCAGCATCGATCTCATCTACGGTCTGCCGTTCCAGACCGTCGAGAGCTTTACCAAGACCCTGGACCGGGTGATCGAGGTGGGGCCCGACCGTCTCTCGGTGTTCAACTATGCCCATCTGCCGGAGATGTTCAAACCGCAACGGCGCATCCATGCCGAGGATCTCCCAGCCGCCCAGGTGAAGCTCGATATCCTGCAGATGACCATCGACCACCTCACCAGCGCCGGTTATATCTATATCGGCATGGACCACTTTGCCCGTCCCGACGATGAGCTGGCCGTGGCCCAGCGCGAGGGGACCCTGTATCGCAATTTTCAGGGCTACTCTACCCACTCCGATTGTGATCTGGTGGCCCTGGGCGTCACCTCGATCGGCATGGTCGGCAGCACCTACAGTCAGAACGAGCGCGGCCTGGACGAATATTATGCCCGCATCGATGCCGGCCGGCTGGCGGTGTTCCGGGGTATCGAATTGTCATCCGATGACCTCATCCGGCGCGACGTCATTACCCGTCTGATTTGCAATTTTGTGCTGGACTACAGCGCCGTTGAAAAGGCCTGGGGTATCCGTTTCGACCAGTACTTCGCTGACGAACTGGCACGCCTGCCGGGTATGGCGGCCGACGGCCTGATCTCGCTGGATGAAAAGGGGGTCCGGGTGCTGCCACGGGGGCGCCTGCTGATCCGCAATATCTGCATGGCCTTCGACCGTTATCTGTCACCCGGTGTGCAGCAGAAAAACTTCTCCAAGGTAATATGAATCACTGAGGTAATCCCCCGGCTCAGCCGGTGGGACTCGGCAGGTTTGACCTTTGCATGGGTTGAACGTCTCTGAATAAATAATGGTAGAGGAACTCTCGCCAAGACGCCAAGCACGCCAAGGAATACCTCTCCTTTTCATTAAACTTTGCGTTCTTGGCGTCTTGGCGAGAGCAAAAAACT
>NZ_JAQGEI010000005.1 GCF_029017505.1 Sedimenticola hydrogenitrophicus
GTAATACGTTGAATTATAATAATAAAATCAAGTCATATCGATAATATAATCTGCATCATCAATGGTATTTTTCATAGTATTTTCCGCGTGTTGAAATTAGAACACAGCGATACCATGAGAGGCGAATTGGTGCTTTCACGGTATTAATGGCGTTCAGATTTCTCTTCTCGAACGGGTGTGGCGTGATTATGGCCCATAATCACGCCAATAATAAGCTATAATATGGCGTGAAAAAGTGCTAGAATCGCGCCATGACAAAGTGGCAGGATCAACAGTTTGCACGGCCAAAGGCCGCCCGTCAGGGTGCGGCACATGGATGTGCCGCATGAAATGGATATGGCAACAGCCCGACTGGCCAAGTTTTCGCTTTGACAATCACGCGCTCGATGATCGGGAACTTGAATTTCGCATAAACTCAGAGCGTCTAGCCGGCCGCTTTGAGGCATTGCCAATGGCGTCCCAAGAGGATGCCACGATCGATTTGATGCTTTCAGAAGCCATCACAACCAGCGCCATTGAGGGCGAGGATCTGGATAGAGAATCGGTCAGGTCATCTCTACTCTCTTTAATTACATCGGATACGCTACCGGATAACTCGGACCAGAAAGCGGCGGGGGCCGCGATGCTGCTGGTGGACGTTCGTAAGAACTGGCAAACATCGCTGACGCATGAACTGCTGGGCAAGTGGCAATCCATGGCTGTCCCGGAACAGCGCTACACGCCTATTCTGCGAGGTGCATACCGCAACGATCCTTCGCCAATGCAAATAGTGAGCGGGCCTTACGGTCGGGAAAAGGTTCACTATGAAGCCCCGCCAGCAACTCAAGTGCCTGACGAAATGACAAGATTCATCGGTTGGTACAACAAGATTAGCCCTTCGAAAGGTGATAAGAAGATACCAGGGATTGCCCGAGCAGGTATTGCACACCTCTGGTTCGAAGTGGTTCATCCTTTCGATGATGGGAATGGGCGAGTCGGTAGGGCGATTGCTGACCATGCGCTTTCGCAGTCTCTCGGCTATCCGACCACGGCTTGTCTTGCCACGGCGATAGAGGGAGACAAAAAATCTTATTATCTGCAACTGGAGAAAGCGAGCCGTGGAAGCCTGGATGTTAATGACTGGATTGATTACTTTGCCAATAAGGTCATCAAGGCACAGGAAATAGCCAGGGAAGAAGTGGATTTTGTACTGACCAAGACACGTTTCTACGAAACCTATGGTGACCAGCTGAATGACCGGCAGGCCAGGATGGTATTGCGAGTGTTCGCTGAAGGTCGAAAGGGCTTTGAAGGCGGAATAACAACCAAGAAATATGAAGCTATCACGAAGTGCCCCAATCGAACAGCGAGTCGTGATCTTTCGGATCTGGTTGCCAAGGGGATCATCAAGCCGCTACCGGGTGGTGGCAGAACCACGCGCTATGAGTTAACGACCGTTAAACCGGCTGTGCAAGGTCTAATGAAGCAATGAATTTCTTCTGTAATCGGGATTTTTGATGATAATCAGCAACAATTTTTGAACATGGTATTTTTCATGGTATTACCACCAATCACAGAAGATAAGCTATTGATTATAAATTGTAAAAATGGCTTATTTACAATCGAGTGGGAGTGGCTGGCACTGAATGGCAACAACAGGCAACAAAACCATGAAACCCGACGTCATTGCTGGTTTTTTCGTTTCTGCAGGGTTCATTCTGCTTTTTGATCTGACACTGACAGGCAGTCACAGGCAGCGGCAAGCAGTATTTTTGTATGGTATTTTTCCGGGTATTGTCTTTGCCCGGATTGGTGCTGTGCAAAAATACCATGTCAGAAATTAAAGATGGTCATGGTATCCAGTGGAGCTTGCCGGGCTTTCGCTATGTGGCGTTGTGCCGCCGCGGCCGACATATCAGCCTGAGTGTGCTGCAATGGCGGCTGCGAAGAGATATTCAACCGGAGCTGATCTCGATACTGGTGATTGCAGGCTACGCCCCTGAGCAGGAGATTGATTTGCCCGGTTTTCGCAAGCGGTTGCAGGACCGATTGAAGGGAAGGCGTTGCGGCCTGTCATCCGGCATCCACTGCCGCGGATGAGTTGATCCGGTTTCGCTATAACCTCGAACCTGCCCCCTTGGTTTTATGTCGGATGAGATAGGCAACGAGTAGTAAAGTCAGGGGTGAGGTGCGGGTTGTGCAGACTCCTGTAACTGTTCGCGTACCACGTCGGCGAACTCCTGCGCCGGCATCGGCTTGTTGATGTAGAAGCCCTGGTACTGGTCACACGCGTGAAGGCGCAGATAATCGACCTGCTCCTTCGACTCGACCCCTTCGGCGACCACCGTGATACCCAGGCTCTTGCCCAGCTCGATGATGGCCTGGGTCAGGCTCTTCCCTTCGCTGCCCGAAACGACATCGTGGATGAACGAGCCATCGATCTTGAGGGTGTCGAGCGGAAACCCCTTCAGTTTCGCCAGGGAGGAGTAACCGGTGCCGAAGTTGTCGATCGCGATGCGCACGCCCATCTGTTTCAGCTCCTGCAGGATGCGGATCGTCACCTCCATGTCGTGCATGATCATCATCTCGGTGATCTCCAACTCGAGCAGTTCGGGAGCCATACCGGTCTCCCGCAGCGCGTTCTGGATATCCAGCACGAGGTTATCGTCGAGAAACTGGCGTGCGGTCAGGTTCACCGCCATGCTCAGCCTGGGGAGCCCCTCCTTTTGCCATGCGACATTCTGCCGCAGCGCGGTGTCGAACACCCAGCGCCCGATCGGGACGATGAGCCCGTTTTCTTCGGCCAGCGGTATGAATAGCATGGGGGCAATCAGCCCGAGATCAGGATGCTGCCAGCGCAGCAGCGCCTCGATGCCGGTGACGCGGCCGCTGCGCACGTCGTGTTTCGACTGGTAGAAGAGACGAAACTCGTCGCTCTGCAGCGCCTTGCGCATGCCCGACTCCAGAGCGAGGCGCTCCAGCGAGTCGCTGTTGAGCTTCTCGAAGTAAAACTGGAAATTGTTTCTTCCTCTCTCCTTCGCGTAATACATCGCGGTATCGGCGTTCTTCATCAGTGTCTGCTCGTCTTCGCCATCGTGCGGATAGAGGGCGATGCCGATACTCACGGAGATGCGAAACTCCTGCCCGGCAAGCGTGAAGGGGCTGCCGACCGCCGCCAGGATCTTGTCGGCGACCGGCTGCACCTGGGAGTCCTCACTTATCTCCGGCAGCAGGATCACGAACTCATCGCCTCCCAGCCGTGCGACGACGTCGCTTTCCCGCACCGACTCCCGCAGGCGCCTGCCCAGCTCCTGCAACAGCTCATCGCCGGCCTCGTGGCCGAGCGAGTCGTTGATCGCCTTGAAATGGTCGAGGTCGAGAAACAGCAGCGCAAGCTGTTTGTCATAGCGCCGTGCGTACTGCATCCCATGGATGAGGAGCCGGCTGAACAGGGCGCGGTTGGGCAGCTCAGTAAGGTTGTCGTGGTAGGCGAGATATTCAACGCGTCGCGCATAGGCAACCCGCTCCTTCATGGCGCGCGTGCGCGCCTTCTGCAGTTGCCAGCTCAGCCTGCCGAGCAGCCCCACCACAGTGGCCAGTAGCAGGCTGCCCAGGGCGGTGCGCCACATGTAGGTGCGCGCGATCCGCTCGGCAGGGACGAGCTGTTCCGCTTCGGAGAGGGCGACGACGATCGCCAGCGGAAACTCGTACAGCTCCCGGGCGACGGTGTAGCGCCGGGTGTTGTCCCAGGGGTTGGGCGTCACCGCGGTAGGCGCATCGTCAGCGGATCCCCTGGTTACCAGCGCGTTGTAGTCGACCGAAGTGCCGGCGGTGATCGCCTCGCCGGTGCGCCGCACCCGGAACACACCGTCGGTACCGACAAGACCGAGTACTCCGTGTTCGCCCAGCACCGCCTCCTCATAAACGCTGACGAAATAGCCTGCGTGTACCGAAACCGCCACCACTCCGGCGAAGCGCTGCCCGGCATCCGCGATGCGTCGACTGAAGGTCAGCCGCCACTCGTTCGCGCTCTGTTCGTGCCGGGGTGCGCCGATCACCATGCCGTCCTCCTCGCGTGAGCGTTGAAAGAAGTCCAGCGCCGTGACGTTCTCCCCGGTGGCGGAGTGTGTGCCGGCGATGACGTTGCCATTGGCATCGGTGATGTTGACCGTGAAGAGGAGTTCGGGGGGCAGCAACCCTTTCGTGCGCAGCTCATCCAGGATCGCCTGCGCCTCCCGGGTGTCCAGGCTGTAACGTACCAGCTTCAGCGTGTTGTCGATCTCGCGCAGGGCGCGCACCACCTGCGCCTCGTAGGTGTCGGCCAGGTCCATCGCGAGTGCCGCGGCGGTGCGCTCGGCCGCAAGGTGATCCCTGGCGACGAGATTGAAGGAGACGGCCCAGATCACTGCAAGCAGCAGCAGGACGATGCCGCTGAACAGAATGGGGGGCTCCAATAGCCGATGCAGCCGGCTGTGGCCGGCGTGGCCCTCGTCTGGCGTCAGCTTTTCTTCTCCCTGCCCGGCCAGCTCATTCAATTGGCACCACCCGTAGTCGTTTGTCCACCAGCTCAGGGGTGAGGTAACCGATAGCGTGGTGGTTGCCGGCCACGAACTCCGCCACGGCCTTGTCGTCGGTAACGGTGCGCGGCGGCCGACCCCGGCCGCTGAAGATCAGTTTTGACCAGTGCGCCTTGATCAGCGCCGGCGTACGCCCCAGGTAGCGGCTGTAAAACTCGTGGTGCGTGGGTGAATTTTCCCGCTGGTCGACAGGCACCACGCTCTCGCCGTTCGGAAAGTTGTGCATCCTGCCCAGGTAGATATCCGCGAGCTCCGCGTGTGAGAGGCTCTGGACCGGATTCTCGGACGAGACCACGACCACTACCTCGGCGCTGGCGGTGCCGAGCATGAGCCCCAGCAGAAGCCCCCATCCGATCGCTGTCATTCCTCTTGGCACTCGATCACCTCAGAACACGAAGTCGAGTGTGACGCTGAACAGGTCGACCCGCCCCCCCGGCTCAAAGCCGGGCTGGGTGTTGCTCAACACGCCGGGCGAACCGTTGTCCAGATCGAGCCGGTCGTACTGCACCTTCAGCGCCGCATTCCGCGCAAAATCCCAGCGCGCACCCAGCGTCACGCTCTTCTGCTGGGCAACAGATCCCAGGAGCCCGTTCAGCGCGGCGTTGAGGCCGCCGGCCCGGGCGGCGAGCGACGGCGGCAGCCCTCCCAGCGACAGCCCCGGATCCGAGGTGCTGCTGTCTACCCTGACTCGCGCCAGCGTTACAAAGGGGGTGATGGCACCGAACCGGTAGCCGCCGGTGACGTACCAGCCGCGGGAATCGCCAATAAAAGTCTGGCTGTTCGAGTGGGCCAACTCACCCATCACGAACCAGTCCCCCGGGTCGTAACGCGTGCCGACCGCCACGACCTCGTAGCGCTTGTCGTCGACATCGTAGCGGTCGGCGATGGCCTCGCCCTCGGGGCCGAACTGCCTGTAGCCCTCGAACAGGGCGTTGATATTTTTAGCGTCAATCGACAGACGGGTGCGACCGTAGCTGGCAAACAGGGTGGCGTTGCCCCACTCCAGGGTATCGGTCAAGGTCACGACATCCCGGACCTCGGCCGTGCCGCCATCCGGCAGCGAGGCGTCCTTGCGGCCATATGCGCCCTGCAGGGTATTGGTGAAACCATCGAAGTGCGAGCGAAAGCTGAGGTCGATGCCGTCGAAGTTGGTGACGGGGACGAGGCTATAAACCTCATCGGGAGGACGGACCCACGGGGTGGCATACCCCACCTTGCGGTACTCGGAAACCATGAGTGACGACTGCACCATACGCCCAACACGTACGCTCAAGTCCGGGGTGATGTCGTACTTGAGGTTGGCCCACTCCACGGACGGGGTGTAGTTTTCGTCGTAACGCTGCTCGGCGATAAGCTGCAGGATACCGGTGAGCCGGGGGGTGAGGCTGGCAGTAAGCTGCAGGCCGAGCCGGCTGTCGACCTCGGGACTCCAGGTGCGGGTGTAGCCCGCCCCGTCGGGGGCGAACGTGTTCGAGACGAAGTCCGCCTGCTCCTCGTCGGAATAGACCACGCCCAGCGTGCCGAAGCCGTTGAGCGTGAACCTCGACTTAACCGTTTCGTCGGCCTCTGCGACGGTCAGATGCAACAGCATTGTGCCCGCCAGAGCCTTGGCCAGCTTTCCCATAATCCCTTCTTCCGTTTGGTGCGCCCCTATAGAGTAGCATAACTGCATGGAATGTCCGGTAAACGGCGATCCCATGGGTGTCGGTATCACAGTGGCTCCGCTCTCCAGGCCATCTGTAAGGTTCACCCGGACAGGACGACGTAGTAAAAAGCCATGATCAGGGTCTACCATCCAACTTATGCGGAGTCATTTTTTCCGACAAGTCTCCCGCAAAAAAGCACCCCGTACATCGTCGCTACCCTGAATCAAGGCTGATTCCTTGATGTTGATGGCAGTGTCGACCGCACGGAGCAGGAGGCTTACCGAGGCTCGGCGGTGGAGGTCGTGGTCGGCGCACCGGCAGGCAGGTCGCGCACTGCTGTTACGCGCCATACAGAGTTGCCAACGTCATCGGCTACCAGCAGACCCCCACGCCCATCCAGTGACACCCCCACAGGCCGCCCGCGGGCGTTTCCGTCCGCGTCCACGAAGCCGGACAGCACGACCTGTATCGGACCCGCCGGGCGACCGTCGGTGAACGGTACAAAGACGACGCGATAGCCATTCAGTGGCCGTCGATTCCAGGAACCATGCTGGCCGACGAACGCGCCCTCACCTTGGCCGGCCACGCCGCTCTTGTTGAAGGCCAGACCCAACGGCGCCACATGCGCGCCGAGGGCAAAATCTGGCGAAACCGCGCGAGCCACAAGCTCTGGCCGTTGCGGGCTCACGCGCTTATCGACGTGCTGGCCGTAGTAGCTGTAGGGCCAGCCGTAGAAGGCGTCCCGGCGGACCGAGGTCAGGTAATCAGGCACCAGGTCGCTGCCGAGTTCGTCGCGTTCGTTGACAACCGCCCACAGCGCACCCGTGTGCGGCTCCCAGTCCATGCCGACCGGATTGCGCAGGCCCGAAGCGAATACCCGCGTGGTGCCGGTCGCAGCATCGACCTCGAGTATCGCCGCGCGCATGTATTCGGCATGCATGCCGTTCTCGGCAACGTTACTGTTGGCTCCAACGCCCACGTACAGGTGGGCGCCATCGACGCTGGCGACCAGGCTTCTGGTCCAGTGATGGTTCATCTCGTCGCCCTTGCCGGGTAGCTCGGCAACCTTGGCAGGGGCCACGGTGATGGTTGTCTCACCGCGCTGATAGGGCACTTTCAACAATGTGTTGGCGTTGGCCACGTATAACGTGTCCCCGACCAGCACCATACCGAACGGCGAATCCAGGTCCTGGAGAAACACACTGCGGAATTCGGCCTTGCCGTCACCATCAGTGTCACGCAGCAGGGTGATGCGGTTGGCGCTCGGCACCCCGGCCCCGGCGCGCTTCATGACCAGTTTCATCAGCATGCCCTTAACGCCGCCGATTCCGCTTTTCCCCGGTGGTGCGTTGGTCTCGGCGACCAGTACGTCGCCATTTGGCAGGACGTACAGCCATCGCGGGTGCTCGAGGTCCTCGGCAAAGGCCGTCACCTTCATGTCCTCGGCCGGGGTCGGAGTGGCGCCGTCTGGCCACCCGACGGCAGGCGCGATCTGGACGGTGGGAATAAGGGAGCGGTTGGGCTGCGGCAGTTCCGGATCGGCGCCGGTTCCGGCTTGCGCTGACAACCGTGCATACTGTCCGCAGGCTGACAGAAGGACAAGCAGGGACAGCAATGCCAATGTGAATGCCGTCTTCCTCCAGGCGACGATTCCTGTGTTGGATTGCTGCGGTCCGTCTTCGCTGAGCAAATCGTTTTGGGAATCGGTCATTACCAGTGCGGTGATTCTGTTGTCGATGTTCATGTTGGATCCATGGGGTAAGGGGGTAGGGACTCGTGCCGTGTGCCGGGTGGGCAGCAACTGCGAAACTCTTTGATCAAAGCTGCGATTTGATCGGTAGCAGAATCTTTTCGGAGAGCTTTTCGCGCAGCGGACGACTCTCCCAACGGGCAAGGGAATACGACTCAGCCGCCAGCAGATCGGCCTCGAATACCGCCGTCATCCGAGTGGCGAAATCGCTGCTGTAGACATTCAGACTCGCTTCGTCATTGAGCCGAATCGAGCGCATGTCGAAGTTTGTTGAACCCACCGAAACAAACTCGGCATCGATGACCAGCAGCTTGGTATGCAACATGGTCGGTTGATAGAGGTGGATCTCGGCACCTGCGTGCAGCAACTCGCCCCAATCCGCCTTGGATGTCAGCGAGTCGGTGTGTGGGCCAGGCAACAGGATGCGAACGCGAACGTCGCGTCCGCGGGCAGCGATCAACGCCTTGATCAACAGCCTGTCCGGCACAAAGTAGGACGCCGCCAGGTCGATAGTCGTCTCGGCCGCCGCGATGGCAAGCAGATACATCAGATGCATGCTCTCGCTCCCGCCGGATGGCGAGGCAACAAACACGTGTGCGTCCATATCGCCCTCCTTCTGCAGGCGCGGGAAGTAGCTCGGGCCGTTCAGCACCTGGCCAGTGGTCTTGATCCAATTGTCGTTGAAGGCCGCTTGGAACTCGGCCACCACGGGCCCTTCGACCCGGTAGTGGGTGTCTCGCCAGTGCTCGGGATCGCTACCGTCGCCAGTCCACTGATCCGCGATGCCTACCCCTCCGGTGAACCCGATGCGACCATCGACCACCAGCAGCTTGCGATGGGTGCGGTTGTTCATGCGGCCCAAGTTGTACCAGCGAAGCGGCCGATATCGATGCAACTTCACCCCGGCGGCCTGCATGGAGTCCAGTAATGACTGCTCCATCCTGGTGCTGCCCACCCAGTCGATGATGACGCTAACCGGCACGCCCGCGCGGGCACGTTCAGAAAGCGCTTGCGAGAACTCTTCACCAATTTCACCTGACCAGTAAATGAAGGTTTCGAACGTGATCGACGTCTGCGCCGAGCGAATGGCCTGCAGCATCGCGGGGAATATCTCGTTGCCGTTTTGCAGCGCAGTAACTTGATTGCCGCGCACTATGGCGGGGCCCAGCAAGACGGACATCTCGCGCCGAAACTCCGGATCGGAGACAGCGTAGCGATGCTCGACCTTGCGCTCCATCACCTTCTCGGCTGACTTGAAGTTCTGCAACAACACCAGCGTCAGGCCGGTGGCCAGCACGGTGACTCCGATGACCCAGAGCATGGATCTCCGGCCCCCAATCATCGACATCCCTGCCGGGCAAAGGAGAACAGCGCTGTCAATGGATGCGGGCGGCGTTCGATCTGCGCGCGCAGCAATCCAGCGCCGGGCATGCTGTACGTGATGCCGTTTCCACCGTAGGCCAGCGCGAACAACACGCGCGGCCCGTACTGCGGATGGTGACTGATCAGCGCGCCGGTGCTGCCGGCGCCCACCACCACGTCGCAACTCAGGTTGGCACCAAGCTGCGGGAAGGCATACATCAGGCCATTCTTGATCGCCCAATACGGATAGCCGCTTTTCAAATCCACTGACGACCCCCAGATATTAATCCACATTTATTTCCGGTGTGTGCCAAGTAGAGTAACAACCGGAACAATTGGGGCGACCTCGCGATCAGGCTTCCCCGCGATCAGCGTGTCAGATGACTTCCGTGGAGCGGAAGTAACAAGGCGGTTGTTTTGCCACCAGCCTGAGGGATGGAGACAGTCGTGTTGGTGCGTTTCCTCACTGAGCGAAAAGAGGAGCCTGGGGCACTTGCCATCGACAAACCGCGACGTCCCTCGCCGTACAGTTAGGTTCCGTGCAGCGAACTCTCGCCAGCGGCGTGTTCTGTAAGCAATCACGCACCCAACAAGCGTGAGGCAAGCGTGAGGCGCTCGCCTGATTCAGCGCAGTCCCAGAAAACCCAGTATTACCAGGACAATCACGACCGCACCCACAATCCAGATAATTTGGTTCACGGTTCGTTTCCTTTTGATGCTAATGACAATCCTTTGTACCATTGCATGAACCCCGCTTCTGTACGTTAGCGAACAAAGACCCGATAATTCTGCCGGCTTCGAACTCGACAGGCCGTTTGAGCTGTCCGTCAACATCCGCCATCTCCTGGTCGCGCGAGGCCAAGCGACCGTCGTGTAGCAAGCGGCGCGCGGAGGAAGAGTCACCACCGCGCTTCCTGCGGTGTTGCATAGCCTGCGGCGGGTAACTGCGCCCATCTCGATAAGCACTTGAATTCCGCTTCACGAGCTAGTTTATACAGTTGAACCCCCACAGCTCGCTAGTGCATATAAGACTAGGCGCAAGCTGGTCGTATCGATGGCTGGTGCAACTAGCAGTGCAAGAAAATTTGAAGGTTGAAGGTTCCGGGGGGTGATTGACGAAGCCTTGCCATAATATGACCGGGGGAATCGGGGTGGTCAGGGAGGGTTTTTCAGTGAAAAGACGGTTTATACCATTTACTGTTCGCTAAGATGGTCGGCGAAGCCGTGGTTGACATCGCGGTGTCCGGCCTCATCGGCGCGCACGGCAACGATTACGTCCGATAGCCTGGCATCCGGCGGCAGGTGCCAATAATCGATCGCCCGCCTCGGGGCCGGCACGTTTTCATGGTTCCCTGCCTCCACTTCCGCGAGGAATTCCGTATAGCTGACCACCGCTTCCTCTTCAAAATAACCCACCACCCGATGCGCCGTGCGCGGTGAGATCAGGTACAGTAGAAAGAAGAGATTATAGAAAACTCCCTGCGCCAGGATAATCAGCCAGCGCTCGAAGCGGGTCGGTTTTGCGATCTCGATAAAGGTCAACAGGTGCATTCGCTCGTTCTCCGCTTCATCCATTAGCGTACGAATCCATCCATGGTCGTCGGATATGTGCCGCAATGCCTTAAGGTGCTGCAGCGTAGCCCCTACCATGCCGGGAACCGCGGCTACTGTTTCCAAGACAACCGCGCGGTGTGCATAGTGCTTGGCGAATAAGGTATCCGCGAAAAAGCGGAGCAGTCTCGTCAAGCCATGTGCAAACCGGTCGGAGGGGCCCTGTGGTGTATGGCTTCGATCGAGATTTATGGAATGGCTCATCATGTAAAAAAGGGTTCAGCTCCTGTACTCGCTTACCCTAAACCATGGGTATACCAATACAAGACCTGACCCCTCCCTTTGTCCTTTTAATTACGTGCCAGGTACAGGGTGTTACTTCACCGATTCCGGCGCCACGGGAGCCAAGGTCGGATCCTGGGATTTATCCTCCGTTTCGAATGCCGAGAACTCGGACATTGCTCCGTCGATTGGTTTGTCGCCTTCCAGCTCTACATACTGTTCCGATTGATACTCCTGGCGGGCTTCGAGCTGCTCCTGGTTGATAGTCATCTGCAACTTGTCATCCACTGTAGTGAGCTCATCGAGAGAGACCAGGATATCGCGCGCCCCGACCCCCATTATGCCGCCTGTGGAGACAACTGCATGGGCGCTGCGGCGATCCTTTGCCAACACTACGCTCTTGATCGTGCCGATCTCTTTGCCTGCCGCGTCCACGATCTCCACACCGTCAAGACTTTCTGCGGATCGCGAATAAATCGGGTTGTCTTTTACCGGGTTTTTGGCTGCCGTGTCCTTGGACTTGTCACCCATATTCTGCTGCTTATCCATCGAACCCCCGGTTGTGGATTGGCTGTGCATTGGCATATCCGATCCGGTTTTGCCAGCCGTGTTCGTGGACTTGTCACCCATATTCTGCTGCTTCTCCATCGAATCCCCGGTTGTGGATTGGTTGTGCATTGGCATATCCGATCCAGTCTTGCCTGGTGCTTCAGAAGACCCTCCATACTGGACTCCCTCGGCAGCGAATGTGGGTGCTGAAATCACTGCGGCGATTGCACCAGCCAGTATTGCTTTTCGAAATTTAGTATTCATCTCGTTGTCCTTATGCAAATCAGATTTGAAGGTTGTCTTTATCCTGATCCGGCGGATCAGCATCAGACCATCTGCTACTGCGAGGGAGTAGTGTCTCAGCAATTCTTTCTTCTGTATGTACGCTGCCACACTAAACACCGGACAAGCTTGGCATGAATGATGAGCCATACCGGATCATGTGAATATGATGATTTCGATCCCTCCAAGGTATGCAGTATCTCAGGTGGTGGGTTTCATCAAGGGAAAAGTACGATTCACATCGCCCGGACCCATACAGGCCGGAAACGGAGTTACATAGGCCAGCATTTCCAGGCGAGAGGATATTCCGCATCGACGGTTGGTCGAGAGGAAAAAGTGATCCGGGCGTATATAAGACATCAGGAATCTGAGGATCTAAACTAGCACCTGTATCTATATGCAGCTATGATGCGTTGAAAAACCGCGCTGGAGAGTAATAATGGATATTTCGACAATTGTGATCCTGGTGGTGCTGGGGATCATCGTGGTGTACATCATCGCGATCTTCAACCGCCTGGTGGCGCTGAAAAATCGCTTTAAAAACGCCTTCGCCCAGATCGAGGTGCAACTCAAGCGTCGTTACGATCTGATCCCCAACCTGGTGGAAACCGCCAAAGGCTATCTGAAGCACGAACGCGAAACCCTCGATGCGGTGGTACAGGCACGCAACGCGGCGCAGCAGGGGCTGGATCAGGCCCATGACGATCCCGGCAACGGCCAGGCGATCGATAACCTGAGCCGGGCCGAAGGCAACCTTGCCGGGGCGCTGGGGCGCTTTAACCTGGTAGTCGAGGCCAATCCCGATCTCAAGGCCAACCAGAACATGATGCAGCTCACCGAGGAGCTGACCAGCACCGAGAACAAGGTCGCCTTCGCGCGTCAGGCCTTCAACGATGCGGTGATGGCCTACAACACCTACAAGCAGTCCTTCCCGCAGCATGTTTTCGCCGGCATGTTCGGCCACGCTGAGGATGCTCACCTGCTGGAGTTCGAAGACAGCGCCGAGATACAGGCTGCGCCCAGTGTCTCGTTTTGATCCGGCGGTTGCGCTAAACAGGAGTTTCGAATGCCAGTTCACAGAGATTGCTTTGTCATGATGTTGCTCGCAATGACATCACTATTTTCAGTTATTGCGAGCGAAGCGAAGCAATCTTTTGAGCAATATGGTCGTGCATTCGGGACGTTTAGATAGGCTATGGACTTTTTTGAAGCGCAGGATCGGGCCCGACGCCAGACCGGCTGGCTGATCGTGCTGTTTATGCTGGCGGTGGCGGGGCTGATCCTACTGGTCAATCTACTGGTCCTGGGTGTCCTCGCCTATAACCAGAGCGGGGTGGTGACCTTCTCGCCCGCACTGCTGGCCGGGCAGTTTCAGTGGGATGTGTTTCTCGGCGTGGCTGCGGTGATTATCACGCTGGTGTTTCTCGGCAGTGCCTACAAAACCCTGTCGCTCTCCGGCGGCGGGCACAAGGTGGCCGAGATGCTCGGTGGACGCGCGCTCAGTCCAGACAGCCGGGATCCCGACGAACGCCGTGTGCTGAACGTGGTGGAGGAGATAGCCATCGCCGCCGGCATGTCAGTACCCCGGGTCTACCTGCTGGAGGAAGAGGGCATCAACGCGTTCGCCGCCGGCTCCAGTCCCAACAACGCGGTAATCGGCATCACCCGTGGCGCCATGGAAGCCCTGACCCGCGACGAGTTGCAAGGGGTCATCGCCCACGAGTTCAGTCACATCCTTAACGGTGACATGCGCATGAACATTCGCCTGATCGGCGTGCTGCACGGTATTTTGTTACTGGCGTTGATCGGCTATTTCCTGTTGCGCTCGTCGTACTTCGCGCGCCTCTCCCGCAACCGGCAATCCGGCGGGATGATGGTGGCGATCATCGGCCTGGGTATCGGTCTGCTGGTGATCGGTTACGTGGGCCACTTCTTCGGCCAATGGATCAAGGCCATGGTCAGTCGCCAGCGCGAATACCTGGCCGATGCTTCGGCGGTGCAGTTTACCCGCAACAATCAAGGGATCGCCGGGGCGCTGAAAAAAATCGGCGGCGCCACGCACGGCTCGCTGCTGGAAACCCCGTCCGCCCCCGAGTACAGCCACGCCTACCTGGCGCAGGGGGTCAAAGGCTTCATGCAGTCGCTGTTTTCCACCCATCCGCCATTGCCGGATCGGATCAAGCGCCTCGATCCCGCCTGGGATGGCGAGTTTGTCGTACCGGTCAAGCAGTCAGACCCCGAGCCTATCCCAGAAACAGCACCGAAACCCTCACTGGATATCGTCGGTGCGGTGATTGCCGCCGGCGTCCTCAGCGCCGGCAAGATGGTGGATCAGGTTGGTAGTTTTGACGAACAGCAGGTCGAGGCGGCTCAGGCGATCATCGCCGCCATTCCACCCGAACTGCGCGAAGCTGCCGCCGAACCCTTCGGCGCCCGCGCGGTGATCTACGTGTTGTTACTCGATCCCCGACCCCAAGTCGAACGGGAACAACGACGTCTTCTGGAACAACAGGCTGATCCGCAAGTGGTCCAGGTGTGTCAGGCCCTGGCGGAACTGCGCCGGGATCTGCCCGAAGCGGTTCGCCTGCCGTTGATCGAGCTGACCCTGCCGGCGCTGGAAGGGCTATCCGAAGAGCAGTACCAGCGTTTCCGGAGTGTAGTGCAGGCCTTGATTGCCGCGGACAACCGTGTCGATCTCAAGGAGTGGATCCTGCAGCGGCTGGTGATCCGGCAACTAGATCAACACTTCGGCCTGCGCAAGCCCGCCAGAGCGAGACACGGCAAGTTGATACAGGTGAAAGCCCAGCTGCAGGTGATCCTCTCACTGGTGGCGCATACCGAATACCACGAGGCACAACAGGCGGCACAGGCCTTCGCTGCCGGCGCGGCCGAAGCCGGTTTGACAGATATCGCCTTGCTGCCACGGGATGCACTCGATCTCAATACGCTTAACAACGCGCTCGACACCCTCGAACAACTCAAACCCCTGGCCAAACCTCGCCTGCTCAAAGCCTGCGCGGTCTGCATCCTGCATGATGGCAACACCACCGTCCCCGCCCAGGAACTGCTACGCACCATCGCCAGTTGCCTCGACAGTCCAATGCCCCTTCTTACAGTTACCAGGTCGTAGGCTCCAGCTCCTGGAGTGGGTAGGTCATACTCTGCGGCTTGCATGACCTTATGGTCCCGGGTGAATTTTAAAATGTCGTTTTGTATTAAGTTTTGTGCTGTTCAGCAATTAGCACTTCATCCCTCGACCCTGCTGACAGGAAAACTGATCCAGGATAAAGAATGTTTTGGTCCTATTGGCGTTCATATCCATGCCAACTGTCGGTTGCCTGATCATGACAATATCACCCCTTGTTCAATCGAATCAAACGCACCGATTGTAAGGCTATGGCGAGCGAGGCGGGATCCGCCTGCTCTCGACAGGGTGCGACCCTTGCCGATCAGCCTGGCGGAACCATTTCGGCATGCTACTGTTTTTAACAAGCCGCCTTTGTCACCGTAGCAGCGTCATAAGGACATCAATGAACCGCAACACTTCTCCATGGCACACGCTGAGCGGCGACAAAGCGCTGGAGTACCTAGGTACCCATCCAGCCGACGGTCTGTCGCATGACGAGGCCCGCGCGCGGTTGGAGCGAATCGGCGAGAACAAGCTGGCGGAACAATCGCCACGGTCGTTGTGGCTGAAGTTTCTGGACCAGTTTAAAAGCTTTTTGATCATCGTGCTGCTGTTCGCGGCGGTGCTGGCCTATGCCGTGGGCGATCTCACGGACGCCATTGTCATCCTCTCGGTGGTGCTGTTGAATGCCCTGCTGGGCTTCTACCAGGAGCACCGCGCCGAGCGCACGCTCGAAGCCCTGAAAGGCATGTTGGCGCCCAAGGCCAAGATGCGCCGCGAAGGCCAGTTGCATGAAATCGAAGCGCACAAGCTGGTGCCCGGCGACGTGGTGGTATTGGAGGCGGCCGACCGCGTGCCGGCGGACGGCCGCGTGCTGGATATCCACGCCAGCGAAGTGGACGAGGCCACGCTGACGGGTGAGTCCCAGCCGGTCAGCAAGGGGGTTGCACCCCTTGAACGCCATGACCTGCCCCTGGGCGACCGCTTCAACATGCTCTATATGAATACGGTGATCACCCGCGGCCGGGCGGAAATGCTGGTCACCGAGACCGGCATGCAGACAGAAATGGGCAAGCTGGCCGGCATGATCGCCCAGACCCACGAAGGTCCCAGCCCGCTGCAGCGCCAGCTCGACTTGCTGGGCAAACGCCTGGCCGCCATAGCCGGCGTGGTCGTGGTGCTGATACTGGCGCTGGATTTTCTGCGCGGCGTGCCCTGGGTCGAGGCAGCAATGACTGCGGTCGCGTTGGCGGTGGCCGCCATTCCTGAGGGGCTGCCTGCCGTTGTTACCGTGACGCTCGCCATCGGCATGCGGCGCATGGCACAGAGCCGCGCCATCCTGAAAAAGCTTTCGGCAGTGGAAACCCTGGGTTCGACCACCGTAATCTGCTCGGACAAGACCGGCACGCTCACCATCAACCAGATGACTGCCCGCGCCGGCTGGTTCATCGGCGGCCAGTTCAGCGTCAGCGGCGAAGGCTACGCAACGCAGGGAGAGATTGACAGTGCCGGCGCTGCCGACTTCCAGGCGCTGGCCCGCCCCATGGCCCTGTGCAGCGAAGCGATGGTGCGCGAGGGCAAGCTGGTGGGCGACCCCACCGAAGGTGCGCTGCTGGTGCTGGCGCAAAAGGCCGGCATCGATCCCGAGGTCGATCGGCGCGCCTCGCCGCGACTGGCGGAGATTCCCTTCGATTCGGCCCACAAATTCATGGCCACTTTTCATCAGGGTGATGGCGATGCTGTTCAAATGATGATCAATGGCGCGCCTGATGTGCTCCTGGGGCGCTGCTCGCACTGGCTGAGCGAGAAGGGTCCCGCGCCGCTCGACGACGATATGCGCGCCGTACTGCACGCGGAAAACGTCCGCCTCGCCGAGCAGGCCATGCGGGTTATCGCGGTGGCCACGCGCTCGATTCCCGGCAGCGACTTCGATGCCGAGCAAGACCCGTGGCACTGGACCGAGGACTGGACGCTGGTAGGACTGGTTGGCCTGATGGACCCGCCACGCTCGGAAGCCAGGAAGGCGATTGAGCTTTGCTATCAGGCCGGGGTGCAGGTGAAGATGATCACCGGCGATCACAAAGTCACGGCCGTGGCGATCGCCCGTGAACTTGGCTTAAAGGGCGACGCCGTTGCCGGCGAAGACCTCGATGCCATGAGCGACGAAGAGCTGACGCGACGCATCGACGATATTGTCGTGTTCGCCCGCGTTGCGCCGCAGCACAAGGTGAAGATTGTGCAGGCGCTCAAGGCCAAGGGGCATATCGTAGCGATGACTGGAGACGGCGTGAACGATGCCCCGGCACTGAAAGCCGCAGATATAGGTGTGGCGATGGGCATCACCGGCACCGAAGTAACCCAACAAGCGGCGACCCTGGTGCTGACCGATGACAACTTCGCCACCATCGTGCGCTGTGAAGGAGGGCCGCACCATCTACGACAACATCGTCAAGTTCGTTCGTTTCCAGCTCTCCACCAACGTTGGCGCGATCTTCACGGTGCTCACCGCCACCCTTCTCGCGCTGCCCACCCCCTTCACACCGATCCAGCTGCTGTGGATCAACATCATCATGGACGGCCCGCCGGCGATGACCCTCGGTATCGAACCGCCGCGCCCCGGCTTGATGCAAGATCCGCCCCGGCGTCCCGATTCCCAAATTCTTACCTGGTCCCGCCTCGCCCGGCTGATCCTGTACGGCGCCACCATGATGGTCGGCACGCTGGGTGTGTTCTGGTTCGCTCTGCAGACCACGAGCGAGGCCTACGCCCTCACCCTGGCCTTCACCACCTTCGTGCTGTTCCAGGTCTTCAACGTGTTCAACGCCCGTGCCGAATTTCGCAGCACGTTCAACCGCAACTTCCTGAAAAACGGTAAACTCTGGCTGGCGCTCCTGGGCGTGATGCTGTTGCAGATCATGGCGGTGCACTGGGCGCCGGCACAGGCGATTTTCAATACCGTCGACTTGCGAGCGGCCGATTGGGGGCTGGCGACGCTGATCGCCTCTTCTGTACTGTTTCTGGATGAAGCGCGCAAGCTCGCCCTGCGCATCGTGAAACCTGCTTAACCACCAGCAAATACAGCTGTGCCAGCACCGTGCAGATGAAAGCGCGCCAAAGCGCTCAAGCTGGCCCAAACAGGCGTCGGCCGATTCGATTGACGTCCTTCCTGTGGCAGATAGGGTATCTTGCCAGCTTGCCTCCCACATACCGCGGCGTCTCCCGACGCCTTTATAGAAACGGTAGGGCTGTGGTTGGCCGCAGCCGTGAATGTCGCCAGGAGGTGGCGCCAAAACGTACATATTTCGTCTTCAGCCGGGGGAGGGCGGGTGAGATGCCGCGGTGATAGCGGGGTGGATGCCTTGTTGCTGCTTGTGAAATACCTGTTGACCAGCGCGGAAAAGGATGTTTATGCTTCCTCTATCCTATAGTCAGCATAGG
This sequence comes from Sedimenticola hydrogenitrophicus, assembly GCF_029017505.1. GTDB lineage: Bacteria > Pseudomonadota > Gammaproteobacteria > Chromatiales > Chromatiaceae > Sedimenticola > Sedimenticola hydrogenitrophicus_A. The sequence continues at coordinate 18,544 of NZ_JAQGEI010000005.1, forward strand.
AGTCTTGTATCTTGCGAAAGGCGTGCTGAGCGGTGACATTGTGTGGCGTAGACATCAAGCCCACGTGGATTACGCCTCCCTTAGCCGTTGTTTTCAGTGGAGTACCAACTTTACCACGTTGAGGTATCCATCATTGATGGTGGCCCTCGGGGCGTTTAAAAGGGAGGGCGTCGAGCCGACATGGAGGATTCCGTTACGGCGGATTACGTCCTGCCACCCGCAGATCGGCCGGCATAGACCGGCGAGATGGGCTCCGCGGTCTTGCTGGTGGCCAGCGCCGCCCTCTGCAGGTCAGTCGCGCTCACACCTTAGTCGAATTTATGGCCCCAAAAACCATAACTTGTGGTAATGGCGTTCAAATCAATTCACACTGCCGTGTGTAGAAACACAAGTCAAGGAGATAGATTCTCATGATCGCGAGCAACCCGTTTGCCGAGCTTTCGGCACTCATTTCGCCTTCCATCATGCAGGGGTACATCATCCTGATGGTCATCCTGGTGGTCGTTGGCACCATCCTTGACATGATGCACAAGAAGAGCGCCCAGTACTTTTTCGAAAATGCGAAAAAGTCAGAGAAAAATGCCAAGCGCATCCTGGGCGGTGGCGAAAAGGCATCGCTTGCGGTGCGGACTGTGGCTAACGAAGTACTGACCTCTTCGGAGTTCAAGAATCCCCGTCGCCGCGCCTCTCACCTGCTCACGATGTGGGGCTTCATCGTCTTTGTCATCAGTACAGCGGTGTTGATTTTCGGCTACGCAACGCAAGCCAATGCAGGTGTCTGGCCGATTCTCTGGCATCTGGGGGCGACGGCTCTCGCCGTTGGCGGTTACTGGTTCTGGTTCGCCATCCGCGTAGACCTCTTCTCTGAAGGTGTCAAGTGGTACAACTTCAACGGACGCGGCGACATCTTCATCATTGGCCTGCTCGCTACGTCGACCTTCGCCTTGCTCTGGTCAGTCACCCTGGGGGCCGGCGCACTGAACAGGCTGTTCCTCGTGCTGTTCATCGCCAGCACCACGGTGCTCTTCGGCAGTGTCTACTGGTCCAAGTTCGCGCACATGTTCTTCAAACCTGCCGCGGCTTATCAGAAAAAGGTCATCATGGCGGATGGTTCTCGCGAAAACCTTCCCGATGATTACGATCTGACGGATCCTGCCGTGCAGAAAAGGTATCCCGATATCCCCGAATACATGGGGACAAACCCGCCCAATATGGGGCTCGGTATCAGCCGCGAACCGCCTCGTCACTACTAATAAATCTTCAAAAGTAAGGAGCCTTCAATGCCAACTTTTGTATATATGACTCGTTGTGACGGTTGTGGTCATTGTGTCGATATCTGCCCTTCGGACATCATGCATATCGACAAGGTCACCCGTCGTGCCTACAACATCGAACCCAACATGTGCTGGGAGTGCTACTCCTGCGTCAAGGCCTGCCCGCATCAGGCGATCGACGTTCGGGGCTATGCGGATTTCGCCCCCCTGGGCCACTCGGTACGCGTGAAGCGCGACGAAGAGAAAGGCGTCATCGCCTGGCGCATCAAGTTCCGTAACGGCCAGAAAGAGATGGAACTGCTGGCACCTATCACCACCAAGCCCTGGGGCACCTGCATCCCTCAGCTGCGTGACGTGTCGGCTCCTACCAAGGAGCAGCGCGACAGCGAGCTGCTGTTCAATGAACCCAAGTATCTGCGACTCGATGATGGTGATATACACACCCTCAAGTCCAATGGTCTGAAATTGAAAGCAGGGGTGTACTACTGATGGCTTACGAAACAATCGTCGAAGACAACATTGATATCCTGGTCTGCGGTGCGGGTCTCGGCGGTACCGGTGCTGCATGGGAAGCCAGGTACTGGGGGCAGGACAAGAAGATCGTGATCGCCGAGAAGGCGAATATCGACCGTTCCGGTGCTGTGGCACAGGGCCTGTACGCCATCAACTGCTACATGGGTACCCGTTTTGGTGAGAACAACCCGGAAGATCACGTGCGTTATGCGCGTATCGATCTGATGGGCATGGTGCGTGAAGATCTGGCGTTTGATATGGCGCGCCACGTCGACTCCGCCGTACACCAGTTCGAAGAGTGGGGCCTGCCGCTGATGCGCGATCCCAATACCGGCGCTTACCAGCGTGAAGGCCGTTGGCAGATCATGATCCATGGCGAGTCCTACAAGCCGATCGTCGCAGAGGCCGCGAAGAAGTCGGCTGACAAGGTATTCAACCGTATTTGCGTAACCCATCTGCTGATGGATGAATCCAAGGAGAACCGCGTGGCCGGCGCGGTCGGCTTCAACGTGCGTACCGGTAACTACCACGTATTCAAGTCGAAGACTGTGGTGGTTGCCGCCGGCGGCGCCTCCAACATATTCAAGCCACGTTCGGTGGGTGAAGGTGCTGGTCGCGTCTGGTATGCGCCGTGGTCATCGGGCTCAGCCTACGGGTTGCTGATTGGCGCCGGCGCCAAGATGACGCAGATGGAGAACCGCATCGTACTGGCTCGATTCAAAGACGGTTACGGCCCGGTAGGTGCATACTTTCTGCACCTAAAGACCTACACCCAGAACTGTCTGGGGGAAGAGTATGAATCCAAGTGGTGGCCGCAGCTTCAGGAGATGGTCGGTAAGGAGTATCTCGATCCGGAAGTTTCCCATGCAACCCATCGCCCGATACCGACCTGCCTGCGCAACCATGCGCTGATCAGTGAGGTCAATGCCGGTCGCGGTCCGATTCACATGGTGACCATGGAAGCCTTCCAGGACCCGCATCTTGAAGAGATCGGCTGGCACAACTTCCTGGGTATGACAGTCGGTCAGGCGGTACTTTGGGCGGCTACCGATGTGGACCCGAAAAACGAGAACCCTGAACTCACTACTTCCGAGCCCTACGTAATGGGTTCACATGCGACCGGTTGCGGCGCCTGGTGCTCGGGTCCCGAGGATGTGTCTCCCGATGAATACTTCTGGGGCTACAATCGAATGACCACGGTGGAAGGTCTGTTCGGTGCCGGTGATGCCGTCGGGGGCACCCCGCACGCATTCTCCTCGGGCTCTTTCACCGAGGGCCGTCTGGCCGCCAAGGCTGCCTGCAAGTATATCGATGACGGCAAGGCTGAAGGTATCGTGGTATCCCAGAAACAGATCGAGGATCGCGGAACAGATATCTACAAGCCGATGGAGCACTACCGTGTATACCGCAATGAGATAACCGCGGGTTCGGTCAACCCCAACTATATCAACCCGCGTCAGGGACTCGATCGTCTGCAGAAGCTGATGGATGAATACGCCGGTGGCGCATCGGTTAACTACATGACCAATGACAAGTTGCTGCACATTGGCCTCAAGAAACTAAAGATCATGGAAGAAGACCTTGAAAAGCTGGCTGCAGAGGATATACACGAACTGCTGCGTGCGTGGGAGCTGAAGCATCGCCATCTCACTTCCGAGGCAGTCATGCACCACACCCTGTTCCGCAAGGAAACCCGTTGGCCCGGCTACTACTACCGTGGTGACGCGATGAAGCTGGATGACGAGAACTGGCATGTATTGACCGTTTCCCGGCGCGATCCAAAAACAGGTGAGTACACCATGGAGAAGGCGCCCTGTTATCACCTGGTCGATGATGAGAGCGAGTAGTCTACAGGCGTGTCAGACGAGGGATCTCTGCAAAACCTGACGATCCCTAGGGCTTCTGGCCACTTTTTTGCTTTTATGACGAACACGCGATATTGACCCGGTAGGCAGATGAGTATGATGACCGAAGCACCCGAAAAGTCACAAGACGTCAAAAACATCCTGGACCATACGGATGAGGAGCTTCAGGAGTTCGCCCATCCCATGTGGGAAGACCTGATCACCTATTCCAACAAGGGGCAGTACGGAAAATTCATCAAAAAGTTCTCCTATAACCTGCTGTTCGGGCTCAACGAGGTGGAGGTGGGCAAGCAGTTCGCCAAGAGCGAGCTGACGCGGAGTCTGGATCCGAATTACGACTTCCTGGGTTTCATTCGCCGCGGGGAGCATGTCACATGCCTGTACCGTGTCAGGAGTACCAAGAAAGAGGGCGAGTGGCTGGGTCGCATGGTACTCGGCTACGAGGACGGCGAAGTCAAAATCTTCGGAGCTTCTATCTTTTAGGACATCTGTCCCCTAACGAGACGAGCATGGTTGAGACTAGCAAAGAGATCATCGTAGACGGGAAATACGTCGAACTTAAATACAAGGTTATCGACGTCAACACTGACAGTGTTCTAACCGAAATAGAGTATCCTCTGGGCTACGTGCAGGGGATCAATGAGGTGCTGGCCCCAGCTGTCATGCGGGAGCTGGAGGGTAAGGCAGCGGGCGACACCATCGAAGTGCCGATCGACTGCAGCCAGCTCTATGGACCCAGGGACGAATCCCTGGTCATTACCGAAAACATCAATAACGTACCGGATGAATACTGCGAAGTCGGTACGGCCATCCTGATGGAGAACGACAAGGGGCAGACCAAAAGTTTCCTGGTGACGCGCATCGTCGGCGACTACATCACCATCGATGGCAACAACCCGCTTTGCGGTCGAGAAGTGGTATTCAGGCTTGAGATACTGCTGGTTCGCGACGCCACTGACGAAGAGATCCAGTTCGGTGGCAAGATTGAATCAGGGCCTGATCTGCCCGAGGGCACCCAGATCCCGATCTGATGACCGTTACGGCAGTCGGTAGCGTATAGGAGGGACGTGAGTAGCTGCTGGATGGGGTGGTCGCGCGCCCGTAGCGGCGGGACCCGCGGATCCTGGGGTCAGGGGCGCTTTGGGGTTGTGTATTCCTGCTCTTTCTGGAACGATTCCCAGATTGTGTCGTAGCCCACGAAACCCTTTTCATTTGCCTCTTTCTGACGGGTGATCAGAAATCGCGACTTGCCCTCGGGAACCTTGGGCCTGGTCTTGGGTGCATTACTCACATCCTACCTCCACTAAGCAGTAAAACGGGTGGCTTGAACATAATCCGATGCCAGTCACTGTCTACCGACATTACCGAATCTCAAGCGATTCGCTTGCGTAAAGACTTCCGACGGGACGGATATGCTCTTGGGCACCATTCTATCCCAGCGTGCATCATCTGCCAATGTATATGGCCTTCTCCGAGATGGGTTCCCCTACGCATGAACAGACCTGATACTGTACGAGTTGTTGGTAGGCACATTCCGGTATCAAGATCAGATTTGCTGTTTCGGTTAAAGAGTCTGGCTTGCGCGGTGGTGAACATGAAGATTGTTCATAATCAAGTTCACCGTGCACATGGCTAACCGTGCCCCGGTTTCATTTTGAATAACCTCCTGTACTGCTTGCCGTGTCCTTAGAGCGTAGCGGACTTCAATTGATAAATTCTCTTGTGCATGATCAATCGCTGAATCTCTTTTCCTGATCCTTACCGACTTAATAAAATAGTCATTGTTAATACATACTCTTCCTTGAGGTTGCCAACTTGTTGGCACGTCCGAAAACAAGAGGCTTGTCTCATTTCATGTAAAACTGGTCGGTTTCAGGCCTTTTCAGTGCCCTTTATTGTTTTACACTTGTCAGCGCTATAATTAGATTTGCGAAACATTTCATTGATTATTCAATGTCTTATAACCTTACGAGAGGCCCTGTAGCATCGAACCGTAGCATACAATGGACATCCAATACAGAGACCTGTCCAGGCTTCTGTATAACCTTGGGCTTCCACATCCGGTATCGGCGCGCAGCGCCAGAGGGGGAGTTTTATGAACTCAGAGCACGACAAATACAGTATCGAGAACACCGATTATTCGGTGGGACAGGATAATATCCAGAAGTGGGGCTTCGACATACATAACCCGGTTTTCGGTATCAGTGCCGGGCTTATTCTGCTGTTTCTGATCGCCACGCTGGTTGCCGATCCGGCGGCCGCCAAAAAACTGCTGGACGGCCTGAAATGGGACATTATCGGTTCCTTCGATGTTCTCTTTATGTGGTCCGCCAATATCTTTGTTATCTTCTGTCTGCTGCTGGTGGTCTCACCTTACGGCAAGATCCGGCTCGGCGGCCAGGACGCCAAGCCGGAACACTCCACCCTCTCCTGGCTGGCGATGCTGTTTGCCGCCGGCATGGGCATCGGTCTCATGTTCTGGAGTGTGGCAGAGCCGGTTGCCTACCTGACGGGATGGTACGAAACGCCACTTGGCGTAGAGGCCAATACGCCGGAGGCCGCACGTATGGCGATGGGCGCCACCATGTACCACTGGGGACTGCATCCCTGGGCGATCTACGCTGTGGTCGCACTCTCCCTGGCGTTCTTTACCTATAACAAGGGCCTCCCCCTCTCTATCCGGTCAATTTTTTACCCAATACTGGGTGATAGGACTTGGGGCTGGGCCGGACATATCATCGACATCCTGGCGGTACTCGCCACCCTGTTCGGACTCGCCACTTCACTTGGCCTGGGTGCGCAACAGGCGGCGGCTGGTATCAATCACGTGTTCGGCATTGAGAGCGGTATCGGGCTGCAGATCCTGGTCATCATCGTTGTCACGGCATTGGCGGTGATCTCGGTGGTGCGCGGCCTGGAAGGCGGCGTCAAGCTGCTCAGTAACATCAACATGGTGATCGCCTTCGCCCTGCTGATTGTCGTGGCTCTGCTCGGCTTCGCCATCGCCCTGGGTAACCTGCCCACCACAATCGGCGCCTATCTGGAGAACATCATCCCCTTGAGCAATCCTCACGGGCGCGAAGACGAAGCCTGGTTCCAGGGTTGGACCGTGTTCTACTGGGCCTGGTGGATCTCCTGGTCACCGTTTGTAGGTATGTTCATCGCCCGCGTCTCCTCGGGCCGTACCGTTCGCGAATTTATCGTCGCTGTACTGTTGGTGCCGACCGCGGTGACCACGCTCTGGATGTCCATCTATGGCGGCATCGCCATTGATCAGGTGGTGAACAAGGTCGGTGCCCTGGGTGAAAAGGGCCTGACCGAGGTTCCCCTGGCCATGTTCCAGATGTTTGAACAGTTGCCGATGAGCACCCTGCTGTCGGTGGTAGCGATCGTACTGGTGCTGGTGTTCTTCATCACCTCCTCCGACTCCGGCTCTCTGGTCATCGACAGCATCACCGCCGGCGGCAAGATCGACGCCCCGGTACCACAACGTATCTTCTGGGCCACTACCGAGGGAGCCATCGCCGCGGCCCTGTTGTGGATCGGCGGAACGGAGGCGATTCAGGCCCTGCAGGCCGGCGCCATATCCACCGGTCTGCCGTTCACCATCGTACTGCTGTTGATGTGTGTCAGTCTGCTCATGGGCTTCAGTACGGAACCCCGCAGCAGAAGTAGCCAGGCGGCGGCGGTCGATTCACGTTAATCCAAGCCTGCCTTCCTGCATGAAAAAATCCGGCCATGTGCCGGATTTTTTCATTTACAGCCAGAGTTCGCCCAGTGGTGTGTCTTCACTAAAATGGTAGGCGATCTGCGCCTGCAACAGTTCCGCAGTTGCCAGCGCATCGGTCAACGCATGATGCGCGTGGTAGTGGGGCAAACCATACCGTTCGCGGCAGTCACCCAGTCGTAGCCCCCTGGGTGAGCGTTTCAACATACGGTCCACAAGTCCCTGCCGGCGCCTGAGCACGGTATGCTCAATCGCCATGGTATCGATGACCGGAAATGTGATGGCCTCACCCAGGCGCTCCAGCAGGGCCTGGGCAAGAAACTGCCGTTCGATATGTCGGTAGTGCACTACCAGAATTCGACCCGTAATGGCCGTCAGCAGTGCCTCCAGTATCACTTCAAGGTCGGGCGCGGCATTGATGTCCGAATGGGTGATCCCGTGGATCAGCACCGATCCTTCGGTCAACGCCTGCCTGGGCTTTACCAGCCAATGCGCCGATTCACGACAAAAGATCCGGCGCAGTGAGAAGGGCACAAGACCGATACTGACAATATCGTCCACTGCGGCATTCATACCGGTGGTCTCAAAATCCATCGCCACCAGCGGTGTATTGATCATCGCCGTGTCACCACTGACCACGCCTCCGGCATAGTAGCGGTGCAGCCAATGGTTCTGACATTGAAGCGCCAGCTGATCAAAATACTCCGGCCAATCCTGTCGTGGTGCCTTCGCGGGTGGTGGGGTATTTGGGGTGTCGGACATGGATCAGGCTACTTCATCGGGATGTTGGAGTTGTAGCGGTACTTGAGAAAACTCTGTGCACTACTGACTACCTGAAACGCTTCTTTGAGGTTTCGGCGGTCAAAACTGGTCAAGTGTATCGGGTGCACATTGTTGTCGACCGTTTCCCTGGACTCGATCTGCTTTGCCTGGTGCCGTATGCGTACGATGGAGATATACTCCAGCGCGTCACTCAAATCGGTCCCCTTTCCCTCCGGCAACAAGCCCGCTTCAATCACATCATCCAGTCGTTCAAACGAGTTGACCGCCATCGAACCGACCGCCAGCGCATGTACGCGAATCACATCAGACAACGGCGCGGTACCGCGTCGCTTCAGGTTCATGGAATCTTTATGCTGGCCATCTTTCTCCAATACAAACTCCTTGAAAAATCCGAGCGGAGGCTTACGATTAAGCGCGTTGCGGGCCATGCTGGCGAGAAACTTGCGGTTATTCTTTGACTTGTGTGTGATGAATCGACGCAAATCAATGGCCCAATCGGTTCGCCCCCAGACTCCGTCCAAATCGAAAAAGATATTGCTGTTGAGGAGTGCCTGAGGACTGGCCTCATCGATCCAATCCGAAAAGTGTTGTTTCCAGCCGCTTAGGGTCATGCGCCATTTTGGGTTGGTGGCCATCACCTCCCCGTCGCAATAGGCATAGCCACAATCGGCCAGACCATCGCTCACGAATTTCGCCACCTGTTCGAAATAACCACCATGCTCCTCTTCACGATAGCTGTCATCCAGCACCATGGCATTATCCTGATCGGTGTAGATCAGCTGCTCATCCCGTGCCATGGAACCCAGAGCCAGAAAACAGTAGTCCACCGGTGGCGGACCAAACTGCTGTTCGGCCAGCTCCAGCAGACGCTGCTTGAAACTGCGACCAATCACTGCCATGGCACTGCCGATCATATGTGAGTTCGCATCCTCTTTCACCATACGCACGAACACCGCCGGTAGCTGTCTTGCATGGGCCTTGAGCTCTTCTATGCTGGACATCTTGAAAATACTGCGCACCAGCAGGATGCTGCTCTGTGATTCATGCCGTATCAGATCAGACAGGGCCAGGACACCCACCGGCTTCTGTCGCTGCACGATTGGCAGATGGTGAATATTGTGTCTGAGCATCAACAGCATGGCCTCAAACACGTAGGCGTTGTCATCCAGGGTGATGATCCGGCTTGACATGATCTGGTCCACACTGGAAGCCGGGTCGATACCACATGCCAGGACCCGCTCCCGCAGGTCCCGGTCGGTAATGATGCCGACCAGTCCCGGATCATCCGCCTCCCGCTGAGACTGGTTTACCACCAGTACGGAGGAGACATGATTAGCCGTCATCAGCTCGGCCGCTTCACGGATCGAGGCCCGGTTGGTAATCGTGACCAACTCCCTGGGCATCAGACCCTTTACCTTCACCGTGGTTAGATCGTTGTTATCGTGCTGTGCGGAGACCGCCTTGCGCAGCAGGGAGCTGCTCTCGCTCTCGGATTCAAAATAGTCGGCGAAGGTCTCATACCTGTCACAGTAGTCTCGAAACTGCTCAAACGGGATGCAGTAGACCAGGGTGTCCTCGATCGCCTTGACCGGAAAACGAACCCGCTGATTCATCAACAGACCCATCTGCCCAAACACATCACCATCCGAAAGCCGGTTGTAGAGTTCCCCGGTACGTCGATAGGTCTCAACAGCACCGCGCCTGATGACATAAAGGTCCTGCAACGGCTCGGCAAAATTGAGTATATCGCTGCCGGCCCGGTAATAGGCCACTTCCACCTGCTGCGCCAATTCATGAAGCGCCTCCTGGGAGAGCTCATCAAAGGGAGGGTTTTTTTCAAGAAATCCGGCGATTTCAAGCTGTTCAGCATGCACGATATCTATTCCAGTCTGAGAGCCGTTGATAAATGTTGTTATAGGTTAGCAGCGAATTCGCTCGCACGAGTCAGGCGGCGGCCCAAGCGCCCCCAATGGCCGTCCGAGGAAACGGTTATCGAAGATTGTCACCAGAGTGGGGGGTGAATTCAATCACTAACCGCGATGTACAGGGCGATATGTCGCGTGGGGAACAAAAGGCGGCGGGCGAGCTACCGAAACGCCTGCTGTCCGGTCACCTGTCCGCCCGATGCGGCCACCCGCAGCGGTTGCGCCTGTTGTGAAGCGGACCCAAACCGCTATACGCATACTATGCGTCCACTCCGGTGATGTTCCCGAGCGGTTGGGCCCCAAGTCGCCGCCGCCAAGCAACAGGTCGCATTCAAGCTGTCCCCGGGGCCGCATAGCCCGTTACCATCAAGGCCGTTCGGGCGCCGGGCGTTGATCCCTGCTCGAAGCGCCGGTCAGGTCACAGGTCCTCCTGTGGTATCACTACTCATAAGCGGAAGACAACATGCCCCGGGTCTACATTGGTGTTGGCAGTAACCATCAGCGCGCATACAACATCCAGGCCGCGGTGCGAGAGCTGGGCGCCTGTTTCGGTGCACTGACCCTCTCCTCGGTATATGAGAGCCGGGCTGTGGGCAGTGCACAGGGTCATTTCTATAATCTGGTTATCGGTCTGAATACTACAATACCGCTGGCCGCGCTAAGGCAGCGCCTGCATCAAATCGAACAGGCCTGCGGACGTGTGCGCGGCGGGACGTCGGGGGGGCGCTACCCCCTCGATCTTGATCTGTTGTTGTACGGCGACTACGTTGGGCCGGTGAATGACCGGTTCGTCCCCCGGCCCGATATCGAGCAGTATGCCTTTGTACTCTGCCCGCTGGCAGAAATAGCCGGCGAGGCGCGCCACCCCCAGCGGGGAGAGCGTTATCGAACGCTGTGGCAGCGTTTCGATAAGCGGCGGCAGCCGTTACGGCGTGTGCCGCTGGCACTGGACGATGTGGCAGCGCGGCCGCAAAGGGCCCATCCTCGTCGGGTAGGATTGACGCAGGTGGTGGGTGCCGCCGGTTAGCCATTCAAACATGGGCGTACAACGGGTCTTTAGATATGAGTAAGCAGCAACAGGGCAGACGTCGCGGTGGCCGCCGGGGGCGCAGCGTTAAACCGGAGGCGAGGGCGCAGGTGGCCGACCTGCTGCGGGGAGAGCGTCCGGCAAGGGATCGGCTGATCGAGTATCTGCACCTGATTCAGGACCGCTATGGGGCGTTGTCGGCGGATCATCTGGTGGCCCTGGCGGACCTGATGCGGCTCTCACCGGTGGAGGTGTACGAGGTGGCCACCTTCTATCACCATTTCGATGTGCTGAAGGAGGGCGAGACACCGCCGCCTCCCCTGACCGTGCGCGTGTGTGATTCGGTGAGTTGCGAGCTGGCCGGCGCGCGCGGGCTCATCGACGCCCTCAGCGAAGGGCTGGATCCGGCGCAGGTGCGTATCCAAAAGGTTCCCTGTGTAGGGCGTTGCCAGGAGGCCCCGGTGGCGGTGGTGGGCACCCGGCCGGTAGCCCGGGCGACCTCCAAGCGGGTTCTGCGGGCGGTTGCGGAGGGCGATATATCGGACACTCCGCCATCCCGGGCTATCGGCTACAGTCGCTATGTACGGGAGCGGGGATACGCCCTGATTAAGGCCTGTGTGGCGGGTGAACGGGATCGCGAGTCGGTGATGCGGGTGATGGAGGGATCCGGATTGCGCGGGCTGGGTGGCGCCGGCTTTCCCGCCGGACGCAAGTGGCGCATCGTTAGCGGCTTCCCCGGCAAACGCATGCTGGCGGTGAATATCGATGAGGGTGAGCCGGGCACCTTCAAGGACCGGTACTACCTGGAGCGCGATCCGCACCGCTTCCTGGAAGGGATGCTGATTGCCGCCTGGGCGGTGGGTTGTGACGAGATCTACATCTATCTGCGTGACGAGTACGCCGGTTGTCGCCAGCTGTTGGAGCGGGAACTGCAGCGCCTGAAAATGGAGCAACCCATAGCCCTGCCCCCGATTCATCTGCGGCGCGGCGCCGGGGCCTACATCTGCGGTGAAGAGTCGGCGATGATCGAATCACTGGAGGGCAAGCGGGGCATGCCGCGGCAGCGTCCCCCCTACCTGGCAGAGGTGGGGCTGTTCGGTCGGCCCACGCTGGAGCACAACTTCGAAACCCTCTACTGGGTGCGTGACATCCTGGAGCGGGGCGTCGACTGGTTTGCCGGCCACGGCGTCAACGGTCGTCAGGGTTTGCGCTCGTTCTCGGTAAGCGGACGGGTGAAGCGCCCCGGGGTGCATCTGGCGCCGGCCGGCATCACCCTGCGTCAACTGGTGGACGACTACTGCGACGGCATGCTGCCGGGACACACGCTGAAAGCCTATTTTCCAGGCGGTGCCTCGGGCGGCATCCTGCCCGCCTCACTGGCTGATCTGCCGCTTGATTTCGATACGCTGCAGGCACACGGCTGCTTCATCGGTTCGGCTGCTGTCATCGTGCTGTCGGACCAGGACAGCGTGCGCGACGCGGCGCTGAACGCGATGCGCTTTTTCGCCCATGAGTCCTGCGGTCAGTGCACCCCGTGCCGGGTCGGCACCCGCAAGGCCGCTGACCTGATGGCGGAACAGCAGTGGAATCATGCGCTGTTGGGGGAGCTGGCCCAGGTGATGGAGGATGCCTCGATCTGTGGTCTGGGCCAGGCCGCACCCAACCCCCTGCGCAGTGTGTTGCGCTATTTCCCGGAGGAGATCGTCTGACATGAGTGCCCACGACGACAACAACGGCAACGCGGTGCGCTTTACCCTGAACGGACAGACACTGGAGGCGTATGCGGGTGAATCGATCCTGCAGGTGGCAGAGCGGCATGGCGAGCGCATCCCCCGATTGTGCTACAAGCCCGGGCTGCGGGCCGAGGGCAACTGTCGTGCCTGCATGGTGGAGATCGAGGGCGAACGGGTACTGGCCGCCTCCTGCTCACGCACCCCGACCGAAGGCATGGTGGTACATTCGAGCAATCCACGAGCACAAACCGCCCAGAAGATGGTCTTGGAACTGCTGCAGTCGGATGTGGCGGAGCGCGAATATACCCTGAATTCGGAGCTGGACCAGTGGGCCGATCATCTACGGGTCGGTACGCCCCGATTCGCCTCCCGGCGACAGCCGGTGCGGGATGCCTCCCATCCGGCCATCGAGGTCAATATGGATGCCTGCATCCAGTGCACCCGCTGTCTGCGCGCCTGTCGTGAGCTGCAGGTCAACGATGTGATCGGCTACGCCTTCCGTGGGGCCGAATCAAAGATTGTATTCGACCTGGATGACCCGATGGGCGTGAGCAGCTGCGTCGCCTGTGGCGAGTGCGTACAGGCCTGTCCCACCGGTGCGCTGATGCCCTCCGGCGGGGTGGGGCTGATCGCCCCGGACAAGACGGTCGATTCCGTGTGCCCCTATTGTGGGGTGGGCTGCCTGATGAGCTACCAGGTGAAGGACAACCGGATCCTGCAGGTGCAGGGGCGTGATGGCGACACCAACCACGGTCGCCTGTGCGTGAAGGGGCGTTTCGGCTTCGATTATGTGAGCCACCCGCATCGCCTGCTGCGGCCCCTGATCCGACGGCCGGGCGTGCCCAAGTCGGTGGACGGCATAGGCGATCCCGCCGATTACCGGTCGGTATTTCGTGAGGCAAGCTGGGAGGAGGCGCTGAATGCCGCCGCCGACGGCCTGCGCCGGATCCTGCAGCAGCAGGGTGGGCGTGCCCTGGCGGGTTTCGGTTCGGCCAAGGGCAGTAACGAGGAGGCCTATCTGTTTCAGAAGCTGGTGCGCACCGGTTTCGGCAGCAACAACGTCGACCACTGCACCCGGCTGTGCCACGCTTCGAGCGTCGCTGCCTTGCTGGAGGCTATCGGTTCCGGTGCGGTCTCCAACCCGTTTGCCGACGTGGTCGAGGCCGAGGTGATTATTGTCATCGGCTCCAATCCGGCGGCCAATCACCCGGTGGCCGCCAGTTTTATCAAGAACGCGGCCCGGGCGGGCAAGACCCTGGTGATGATGGACCCGCGGGTCACTCCGGTGGCGCGTCATGCCGAGTACGTACTACAGTTTAATCCGGATACTGATGTCGCCCTGTTGAATGCGATGATCCACACCATTATCGAAGAGGATTTGGTGGATCGGGAGTTTGTACAGCGGCGTACCGAGGGCTTCGAACAGCTGCAGGCGCAGGTGCGTGAGTTCACTCCCGAACGCATGGCGCCGATCTGCGGCATCGATGCGCAGACCATTCGCGAGGTGGCGCGCAAATATGCTACTGCCCGCAGTGCCATGATCCTGTGGGGGATGGGCATCTCACAGCATGTGCACGGTACCGACAACGCCCGCTGCCTGATTGCGTTGTCCCTGATTACCGGTCAGATCGGTCGGCCGGGAACCGGCCTGCATCCGCTGCGTGGGCAGAACAATGTCCAGGGGGCATCGGATGTGGGCCTGATCCCGATGGTGTTTCCCGACTACCAACGCGTCGACAATGCGCAGGCGCGGGCGCGCTTCGAGGCGCTTTGGCAGACCACCCTGGATGACCGGCCGGGACTCACAGTGGTGGAGATCATGCACGCCGTTCTGGCGGGCGGGATCCGCGGCATATACATCATGGGTGAGAATCCGGCGATGTCGGATCCCAATCTGAATCACACCCGCAAGGCACTGGCCGCGCTTGAGCATCTGGTGGTGCAGGACCTGTTCATGACCGAGACCGCCTGGTTTGCTGATGTGGTATTGCCGGCCTCGGCATTCCCGGAAAAGAGCGGCACTTTCACCAATACCGATCGCCGCGTGCAGCTGGGTCGTCAGGCACTGGAGCTGCCGGGCGAGGCGCGGCAGGATCTGTGGATCATCCAGGAGATCGCACGTCGCCTGGGACTGGATTGGCACTACCGTGGTCCACAGCAGGTGTTTGACGAGATGCGCAAGGCGATGCCGAGTATTACCGGTATAACCTGGCAGCGCTTGCAGCAGGAAGACTCCGTCACCTTCCCTTGTCACCAGGAGGGTGATCCGGGTGAACCGGTGATCTTCACCAATGATTTCCCAACCGCCAGCGGTAAGGGGCGATTGGTGCCGACCCAGCTGATTAGCGCCGATGAAGTGCCGGATGATGAGTATCCCAAGGTACTGATCACCGGCCGTCAACTGGAGCACTGGCACACCGGCTCCATGACCCGGCGTTCCCAGGTACTGGATGCCATCGAGCCGATTCCGGTGGTGAATATGCATCCGAATGAGTTGGCGCAAATCGATATCCGGGAGGGTGATCAGGTTCGGGTCAGCTCCAGAAGGGGTGAGTTGTTGGCGGCGGTGCGCGCCGATGACGGGCTGCGTCCGGGACAGGTGTTTATCGCTTTCTGTTATCGCGAAGCAGCGGCCAACCTGCTGACCAATGACGTGCTCGATCCGGCCGGAAAAATTCCAGAATTTAAATACTGCGCGGTGCATGTCGAAGCGGCTGTTTGATTGCTGGCTTATCCTGCGCCCGGCCTGTCACTGACAGGCCGGGCTTTTTTTATGCTTTCCCTGCTTGCTTTGTTTTCCTGTTTAAAACTGTGCTGACGGCGTGTTTGGTCCGGGTCGGTTCGGGGCCTGCCATATGTCGTAAATAGACAGACCAAAGTCGCCCCGCAGACGTTTTTGTTCACCGCTTTGTTTCACCATTCCCTCACCAGCCAACGGTTGTATTTTTTGTTGAGGACTTTCGAACATGCCTGCATCCCAGCACATCAATCCCAAGGAAGATATCGAAATCGCGCGCGAATTTTCGATGCGACCGATCAAAGAGATCGCAGCAAAACTCGATATCGAAGAGCAGGATCTGTTACCCCACGGCCACCACAAGGCGAAGGTTTCGTTGGACTATATCGAAAGCCTGAAGAGTCGTCCCAACGGTAAGTTGATATTGGTCGCCGGTATCAGCCCCACCAGGGCGGGTGAGGGTAAGACCACCACCACCGTAGGTCTGGGTGATGCCTTGAGCCGTATCGGCAAGAAGGCCTCTATCTGCCTGCGCGAGCCGTCGCTCGGTCCCTGCTTTGGCATCAAGGGTGGTGCCGCCGGAGGTGGCTATGCGCAAGTGGTGCCGATGGAGGACATCAATCTGCACTTTACGGGTGATTTCCATGCCATCAGTGCAGCGCATAATCTGCTTTCCGCGATGCTCGATAATCATATCTATTGGGGTAATGAACTGGGTATCGATGCACGCCGGATCACCTGGCGCCGGGTAGTGGACATGAACGACCGGGCGTTGCGTGAGATCACCAACAGCCTGGGTGGCGTGATTAACGGTTTTCCGCGAATTGACGGTTTCGATATTACCGTGGCCTCCGAGGTGATGGCGATCTTCTGTCTGGCGCGTGACCTGGATGATCTGCAGGAGCGTCTGGGCAATATCATTGTCGGTTACAACCGGGAGCAGAAACCGGTCTTTGCGCGTGATTTGAATGCGCAGGGTGCGATGACCGCGCTTTTGAAGGACGCTATTCAACCGAACATGGTGCAGACACTGGAAGGGACGCCGGCGTTTGTGCACGGCGGGCCATTTGCCAACATTGCGCACGGCTGCAATTCGGTATTGGCCACCTCCACCGCCCTTAAGCTCTCCGACTACGTAGTGACGGAGGCCGGGTTCGGTGCCGATCTGGGCGCCGAGAAGTTCTTCAATATCAAGATGCGCAAGGCGGGCCTGACCCCGGACGCCGCCGTGGTGGTGGGTACCATTCGTGCGCTAAAGATGCACGGTGGCTGTTCGCTGGATGAGTTGAAATATGAGCACCTGAAGGCGCTGGATCAGGGCTTTGAAAATATTGCGCGTCATGTCAGCAATGTGAAGAAGTTCGGTGTGCCGGTGGTGGTCGCCATCAATCGCTTTAGCGCCGATACCGACGCAGAGATCGAACTGCTGCAGGAGAAGTGTGCCGAGATTGGTGTGCAGGCGATCATGTGTGATCACTGGGCGATGGGCGGCGAAGGTACCGAGGAGTTGGCACATGAAGTGGTTGCGATGATCGACCGCCAGCCAACCGAGTTCAGGTATCTTTACGATAACGCGACGCCGCTGTGGGACAAGGTCAAGACCGTGGCCACCGAGTTGTACGGTGCCGATGACATCATTGCCGATCAGAAGGTGCGTGATCAGTTTGCCAAACTGCAGGAGGACTTTGGTGAGCTGCCGGTGTGTATTGCCAAGACGCCAATGTCATTCAGCACCGATCCGGATCTGCGCGGTGCCCCGACCGGGCATGTGGTGCCGATACGTGAAGTGAGACTCTCCGCCGGTGCCGGTTTCGTGGTGGTGATCTGCGGCAATATCATGACCATGCCGGGCCTGCCCCGGGTGCCGACGGCGGAGAAGATATTTGTTAACAAAGCCGGACATATCGAAGGTCTTTTCTGACCGGAAAGTCCGAGTGCATTGAGGCGGCTCCGCTTCCAGCAGTAGACGGCTGTCATCGTCTACGGTCCTCCCTGGCCGGCTTCATGCCGGCCGCTTTTTTTCCAGTCGGCGAGGTTTGGCAAGGAGCCGGACGGCGCGGCACCAAGGTGGTCTGCAAGACCGTCGCCTAAAGGTAACAGCGGGTCGTGAAAAGACATGAGCGATTGCCAGGTTTCGGTAAGCTGAAAATCGGAATGACTGATCTGCACAGGAACAGGCTGATGACGAGTCAAGATGAACCGCAAGTGACTACGAAGACCCTGAAGGGTAGCTGTCTGTGTGGTTGTGTGGAGTATGAGGTTGACGGGCCGTTGCGGGATGTAGTGAGCTGCTACTGCGATCAGTGTCGCAAGAGCAGCGGCAACTTTGTCTCCGCCACTGCGGCGTCCGAGTCGCGGTTGAACATACTGCGTGGCGACGGCCTCGCCTGGTACGGCAACAAGCTGGCGAAACGCGGTTTTTGTCGTGAGTGTGGTTCCAGTCTGTTCTGGTTGCCGCGCCCCGGGGACGGCCTGATCCGTATCATGGCCGGCACCCTGCAGCGAGATACCGGGTTGCGGGTGGCGGCGCACATCTTTGTAAATCAACGCAGTGATTTTCAGGAGCTGGTTGGTGACGCACCACGGCTTATCAATGGGAATCATCCGGTGGGTATGTCGGACGCGGGACCTTCCGAGGACTGGGTTGCAAATTACGGGTGCAGCTAAGATGAACGTGCAGCGCATTGTTTCGGGGCATCGGCTTTCCGAGATACCTTATCATCCCGACAGTAGCCGCCTGTTCGAGGCGCTGGCGGATCTACCGTGGGCGATGTTTCTGGACAGTGGTCGACCTCGCAGCCAGCAGGGGCGTTACGACATCCTGGTGGCCGACCCTCGTGTGACCCTGGTCACCCGGGGAGAGGAGACGCTGATCTGTGGCGAGGGCCTTGCAAAACGTTCGCGACGTCCGGCACTGGAGCTGTTGCGGGAGTTGTTGGGTAAGCCGTATGGCGACTATTCGCCCCTGCCGTTCCGGGGGGGAGCGGTGGGCCTGTTCGGCTACGAGTTGTGTTGTGATCCGGCCAATCCGCATGCCGGTGACAGCGCGGCCGGACGTTTTCCGGATATGGCGATCGGCATCTACGACTGGGCGCTGGTGAGTGATCATCAGACGCGCCGCTGCTGGCTTGCCAGCAGCCATCTGACACCGGCGTTGGCGCGTCAGTGGTCGCGGCTCGTGGCGCGATTCACCCGGCTTCCAGCAGCGCGCAAACGGGTACCCTACCGGGCGCACGGAGCGGTGGAGACCAATTTGGGATTGGAGGCCTATGCCGCGGCCTTTCGGCGTATTAAACACTACCAGCGCGAAGGCGACTGCTACCAGGTAAATCTGACCCGTGAGTTCAGTGTACCGGTGTCAGGAGACCCCTGGCTGGCCTATCGCCGCCTGCGCAACATCAGTCCGGCGCCATACGCGGCCTATCTCAAGCTGCCCTGGGGCGAGGTCTTGAGCGTCTCACCCGAGCGTTTCATTCAGGTAGCCCGCGGTGTGGTCGAGACCGCCCCGATCAAAGGTACCCGGCCGCGCAGCGAACACCAGGCGACCGATCGCCGGCTGGCGCGGGAGCTGGCTGAGAGTGAAAAGGACCGGGCGGAAAATCTGATGATAGTGGACCTGTTGCGTAACGATCTGGGCCGCCATTGCGTGCCCGGCAGCGTGCGCGTGCCGCGTCTGTTCGAGGTGCAAAGCTTTGCCAATGTGCACCACCTGGTGACCACCATCCACGCCGATATGCCCGCCGATGGCGATCCGTTGGCGTTGCTTGGTGGCGCCTTTCCCGGTGGTTCCATCACTGGCGCCCCCAAGCGTCGGGCAATGCAGGTGATCCGGGAGTTGGAGCCGCATCGGCGTGGCGTCTATTGCGGTAGCATCGGCTATCTTGGCTATGACGGCAGCCTGGATACCAGCATCGCCATTCGTACCTTGCTGCAGCAGGACGGGGTGGCTCGCTTCTGGGCCGGCGGTGGCGTGGTGGCGGATTCGCAACTCGAGGCCGAGTATCAGGAGACCCTGGACAAGGCGGCCTGCATGCTGCGCCTGATGCAGGAGGCGGGGGCGGAGTCGTCGCTGAATACGCGCGACGCCGGTTGAGGGAGCTTCTGCGGCCCTTGTGGTAGTGATATCGTATCGGATCGGTTGTGCCGGGTTCGCGGGCGCAGGCGCCGGGATCGGCCGTCGGGCAGGGTATTGCCGCGTGCGTCGGGGGGTGTCGCAAATCCATACTATCAAGCCGCTGGCAGGCAACTGGCGATTTCTGCAAGTTAATACTATGAGCGCTCTGAAGGCGCCCCCGCGGTGTGGGCGTGATGATGCCGCCAGTACGGCGAAGACCGTCTGGGAATGGAGGATGGGATCCGATGTTGAACAAGAGTGACCAGATTGCGCAGTTCGACCAGGTGTTGTGGAACGCGATTCAGGGCGAGGCCCAGAGACAGGAGCGGCATATCGAACTGATCGCCTCGGAGAACTATACCAGCACCCGGGTGATGGAAGCGCAGGGGTCGTTGCTGACCAACAAGTACGCCGAGGGCTATCCGCAGAAACGCTACTATGGCGGCTGTGAGCATGTGGATGTGGTGGAGCAGTTGGCCATTGATCGCGCCAAAGAGCTGTTCGGTGCCGATTACGCCAATGTACAGCCGCACTCCGGTTCGCAGGCCAACGCGGCGGTTTACATGGCGCTGCTGCAGCCGGGTGAAACGGTGCTGGGCATGAGTCTGGCGCACGGTGGACATCTGACGCACGGCGCCCATGTCAGCTTCTCCGGCAAGATCTACAACGCCGTACAATATGGACTGGATCAGGAGAGCGGTGAGATCGATTATGCGCAGGTGCAGGCCCTGGCCGAAGAGCACCGTCCGAAGATGATTGTAGCCGGCTTCTCCGCCTACTCTCAGGTGGTGGATTGGGCGCGCTTCCGGGCGATCGCCGATCAGGTGGGGGCTTACCTGTTTGTGGATATGGCGCATGTGGCCGGTTTAGTGGCGGCCGGGCTCTATCCCAACCCGTTGCCGTATGCCGACGTGGTGACCACCACTACCCACAAGACCCTGCGCGGCCCTCGCGGCGGACTGATTCTGGCCCGGACCAATCCGGAGTTGGAGAAGCGACTCAATGCCGCGGTGTTTCCCGGTGGCCAGGGCGGCCCCCTGATGCATGTGATTGCCGCCAAGGCGGTGGCCTTTAAAGAAGCGCTGGAGCCGGAGTTCAAGGCCTATCAGGTGCAGGTGCTAAAGAACGCCCAGGCCATGGCGGAGGTGTTGGTCGAGCGCGGTTACGAGGTGGTCTCCGGTGGCACCCGCAACCACCTGTTTCTGCTCAGTCTGATCAAGCAGGGGTTGACCGGGAAGGAGGCGGACGCCGCTTTGGGACGGGCCTCGATCACCGTGAACAAGAACTCGGTGCCGAATGATCCCCAGTCGCCGTTTGTCACTTCCGGTCTGCGCATCGGTTCCCCGGTGGTGACCACCCGGGGCTTCGGCGAGGTGGAGTGCCGGGAGCTGAGCCACTGGATAGCGGACATCCTGGATACCCTGCAGCATGGTGATGCGGAGCCGGCCATCGCCCAGGTGAAGGAGAAGGTGGAGGCGCTCTGCGCCCGTTATCCGGTGTACCGTTGAGCGAGGATTGCGCTGATGGCGATCAGTCTGTTCGATATGTTGAAGGTCGGAATCGGTCCTTCCAGTTCCCATACCGTGGGGCCGATGAAAGCGGCGCAGCGCTTTGCCGCTTCCCTGCAAAGTGACGGTCTGTTGCCGCAGGTGGCACGGGTGCAGTGCCAGCTTTACGGCTCCCTGGGTGCCACCGGCCGCGGTCACGGTTCCGGGCCGGCGGTGTTGCTCGGCCTGGAGGGGTATCAGCCCGAAGTGGTGGATCCGGCAAGGGTGCCGCTGAGGGCGCAGGCGATCTGTGAGCAGTCCAGGCTGTGGTTACTGGAGCGCCAGGAGATCGAGTTCGACGAGTCGCGGGATATCTGTTTTCTGGGGCACGAGCTTTTGCCTTACCACGCCAACGGGCTGTGTTTCAGCGCCTGGGACCCGAGCGGCGAGTTGGTGAGTCAGCGAACCTACTATTCGGTGGGAGGTGGCTTTGTGGTGGATGAGGCGGCCGCCGGGGCCGATCGGATCGTTGAGGACGACACCCCGTTGCCGTACCCCTTCCACACCGCGCGTGAGCTGTTGAATATTTGTGAAGAGAGGGACCTCTCCATCGCCCAGGTGATGATGGCCAACGAGCAGGTCTGGCGCAGTGAGGCGGAGGTGCGTGCCGGCATTCTGGATATCTGGCAGGTAATGCAGGAGTGCGTCCAGAACGGCATCCGCAACGAAGGCATACTGCCGGGTGGCCTGAACGTAAAGCGGCGTGCCCCGACCCTGTACCATGATCTGAAAAACCGCAATCGCATGGACATGATCACGCCGTCGATGGGGGCCCTGGACTGGGTCAATCTGTACGCCCTGGCGGTGAATGAGGAGAATGCGGCCGGCGGGCGCATGGTGACCGCACCCACCAACGGTGCCGCCGGCATCATACCCGCGGTGTT
Organism: Sedimenticola hydrogenitrophicus; assembly: GCF_029017505.1. Lineage (GTDB taxonomy): Bacteria > Pseudomonadota > Gammaproteobacteria > Chromatiales > Chromatiaceae > Sedimenticola > Sedimenticola hydrogenitrophicus_A. The sequence goes on from NZ_JAQGEI010000005.1 coordinate 40,673, forward strand.
GCATTACTATGTCAACTTTTGCCCCAATTCCGATCAGGAGGGGGTGATCAACTTCCTGCTTACCGCCTCGGCGATAGGCATCCTGTTCAAGGAGAATGCCTCCATCTCCGGTGCCGAGGTCGGCTGCCAGGGCGAGGTGGGCTCGGCTTGCGCCATGGCGGCGGCGGGATTGGCGGAGGCCGCCGGCGGCACGCCGCGGCAGGTGGAGAATGCGGCCGAGATCGGCATGGAGCATAACCTGGGGCTGACCTGTGATCCGGTGGGCGGACTGGTGCAGGTGCCCTGCATCGAACGCAACGCCATGGCGTCGCTGAAGGCAATCAATGCTGCTACCCTGGCGGTGCGCGGAAATGGAGAGCACTTCGTGTCGCTGGATCGGGTGATCGCCACCATGAATGTGACCGGCAGGGACATGCTGGACAAATATAAAGAGACCTCCCGGGGCGGACTGGCTGTCAATGTCATCGAGTGTTGATGACTGCGGCGGTCACTGACCGGGTGAGACTGAGGACGAGACTATGCAGAAATATTCCGGTTTCGGGCTGCTGAAACATGCGCTCAGCCATCACGAAAACTGGCAGCGGGTGTGGCGCAACCCCACGCCCAGGACCCATTACGACGTGATTATCATCGGTGGTGGCGGGCATGGCCTGGCCACCGCCTACTACCTGGCCAAGGAGCACGGCATCACCAATGTGGCGGTGATCGAGAAGGGCTACCTGGGCGGCGGAAACACGGCACGCAACACCACTATCGTGCGCTCCAACTACCTGTGGGACGAGGCGGCCCATCTGTATGAGCATGCGCTGAAGTTGTGGGAGGGGTTGTCACAGGACCTGAACTACAACGTCATGTTCTCCCAGCGCGGGGTGCTCAACCTGGGCCACACGCTACAAGACATGCGAGATATCCAGCGGCGGGTCAATGCCAACCGGCTGAACGGTATCGACGGCGAGGTGCTGGATGCCAAACAGGTGCAGGAGATCGTGCCGATCATGGACTGCTCGGCCAATCGACGCTACCCGGTGATGGGCGCCTCCTGGCAGCCGCGCGGCGGTGTGGCGCGCCACGATGCGGTGGCCTGGGGCTTTGCCCGGGCCGCCGACCGGCTCGGTGTGGATCTGATTCAACAGTGTGAAGTGGTGGATATCCAGGTCGAGGACGGGGCCGCCACGGCGGTGGTCACCAAACAGCACGGCACCATCAAGGCGGGCCGAATCGGTTGTGTGGTCGCCGGCAACTCCAGTGTGCTGGCGCAGATGGCCGGCTTTCGGTTGCCGCTGGAGTCCCATCCGCTGCAGGCCCTGGTCTCGGAGCCGATCAAGCCGGTGCTGGATACGGTGGTGATGTCCAATCATGTTCACGGCTACATCTCCCAGGCCGACAAGGGCGATCTGGTGATCGGTGCCGGTATCGACGGTTATAACGGCTACGGCCAGCGCGGCTCCTACCCGACCATCGAGCACACCGTGCAGGCGATCGTGGAGCTGTTCCCGATCTTCAGCCGGGTGCGTATGAATCGCCAGTGGGGCGGCATTGTGGATACCTGTCCGGATGCCTGTCCCATTATCTCCGATACGCCGGTAGAGAACCTGTTCTTCAACTGCGGTTGGGGTACCGGTGGCTTCAAGGCGACACCGGGCTCGGGGCATGTGTTTGCGGCCACCCTGGCCAAGGGTGAGGCCCATGAACTGGCCAAACCCTTCTCCATGTACCGCTTCTACGACGGTGCGTTGATTGACGAGCACGGCGCCGCCGGCGTGGCCCACTGAGCGAAGGAGTACCGACATGTTCCATATCTACTGCCCCTATTGCGAAGAGCATCGCGAGGAGGAGGAGTTCCACGCCAAGGGCCAGGCGCACATCGCCCGCCCGCCGGCCCCGGACGACTGCAGCGACCGGGAGTGGGGTGAGTTCCTCTACTTCCGTGACAACCCGCGTGGTCTTCACCATGAGCTGTGGGTACACGCCGCCGGCTGTCGCAAGTTTTTCAACATCACCCGCGACACCCAGACCTACGAAATCAGGGAGACCTACAAGATCGGGGATCAGCCCGCAGTCTCCACCAACCCGGATCAGTGAGGCGCTGACTATGACACAAAAGAACCGTCTCCAGTCTGGCGGCCGCATCGATCGCACCCGCCCCCTGCCGTTTGAGTACAACGGCAAACGTTACACCGGGTTTGCCGGGGACACCCTGGCCTCGGCCCTGCTTGCCAATGGCGTCGACCTGGTGGGGCGCAGTTTCAAGTACAGTCGTCCGCGTGGCATCGTAGCCGCCGGTGCCGATGAGCCGAACGCCATCATGCAGCTGGGTGCCAGTGAGGCGACCCAGGTACCCAACGTACGGGCCACCCAGCAAGAGCTGTACGAGGGGCTGGTGGCCCACTCCACCAATGGCTGGCCGAGCACCGAATTCGACCTGATGGGCTACCTCGGCAAGGTCGGTGGGCGCATGATGCCGCCCGGGTTTTACTACAAGACCTTTATGTACCCGCAAGCGATGTGGGATACCTACGAGAAGTACATCCGCAAGGCGGCCGGGCTTGGACGTTCACCCCTGGAGAATGATCCGGACCGTTACGATCACGTCAACCAGCATGCGGATGTGATGGTGGTGGGTGGCGGACCCAGCGGCCTCAGCGCGGCGCTGGTCGCCGCACGCAGTGGGGCACGGGTGATCCTGGCCGATGAACAGGCCGAGTTCGGCGGCATGCTGCTGCACAGCGACGAACAGATCGACGGTGTGGCGGCCGTTGAGTGGGTGGCCGACAGGGTGCGGGCGCTAGGGGAAATGGACAACGTGTTGCTGCTGCCCCGCTCCACGGTCAACGGTTACCATGATCACAACTTCCTTACCATTCACCAACGGCTCAGCGATCATCTGTCGGACCGCGCCCCCCAGGGGCAGGTTCGTCAACGCATACACCGGGTACGCGCCCGCTGGGTGGTACTCGCCAGCGGTGCCATCGAGCGACCGCTGGTGTACGGCAACAATGACCTGCCGGGCTGTATGCTGGCCTCCGCGGTGTCCACCTATATCAAGCGCTATGCCGTGGTGCCGGGTCAGCGATTGGTGCTGATGACCACCAATGACTACGGCTACCGTGCGGCGTTTGATTGGCAGGATGCGGGACACGCGATTGCGGCGATTGTGGACACCCGCACCAATCCGGACGGCGAGGCCGTGAGCATGGTCCGGGATCGGGGCTTGAACCTGATCACCGGTGCCGCGGTGATCGAGGTGACGGGCGGTAACCGGGTATCGGGCGTGGTGATCGCGGATATTGATGAGGGCGGTGGGCGGGTGACCGGCAAACCGTACAGCCTGGCGTGCGACACCGTGGCCAGCGCGGGCGGCTGGAGCCCGACGGTGCACCTCTCCTGCCATACCGGCAGCCGTCCCGAGTGGCGCGACGATATTGCCGCCTTTGTCCCGGGAAAGGGTGTTCAGCAACAGCTGGTGGCCGGTGCGGTAAACGGCAGCTATGCGCTGGCGGCCTGTCTTGAAGAGGGCGCGCGCCAGGGGGCGCAGGCGGCGATCAATGCGGGCTTCGAGGTGGACCTGGAACAACTGCCCATACCCTCGGCGAGGAACGTGGAGGAGTGGCCGGCGATGCCCCTGTTTCATGTGCCGCACACCAAACCGACCAGTCGCGCCCCGAAGCAGTTCGTCGACTATCAGACCGATGTCACCGCGGCGGCGGTGGAACTGGCGACGCGGGAGGGCTTCGAGTCGATTGAGCACGTGAAGCGCTACACCGCGATGGGGTTTGGCACCGATCAGGGCAAACTGGGCAATATCAACGGCATGGCGATCGCCGCCAAGTCGATGAACAAGAGCATCCCGGAGACCGGTACCACCATCTTTCGGCCCAACTACACCCCGGTCACGTTCGGCGCCATCGCCGGACGCCACTGTAATGAGCTGTTTGATCCAAAACGCTTGACCGCCATGCACGGCTGGCACCAACAGCACGGCGCCAAATTCGAGGATGTGGGGCAGTGGAAGCGCGCCTGGTATTTCCCCCAACCCGGCGAGAGCATGCGCCAGGCGTTGGATCGGGAGTGCCGGGCCACCCGTGAGAGTGTGGGCATCATGGATGCCTCAACCCTGGGCAAGATCGATATCCAGGGCAGGGATGCGCGCGAGTTCCTGGGCCGGGTATACAGCAACGCCTGGGCCAAGTTGGGGGTCGGCAAGTGTCGCTACGGCCTGATGTGCGGTGAAGACGGCATGGTGTTTGATGACGGCGTCACCTCCTGCCTGGCGGAGGATCACTTCCTGATGACCACCACCACCGGCGGTGCCGCCCATGTGCTGGAGTGGCTGGAGCTGTATCACCAGACCGAGTGGCCGGAGCTGGAGGTCTATTTCAACACCGTGACCGACCACTGGGCCACCATGTCGATTGCCGGCCCGCGCAGTCGCGAACTGCTGGCCGAGCTGACCGACGATATCGATCTGGGGCGCGACGCGTTTAATTTCATGGAGTGGCGTAGCGGTACAGTGGCCGGGGTTCCGGCACGGATATTCCGTATCTCCTTCACCGGTGAACTCTCCTTCGAGATCAATGTGCAGGCGAACTACGGCTTGTATGTGTGGGAGAAGCTGTTTGAGCATGGAAAAAAATACAACCTGACACCTTATGGCACGGAGACGATGCATATCCTGCGTGCAGAGAAGGGGTTCATCATCGCCGGTCAGGACACAGACGGCTCGGTAACTCCACTCGATCTCGGGATGGGCTGGTGTGTGGCCAATCAGAAACCGTTCAGTTATATCGGCAAGCGCGGCATGGCGCGCGAAGATTGTGTGAAACCGCAGCGCAAGCAGCTGGTCGGTCTGAAGAGTCGGGATCCCCAGGTGGTGATACCCGAGGGTTCGCAGGCGGTGGACGATCCCAATCAGCCGTTGCCCATGCGCATGCTGGGGCACGTCACCTCCAGCTACTACAGCGCCAACCTGGAGCGCAGTATCGCGATGGGTTTTGTCCGTGGGGGGCATGATCGGATGGGCGATACGGTCTACTATCCACAGGCCGACGGTACGGTTATCGAAGCCGAGATCTGCAGCCCGATCTTCCTGGATCCGAAAGGGGAGCGCCAGAATGTCTGATGTAAAAACACCGCAAGCGGAAGTCAAGAAAAAACTGGACGTGGTCATGATGGACCAGCTGCCCGGGGCGGGCCCGCGGGCGGAGAGCCCACTGCACCATGTCGGTCTGGACAGCCTGACAGATTCCGAAGCGCAGTCCGCTGGGGTGCAATTGAGGGAGCACAAACTGCTGGGGCACCTGGTGCTGCGCGGCTCCAGGGAGAATGCCTCATTTCTGAATGGCGTCGAACGGGTGGTGGGCATGGCGCTGCCGGAGACGCTGCAGAGTGTGGCCTCGGAGAACCGGTCGCTGCGTTGGATCTCGCCCGATGAGTGGCTGTTGATCCTGCCGGGGAACGAGGCGTTCGAGATGGAACAACAGTTGCGCGAGGCGATCGAGGGGCACTATGCGGTGGTCAATGTCTCCGGCGGTCAGACCCTGATCGAACTGTCCGGCGAACAGGCCGTGAATGTGCTGAAAAAGAGCACCGGTTACGACCTGCATGCGGGCACCTTCCCACCGGGCAAGGTGGTCACCACCACCTTTGCCAAGACCCAGGCGGTCATCCGGCGCATCGATGACACCCGCTGGGAATTGATCGTGCGGCGCAGTTTTGCCGACTACGTCTGGCTATGGCTACAGGATGCCGCTGCGGAGTACGGGCTGAGCGTACAGCGCTGAGTTTGACTCGGAATCGGCCGCGCCTGCCCCGGCAGGCGCGGGTTGGTGATTAGCTCTGTTGAGGTGCCCATTCGGGGATCGGTAGCTGGTGCTGCCGCAGCGCGGCGAGCAGGGTATTGAGCAGCAGGCAGGCGATCGTCATCGGTCCCACACCACCGGGCACCGGGGTGATGGCGCCCGCTACTTCCTGCGCCTCGCGAAAGGCCACATCTCCCACCAGTCGCGGTTTGCCATTTTCTCCGGGCAGCCGGTTGATACCCACGTCGATCACCGTCGCGCCGGGTTTGATCCAGCTACCCCGAACCAGCTCCGGCTGTCCGGCGGCCACTACCAGGATATCGGCCTGTCGGCACAAGCCGGCCAGATCCCGGCTGCGGGAGTGAGCGGTGGTGACGGTGCAGTTTTCGCTCAATAACAGATGACTCATGGGGCGACCGACCAGTTGTGAGCGCCCGATCACCAGGGCCTGCTTGCCGGTCAGGTCGCCAAGTACGCCTCGCAGTAACATCAGACAGCCGAGGGGCGTGCAGGGGACGATGCCGGGGGTGCCGCCGGCCAGTCGCGCTACGTTGACCGGGTGGAAGCCATCCACGTCCTTGTCCGGGTGGATACTGTCGAGTATTGCATCCGCGTCTATGTGGGAGGGCAGCGGCAGCTGGACCAGGATGCCGTGCACCCGCGCATCGTCGTTCAATCGTTCGATCAGCTGTAGCAATTGCTGCTGGGTGGTCGACTGCGGCAGCCCGTGCTCGAACGCCCGCATGCCGCACTCTCCGGTCTGTCGCGTCTTGCTGCGCACGTAGCTCGCGCTGGCCGGGTCCTCTCCCACCAGCACCATCGCAAGCCCCGGGGTGATGCCCTGCGAGTGCAGTGCGGCGACCTGTTGGGTGATCTGCGTTCGTAGTGTCCGAGCCGCTGTTTTTCCGTCAATGATATGTGCCATCTGTTGCCTCATTTGGGTATGCTGCCGCCGGTTTGGGATGCCTGTCCTAAGTGCCGGCGAAGTGCCGTTCTGAGGCCCTAGATTAGGGCTACCGGGCGCCCCTTTTTGTCCCCCCGGCGACGGACTTTTTACCCATCGCGACGGCGGCTTTTTTTTGTGTCGCTTTTCGGTAATCACGTGTCGCAACCGGTGGCTGCAGGGGGGGCGGCCTGCCAATAATCTTGGACCCGTAAGCCGTGGCAGTTTGCGGCGGGTTCTATTAATGACGGAGATCTGCACATGTCCAATAACGAAGAGCTGTACGACGAGGAAGAACTGGACCTCTCAACGCTGCCCGACGATGAACTTGTGGAGCAGATGTATGACGATCTGTACAACGGTATGCACGCGGAGATCGGCGAAGGGACCCAGATCCTTCTGGATCGCGGCTGGTCCGCGGAGAAGGTGCTGTCTGATGCACTGGTGGCCGGGATGGGCATCGTGGGCGTAGATTTCCGTGACGGTATCCTGTTTGTTCCCGAGGTACTCTCCGCCGCCAATGCGATGAAGAGCGGTATGGAGATCCTGCGTCCGATCCTGGCAGACACCGGCGCTGAGTCGGTAGGCAAGATGGTGATCGGCACCGTAAAGGGCGACATCCACGATATCGGCAAGAACCTGGTGGCGATGATGATGGAAGGCGCCGGATTCGAGGTGATCGATCTCGGTATCAATATCCCGGTTGAGACGTACCTGGAGGCCCTGGAGACCCACAAGCCGGACATCCTCGGCATGTCGGCGCTGCTCACCACCACCATGCCCTACATGAAGGTGGTGATCGATACCATGAAGGAGAAGGGTATCCGCGACGACTACATCGTGCTGGTCGGTGGCGCGCCCCTGAACGAGGAGTTTGGCGAGGCGGTCGGTGCCGACGGTTACTGTCGCGACGCGGCGGTTGCCGTGGATATGGCCAAGGAGTTGGTGGCCCAGCGTCGGGGTGGGGCCATCGCCCAAGTGGCGGTTGCCTGACTGCGCCGGGTCAGATGCCATGCCGCCAAGCGTCCTATCATCCAGGCATAGCGTTACCGATCACCTGGAGCGGCAGGCGACGGATGCTGCCCCGGGTGCGGTGATCATCACCTGCTCGGCGCTGCTGCGGGAGATCCAGGCCCTGATCAAGGCCAACGGCTGGACCCATCTGGAGGTGGTCACGATCAGTGCCGAACTGCACAATCGCCCGGAACGGATCCCGGATGCGGTGCAGGTGTTGATAACTGCCGCCAGGCGCAAGGGACAGCTGGTGTTTGTGGCCTACGGTGATTGCGGTACCGGCGGCAGACTGGACGCCCTGCTCGAGCGGGAGGGCGTGGAGCGTATCCCCGGTGCCCACTGCTACCAGTTCTATAGCGGCAGTGAGCAGTTCAAGCAGTTTGAAGAGGCGGAACTCGGCACCTTCTACCTGACCGATTTCCTGGTGCGGCACTTCGATCGGCTGGTGATACGCGGTCTGGGGCTGGATCGGAAACCGGAATTAGAGCCGTTGGTGTTCGGGCACTACCGGAAGTTGCTGTATCTGGCACAGAGTGAGGATCAGGAGCTGCAACAGCGGGCACAGGCTGCCGCACAACGACTCGGATTGAGCTATGCGTATCACTATACGGGCAGCGGTGAACTGGGTCGTTCGTTACAACGATTTAACCGGCAGCTGAGAGTCGGGTCGAGCTGATCACCCCGCCTCGGCACGAATATCCACTGGGCATACCCAACACAGGCTGGAGGTATCCGTGTATTCCGTTCGACTCTGGACCACGCGCCACGCGCGACTGTTCGAGATTATCTACAACGTCTTTGAGCCGATCATCACCCGGCTGCATCCGTTGTGGAAGAACCTGGGTTACGAGCGCGTGGAGAAACCGGTCGCCAGGCTTGAGGCGCTGTGCAAGGGAGTGCTGTTCGACTGCCAGATGTGCGGTCAGTGCAAGCTCAGCACCACCGGCATGTCCTGCACCATGAACTGCCCCAAGAACCTGCGTAACGGCCCCTGCGGCGGAGTACGCGGCGACGGCAACTGCGAGATCTATCCGCAGCGCCGTTGCGTGTGGGTGGAGGCCTGGAACGGCAGTCGCCAGATGCGCAATGGGGACGCCATCCTCACTGTGCAGAAGCCGGTCAATTTCAGCTATCAGGGAAGTTCATCCTGGCTGCGCGTAGTGCGCGGTGTCGTGAAAAGTCGTGAAGCCGCGAAACTCAATCCACAACCGGTCCAGGCGAAACAGGCCGCGGAGAATACGCAGTGATATTTGAAGATGAACCACTTGATCCGTGGCACCCGCTACCGATCCTGCCGGGCCACTCGTCGCCGGGGCGTCTGGAGCGGGTACTGCGGGCCGGGCGCTTTACCGTAACCGCCGAGCTGGCGCCGCCGGATTCGGCCGATCCGGAAGAGGTGTACGCTCGGGCACGGGTGTTTGACGGTTACGTGGATGGCATGAACGCCACCGATGGATCCGGCGCCAACTGTCACATGTCCAGTGTCGGCATGTGCGCCCTGCTTACCCGAGTCGGATACTCGCCGGTGATGCAGATCTCCTGTCGCGATAAAAACCGTATCGCGATCCAGGGTGACGTACTCGGTGCCGCCGCGATGGGGGTTTCCAATGTCCTGTGCCTGAGTGGTGACGGGGTGCAGTCGGGCGACCATCCGGATGCCAAGCCGGTGTTCGATCTGGACAGCATGTCGCTGTTGGAGACCGTGCGTGGGATGCGCGACGAGTGCCAATTCCTCAGCGGGCGCACGATCACCGCGCCACCGCGGGTATTACTCGGCGCGGCGGAGAATCCGTTTGCCCCGCCATACGATTTTCGCGCCCTGCGGGTGGCCAAAAAGGTAGCCGCGGGGGCGCAGTTTATCCAGACCCAGTACTGCTACGACATCCCGCGTTTCAAGACCTTTATGGCGCAACTGCGTGACCTGGGGGTACTGGAGCACTGCTACATCCTGGCGGGTGTGGGGCCGCTGGCTTCGGCCAGGGCGGCGGAGTGGATTCGCACTCACGTGCCGGGCATTGATATCCCGGATGCGGTGATCAAACGGCTGGCCGGTGCCGCGAAGCAGAAACAGGAAGGCAAGCAACTGTGCATCGAACTGATTCAGGAGCTGCGGGAGATCGAAGGGGTCAGCGGCGTCCATGTAATGGCCTACCGTCAAGAGGAGACGGTGGCCGAGATAATTGATCGTTCCGGGGTGCTGCAGGGACGTGAGCCCTGGTTCCCGGGGCGTGGCCATGAATTACAGAAGGAGAGTGCATAACAATGACCGATACCATCGTCAGCTCGGCCACCAAAGAGGTGGTGCTGGGGTTCGAGCGCCCATTTGTCATCATCGGAGAGCGTATCAATCCGACCGGGCGCAAGATCCTGGCGGCGGAGATGCGGGAGGGGGACTACAGCCGGGTGGAAGCCGATGCGCGTGCGCAGATCGAGGCCGGTGCCCATATGCTGGATGTGAATGCCGGCATCCCGCTGGCCGATGAGCCAAGGATTCTGGCTGAGGTGATTCAGCTGGTGCAGTCGATCACCGATACCCCGCTGTGCATCGATTCATCCATCATCGCTGCGCTGCAGGCCGGGCTGGAGGTGTACCGGGGTAAGGCGCTGGTCAACTCGGTGACCGGTGAAGATGAGCAGATGGAGCAGGTGCTGCCGCTGGTCAAGAAGTACGGTGCCGCCGTGGTGGCGATCTCCAATGACGAGACGGGTATCTCCCAGGACCCGAATGTGCGTTTCGAGGTGGCGAAGAAGATCGTACAACGGGCCGCCGATTACGGCATCCCCGCCTGTGACGTGGTGGTGGACCCGCTGGTGATGCCGGTGGGCGCGGTGAACACCGCCGGTAAGCAGGTGCTGCAACTGATTCATCGCCTGCGTACCGAACTGAAGGTGAACACCACCTGCGGTGCCTCCAATATCAGCTTTGGTCTGCCCAATCGAGACGGTATCAACGGCGCCTTTCTCAGTATGGCGATCCATGCCGGCATGACCTCGGCGATCACCAACCCGATGCATATGGAGGTGATCAACGCCACCTTGGGTGCGGATGTGATGATGGGACGTGATCCGGACTGCATGAACTGGATCAAGCGTTTTCGTGAACCGCCCGCGGAAGGTGAAGCCACCGGTCGTGGGCGCCGGCCGAGTCGCCGCCGTCGTGCCTGATAAAGCGATTGTAGTCTTTACCCCTTCCGGCCTGCGGGGTGAATTCCCCGTAGGCACCACGGTGCTGCAGGCGGCGCAGCAACTGGGGGTGGATCTGGAGACGATCTGCGGCGGTCATGGGGTGTGCGGAACCTGTCAGGTGCTGCATATTGTCGGCGCCTTTTCCAAACACGGCATCGAGTCCCGCGAAGAGCATCTCTCGCCGCCCTCGGAGACGGAGATCTTCGATTATGCGGAGACCCTGGAAGCGGGCCTGAGGCTGGGCTGTTGCGCGCAGATTCGCGGTGATTTGGTGATCGATATACCCTCCGGGAGCCAGACCCACCAGCAACACGTAGTCAAGCAGGCGACCAATTGCCATATCGATCACGACCCGGCGGTAAAGCTTTATACCACCTGGGTGGCTCTGCCGGACCTCCGGGAGCCGGCGTCCGATATCACCCGCCTGCAGCAGGCACTGGCGGTGGATTACCATTTTACCGATCTGACATTTGACTTCGGCCTGCTGGGGGCGCTGCAGTCGGTGTTGAACGTGGTCCATGACAAGGGGGCCGGTGGTGCATCGGCGATGGTCCAGGTGACGGTGGCCATCCACTACCCCATGCAGGGGCAGCCGCGAATGATCGCCGTCTGGCCGGGCCAGAAGAGCGACGCCTACGGCTTGGCCGTGGATCTGGGCTCGACCACCATTGCCGCCCACCTGTGTGATCTAAACAACGGTCAGGTGGTGGCTACCGCTTCGATGATGAATCCCCAGATTCGATTCGGTGAAGACCTGATGAGCCGGGTCTCCTACGTGATGATGAATGAGGGCGGCGCGCGGGAGATGACCCGGCAGGTGCGTCAGGCGTTCAATGAGTTGGCGCGGGAGGCGGCATCGCAGGTCGGCATCCAGGTGGTGGATATCCTGGAGCTGAGCGTGGTGTGCAATCCCATCATGCACCATCTGTTACTGGGCATCGACCCTACTCCGCTGGGCTCCGCGCCGTTTAATCTTGCGGTGGATAAGGCGCTGGAGTTGCGCGCGGATCAGTTGGAGCTGAATCTGCACCCCGAGGCGCGCCTGTTTGTATTGCCCTGTCTTGCCGGACACATCGGTGCGGACACCGCCGGGGTGATCCTGGCCGAGCGCCCGGACCTGGCGGAGGAGATGACCCTGCTGGTGGATGTGGGTACCAACGCGGAGATCGTCCTGGGAAATCGCCACCGCCTGCTGGCGGCCTCCAGCCCCACCGGACCGGCGTTTGAGGGGGCACAGATCAGTTGTGGACAACGTGCGGCCGCCGGCGCAGTGGAGCGGGTACGCATCGACCGGGAAACACTGGAGCCCCGTTTCAAGATTATCGGCTGTGAGCTGTGGTCGGATGAGCCCGGATTTGAGGCGGCGACGGCCAATATCGGTATTAGCGGTATCTGTGGCTCGGGGATTATTGAACTGATCGCGGAGCTGTTCCTGGCCGGGGTGATCGACGCCGACGGGGTGATTGACCCGGCGATGGCGCAGAAGAGTGAACGGGTCGTGCAGGACGGTCGTACCTTTGCCTATGACCTGCACCGCGGCAGCAAGCGTCTGCGCCTGACTCAGAATGACGTTCGTGCCATCCAGCTGGCGAAAGCGGCGTTGTACGCCGGGATCAGGCTGCTGATGGACCGCATGGGGATCGATCGGGTGGAACGCATCGCCCTGGCCGGGGCTTTCGGCTCACATATCGATGTGAAGTACGCCATGACCCTGGGCCTGATCCCGGATTGCGAGTTGACCCAGGTGGGTTCGGTGGGCAATGCCGCCGGCACCGGTGCGCGTATCGCCCTGCTCACCCGGGATTCACGTACCCGCATTGAACAGGTGCTGCGCGCGGTGGAGAAGGTGGAGACCGCGCTGGAGGCGCGTTTCCAGGAGCATTTTGTTGCGGCCATGGGGCTGCCCCACAGCCGGGATGAGTTTGCCCAGCTAAGACAGGTGGTGACGCTGCCCGAGAAGAAGGTCCAAACCAGCGGTCGCAGCGAACGGCGTGAACAGCGCGGGCGGGAGCGTCGGCGGCGGCAAGGGATGATCAATTACCACTGAGCGATGGGCGCACACCCGTCGGCGAGAAAACCCCCGCTGCCTTATGGGAGCGGGTTTTTTACTTTGCGCCGGCGGCGCTCTTCGCGCGGCGGTATGCCGAAGTAATCCCGATAGCACTTGCTGAAGTGGGGGGCGGAGACGAAGCCGCAGGCCATCGCCACATCCACGATCGGCTTGTTGGTCTGCAGCAACATCAGGCGGGCCTGGCTCAGTCGCAGATCCATGTAGTAACGGGTGGGAACGCAATTGAGATACTTCTGGAACAGTCGTTCCAGTTGACGGCGCGAAACGCCGACCAGCATGGAGAGTTCGTCCAGGGTGATCGGCTCTTCGATATTCGCCTCCATCAGCGAGACCGCCTCGGTCAGTTTGGGTTGGCTGGTACCCAGCTTCAGATGCAGTGGTGTGCGCTGCCGGTCGTGTTTGTCACGTACCCGGCTGAGCATGAACTGCTCCGAGATATTCGAGGAGAGGGTGCTGCCGCAGGTCTCATTGATCAGTTGCAGCATCATGTCCATCGGTGCGGTACCGCCGGCGCAGGTGTAGCGATTCCGGTCGATCTCATAGAGTTCGTCGGTCAGGTGCAAACGGGGAAACTCGTCGCGCGTACTGGCCAGATTCTCCCAGTGAATGGTGGCGCGGTAGTTCTCCATCAGGCCTGACTTGGCCAGCAGATAGGTGCCGGTGCAAAGCGCCCCCAGCGCCACATGTTGCCGCGACAGCTTGTTCAGCAGGCTGGCCAGGGGTTTGGAGTAGTTGTCCGCCACATCAATGCCGGCGCACACAAACAGCATATCCAGTTTCGGCAGATCAGCCGCGGCGTAGTCGGGCTGAATTATTATCCCGTTACTGGCCTGGACCGGTGCGCCATCCAAGGTGACCGTGAGCCACTCGTAGAGTTTTTGCTGGGCCAGTTGATTGGCCATGCGCAGGGGTTCAATGGCCGATGTAAACGCGATCATGGAGTAGTTCGGAACGACCAGAAAACCTAAGCGCAGGGGATTGTCTGGTTTGATTGGACCGGTCATTCGGCATCACCCTGTAAACAATATGGTATCGAATTATTACAGGAAATTGACGAAAACGTATACTAAAAAATGCATGGAATTCGCTGTTTTTTATATGTTTTGCGCGGATCGCCTATGCAGCCGAACAGGTGATGCCTGGCAGGCTGCCCGTGAGGAATTTTTTGCGCACAGCTTCAGCACAACCGGTTGTGCCCGACCCGGTTGATTGCCGGTCCGCGGCCTAGGGTGTCGATCAGCAGGCCGTTGAAGTTTGGTGATGGTCAGATGCCCGAGGGAGGTCAGCGGTGCAGTCAGTGCGTAGTGTGTTGAACCGACGATTGGTACCGTTCTCTTTCGACCACAAATGACAACGCCGTGAAGGTGGTGACACCTTCACGGCGTGTGTCGTGGACCCTTGTCGCCCGAGTCGACGAAAGGTGTGGGGGTGGCTATACGTTGGAATCAGGAAACGACGCTTTACGTCGCGCCACGTAGTCACATAGGGCTTCGTCCACCGCCGGGTCGATAGCCGGCGCCTGGTAGTCCGCCAGCATCTGCTTCCAGCGCTGATTGGCGCGTTGTGGCTGGTCCTTGCTGCCCTCGGATTCCCACTGCTCGAAGCTGTTGTTATCGGCCAGCGGTGAGCGGTAGAACGCTGTCTTGAAGTTGGCCTGGGTATGGCTGCAGCCCAGGAAGTGGTTGCCCGGCCCCACCTCCCTGATGGCGTCCAGCGCCTGACCGTTTTCACTCAGATCAACACCCTTCAGTAGCACCTCCATCATACTCGCCTGGTCCGCATCCATGACGAACTTCTCGTAACCCATGACCAGTCCGCCCTCCAGCCAGCCGGCGGTGTGCAGCACAAAGTTGACCCCGGCGAGCGCGGTCGGCAGCAGGGTGTTGACCGACTCGCTGGCCGCCTGGGCATCCGGGACCTTGGAGGCGCTGAGGCTGCCTCCGGAACGGAAGGGTACGCCAAGGCGTCGTGCCAGGGCGGCCATGATATAGAGCACCAGGGCCGGTTCCGGGGTGCCGAAGGTGGGCGCCCCCGACTGCATGGAGATGGAGCTGGCAAAGCTGCCCATCACCACCGGAGCGCCGGGATTGACCAGCTGTACGAAGGCCATGCCCGCCAGTGCTTCAGCGAGTGATTGGGCGGCGGTGCCGGCGACCGTCACCGGCGACATGGCACCGGCGAGGATAAACGGGGTTACGATGCAGGCTTGGTTGTTGCGCGCATAGACCTTGGCCGCACCCAGCATGGTGTCGTCAAAGGTCATTGGCGAGTTGGCGTTGATCAGGCTGGTGGTGACGGTCTTTGGGCGACCGGTCTCGGGGTTGATGTAGTCGTCGCCGAACAGGATCTTCACCATCTCCACGGTATCCTCGGCCCGCTCGGGCGCCGTTACCGAGCCCATGAAGCACTTGTCGGAGTACTTGATATGGCTGTAGATCATGTCGAAGTGGCGTTTGTTCACCGGCAGATCCACCGGCTCACAGATGGTGCCGCCGGAGATATGCAGGCTGGATGACAGATAGGTCAGCTTGATCAGATTTTCGAAGTCCTGCAGCGTGGCGTAGCGGCGACCCTGCTCCAGGTCGTAAACAAAGGGCGAACCGTAGCCGGGGGCGAAGGCGGTGTGCTTGCCGCCGATACGCACACTGCGCTCGGGATTACGCGCATGCTGGGTGTACTCCCGGGGAGCCGAGGCCTGGATAATCTGACGGCAAAACCCGCGCGGGAAGCGCACCCGTTCGCCGCTGACCTCCGCGCCGGCGTCCTTCCAGATCAGCAACGCCTCCGGGTCATCGCGAAACTCGATACCGATCTCCTCGAGCAGGGTGTCGGCATTGGACTCGATCAGGCTCAGCCCCTCTTCATCCAGCACCTCGTAATAGGGGATGTTGCGCGTGATGTAGGGTACGATCGGGACGCTGGCTTCAGCGGCGACGAGGCGCGCGGCTCGGCCTCCACGACGGCTGCGCCGGGTGGGTGCGGATGCATCAGATTGGCTCATGCTGTCGACTCCTTTGTAGTCCGAAAACCGGTACATTTGTGGGTTTATAAACAACGCGTTAGGCGGTACTGATGGTCGTTGATGGGGCTAATGGTGCGCCCGCCGGCGACCCCAGGCTGACCCGTGAGCGACCTGCATCTGTTTGCCTGCGTCAAGCATCGGAGGCAGGCCGCAATCAGGGCCGGATCACACCGCCATCGGCTTGCCGAACTCCGCCTCGTAGTGCTGGCGCTGTCGACGGGCGGCGACCAGGGTATTGCGCATCAGAGTGGCCACCGTTACCGGGCCCACGCCACCCGGAACGGGTGTGATCCAGCCGGCGATTGGGCGGCAGGAGTGGTAATCCACATCACCCACGATGCGGGCTTCGCCACTCTCTGTCTGAATCTGATTGATGCCGATGTCGATCACCGCCGCCCCGGGTTTGATCATGTCGCCGGTGATCAGTCCCGGTTTTCCGACGGCCACAAATACCGCATCCGCCTGTCGGGAGTGCACCGCCAGGTTGCGGGTCATGTGGTGACACACGGTTACCGTGCAGCCCTCCGACATCAGCAGGAAAGCGATCGGTTTACCGACGATCTCGGAATGGCCCACCACCGTCACCTCCAGTCCCTGCAGTCTGAGGCCGGTGCGTTTCAGCAGCTCTACCGAGGCGGCAGCGGTACAGGGTGCCAGGTCGAGCTGGTTGTAGACGATGTTGCCAATGGAGGCCGGGTGCATACCCTCCACGTCCTTCAGCGGGTGAACTGCAGATTGCAGTTTTTTGATTGCCAGGTGGCTGGGCACCGGGCGCTGAATGATGATGCCGGTGACGCTTGGGTCCGCGTTCATGGCCGCCAGTGCGGCGTGCAATTCAGTGTCGGATACGTCGGCGGAAAAGTTGCGCTCTTCGAACGCGATGCCGGCGCGTTCGGCGGTGCGCTTCTGATTGCGCACATAGACCTCTACGGCGCTGGTGTCGCCCACGGTAATCGAGATCAGTTTCGGTTTCCAACCGTGCGATTTAAGCGACTCCATCTGGTCGTGTATGTCGGCCAGGATCTGGTCGGCGACAGCTCTTCCGTTCAGGTCTTTGTGTTCATGCGTGGCCGCTACTTGCACGAAGGTATCCTCACTATTTGGTTATTCCCGGGTAAACATGATGGGATGGTACCCAACCCGCTTTGCCGTCCCTGTGCTCACAACGACCTGTTTCTTCGATAAAGTGACCCTTGTCGCTGCGGGCAGCGGGTTTCGCTTCCGGGGCGGCTTAGGGCGCTCGGCGGCAACTCACCTGGGGATGACGACTCGATATAACTCAAGTTTCGGAGTTCAGTTCCAGACACCGGGTGGGCCACCCCCTTGCCGGGACACGCGGTGAATACGTCCCTGTACGCTCGGCGTCGGCATGGCATCCTCGGCTCCGTAAACGGTACATCCCTGTACCACTCCTCCTGCCTCCGACGGTCCCAGCAAGGGCGTAGCCCGCCCTAAACGACGCCTTTAAAACTCCGAAACTTGAGTATTAACTCGAGGCGGATTCGGAAACGGCCTGTCTGGCGACCGCCACGGCTGATCAGGCGTAGATGCGCGTGTCGGTAACGATCTGGTCCATCCGGATGTCATGCGGTTCGCTGGGAATCGATTCCCTGACTTGAAAGTCATACGCAATGGCCACCTTGCGCCCGTTGCTTCGGGCCAGGAAACGGTCATAAAAACCGCCCCCGTAACCGATACGGTTGAGGTTGTGGTCGAATACCAGACCAGGCACCAGGATGAGATCGCAATCCTCCTCGTGGCGTGGCAGGGACTGTTTCGGTTCCAGCAGGTTGAAGGCGGTCCGCTCCTCGAACTGGTCGAAGCTGGTGACCTGATAGTTGTCCAGCTTGTGGTTTTTCAAATCGGTGCGCGGCATCACCACCTGGATGTCGCGCCGCCAGAGCTCTTCGATCAACTCGAGTGTGTTCACCTCATTATAGATGGCGTAGTAGAGGTGAACGCTTTTGACTTCGTCCAGGAAGCCGTTGTCCAGCAAGCGCTGCATCACCGCCCGGCTATGCTCCTGGTAGGACTGAGCGTCGAGCGCCTTGCGCTGTCTGAAGATCTCCTGTCGCAGGCTTTTTTTCATGGGCCACTCTCTGATTCTGTGTCGGCGGTTTATGGTTGTACGGGATCCTACCCGGGTTGAGGCGGCCGGTATTGTTTGTTTGCGACCTGGCGATACACGATTACGGCATCGCTGCCGCCCCTTTTCCAACGGCTTCCCGAGGCCCTGAGTGGGTGGCGCAAATTGATACCTAACAGTCGCAAACGGGGCAGTCGGGGCGCTGGGGCGCTGGCTAAACTGCTTCGGAAATACCGTCGTTGCGCGGGGCTTGTGGTGGCCCGTGGGCGGGTTGGTTTCGCACAGCAGGACACTGGGAGCAAACAATACAATGAAATCTACCGCGCGTGTTGTAGTGATAGGTGGTGGCGTCGTCGGCGCCGGTACGCTCTACCATCTGGCCAAAAAGGGCTGGTCCGATGTGGTGATGATCGAGCGCAAGGAGCTCACCTCCGGCTCGACATGGCACGCGGCGGGCCTGCTGCCCCTGTTCAATATGAGCTACTCGGTCGGCAAATTGCACCAGTACTCGGTCGACTTTTACCAGGAGCTGGAGCGGGAGACCGGCCAGAGCGTGGGCTTCAGCCAGGTAAGCAATATCCGCCTCGCTAACTGCGACTACCGCATGGACGAGTACAAGTACTACTCAGGAGTAGCCAAGACCGTGGGCGTGGAGGTGAAGTTCCTCACCCCCGACGAGGTCAAGGAAATCTGGCCGCTGTGCAACACCGAGGGACTGTTGGGTGCCATCCAGCATCCGGAGGACGGCTATATCCAGCCGGCGGATCTGACCCAGGCGCTGGCCAAGGGTGCACGTGAGCGAGGGGCCGAGATCTACCGCTATACCACCGTGACCGGTATCGAGCAGCAGGCCGACGGGCGCTGGCTGGTGAAGACCGACAAGGGTGATATCGATTGTGAGCACGTGGTCTCCTGTACCGGCAGTTTTGCGCGCAGGACCGGCGAGATGGTGGGACTGGATATCCCGGTGATCCCGGTGGAGCACCAGTTTATCGTCACCGAGCCCCATCCGGAGATCCAGGCGCGTCATCAGCAGGGTAAGCTTGAGATGGGCGTGTTGCGTGAGTCGGACGCCGGTTACTACCTGCGTGAGGAGGGCGGTGGTCTGCTGCTCGGTCCCTATGAGAAGGGCGCCCCCTGCTGTTACGTGGACGGTCCCGCGGATGACTGCGAGTACGAGCTGTTCAACGAGGAGCTGGACCGGCTGATGCCGCACGTGGAAGCTTGTATGAACCGGGTGCCGGCATTTGGTGAGGTGGGGGTAAAGACCGTCTACAACGGCGCCATCGCCTACACCCCGGACGGCAATCCGATCGTCGGCCCGGCACCGGGTTTGAAGAACTTCTGGCTCAATGAGGGACACAGCTTCGGCATCACCGCCGCTGGTGGCGCAGGCTGGCAGCTCGCGGAGTGGATCGTGGACGGCGAGCCGACCGTGGACATGATGGGCGTGGACCCACGCCGTTTCGGCCCCTATGCTTCGCGGGGTTATCTGCGCAACAAGAACGAGGAGGCCTATTCAAACGTCTTCACCACCCACTATCCGGACGAGGAGCGCCCAGCGGCACGGCCTCTGAAGACCAGCCCCTGCTATGATCGCATGAAGGCGCTCGGCGCGGTGTTCGGCAGCGTCTATGGCTGGGAACGCCCCAACTGGTTTGCGCCCAAGGGTTATCAGCTGAGCGAGGGCGATCTGGCCAAGGCCGATGTGCTGTTGAATGACAACCACTCCCAGCCCCTGGAGGATGGGCGCGTGGTGGAGAAGAACTCCTTCCGTCGCTCCAACTACTTTGAGTTCGTGGGTCGGGAGTGTCGCCACGTGAACAGCAAGGTGGGGGTGCTGGATATGTCCGCCTTCGCCAAGTGCCTGGTCGCCGGCCCCGGTGCCGAAGCGTGGCTGGAGTCTCTGTTTGCGAATCGTATCCCGAAGAGCATTGGGCGTATCGGTCTGTGCCACATGCTGTCCAAGAACGGCGGCGTACGCGCCGAGTTTACGGTCTACAAGACCGGCCCGCAGAACTACTATCTGGTTTCCGCCGGTGCGTTTGAGAACCATGATCATGACTACCTGAAGAAGCTGAAGCCGAACGACGGGAGTGTGAACCTGCAGCCGATCACCACCCAGCAGGGCGTGTTGGTGCTGGCCGGTCCGCGCTCCCGCGAGGTACTGCAGAAGCTGACCGATAGCGACCTCTCGAACAAGGCGTTCCCCTGGTTGACCGGACAGTTCATCAACGTCGGCTATGCACAGGCCCACGCCCTGCGCGTCAACTTCGTTGGCGAGCTGGGCTGGGAGCTGCACCATCCGATAGAGATGCAGAACTACATCTTCGATCAGTTGATGGCGGCGGGCGCAGAGTTTGATATCAAGCCGTTCGGTATTCGCGCCATGGACTCCATGCGAATCGAGAAATCCTATCGCCTGATCCCGCGTGAGATGTCGATTGAATACTCGGCCCTGGAGTCGGGTCTGGACCGCTTCGTGCGCCTGGACAAGAAGTGTGACTTCATCGGTAAACAGGCGCTGACAGATTGGCGGGCGCGCGGTTTCAACAACGCCTTTGTCACCCTCGAGGTGCACGGCGTGACCGATGCGGATGCCCGTGGTTCGGAGGCGATCTACAAGGATGGTGAAGTGGTGGGTCGTGCCACCTCTGGCGGGTACGGTTGGCGCGTTGGTAAGTCACTGGCCCTGGGGCTGGTGCAGCCGGCGCTGGCGGAGATTGGTACGGAGCTGCAGATCGAGATCCTGGGCGAGCTGTACAACGCCACGGTGATCGAGGAGTCGCCGTTCGATCCCGAGAACAAGTGCCTGCGTGCATAAACCCGTTTACGGGACGGCGGCGGTCGTCCTGGGATCAATTGGATTCCGGTAATGATGATCAGTCCCGGTGTCGCATGACACCGGCAAGTGGAGCATAGCGTGATGAAGGTGCTGGTTGGAGTGAAGCGGGTGCTGGACCCGCAGGTGAAGGCGCGGGTCAAGGCGGACGGTTCAGCCGTGGACTTGACCAATGCCAAGATGTCGATGAACCCGTTCGATGAAAACGCCGTGGAAGAGGCGATTCGACTCAAAGAGGCGGGACAGGTGGATGAGATTGTGACCGTCTCCATCGGACCGGAAAAGGCGCAGGAGACGCTGCGTCAGTCGCTGGCCATGGGTGCGGACCGGGCCATCCATGTGGTCACCGAACAGGTCCTCGAACCGCTCGCCGTGGCCAAGGTGTTTCAGCACCTGGTGGCGCAGGAGCAACCCGGCCTGGTGCTGGTAGGCAAGCAGGCGATCGATGATGATTGCAACCAGACCGGACAGATGTTGGCGGCGCTGCTCGGCTGGTCCCAGAGCACCTTTACTTCGGAGCTGAAAGTGGAGGGTGAAACCGCCACCACCCTGCGCGAAATAGACGGTGGACTGGAGCGGATCAGCGTACGTATGCCGGCGGTTGTGACCGTGGACCTGCGTCTCAATGAGCCTCGCTACGCCACGTTACCCAATGTGATGAAGGCGAAGAAGAAGCCGTTGCAGAAACTGGCCCTGGAAGAGCTGGGTCTGGATGTGGCGCCGCGCCTCACCACTCTGGAAGTGATGGAGCCGGAGGCCCGCGCGGCAGGAGTGCTGCTGGAGAGCGTCGAGCAGTTGGTGGAAAAACTGAGAAATGAGGCGCGGGTCATCTGATCCTGTGTGATGAGGAGCAAGCGATGAGTGTGTTAATTATTGCCGAGCATGATAATCAGGCTCTGGCACCGGCCACCCTGAACGTCGTCACCGCGGCGCAACAGATCGCCGGTCATGCTGACACTACCGTGGATATTCTGGTCGCCGGCCAGACCTGTGATGCAGTGGCACAGGCGGCGGCCCGAATCCCGGGTATTGCCCGGGTGCGGCTCGTGGATGACGCATCACAAGCCCAACAGTTGGCGGAAAATCTGGCCGCCCAAGTGGTGGCGCTGGCCGCGGAGTACAGCCACATATTGGCCCCGGCCACCACCTTCGGCAAGAACTTCCTGCCGCGGGCGGCGGCCCTGTTGGACGTTTCCCAGATCTCCGATATCAGCGCAGTGGTGGATGGGGAAACCTTTATCCGTCCCATCTTCGCTGGTAATGCGCTGGCCAAAGTGCGTTCATCCGACTCCTGCAAGCTGATCACGGTGCGCACCACCAAATTTGAAGCGAGTGCGGAAGAGGGCGGGAACGCCGCTGTGGAGCCGGTGACCGCCAGTGAAGAGAGTGGTCTATCCAGTTTTGTGGGTCGCCAGTTGTCACAATCCGAACGACCCGAACTGACCTCGGCGCGGATCGTGATTTCCGGTGGCCGCGGGATGCAGGACGGCGCCAACTTCCAACTGCTGGATGCGGTAGCTGACAAGCTCGATGCCGCAGTGGGCGCGTCACGCGCGGCGGTTGACGCGGGCTATGTGCCGAACGACTTCCAGGTGGGGCAGACCGGCAAGGTGGTGGCGCCGGACTTGTACATCGCGGTGGGTATCTCAGGGGCGATCCAGCATCTGGCCGGGATGAAGGACAGCAAGGTGATCGTGGCGATCAACAAGGACAGCGAAGCGCCGATCTTCCAGGTGGCGGACTACGGACTGGTGGAAGACCTGTTTGAGGCGCTGCCGGCGATGAGGGAGGCGCTGGGGTAAGCCCCGTTCCTGAAGTGCGCATAAAAATCCGGCCTTGTGCCGGATTTTTATGGTTGACTGATTGTGAAATTTTGAAACTTGTAGTGCTTGACACTTTAGTTTTGAGGCGGCGCGACCCGCCACAGGTCAGCGTGTTCGATTAGGAAAAACTCAAGATGAATAACAGGGACGTTGCCGGCGATACAGGGCAAGGGTCGCGCTCGGCGGCCGGTTTAGATGCGGTGGATCACAGGGCCGAAATCCGGCCGATTTCGCCGGTTGGGCTACAGCGCCGGGTGTGATTGGCGAAGCCTGGCCGTGACATGGCCGGGTGGATTCGGGGTAGTCAGGGTGGTTTTTTAGTGAAAATGGGGTTTATACTTCCTATACTTCACTCGGGAACGCTACCTGAGATCCAGATATCCAGCGGACCGCCACGGGCCTTGTCCAGCATCTCCAGATCCAGTCCCTTGCCCCGGGACTCGGCCTGTTTGGAATGGAACCAGAGGCTGGCAAACCCCAACTCGCTGGCGCGGGTAATCGCCTCGGCCAGTGAACAATCCGCATCGGTCACCCGCCAGCCCTGGATAGCCACCGTGTCCGGCATGTAGGAGGAGAACCCCTCGCCAATCGCCGGGCCTGCAAAGCGGTAGCTGGCAGCCGCCTTGAACACCGTCAGTTGTGGCTCCCAGTGCAGCATACTTCAGACGCAGGAGGGAGGTCTCAACGTGGACGAGAAGGCAGACTCGATTGCAGATGGCACCGCTGCGCGGCGCTGGGATGCCTTTCTGTCCTACAGTTCGCGCGATGCGACCATTGCCGGACGCGTGCAGCGCTTTCTCGAGCGTTACCGCTTGCCCGATGGGCGGCGGCTGCGGATCTATCGGGACGAGACCGATATCTCCGGAGGCGAATTACCGGAACAGCTGCGTGCCGCGCTGGCCGCATCATCCAGTCTGCTGGTGTGTTGTTCCGAAGCCGCGGTGAAGTCCGCCTGGGTTTCACGCGAAATCGAGGCCTTCCGTGAACTGGCGCCGGGGCAACCCGTTCTGCCGGTGATCCTGGCCGACGATCCACCGGAGAATCTGCCCGCGCCGTTGTGCGACATCGAATTGCGCTGGGCCGATCTGCGCAGCGGCTGGCGCCTGGGCAGGCCACGGCGCAAGACTCGCGTAGAGCTGATACGCGCGGTTGCAGCCGCGGCCGAAGTGGATTTCCGCGAATTGCTGCCACTCGATCGGCAGCGTCGCCGCCGTCACCGCCTTCTGGTCTCTGTTGCGATCGCGGCCGTACTGATGGCCGTGGCCTGGTGGCCGCTGGGTGCAGCAGGACGGCGTAACAGACGTGCATTCCGTAAAAATGTTGAGTTCGGGAGTAATGCTTGGTGCCCGAATCGCGGGCGAGCTCGGGTTCTTCGTCCACCGTAACGAAGCGTTCGAGCATCTGGATACGCCCGGCAAGGGTGACCGGCTTGAAGTTTGCGGTGAACATGAGGGTGAGCCTGTATTGCGCGCCGACCGTCGCGCCTATCGTCGTTTGCTTCGACCCTGGTGGCGTACCTGGTTTGGTTGAGGCGGGACCGATCATCCAGACCCCGGCCGGAGTGTCCACTAAAAAATAAGTGGACACTATCCTGGTGATGTCAGCATTCGGCACAAGATGGGGTTACCGGACAGTTACCTAAAAAACAAGTGGACACCATCCTGACAGCACCGGCCGCTAGATTCGGTGCCGGCTTGGTCAGGGCGGATCGAAGGGCCAAAATCCGGACTCGCCTGCTGGGCTACAGCGCCGAGTGAGATTGGAGAAGCCTGGTCCGCGAAATGATCGGGTTGATGCCGGGTGGCCAGGGTGGTATGTCAGTGAAAAGTGGGGTTATAGTTCCTGTGCTTAGCCGCGCTTTCCGGGCCAATACGAGGAAACTGGCGAAGGATTCCTGGATTTACAACTGGCGCTCGAATTTCTCGATCGGAAGCGGATGCCCAAACAGATAGCCCTGACATAATGGGCAGCCTTGCCGTTCAAGAAACAACCGCTGGCTTTCGGTTTCCACGCCTTCGGCGATGACCTCCTTTGCAAGGTTATTCGCCATGCCGATGATGGTCTGGACGATCAGGGCATCTTCGGGCCGGATGCCGATATTGCTGACGAAACTCTGATCTATTTTGATCTGATCAAACGGCAGGCGTGTCAGGTAGGAGAGGGAAGAGTGCCCGGTACCGAAATCGTCAAGTGAAAACTGCACACCATCGGCTTTGAGCTGGTTCATCTTGACGATGGTGTCATCGACATTGGCAAGGACGGTACTTTCCGTCAATTCGAGCTTGAGTCTGCCGGGCGGTGCGCCACTCTGTTGCAGAACCTCGCGAACCATCGGCACGAAATCAGGTAGTTGAAACTGCCGGGCGCTGACGTTAATGGCCAGTCGCAATCCCTTGAGGTCCGGGTCGTCGGCCCAGTGCCTGAGTTGGCCGCAGGCGGTTTCGAGCACCCATTTTCCCAGTGGTACGATAAGGCCCGACTCTTCGGCATGGGGTATGAATCTGCCGGGCAGAATCAGGCCCCGCTCGGGATGTAGCCAGCGGATCAGCGCTTCGGCACCGATCACATCCCCGTTGTGTGCGACCTGTTTCTGAAAATACAGTTGGAACTGGCGCTCGGTCAGGGCCAATCGCAGGTCGACTTCGAGTCGGGCATGGGCGGTAATCGAGGCTTGCATGTCGGGATCAAAGAAGCGAAAGGTATTTCGTCCCGAAGTCTTCGCGGCATACATTGCAAGATCGGCCTGCTTCATCAGTTCATCGATGGTCGTTTGCTGATCGCTGAAGAGCGTGGCGCCAATGCTTGCGCTGCTGTGATACTGCGAATCACCCAGCGGATAGGGCTCGTTCAGGGTCAGCAGTATCTTTTCGGAGATGACATGCACCAGTTCGGCAGCTTCCTTGGCCCGGTCACTCAAATCTTCTAGAAGCACGACAAACTCGTCCCCTCCCAGTCTTGCCACCGTATCGCCCTCCCTCAGTACCCGGGCAAGGCGCTGCGCCACCTGCGTCAGCAATGCATCACCGACGTCATGACCGAGGGTGTCGTTGAGTGTCTTGAAGTGGTCCAGATCGAGGAACAGCAAGGCGCCGTGCAAGCCGTGTCGGGCGTTGGACGCCAGAGCCTGATGAAGTCGATCCATCACCATTCGGCGGTTGGGCAGCTTGGTAAGGGGGTCGAAAAAGGCAAGTTTTTCGATTTCAAGTGCGGCCGCCCTCTCTGAGGTGATGTCGACCATGGTGCCGACGTAATGCGTCCGTGTGCCGCCGGCATTCTTGACGGCGGTGATGGACAGGCGTACGGGATACTCTTCACCATTTTTTCGTCGATTCCACAACTCTCCATGCCATGAGCCGGTTGCGTTCAGCGTGTCCAGGATGTCGGCGTAGAAACGCTGATCGTGTCTTTCGGAGCGAAGCAGATGCGGCGTCTTTCCCACGGCTTCGTCCGCGCTGTAACCGGTAGTTTCGGTAAAGGCTCGATTGACCCGCAGAATCCTGGCGTCGGCGTCGGTGACGACGATCCCCTGCTGAACTTCGAAAGCGGTGGCGGCGACGCGCGTGGTCGCCTCGGTCTCCTGCCGCCTCTGCTCGTCGCGATTCAGCATGAAGGCGATGCTCCCAAGTGCCATCAGCCCACCCAGCAGAAGCATGCCGTCACGCCAGGCGCTTTGATACCATGTGCCGAGGATCGTCGAAGTCGCCAGTCCGTAGCTTACGATCACCGGGTAGTCATTCAATATCCGGTAGCTGTAGATGTGCTCGATACCGTTGCCGAGAAGCACCTCGCGCGCCGTGCCCGTGGGCCATTGTGTAATGTGCTCGCGAAACAGCGGAGTGCCGGACCAGTTGTGACCAACGATGGTCTGGTTGTCAGGCGCACTGACGGCGGCCCAGCCGGTTGAGAGGAACAGCGCTACAAATCCATCCTGACGCACGTCGATGGAATCGTAGAACGGCTGGAAATGCGCGCCATGAACCTTGGCGACGAGCACGCCGGCGAGTGTGCCGTCGGCGTGGCTGAGTCGGCGGCTGATCGGCAGTATCCATTCGCGATCATCGGCGCCAAGCACGGGCGCACCAAAGACCAGCTCGCGATCCGCACCCCGGATGTGCGGAACGAAATAGTCCCGGGTTGCTCTCGATTTGTCCTGTTCTGGATACTCGGCGCGCGTGGAAAGCAGAACAGTGCCGTCTTGGTCCAGCACAACAAATGAGCGGATGATTCTGTCCTGGGGCAGCAGGTCCTTCAACAACTCCGCCAAGCGGGCCGGATCGCGGATGCCGGCGCTTTGCAATTGCAGCAACGTGGCATCCGCCTGAACCATCGTTGCGCTGATTCGCCGCAAAGATTGGCGGGCATGTTCTTCGAGTACGCGGGCGATATTCCGGGTTTCCGAACTGGCCACCTCGATCGCGAAGTCGCGTTCGCGGACCAGGCTGTAGCCGACGTATGCCGTAACCGCCAGTCCGACAAGGATCGCCAGCACGGTCGTTCCGAAGCTGGCGCGATCATTCATGCTACTTCAATATCCCGGCTTCGCGGAAATAGCGTTCCGCGCCGGGATGAAACGGAATGGTAGCTCCTTCTACCGCATTGGCGAGGTTGATGAAGCTGCCTTTCGGGTGCCCGTTGGCCAGTGCCTTTTGTCCGGCTTCGCTATAAAGCGTTTTGGTGATCTGGTAGATCAGCTCGGCGTTGATCCTGTCGCTGGTGACCCATTGTGCGCCAACCGCCAGGGTCTGAATTGCCGCCACGCCTTTGTAGGTATCGGCAGGGATCAGGTCCACATGCAAAAAGCGGCTGTCCGCCATCAGGCGCTCGGCGGCCGGTCCTTCGATCGGCAACAGCGAAATGGCGATGCCGGACGCCGCAAGATCGGCGATGGCCTTGGCGGGCGTGCCGCCGGTAAAGAAGAATGCATCAAGAGATCCGTCAATAAGCCTGTCGCTCGCCCGATTGGGCTTGATGTACTCGGGTCGAATATCGGCCTCTTTCAGGCCGTGTGCCGCGAGAATCTGTCGTGCATTGATGAGCGTGCCGGAGCCGGGTTCATCCAGGGCCACCCTTTTCCCCTTGAGTTGCTCGATCCGCTCGATGCCCAAATCCTTGCGTACAACGATGTGCATGCTTTCCGGATACAGATTGGCTATCAGACGCAGGTCGGGCAAGCGGGGGCGGCCTTCGAAGATACCGGTTCCGTTTTTGGCCCAGGCGGCGATGTCAGCCTGGCTGAATCCGGTTTCGAGAGCGCCATTGCTGACAGCAATGACGTTGCCGAGGGAGCCGTTACTGGGCTGTGCCGTCGCCAGGATTGTTCCCGGTTGCGAGATGATGTCGGCAATCAGGCGTCCAATCGGAAAATATGTTCCTGCGGTGCCCCCCGTGCCGATGCGCACATACTCCTCAGCGTAAGCCTGCGGAATGATGCATACAGCGACCAGAGCGGCCACAATGATCCTGTTCAGACAACTGGTTTTCATCGCGATTCCCCCTTGATCGGGCCGGGCAGGCATGCCAGTTTGCGCGTGCGGGCTTCTATTATCTCTAGTTTGGCCTCGACGAGACAACGTATCGGGCATCCCGATGCAGCTTCACGAGACGGCAAAGGTCAGGAACAGACGCCCGCCGAACGGCGCACCTCGATGATGTGGGCGTAGCGCCTCAAGCGCGTGTTCCATATAGACGTTGAGACCTGCAGGGCCTGTGGCGGGCCAGTCCGGATCATTGCCTGCATTGAGGATCCTGTAGTGAGTATAGCGTTCCTGTCTGTGGGCGGCCTTGTTCAGGGGGTAATCGAGAACGGGGCCTGGCGGCCCCGTTGAGGGAAGTCCCGCCGGTCCCGCTATCGGGTTTTGCTGAGTGTGAAGGCGCCCCGGATATCACCCACGTTGAATCCCCGCGCCCGGTCCTCGGGATAGAGCGCCTGCAGCTTCTTCTCGACTGCCGGCGCGACACTGGCGGCATGACAGTTGAGGCAGGCCTTCTCCGTGGGGATAGCCTTCATGTAGCGGAAAACCTTTTGTCCATTCACCTCGACAGTCTCCGCGTACTCCAGTTTGCCGGGGTCGGCCCCGGCCACTTTCATCGCCTCGAAGCCCTGCAGGACCTTCATCTCCCAGGCATCCGGGCTGTTTGCCTGCGAGCGAAGCTTGAGACTGGTGCGGCCTACCTCCCAGCCGGATGCGTCCGCTACGTCGGAAGCGATGCCTGGTGCCCGCAGATTGCAGAATTCGATGGCCTCGGTCGGACCGCCGGATTTCATCGCTTTTACCAGTTCTCCCTTCAGGTTGGAGCCAAACTGCTTGACCAGACCTCGAGCTTCCATTACCTGCTGATCCGCTATCACGGGTGTCACCATAACGGTTGCCAGCAGTGCAACCAGGATGTTCCTGTTCATTCTCTACCCTCCCGAAATCGCCACCTGGTGGTGGTTGTGCTAGTTGGAAATCGCCGGGCACTTGGCCGTGCCTCTTACTTGCGCGTATCAGTTTGCCAGCAAACCCGCTCCGTGAACAGTGGTCGGGAAGGAATCGAGTAAGAGGACTCTTCGACCACCTGGTAACCGATATCAGGGCGTCAGTCACAGGAGTAGCTTCGCAGGTTGTCTACAGCGTCCTGCTCCGCCGCAACCGCCGAAAGGGGGCTGAAGCCACCGCCATAACTGGTGCGGGGTCGTCCCCTGAGTCAGGCGCGAGTTTGCTGATGGTTTCGGGGTAGGAGCGAGCGGAACTGGCTGGCAATGACTGGTATTGAATGGCATTAGCAGCAAAGAAAGTATCCGCCAAAAAGCAGAAGATAGGTTCGGAATTCCAGGGAAAGTTCTATCGAATCAGGCGGCGCTCGAGTAACGATGGTATATCCCTGCGGCCATCAAGAATGCAGTGAATAAAAACCTCCTGACCCCTCGGCCGATTGAATTGATGCCCCTGCCCGCGCAGCCCAGCGCCCGCGCCGGATCCCCGCTCATGCCGGTGGCCACTTTCGTTGGGAAGCGGCAGGGTGGCGCTTGGCTGTGACCCCGGGATCGGCCAGAACGGGAGCGGATTTCGTGACCAGCCGAGTGGGAGTTGGCGGGCATTCGCGGTAGTAGCGGGACTTACCCTGTCATTTCATTGAAAAATAGCGGAATTGTGTTAGCTTTAACTCATGCGTTGAATATCTGGGGGGGGGATAACAATGCGTTTCCTGTCACTGTATATTACTATTCTGCTGTTTACTTCACCTGTATATGCCGGCTTTTTTAATGATCTGGTGGACAAGGCGAAACAGACCGCCGATGAAGTCGTGGGTGATTCTATAGGTAACATCATTGGTGGTTCGTCGAGTAATAAACAACCACAAACACCTAAGGATGCTGAATCTGACACGGCGGTGACTAGCGAGTCGAAAGTTCAAAGCAGCCAATCGCCTACCAACCAAACCCAATCTGCAATGCAAGTTCAGGATAAGACCTTGGTCAAGTCTATCCAGCAACAATTGAAAGCGCAGGGTTACCCAGTCGGTGTTGTAGATGGGCTATATGGAGCGGGTACCAAAAAGGCGATAGCTGCTTATCAGGTGGACCAGGGGATTACAGTTGATGGTCTGCCCAGCCAGACATTGCTGAACCGGCTCCAGGAAACTCAAAGCCAGGAATCCGGCATACCGTCTGCAATCACAAATGATGAACTGCCAGAGCCGACGATAGCGGGCCTGCAGCTCGCCGCCGTTCATTTTCGACCAGAAGTGTTGGATAACGAGACACTCTTTAAAGATGTGCTACTGAGAATACACCCCGAATTCAACCAAGTGGTTAGTAATGAATTTAAATGGCATAAGCAAAAAGGAGAACTAAAAGAACGGTTGCTCAGGGAGGCCAAAAACACGCCCTTACGTTTTGAAGCTATCCCCTGGCGTGAATCCTCTGTTTCGAAAGCGCGGCCAGTAGAGCTGAAAAAATATGATTTTGAAAAATCGGCATTCTTTGTGCAGTTTGCTACCGGTAACTTCCGAACAGTGTTACTTAAAATGCTGATTCCGGGTGATTCATCACTACCTGCAAAGTATCCTGATCAAGTGGTCTGGTTACCCATGAACCCGGATACCGCAGAGCAGATTTCCAATTATTTCGACAATAAGCAGCGCAGGCTTTTCCTGCGTTATCGTTTCAAAGTGGTTGGAACTGATATCTCGTCTTCCAGGCCAGTGCCGGTCATTGAATTTGAAAACAATCAGTTAGAACTCTATGCGATGAAATTGATTCCCCAGGGGAATCAAATGAAAACAGAATATAAGTTGATGGCTAAAGCCTCCATTCTGGTTGATGACGCCGTGAAGGTCGTTGAAGCCAAAAGAGAGACTTCTGATAACCCTAAGGCCTCCGACGCAGGCGTGATTAAGAATGCCGATATTGATGGTGTCAAGCTTGGCATGGAGATTAACCAGGCACTGAACAATCTGCAGTCACAGGGCATCAAGATGGGGGCTCCAGGGCCATCCAGCAAATTGACCGGTGTGACTATCAAAGGGGATGGAAAAACGGCTGATCGAATGGGTTGGGTCAAGGTGATGATTCGGCAGATAGACGGGAGAGTGTACCAATACGAAAAGACGGTGGGTTATCTGCTGAAGCGCTTACCGCTGGATGATGGCACGGATGTCGATGACCTTGAAAAGCGTTATAAGGAGGCGTTTATTTCAAAATTCTCCAATTCACGTTACAGCTATTCCAGCCCCTATGGGAATATCGATTTTGATGATGAAACACAGCCGCCCTACAACAGAAAGGTGACCTCTCCGCATATCACCGCTCACGTGAGTGCCGGGAATGGACGCTTTACTGCAAACATAAACATGCATTGGAAAAAACTGGTTGGCGCGAACTGGTGATTCAACTTGGAGCAGTTGCGGAAAACCAACGCTAAGAAGTTTGTCGAGCAGGCCGGCATGCTGGCGGTGGTGGGCATCGCGGGGGTGATCTCGCCCATGGAAACCGTCGCCGCCAGCCAGGTGAGGTCCGGCGAGATTTCTCGGTGATAGCGGGCAGGTGCCTTGCTGGTGGCCGTGAAAGACCTGTTGACCAGTGCGGAAAAGGGCGTTTATACGTCCTATACCCACCTCACGTCCAATAACCACCTTGTTGCCCGCACCGTGCGGGATAGTGATGTAGGGTGCAATAAGCGCCGCGCAACAAGGCGTGTCGTGAGGAACATACCCCGCTGGACCTTATGTTTGATGACGTACAGACTCATCAGGGACCAATGCAATAAACTGGATTATCATCCGTTCCGCACGGGGCGCCACAAGGTGAAAAAACATGAACGACTATCGCCATTACGTATCCGGCTTTTTTGTCCACCGCGATGAAGCTGAGAGCACGCTCGCCATACTCGTCGAGCGCGGATGTCCTTGCTTTTACTTCCGTTTCTTACTTCCGCTGCGACACAGACAAGTAACCCCCACATCGCTATCGGCATGCTATGATGGGTGACAGTCACGATCAGGAAAACCAGAGTCCCTATGTCTACATCCACCGCTGAACCGAGTATCTATATGCAATTGCGAAACGAGGCAGAAGCCCGGCTCGAAGCGGGCACCGCCGCGGCCTACAACAATTGGTCCCTGGGCGTGGATGCCCTGCAACTACTCCACAGGCTATCCAGTGATCCCCAAACCGCCGCCGACGCACTCAAGCTGTTGCATGAACTGCAGGTCCACCAGGTGGAGCTGGATCTGCAAAACGAGGAAATGCACCTCAATGAGCAGCGTCTTGTCGAAGAGTTTGCCCATTACAAGGAGCTGTACGAGTTCGCACCACTCGGTTATTTCCTTGTCGATTTTCAGGGCGTGATCATCGAGAGCAATCGGGCCGGCGCCGAGCTCTTCGGTGTGGGGCGGGACGAGCTGGCAGGCGACCGTATCGATCGTTTCCTGGCCGCTGAAAGCCGCTCTGTACTGCTAAGCCTGCTGGAAAGGGTGGGAGAGGACGGTGCAACACTCGCCTGTGAAGTGACTGTGGATGGCGAAGCAAATACTTTTCGGCCATTGCGGGTGATGGCCAAAGCTTCCCCCGACAAGCGCTGTGCTATGTTAGCCTGTTGCGAGTGCACATAACGCCCCGAAAGAGCGTTTTCGCCCGATGGATTCCCTGACAGCAGCCAACCCTCCCGCAACATCAGCAATTGCGACACGTATTGTGGGCATTGGCGCATCGGCCGGTGGCCTTGCGCCGCTGGAAGAGTTTCTCGGCAATATCCCACCGCACAGTGGCATGGCCTATGTCGTGGTGCAGCATCTCGACCCCACGCACAAGGCACTGCTGTCGGAATTGCTGCAGCGCGTCACGGCCATGCGGGTGCGCGAGGCGCGGCACAATATGCGCATCGATCCCGACTGCGTGTACGTGATCCCACCCAATACCGAGCTCAGCGTCGTCAACGGAATGCTGCACCTGGCCAGCCCCGTCGAGCCGCGGGGGATGCGGCTGCCCATCAATGTGCTGTTCTCTTCGCTGGCCGGCACGCAGGGTGAGCGCGCCATCGCCGTGGTGCTTTCCGGTATGGGCTCCGATGGCACGCTGGGCCTGCAGGCGGTCAAGGCCGTGGGTGGGTTGACGGTGGTGCAGCAACCGGACACGGCGCAGTTCGACGCGATGCCCAAAAGCGCCATCGCCGCGAAGTGTGCCGATATTATTGCGCCGCCGGCGGAGTTGCCGGCGCGCATTCTGGCTTACGCCGCCCAGGTCCCGGACCCGGGCGTTCCCGCCGGCGGCGACCTGGAGCCGATGCTGGAGTCCGAGCCACTGCAGCGCGTTCTCGATCTGCTTCAGCAGAGAACCCGCCACGATTTTTCCCTCTACAAGCCCAGCACCCTGCATCGGCGCGTGGAGCGGCGCATGGCGATTCATGATATCGCCACACTGGCACACTACGCGAATTTCCTGCAGGAAAATGGCCACGAAATCGATCTGCTGTTCAAGGAGCTGCTGATCGGGGTGACCAGTTTCTTCCGCGACGCCGTCGTCTGGGATCATTTGGCGAATGTCACACTGCCGGAGCTGCTGGCTCGGAGTACGACGGAGCGCAAGCTGCGGGTCTGGGTGGTCGGTTGCTCAACCGGCGAGGAGGCCTATTCGCTGGCGATGGTCTTTAGCGAGGTGATTCGTCAGCGGCGAGAATATAGCGATTTCACCCTACAGATCTTTGCCACCGACCTGAGCCCCGAGGCGATAGACACCGCGCGTCGCGGTCGCTACCCCGCGTCAATCGGCGACACTATCTCCGCGGAGCGGCTGGCACGCTTTTTCACCACCTGGGAGGACGGCTATAAAATCAACCCCGAAATCCGCGATATGGTGTTGTTCGCCCAGCAGGATGTGATACTCGATCCCCCTTTTACCAAGCTCGACCTGATTGCCTGCCGCAATCTGCTGATCTACTTCGACGCCACCCTGCAGCGCAGGTTGATCCCGCTGTTTCACTACAGCCTGCGTGAAGGTGGCACGCTGTTATTGGGCAGTGCGGAGACGGTGGGTCGATTCAACAACCTGTTCAAGCCCATCCAGTCCAATCTGCGGCTTTACCAGCGCCGGGATGACGTCCCCAGCGGCGGGGCGGAGTTTATGATGAAATCCTTTCCACCCCTATCGAAGGTAGCCAGGGAGAATCCCGTGTCCACCACCAATCATACCCCCAGCGACAACCTGCAGGCAGCCGCCGACCAGGTCTTACTCCAGGTCTATGCGCCCGCCGCGGTCGTGATCAATGGCGACGGTGACATACTCTATATCAGCGGGCGAACGGGCAAGTACCTGGAGCCGGCCGCGGGTAAGGCCAACTGGAATATCCACGCCATGGTGCGTGAAGGTCTGCGATCAGCGATCAGCGTTGCCCTGAAGAAGTCCACAATCGAGAGTGAACCGCAGCATTTGCACGGGCTGCAAGTGCAGTTGCCGGGCGGCGGCGAGCAGCGCGTCGATGTCACGGTACAGGCACTGCTCGAGCCGGCCGCTCTGCGCGGCGCGACGATGATTGTATTTCGCGATATCGCACAGGTTCCGGCCAGTGGACGCAAGCGCAAGGGCAAGACCATGGTCGAAGCATCGCATGAGTCCGAGCTACAGCAGTACCGCGATGAAATCCAGACCCTGCGCGAGGAAACGCGAGCCTCCAAGGAGGAATTGCAGTCGGCTAACGAAGAGCTGCAGTCCACCAACGAGGAGCTGCAGTCGACCAATGAAGAGCTGACGACTTCCAAGGAAGAAATGCAATCGATGAACGAGGAACTGCAGACCATCAACGCGGAGTTGCAGACCAAGCTCGACGATCTCGCTCTGGCCCAGAGCGATATGAGCAACCTGCTCAACAGCATCGATATCGCCATTCTGTTCCTGGACCAGGATCTGAACGTCAGGCGCTACACCGACCGGGCGAAAAAAATCGTCAATATCCGGGAAAGCGATGTGGGACGGCCATTCAGCGACCTTACGAGCAATCTGCAATACCCGGAGTTGCACGAGGATGCGCTCGAAACCCTGCGCACCCTGACATTTTCCGAGAAGCAGATTCTCACCAACGACAGCCGTTGGTTTACCGTACGTATCATGCCCTACCGCAGGCTGGACAATGTTATAGACGGCGTGGTGATCACCTTTGTCGACATCACCGAGACAAAAGATCTGGAACAGGCATTGCGTCAGGATTTGCAGGCGTAACTTGGTAACAGGAAAAAGCTGGCAGTCTACGAATCTGCGCTCGCCTCGCGCAGGCAACTGGCAGGAACCTGCCCTGCAGGCAAATTTACGAGGTGCAACCAACCCGACCCTCGCGCGCAGGGCTAGTTCCCGCGGCGTGTAGCGCCACCGCGAAGAACTTCATGACGGATGCTCGAATCCAGAGTGGCGGCAGCGAGGTATCAATAAGTCGCTTCCCTATCTCGTTTTACGGCATGCGCCGCCCGCCCGGTAAGCCCGGAGGGTTCTGCGGCGCCGCATGCGCGTATCGGGCCAAGGTGGCGATCGAAAGGCGTCCTGACAGGGTTATGGAACGATGACTTCCGGAAGCAGGCGCTCGAACTCCCTTCTGACCACCGCATAGCATTCGCAGACGCGCGCCTCCAGCCCCGCCCGGTCGAGCACCGTGATGTGGCCACGGCTGTATTTGATCAGCCCGGACCTCTGCAGGTTGCCGGCGGCTTCCGTGACGCCTTCGCGGCGCACGCCGAGCATATTGGCGATCAGTTCCTGCGTCATGATCAGTTCATTGGAGGGTAGGCGGTCGAGGCTCAGCAGCAGCCAGCGGCAGAGTTGCTGGTCCAGTGAATGATGCCGGTTGCATACCGCCGTCTGCGCCATCTGGGTCAGCAGGGCCTGGGTGTAGCGCAGCAGCAGAAGCTGCAATCCTCCGGAGCGATTGAACTCCTCCTTCAGCAGCTGCCCTTTCAGCCGGTAGGCGTGGCCGGCGCTCTGTACGACGGCCCGGTTGGGCATGGTCTCGCCGCCCATGAACAGGGCGACGCCGATGAGCCCCTCGTTGCCGACCACGGCGATCTCGGCCGATGCCCCGTCGAGCATGACATAGAGCAGGGATACGATGGAGGTGGTCGGAAAATAGACGTGACGCAACTCGCTGCCGGATTCGTAGAGCACATGACCGAGCGGCATCTGGACCAGTTCTAAATTGGGTGCAAGATGCTCGTATCCTTCCGCTGGCAGGGCGGCAAGAAGATGGTTATGGCGTGGTTCCTGGATAATGGGCATGACTGGTACCGGATATCGGCCGCGACCGTGCACATCCATAGACGATCTGGACACGCGTGTGGATTGGTCTATAACTATAACTGATTCGCCGGGCTTGCGCGCTAACGATCACAGGCCGCGTGCGTGGCGCTCGGCGTATCGTCCGATTGTCGTCTATGTGCGTTAGCAGACAGACGATGGGGGGCATTCGCCATACCCTTGCCTCATAAGGATCGATAACGAATGATGCTTAAAGAGGTATTGACATGAAAGCGATGCAAAAATACACGGTCAGTGCTGTAGGTGCAGCGATGCCGGTTGTCCTGGGCGGTTGTACCGGCATGTCGCCACAGGACGGAAACACCGCCATCGGCGCCGGAGTCGGTGCCGCCGTTGGCGGCGTCATCGGTCATGAGATCGATGATTGAAGAAAATGACAGACCTGCGACGTGCCCGGCCTGTACGGGCGGCGCATCACAGTGGACTGCATCTGTCCCTTAGCCAAGGCGGCTGATACGGATGCCACCACTTCCTGGGAGAATCAACCATGCTCGAAACCATTGTAGTCATCCTGGTTATCCTCTGGCTACTCGGCCTGGTGTCCTCGTATACCATGGGCGGGTTTATACACATACTTCTGGTCCTCGCCGTCGTGGTGATAGTGCTGCGTGTCATTCAAGGTCGACGCATCTGACGATGCCGAATAGGTCCATGATGTGAGATGAGCGCGGGACGCAGCTGTTGAGCGGGGTGGCGGCCACCCCGTGATACTTGGTTGTTTGCGGCGTGGTTAAACGAATGTATCAATGTCGGAGTATCGGTAATGAACACTATAAAAATGTTTGCCATCGCGCTGATCGTGGCCGGCAGTCTGGGCCTGATCTACGGCGGGTTTACTTACACCAAGGACACTCAGCAGGCCAAGATCGGCCCGCTCGAGTTGACTGTCAAGGATACGCAGACAGTAAACATCCCCGTCTGGGCAGGCGTGGTCGCGATAGCAGCGGGTGGGGTTCTGCTGTTCGTGCGCCGGTAGCGGCGGCACTCCCGCAAACACAGTAGATAAAGTTAATGGAGTAATGTATGGAAAAGGTAATGGATGAAGTCACCAACGAACAACTGATCGCCGATTTCAAGAGGATGGTGGCGGACGCGGAAGCGCTGCTGAAGGCGACTGCCAGCCACGGCGGCGATGAGGTGGCCGAACTGCGTGCCAAAGTCGAGGAGTCGATCAAGGCCGTCAAGACCAGAATGATGGAAGAACAGGCCGCGCTGATGGCCAAGACCAAGGAGGCCGCCAAGGCGACAGACGTCTATGTCCACGATCATCCATGGATGGCCATCGGGATGGCCGCCGGTGTCGGCCTGGTAGTCGGTCTGCTGAGCAACCGGCACTAGTCGTCCCACATCATGTCGGCTGACGCGCCCGCCGTGGGTAAAGGCCTGTTCCAGTCGCTGACGAACTTTGCAGCGACCCTGGTCGCGATCGCGCACACGCGCCTCGATCTGTTGTCGACGGATCTGGAGGAGGAGCGGGCGCATGTGTTCTCGTTGCTGACGTTGGGGCTGGCAGCCTTGTTCTTCATCGGAATCGGCGTGGTGCTGACGACGATCCTGCTCGTGGTCGCATTCTGGGACACGCACCGTATCCTGGTGCTTTTGTTGCTTGCCGGGTTCTTTCTGGCGGCGGGTCTCGTGGCAGGCGGGGTTGCTATTCACAAAGCGCGGACCAAGCCGAAACTCTTTTCGGCGAGCCTGTCGGAATTGTATAAAGACCGGCAGCAACTCGGTTCCCGGTCATGAGCGAGAAGCGGGATCGCCTGGTGGAACGGCGTGAGCGCCTGGTTGCACAGGCGGCGGCACAACGCCGTGCGTTGGCGCGTGACATGGAACGATGGCGCATGCCGCTTGCGCTGGCCGACCAGGGCCTGGCAGCGCTGCGGTATATCAGGATCCATCCCCAGTGGCTGATCGTCCCCGGCGTGCTGTTGGCGGTGTTGCGGCCTCGCCGCGTGGGTAGGTGGTTGGGGAGCGGCTGGGTGTCGTGGCGGGTGATGCGTAGGCTGCTTGGCGGATAGTGCGGATTCCCAGGGCCTGGCAAGTGGATCGCGCAATCAATGCGTAATCCGATATGTCTCCTGAACCGGACCGCTCGGGCCAAGCGCGTTGGTGTTCTTCGGAGAGATGCATAACGGCGGGGTATGCCGATTTGCCGCGGCTGCTGCGACCCGTTTATCGTCCGCGCAGGGTAGCAGACGATCAAGCTCGGTTTTGACGGTCTGGTAACATTCGCAAGCCCGCTTCTCGATTCCTGTCCTGTCAAGCACGGTGATGTGGCCACGATGATAACTGATCAAGCCCTCATGCTGCAATCTACCAGCGGCGACCGTGACGCCCTCGCGACGAACCCCGAGGCTAATCGCGATCAGTTCATGGGTCATGGCCAGCTCACTTGAAGGCGAGCGATCGAGACAAGAGAGCAGCCAGCGGCACAGCTGTTGTTCAATCGAATGATGCCGATTGCAAGCGGCGTTCTGGGATATCTGGGTAATCAGTACCTGAGTGTAGCGCAGCAGAAGATGTTGCAACGTGCCAGTACTTCGTCCCCCGATACGATTGATTTCATTCATCAGTAACCGGGATTTCAGCCGATAGGCAGTGCCCGCGCATAGTGCCATGGCCCGATTTGGCATGCTGTCACCTCCCGTGATGAGGGCGATACCGACCATCCCCTCATTGCCGATCGCGGCGATTTCGGCCGCTGCGCCATTTTCCATGATATAGAGCAGGGACACGATGGCGGTTGTCGGGAAATAAACGTACTGCGAAGGACGGCCGGACTCATAGAGGATCTCGCCGGGTGGCAGCCGTACGCGTTCGAGATGGGCGGCGAGGCGCGCGTATTCATCCTCGGGTAGCGCGGCGAGGAGGTTGTTGCGGCGGATAACGTCCGTGTCAGCCATGGGAAGTGCCTCGATAAGGTCGTTCAAAAAGTACAGTGAACGAGGTCATTTCAAGGCTAAGTATAGACCACTCCCGGAGTTGTGTACGGCATCGCACATATGCGCAATTTCGGCTTCATCGAGCTCTTTCCATTGAGGATTAATCTTCCCGCCGGATTTGGCAGTGGCGGCGCACGTGAAACGTCTCATTAGTCATGCCTAGTGGAATCATCCTCATGCACCACCGTGCGTCATGTGTACGTCACCGCACAGACGGATCAGGGATTTGGGGATTAATCTTGAATCCTGAAATGCAGGAGGTTATTTATGAAAACATGCCAAATAGTCATCGCCGCCATTGTCGCTGTTACTGCTCTGGTGGGTGGTTGCACGAATACGGGCTATCGTCCTGTGGCATCCGCACCGGCCTACTCGAGTAACTTGTATGGTGTGATCGAAACGATCGAAGTGACCTCCGGTGATGGTGTCGATGGGATAGCGGGCACCGGTATAGGCGCAGGCGCGGTCGTCGGCGGTGTCGTCGGCGGTGTGCTCGGACATCAGGTAGGTGGTGGTACCGGTAAGGATATCGCGACCGCGGTGGGGGTCGTCGGTGGCGCCGTGGTGGGTCACGAGATACAAAAGCGCAGTCAAACGCAACAGGAGACCTACCGCCTGCGGGTGCGACTCGAGAATGGAAGTTATCAAACCGTCATGCAGGACAGCATCGAAGGCCTGCGCGTCGGAGACAGGGTGCGCATCGATAATGGGCGCGCTTATCGCTACTGATTTCCATACACCGAATCCCGGTCGGATCTCCAGGCCAACCTGTTTAGACTGGGTTGGCCTTTTGTTTGATTAGGTCGGATCCGACCGGCCGGTGGTTTCGATGGACAAGGGATGCATGTCCATGAGTCCCATGGAACCTGATCCCGGCTCTGCACCGACGACTCGAGTACTCGCGAGGAGAACGCCATAGTCATCAAAGAGATCATATCTCTTGCGCGCACACGCAACACGCTGCGAAACGAGCATGATACGGAGTTGCTGCGTTCGGAGCTGTTCAGCATCGAACAGCTTAAGCGCCACGCTGTTACGCTGGCTAGTCAGCATAGAATCGATCCGCAAGCGGGACCGGACAAGCTGCTGCCACGCTTGGCGGACAACGCGCGCGTGCTGCAGGCGGCGTACGACGTCGTCACGGCCGCAGCCACGCCGGGGCAACGGATCGTGCCGGCCGAGGCTTGGCTGCTCGACAATTATTATCTGATAGAACAGCAGATCGGCCTGGCCCGCCGGCATCTCCCACGGGGCTACAGCCGGCAGTTGCCGCAACTGGCCGGCGGCGCGTCGGCCGGCTTTCCCCGTATCTACGACTTGGCGCTGGAACTTATTTCACATATGGACGGTCGTGTCGACAGCGACAATGCGAGTCAGTTCGTCGTCGCCTACCAGACTGTCGAATCGTTGCAGCTGGGCGAGTTGTGGGCCTTCCCAATCATGCTGCAATTGGCACTGCTGGAAAATCTGCGGCGCGTCGGGGTGCGTATCGCTCAGCGGCGCGAGGAACGCGATGCGGCCATCGTTTGGGCGGACCGCATGCTCGCAACGGTCGAAAAGGAACCGAAACAGCTGATCCAGTTGCTGGCCGAATTCGCCAACGCCGACGTACCGCTGACCGCGCCGTTCGTGGAGGAGTTCTACGACAGACTTCAGGCGCAGGGGCCAGCCATGGCGTTCGTTCAAACCTGGGTCGAGCAGAAGTTATTCGAGCAAGGGGTGACGGCAACACAGTTGTCGCAAGCGGCCGGACGAACCGCCGCGGCCAATCAGATTTCCATCGCCAACAGCATCGGCAGTCTGCGCTTCATCGGGGCAATGGACTGGCGGAATTACGTCGAATCGCTCAGCGCCGTCGAACAGATCCTGCGTGAAGACCCGATGGGGGTGCACGCTGGTCAGAATTTCATCACCCGGGACCGTTACCGGCATGTCGTGGAGGACGTGGCGAGAGGCGCTTCGTGCAGTGAGTCGACGGTGGCTCGCGCCGCCATCATGCTCGCGCAGACGGCCGCGGAGCGGCTTGGCGACCAGGATCGCAGCGCGCATGTCGGCTACTATCTGATCAGCAGCGGACGGCGGAGCCTGGAACAGGCGGTCGGTTGCCGTCCGTCGTTGAAATCCAGGATCAACCGGGCGGCCCGGTGTATCCGCCTGAGCCTTTACCTCGGCCCAATCCTCCTGCTCACATTGCTGGCGACCTGGGGCGCGCTCTCCGCTTCCGGCGGCTTCGAGCAGGGGGGCTGGTGGACCTGGTTTTTTTCGATCGTCGGTATCGTCGCCGCATCGGCACTGGCTGTCCCGCTGGTGAATATGGTGGTCACCCTCGTCCTGCCGCCGCGAACGTTGCCGCGAATGGATTACTCCAAGGGGATCCCGGACGTCCACCGCAGCATGGTGATCGTGCCCACCTTGCTCGACACTCCGCAGGGCGTCGACGGCCTGCTCGAGGCCCTGGAGATCCGCTACCTCGGCAACCGCGACCCCAACCTGTTCTTCGCGCTGCTGACGGATTATCGAGACGCGCCAGAGCAAGTGCTGCCGGGCGATGACGCGTTGCTGGCGTACCTGCGCGCGGCTGTCGAGGCGCTCAACACGACCTACCGCGACGACCGCCCCTGCATCTTCTATCTGTTCCACCGTCAGCGGATATGGAACCCGGTCGAAGGTGTATGGATGGGCTACGAGCGCAAGCGCGGCAAGCTGGAACAGTTCAATGCCGTATTGCGGGGCGGTTCACGCACGGCCTTCTCGGACATCGTCGGCGATCAGGTCATTCTCGATTCGATCAAGTACGTCATCACCCTGGATACTGACACGCAGCTGCCCCGCGATACTGCACACGAGCTGATAGGCAATCTCGCGCATCCGCTCAATCGGCCGTTGTATTCCGCCGACAAGGGCCGGATCGTGGAGGGCTACGCGATCCTGCAGCCGCGTGCTTCGATCAGTCTCACCAGTGCGGGTCAGTCCCGGTTCGCGAAGCTGTTCGCGGGTGACTCGGGCATCGACCCCTACACGCGTGAGGTGTCGGACGTCTACCAGGATATCTTCGGCGAGGGGTCTTTCATCGGCAAGGGCATCTACGATGTGGACGCCTTTCGACAAGCCGTCGACGGACGCTTTCCGGAAAACCTAATCCTCAGTCACGACCTGCTGGAGAGCGGATATGCACGTTCCGCGCTAGTGACCGATGTCGATCTCATCGAG
Organism: Sedimenticola hydrogenitrophicus; assembly: GCF_029017505.1. Classification (GTDB taxonomy): domain Bacteria; phylum Pseudomonadota; class Gammaproteobacteria; order Chromatiales; family Chromatiaceae; genus Sedimenticola; species Sedimenticola hydrogenitrophicus_A. Next base: position 83,387 of record NZ_JAQGEI010000005.1, read on the forward strand.
GAACATCCGGCCAGTTATGCACAAGAGGCGAGCCGGCGTCACCGCTGGATACGTGGCGACTGGCAGCTCGCCGCCTGGCTGCTGCCGCGCGTGCCGGGGCCTCCTGTAGCGGGTGATCCGAACAGCGCGAGGACCCGGCGGCAATCCAATCCGCTCTCGCGTCTGTTGCGGTGGAAACTGCTCGACAATCTGCGCCGCAGCCTGGTGCCGCCGGCGCTGTCGGCCCTGCTGGCGGGCGGCTGGCTGTTCGGCCCGGCGCCCGTCTGGTTCTGGACCCTGCTGGTCACCGCTGTGCTGTTCGTGCCCTGCTTGCTGTCCGTCGTGATCGACTTCATCCGCAAACCCGCAGAACGCGATTGGTCGGCGCACCTGAGCCTGACCGGGAAATCCGTGGTTCGCCCCCTCGGGCATGCGTTCCTGGCACTGGTATTCCTGCCCTACGACACGTTCATCAACCTGGATGCGGTACTGCGTTCGGGTGTGCGCATGCTGTTCACACGACGCGGATTACTGATCTGGCAACTGCCGGCCTATGCGATCCGCAACGCGCGGCGGACGCCGGCGGATTATCTGCAAGAGATGTGGATCGGGCCTGCGTTCGCCATTGGGCTGGCGCTGGCGTCGGCGTGGACAGCGGGTGCGGCGTGGCTCTACACGGCACCCGTCCTGTTGCTGTGGCTGATGTCACCCGTGGTCGGCTGGTGGATCAGTCAACCGCTGGCATCGCCCATGCCGGATCTGGACGTCGGGCAACGGACCTTCCTGCGGGCGTCGGCCCGACGGACCTGGCGCTACTTCGATACCTTCGTGGGTCCACAGGACAACTGGCTGCCACCCGACAATTTCCAGGAATATCCGGCACCGGTCATCGCCTCGCGCACCTCGCCCACCAATATCGGTTTGGCGCTGCTGGCGGACCTGGTGGCGTACGATTTCGGTTACATCGCTGCCGGTGAATTACTGCAGCGGACTGGAAACACGCTGGCGGCGATGGAGAAACTGGAGCGCTACCGTGGCCACTTCTACAACTGGTACGACACGCACACACTGCAACCGCTGTTCCCGCAATATGTCTCCTCGGTGGACAGCGGCAACCTGGCCGGCAGTCTGCTCACCCTGCAAGCTGGCCTGGTAGAGTTGAAGGACCGACCGGTATTCTCATCGAATGCGTTTCAGGGTCTGCAGGACACCTTGCAGGTGCTTGCCGATCACGTCCCTGCCTCACCCGACCCGGATCTGGCGAAGCAGATAAGCTCGCTGCAGGACACGCTCCACGCGCTCACCCTGAACGGGCAACCCGGGACGCTGGTGGCCGCGGAAAATCTGCTGGACGAGATTCACCGTACGGGCGGGGGGCTGGTCGCCTGGCTGCCCGCCGATATCGATATCGATGGCGAACTGTACTACTGGGCACAGGTGTTCGACCGGCAAACCCGTGCACTGCGTGATGAACTCGATTTTCTGGCGCCAGGGTCGCGGCAATTCAGCGGCATCCCGACGCTGGTAGACATGGCCGGGCCGGCCGTGCCCCCGGGATCGCGCGTCAAGGCGGCGCTGGAGCGGCTCAATTCCATCGACGATCTGGTGTCTCGCTGCCGCGCACTGGCGGTGATGGATTTCGAATTCCTCTATGACGGCGCATGCAATCTGCTGGCCATTGGCTACGATGTGGGTGAACGCCGCCGCGATCCATCCTGTTACGACCTGCTGGCTTCGGAGGCGCGCCTGGCCAGTTTCCTGCTGATCGCGCAGGGACAGGTCCCGCAGAAGCACTGGTTTGCGCTCGGCCGTCTGCTGACCAGCCATGGCGGCGACGTGAGCCTGATATCGTGGAGCGGTTCGATGTTCGAGTACCTCATGCCGCAGCTGATCATGCCGAGTTACGCGAATACGCTGCTGGAGAAGACCTGCATGGCCGCGGTTTCACGGCAGATCGAATACGGCCGGCAGCGCGCGGTGCCGTGGGGCATTTCCGAGTCCTGCTATAACGCCACCGATGCCGCCCATGTCTATCAATATCGGGCCTTCGGTGTGCCGGGTCTGGGCTTCAAACGCGGGCTGGGTGACGACCTGGTCATCGCGCCTTACGCCAGTGCATTGGCGCTGACGGTACAGCCACGGGAAGCGTGCCGCAACCTGCAGGTGCTGGCCGACCAGGGATTCCTAGGTGCCTATGGCTTCTATGAAGCGATCGATTACACACCCTCGCGGGTGCCGCGGGACAAGCACCACGCCATCGTGCGGACCTTTATGGCGCATCATCAGGGTATGAGCCTGTTGGCCTTCGCGCATGTGTTGCTCGACCAGCCGATGCAGCGCCGTTTCATGTCCGATCCACTCGCGCGTGCGACCGAACTGCTGCTTCAGGAACGGGTGCCGAAGAAGGGCGCGACCCTGCACCCGCATGCGGCCGAAGTGAGCGCCGCCGCGCGCCCGCCCGACACGGAAGCTGGTGCGTTCATGCGTGTGTTCACCGATCCGAACACACCGTTACCCGAGGTCCATCTGTTGTCGAACGGCCGTTACCATGTCATGGCGACACAGGCCGGCGGCAGTTACAGCCGTTGGCGCGACCTGGCTGTCACCCGTTGGCGCGAGGACGCCACCATGGATGGCTGGGGAACCTTCATCTACCTGCGCGACGGCGAAACCGGGAAGTACTGGTCGGCTACCTATCAGCCGACACTGCGCAAGGCCGACCACTACGAGGCGATTTTCGTGCAGGGGCGTGCGGAATACCGGCGGCGCGACCAGGCGATCGAGGCGCACACCGAGATCAGCGTGTCTCCCGAAGACGATGTCGAGATCCGCCGGGTCACGCTCACCAACCAGTCGTCGCGCACCCGGCATATCGAGGTGACGAGTTATGCAGAAGTCGTGCTGGCACCGCTGAATGCCGACCTCGCGCATCGTGCCTTCAGCAACCTGTTCGTGCAGAGCGAAATCCTGCCCGACCGGCAGGCGATTCTGTGCACGCGTCGCCGCCGCACGCCGGGTGAGCCGGTACCATGGATGTTTCATCTGCTGGCCGCGCCAGGCGCCTTGGCCGATGAACCGTCCTACGAGACCGACCGCGCAAAATTCATCGGCCGGTGCCGGACGACGGCCAACCCGGCGGCGCTGCAAGCCGGTGGCGGTCCGCGGCGTTCGACCAGCCGCCTGTCGGGTACCGAGGGTTCCGTTCTGGATCCCATCGTGGCGATCCGCTGCACGCTCACCCTGTCCGCCGACGAATCTGCCACCGTGCAGATCATCTCCGGTGTCGCGGACACGCGCGAGGCCGCCCTGGCCCTGCTGGAGAAGTATTGCGACCGGCACTTTGTCGAGCGGGCCTTCGAGATGGCCTGGTTCCAGAGTCAGGAGGTGCTGCGCCATCTCAACGCCGCCGAGGCCGATGCGCAGGTCTATGGCCGGCTGGCCAGTTCCGTTATCTACGGTAATGTCCTGCGCCGTGCCGCGCCCAGTGTCATCATCCGCAACCGGCTCGGCCAGTCCGGACTGTGGCGTTTTGCCGTCTCGGGCGATCTGCCGATCGTCCTGCTGCGCATCGGCGATCTGAACCGCATCGATCTGGTCAAACAGGTGTTGCAGGCCCACGCGTATTGGCGGATGAAGGGTCTGGCGGTGGATCTGGTGATCGTCAACGAGGATTTCTCGAGCTACCGGGCGCTGCTGCACGACCAGATCATGGGGTTGATCAACGCGGGGCCGGAGGCGCATGTCGTCGACAGACCGGGCGGTGTCTTCGTACGTCGAGCCGAGGAGCTTTCCGAGAACGAACGGGTCCTGTTCCAGTCGGTTGCCCGCATCGTCTTCAGCGATACCGCCGAGACACTGATCGAGCAGGTGGAACGCCGCGTCTCGGCCGAACGCGAATCGGACCTCCTGGCGCCGGCAGTGAAGGCGGCGGCCGAACCGGTCACGCCGCTGCCGCCGCGCGAGCGCATCTTCTGCAACGGTGTGGGCGGCTTCACGCCCGATGGCCGCGAATATGTCGTCACCCTGGAACCCGGTCAGTGCACGCCGGCGCCATGGGCCAATGTCATTGCCAGCCCGCACATCGGTACGGTCGTCAGTGAGGGCGGAAGCGCCTATACCTGGGTGGAAAACGCGCACGAGTTCCGGCTGACCACGTGGCACAACGACCCGCTATGCGACAGCAGCGGCGAGGCGGTCTACATCCGCGACGAGGAAACGGGCGCGTTCTGGTCGCCGACGCCCCTGCCTGCCCGCGGCCGGTCCGGATATGTGTGCCGGCACGGATTCGGCTACAGCGTGTTCGAGCATTACGAAGCCGCTATCTCCTCGGAGCTTTTCACCTATGTCGCCATGGACGCGCCGGTGAAATTCGTCGTGGTCAAGCTGCGTAATCATTCGAAACGCGCCCGCAAGCTGTCGTTGACCGGATTCTGGGAGCTCGTCCTCGGCGAGTGGCGCCATGCCAATCTGATGCACATCGTCACCGAGACGGACCCGCACAGCGGCGCGCTGTTCGCCCGCAATGCCTACGGCCGCGAATACGCCAATCGAGTAGTCTTCGCCCACGTCAACGCGCACGAGCGGTCGGTGAGCGGTAATCGTAGCGAATTTATCGGTCGTAATGGCTCGCTGGCCAAGCCGGCGGCAATGCGCCGTAAGCGTCTGTCGGGCAGGGTGGGTGCGGGCCTGGATCCGTGCGCCGCGCTGCAGACCCGGATCGAACTTGCCGAGGGGCAGGGCAGCGAGATCGTATTCGTCTTCGGTGCCGCCGCAAACGACGATGAGGCACGTGATTGCATCCAGCGCTTCGGCGGGTGGGCCGGCGCGCGGCAGGCCCTGGAGGCGGTGTGGGAGTACTGGAACCGTACGCTGGGGACGGTGCAGGTCGAGACGCCGGATCCCGCGCTGGACGTGTTGGTCAACGGCTGGCTGATCTATCAGACCCTGTCATGCAGGCTGTGGGGTCGCAGTGGCTACTATCAGTCCGGCGGTGCCTATGGATTCCGCGATCAATTGCAGGATATCCTTGCGCTGCTCCACGCGACACCGTGGCTCGCCCGCGACCAGCTGGTCCGCTGCGCCGAGCGCCAGTTCCTCAAGGGAGACGTGCAGCACTGGTGGCATCCGCCCAACGGCCAGGGCGTGCGCACGCATTTCTCCGACGATTATCTGTGGCTGCCGTACGCGACCTGCCATTATGTTCTGGCGACCGGTGATACGGGCGTGCTTGACGAATCTTTGCGCTTTCTGGAGGGTCGTGAGTTGAATGCGCAGGAAGAGGCCTATTACGACCAGCCGCAGCGTTCACCGGAAGCGGCCAGCCTTTACGAGCATTGCGTGCGGGCGATCAGAAACGGCTTGCGCTTCGGCGCACATGGATTGCCGCTGATCGGCTGCGGCGACTGGAACGACGGCATGAACCTCATCGGCCGCGATGGCAAGGGTGAGAGCGTGTGGCTGGCGTGGTTCCTGTACGAGAACCTGCGACTGTTCGCTGACCTGGCGCTTGGCCGGGATGACACTACCTTCGCCGCGCTATGCGCGGAACAGGCGGAGCTGCTGCGCGCGAACATTGAGGCGCAAGCCTGGGATGGCGGCTGGTATCGGCGCGCTTACTTCGACGACGGCACGCCCTTGGGGGCGTCCGCCAACGACGAATGCCAGATCGACTCGATCAGTCAGAGCTGGGCGGTGATATCCCACGGTGGTGATCCCCTGCGGGCTCGCCGGGCGATGACCGCGGTCGACCGGCGTCTGGTGCGGCGCGATGCGCAACTGATCCAACTGCTCGACCCGCCGTTCGACACATCGGAGCTGGAGCCCGGCTATATCAAGGGCTACGTTCCCGGCGTTCGCGAGAACGGCGGACAATATACCCATGCCGCGATCTGGACCACGATGGCATTCGCCATGCTGGGCGACCGGGAACGTGCGTGGGAATTCTTCGCCATGCTCAATCCCATCCATCACGGCAGCACGCCCGAGACCATCGCGCTCTACAAAGTCGAGCCCTATGTCATGTGCGCGGACATCTATGGCGCATCGCCGCATACGGGCACGGGCGGTTGGACTTGGTACACCGGGGCGGCAGGATGGATGTACCGGCTGACCGTGGAAACCCTGCTGGGCCTGCGCCTGGAAGTGGATCGCCTGCGCATCGCGCCGTGCATCCCGGCCCACTGGGCGGGATACAAGGTCCACTACCGCTATCGCGATACCGTCTACCATATTGCCGTCGAGATCGGCGCTGAACAGATGCAGCAGGCGGTAAGCGTCACGGTGGATGGCATCGAGCATGCCGGTAACCTCATTCCATTGATCGACGACCGTCTGGAGCACGCGGTCGAGGTGAGAATAACCGCACTATCCCAAACCTCCCACTGACGCAAGGAGATATCCATGAACATGACATTGAGCATCGCCCCATTGGTCGCGCTGATCGCCGGCATTCTCATACTTGCCGTGCCGCGGCTGTTGAACTACATCGTAGCCATCTATTTGATTGTCATTGGCCTGCTTGGGCTGTTTGGCGCGGGTGGTCTAAATATCCGGTAACCGTTTCCGGGCACCCTTCGTCCCTGTGTAGGGGGGGGGGCGGGATTATGTTCGACATCGTACAGACAATGCCCTATAGGTTCCGGCTGCGGACATCTTTGTGGATTCCCGCAGTCATTGCCTGTTTATGCATGTGCGCAGCCGTACAGACCATCTCCTCGCATTCGATTAGCCTGGAGTCTGTGGTCATTCTGAAATCGATATGGAGTTTTATATGAATTGGGACATAGTCAAAGGCAACTGGAAGCAGTTCAGGGGCGAGGTGAAGGCGTACTGGGGTGAACTCACCGACGATCATCTCGACGTCATCGCGGGAAGGCGCGATGTCCTGGTGGGGAAGATCCAGGAGATCTACGGCATCACCAGGGACGAAGCCGAACAGCAGATCAAGCGCTTCGAGCAACGCGACGGATAATGGCGTAAACGCGGCATCCACCGTCGTGTCTCACTGCGAGGACGACCGCGGCGGCCTGTGTTTAATAGGGCCACACCCAGTTGCGAATCTCCGGCATGTCTTCCCCGTATTCGCGGATGTAGTATTTGTGATCGATCAGCTTATCGCGCACGAATTGTTTCACATGGGCGGCCCGCTGGCGCAACCGCGGCACGCGATCCACCACATCGGCAACCAGGTGATAGCGGTCCAGATCGTTCATCGCCACCATATCAAACGGGGTGGAGGTGGTGCCTTCCTCTTTATAACCACGCACATGCAGGTTATGGTGATTGGTGCGGCGGTAGGTGAGGCGATGGATCAGCCAGGGGTAGCCATGGTAGGCGAAGATCACCGGTTTGTCGGTGGTGAAGATGTCGTCGAAATGGCGATCCGGCAGGCCGTGGGGGTGTTCCTCTTTGGGCGTCAGGGTCATCAGGTCGACCACATTGACCACGCGGATCTTCAGGTCGGGAATCTGCTGACGCAGGATGTCCACCGCTGCCAGGGTCTCCAGGGTCGGTACATCGCCGCAACAGGCCATAACTACATCGGGATCACCGCCGTCGTCGGTGGAGGCCCACACCCAAATGCCGATACCGCTGGTGCAGTGTTTCATCGCCTCGTCCATGCTTAGCCACTGGGGCGAGGGCTGCTTGCCGGCAACCACCACGTTGATCTTGTTACGGCTGCGCAGGCAGTGGTCAGTGACCGAGAGTAGGGTATTGGCATCCGGCGGCAGATAGACGCGGATGATTTCCGATTTTTTGTTTACCACATGATCGATGAAGCCCGGGTCCTGATGGGAGAAGCCATTGTGGTCCTGGCGCCAGACATGGGACGAAAGCAGGTAATTGAGCGAGGCGATCGGCCGCCGCCAGGGGATCTCCTTCGAGGTGGTCTTCAACCATTTGGCGTGCTGGTTGAACATGGAATCGATGATGTGGATGAAGGCCTCGTAGCAGTTGAAAAAGCCATGGCGTCCGGTGAGCAGATAGCCTTCCAGCCAGCCCTGGCAGGTGTGTTCGGAGAGGATCTCCATCACCCGTCCGTCGGGGGCGAGGTGGTCGTCCTCGGGAATGGTGTCCTCCATCCAGGCCCGGTTGGTGACTTCGAAGACATTGCCCCAGCGGTTGGAGGCGGTTTCATCCGGACCGAAGAGGCGGAAGTTGCGGGAGTTCATGTTGGCCTTCATGATGTCGCGCAGGAAGGTGCCCTGCACGCGGGTCGCTTCAGCCACCGTGGAACCCCGCTTTTTAATTATTACTTCGTAATCGCGGAAATCGGGCATGCGCAGGTCGTGCAGCAATTTGCCACCGTTGGCATGAGGAATGTCGCCCATCCGTTTCTCGCCCTGTGGAGCAAGGTCCTGTAATTCGGGTATTAACGCGCCGTCTTCAGTAAACAGCTCTTCCGGGCGGTAGCTCTTAAGCCAGGTCTCCAGCAGTTTGAGGTGATCCTTATTGCCCCGCACTTCGGAGAAGGGAACTTGGTGCGAACGCCAGAAGTCCTCGGTCTTTTTGCCGTCCACCTCTTTCGGGCCGGTCCAGCCCTTGGGTGTGCGCAGGATGATCATGGGCCAGCAGGGGCGGTCGGTGATACCCTCCTCGCGGGCGGCGCTCTGGATGGCACGGATCCCGGTGATGCAGGCATCCAGCGTGGCGGCCATTTTCTGATGCATCTCGGCGGGATCGGATCCTTCTACGAAATAGGGTCGGTAGCCATAACCGAGGAATAGTTGTTCCAACTCTTCCCGGGGGATGCGCGCCAGGATGGTGGGGTTGGCGATCTTGTAACCGTTGAGATGAAGAATCGGCAGCACCGCACCATCGGTTTTTGGATTAAGAAACTTGTTTGAATGCCAGGCGGTCGCCAGCGGGCCTGTTTCCGCCTCGCCGTCGCCCACTACACAGGCGACCAGTAGATCAGGATTATCGAACGCGGCGCCGTAGGCGTGGGAGAGGACGTATCCCAATTCACCCCCTTCATGAATCGATCCCGGAGTTTCCGGGGCGACATGGCTGGGAATGCCGCCGGGGAAGGAAAATTGTTTGAACAACCGCTTCATTCCCAATTCGTCCTGGGAGATGTTGGGATAATAGCGACTGTAACTACCCTCGAGCCAGGTATTGGCGACGATGGCCGGGCCGCCGTGGCCGGGACCGGCGAGATAGATCACATTGAGATCCTGTTCCTTTATCAGCCGGTTGAGATGCACATAGATAAAATTCAGGCCGGGGGTCGTTCCCCAGTGGCCCAGCAGGCGCGGTTTGACATGTTCGTTGCTAAGCTTTTCCTTCAGCAGCGGATTGTCCAGCAGGTAAATCTGGCCGACAGACAGGTAATTGGCGGCCCGCCAATAGGCATCCATTTTGGCGGCAAGCTCGGGGCTGAGTGGGGTGGCGTTTGAAACGACACTATTTGTATTCATGACATTCCCTTTTTATATTCGGGTTGAATTCAGGTCCGGACTGCGCTAACGCATTCAGTATAGACAGGGTATGCGGAAGGTGTATCCCATCGACCTAACACCGTTACTGCGGCGTTGAAACGTTCGCTCTTGTTCATGACGGGTCAGTGCAGAGTCAGAGTAAGCAACCACATCATTGAGTACGCTGTCCATCCCGCAGGGTTTAAGTAAGCAATTCACGCTTACCTGTCTATCAGGGAAAATCCATTTCGAGAGGGACGGAGACCGTGCGGTAAACGAACGCCACCGGGTTAAGCCGGTGGCATTCATGTCACCTTGTGTATCCGATGCATCCGCGGATGCCCTTGAGGCAGCGGTTTCAGTCTATTGCTGCACTATAGTGTGGGTCTTGATTTCTACCACAACGCGGCGATTTGGTTTGAGGCATTCAACCAGGCTCGTGTTTTTACTGCTATTTTTACCGGCCATGTCGGTACAGGAAACAGCAGGATCGGATTCACCACTACCGGCGGTTTCAGTGCGGGAACTCACAATACCTTGTCCGACAAGATAATCTTTCACTGCATCCGCCCGGCGCTGTGACAGTTTTTGATTGTAGGCTTCCGAGCCGATCCGGTCGGCGTGTCCGGTGATCCGCACCATCTCAATTTGAGGGTATTCATTCATCTTGGCGACAACCTGATTGTCCAGCTGCCGCTTACCTTCGGTACTTATAACCGACTTGTCAAATTCAAACAGTGTATCGGATTCAAGGGTAAGTACGATGGCCTCCGACTTCATCGGAGGTGGCGCCATTGGGGCCCTTGGCGTCTCGACAGCGGTTACTTTTACCAAGCTCGGATCGCATTCTGCGATGGCCATGTCGGATGTCCAGAATCCGGTTCTCCAGCAGCCATTAAAGCCGTTCATTACTATAGTATTGTTGGGAGTACCGAGCGCATATCCCTCCTTGGTGTTCAAATCAGCGGAGGCGGCGTTGACCAGGGCAAAAGATGCCACGGCAAACAGTGTAGGTGCATAGAGTGAAGTTTTCATGTGGGTTATCCATTATCTAGACTTGAGTATAAAACCGATATGTACTGGCCCGGTGCTCGACTGACTGCCGATACCGTCTCCGGTTATCCCTTTGGTGCTCTAAGGAGGTGTGCCTGGTTGCCGCAATCAGCCAATGCATGGCGTCGAAATCGTAATTGTGGCGTTACGGCCTCTGGATAGGATTCGTGGTTGTGTAGCCTTGTTACTCACGTTGGCCGCTGACGTCCCGAAAACACCAACTGAACGTTACCCACAAAATGGTTTAATGTCTGTACGGCGGCGTACATAGCGCTGCGGATAAAGTACTGTGACCATGCCTGTCGAGCCCGACAATTTAGTGCCTTGTATGTCGTTTCCCATCGGCACTGCAGGGCGCGTACCTGCAAAACCTGTGCGGTGGTGCAGGCGGGTTTATAATGGTCGTCCCAGAGAGAGTGACCCCTCAGTTGATGAGGGGGCAAGGTTTGTCACACATTACTACCCCGGGCCAGCATCGAACCTGGAAGGTTGACACTGGCGAGGCATAGTCAGGATCACTTGAGCCGCATGGAGTTCTTGACGGAGGTCACGCCCTTGATACCCTGGGTAATTTCTACCGCCTTGTTGATATCGTTCTGGGAGTTGACGAATCCACTCAGCTGTACCACACCCTTGAACGTCTCAACGTTAATCTCGGCGGATTTAAGCGTGGGTTCATTAAGTATGGCCGCCTTCACCTTGGTCGTAATAACACTGTCATCAATATACTCTCCGGTACTCTCCTGTTTTGCGGTGGACGTACAACCGATGACCGATGCTAACGTAATAGCCAATAACAACAGGGTAAGATAGTTGCGTAATTGTTTCATGATTGGACTCTCCAGATTTCCATAATTGGGGTGTCAGTGACACCGGCTTTGATTTGCCTCGATACGGTAAAAACCGACTTATCGGTCTTCTGAAAAAATAGAGCGGTATCGAGCAGGTCGAGGCTGCTTGTGCTTACTTGTGAACGTTTAATGATCCCGTGGTTTTTTACACATGGTCTTTTAATCACAGAGGAAGCATAATCACCGGACGTGGCCATCGTCTGTACGCTATCGCACATTGCAACAGAATGAGAAGTACCGGCTACCATTTCCACACCGGTAGATGAGCAGTGCAGGCGACAGTAGGATGGCTTTTTTGGGCGGAAGTCCCGATCGATAAGTGCTTCATGCACAAATGTCACGCGCCAGCCGTCTGGCGGCTATGCAGCGAACCAAGACAAATATGGAAGAGTTGATCCATGCCCATAATAGATTGTTTCACCGACTACGCCAGGGTGGAGCTCACTTCGGCTCGTCTTGCATCCTGACGATGGTGATGGTTGTGCCTGCCGATATCTCCAGAATACCCTCAGTCAGTCTGATCGGTGTCTAATTGTGGCGCGATGAGTCTTTGGATAGCGTTCATTGTCATCGTGCTCCTCCTCATCAACGCACTGTACGTCGCGGCGGAGTTCGCTGCGGTCGGTGCGAGGGTGACGCGTGTCGAACGACTGGCCGCTCAGGGCCAGCGGCTGGCGGTGGCACTGCTGCCGACCCTGCGCGACCCGCTACGCCTGGACCGTTATATCGCCGCCTGTCAGCTCGGTATCACGCTTTCGAGTCTGGTGCTCGGCGCCTTCGGGCAGGCGACGATAGGCCTGGCGCTGGGCGCGCAGCTGGATGAGCATACGGGACTCGAACCGCTCACTGCCTATGCCTTGTCGGCCACCATCACACTGGTGGTGCTCACATCGATCCAGGTCGTCTTCGGGGAACTCATTCCCAGGACGGTTGCGCTGCAATACCCCGTCGGCACCGCCATCTGCACGTATCTGCCACTGCGCTGGTCGATAACGCTCCTGGCGCCGTTCATCACGCTGCTCAATGGCAGCGGCAGCCTGGTGCTGCGACTGTTCGGCGTCAACGGCGAACAGAGCCACCGGCATGTGCATTCGCCCGAGGAGATCGATCTGCTGATCCGCGAGAGTCGCGAGGGCGGGCTGCTGGAGCAGGAAGAGAGCAAACGCCTGCGCGAAGCCTTACAGCTGGGCCAGCACCGGGTACGCCAGCTCATGGTGCACTCGCGGCAGATCGCCAGCCTCGATCTGAGTGCGCCACCAGACCAACTGCTGGCCGATATCGAAGCCTCGCCTTATACGCGGCTGATCGTCCATCGGGGGAATCCTGACGAAATACTCGGCTATATCCATGTGAAGGATGTCGCCGTCGCCATCGCCACGGACCACGACCTGACCGATCTACAGTCCCTGGTCCGGCCGCTGCTGATTGTGCCGTACACCTTGACCATTGACCGCGCACTCAATCAGTTGTGCAGTCAACGGGCCCGCATTGCATTGCTCGCCGATGAATACGGCGACATCAAGGGGCTGGTCAGTCTCCAGGACATCATCCACGAACTGCTCGGTGGATTGTCCGACGAATTCAAATCCGGCGCCGAGCTGGCATCGAGACGACTGCCCGATGGACGTTGGCGTCTACCCGGGCGGTTGCCGCTTAACGAGGTCGACGAATTGATCAAGTCCGCCGGAGGCCAGCCATTGAAGCCAGGCCGGGCGGATACACTGGCCGGCTGGCTGCTGGAGCGGCTGGATACGATTCCGGAGGGTTGCTGCTGCCTGACGATCGACGGTATCGAATTCGAGATCGAGTCCCTGGAAGGCCTGGCTATCGGGTCGGTGCTGGTGCGGATTCCGCAGCGCGGTACAGGAGGCGGAGATGCCTGATCTGCTCATCGTCCTGCTGGTGGTCCTGGCTCTGGTTGTTCTCAACGGGCTGTTTGTCGCGGCCGAATTCGCCATCATCGGCACACCCCGTGCGGCCATTGCCGCGCAGGCCGAGTCCGGCAGCCGCAGGGCCAGGCAGGTCGCGGCCGTTCTCGACGACCCGACCCGGCTAGACCGTTACGTGGCCACCGCACAGCTGGGCATTACGTTCGCCAGTCTGGGGTTGGGTATGTACGGCGAACACACTCTGGCCGTCTTCTTCGAGCATTGGTTGACGGCGGCGGGATTCGCCGGGCTCGGCGCCCAGGTCACGGCGCATGGCCTGGCTGTCGTGCTGGCGATCATCGCCATCACTTACCTGCACATCGTCTTCGGCGAGATGATTCCCAAGGCGCTGGCGCTCAGTCACGCCGTGCGCGTCGCCTTGTGGGTGACGCCCGTCATGCTGATGATCGGGCTGGTGCTCTCCCCCCTGGTGCGGACGCTCAATCTGACAGGCAATTACCTGCTGCGCCTGGTCGGCACCCTCGTTGGTCGGGAATTGGACCACCCGGCGGTGGACAGTGTCTCAGGCCTGATTCTGAGTGAACTCGGCAGGCCGCCGCGGCTAGGCGATCAAGTCCAGTGGAATGGCCTGAACTTCGCGGTTGTCAACCTGCACGGACATGGCGTACTTCAGGCGGTGGTGAGCCTCATCGGCGATGGTAGTCAGCTGATTGGCGGACCAGATCGGAGGTAGAGCTGCCTAAGGCTTCATGCATCAACAAATGGTGGCAGGTATACTGTCATCCCATCGTCAATACTCAAAATATCCGTAAGGATGACAGCGATCGCCTCGGCCCCACTTTTGGGATCCTGATAATCAACCAGCATGCCGGGATTGTAATGCCTGTTATGTTCACCTACCGCATTCCGGGGACAGACCCCAGCCATATCTCGGGGAGACAATACTTAATTCCATTCCCACTCACATTTTCTCATAGTTGGGAACAGGTCGAGTAGCCAACCCATTAACAGGAATGGATATCGTTCATCAGGGTCCTAGTGAATCAAAGATAGTAGACACTCAATAATAACAAAAACAGTTATATGGTCGTCTTGTCTGGTGTATCCTGGTATTCGGCATCGCTTTTGCAGGATTTAATTGCGGAATCCTGTTTTTATGCATCTAGAGGGACCCGGATACTCCATTTCAAGGACACCACTTGAAGAGGGACAAAACGATGAAATCTGCAGCAACCTCGAGTGATAAACGTAAATTCAGCGGCCAGCGTGTACTGGCAAGGTGTGAAATCACGCTGCCCATTTTTGATCCGTTTTCGAACGCCAGTAATTTAATGGCGGGTTACCTGGTGTTCAACATGCGAGGCGGCTGTCTCTATCTCGGTGAGCACACTCACAGCAAGAAGTTCAAAAAGATCTTTCCAGAGGATTACACGGTAACACTTAAAGAACTGATTCTGTCGAGCAACCACACGGCGGATATCGCTGTCCAGAATCTGACACTCAAGTTTCTGCGCTTGAAAGGGCTGGATGACCGGGAAGGCATCGTCTTCAGGTTTGTAGATCTCATCGAACGGCAGGTGGATATCCTGTTTAAAGCACAAGAGCGGATGCCGGCGATAACCAGTCGCGAGGAGTCATCCGTTCCCTTTGAAGAGGTGATGACCCTGGACAGGGATCACCTTGAGACAGCAGGCGGATTTGGAAATCTGAGCCTGATGGAGCCCGACTGAGCAAGACCTGAACACAAAGCAACCGGCAACGCGCCTGCTCTGCGAAGCCATTCAGTACCGAGTTCCGCCGCCAGCCGAAAGCGCTGACGCCGGCGGGACAGGCCGCGACATCCAGGCAGCCCGGACGAGTTACGCGGCGCAGAAAAGACCTTTATCCAGGCGCCGTACGAGTTATCCCTTTGGGGTTGTACAGAGAGCGATTACGGTGCGATCCGTATCTACCGCGGGGCGCAAACAGCGCGGCCTATCAGTGACTGTGCAGGTATCTGTTTATCGAGATCGTCGCCCGTCCGGACGCCAGAGGCATGCACCTCCTCCGACACTTGGTTTGTCTCTTCACTTGAGACAGTAGCGCCGTTCGGGACGTCCGACGCTGCCATAGGCCACCTCCGCGGAGAGTTCCCTGGTGCCTACCAGATACTCGAGGTAACGGCGGGCAGTGGTGCGGGAGGCGCCCATGGCGGCGCCCACTTCCTCAGCACTCCATTGCCCGCCGGCGGTCACGACCTCGCGGATCTTGTCCAGCGTCAGGGCGTCAATGCCCTTGGGCAGGCGCTCTTCCCGGTTCGCGGACTCTTCGGCTGAGCCCCGGGGCAGCAGGACGTCGACTTCTTTCTGGGCCAGTTGGTTCAGGCCTGACAGGTGTGCCAGGTGCTCACGATAGCGGCTGACGGCTTCCTGCAGGCGTTCGAACACCAGGGGTTTGAGGATGTAGTCGAACACGCCGCCCCGCAGGGCGCTGCGCAGGGTATCCACCTCCTTGGCGGCGGTAATGAGGATGATATCGCTGCTGCTGTCCCGGGCCCGCAACTCCCGCAGCAGGTCCAGGCCGTTGCCGTCGGGGAAGTGGACGTCGAGCAGGATCAGGTCCGGCGCCATCACCTCCACCAGGTCCCGGGCATCCGCCAGGGTGTGGGCAATACCGCAAAGCTCGATATGCTCCAGTCGTTCCACGAATCTTCGCTGGATCTCCGCAATCTTGCGGTCATCTTCGACGATCAGCAGCTGAATGGGGGTCACTGGGCATTCCTCTTTTCCGGAGTCCTGGCTTCCGGTGTCTTGGGCAGGTACAGGGTAAAGCGACTGCCGCCTTCGGGCCGGTTCTCCACGGTCACCGAGCCGCCCCAGCGGTTGAGGAACTGGCGCACCAGGTGCAAGCCGATGCCGTGTTCATCCCCCTGCTTGCTGCTGACGCCCCGCTTGAAGATTTTCTGCTGGGCCTCCTCCGATATGCCGGGGCCCTGATCCTCCACCTCAAAGATTAGCTCATTGCCCAGGTCGGTCATGGACAACTGGACGCGTCCGCCCTCACCGGTGTGCAGGCGTGTGGCTTCCAGGGCATTGTCGATCAGGTTGCCCAGCACGCTGACCAGTTGGTCCCGGGGCAGGCCAGGGGGGATGTCCGACATCCAGCTATCCGGGTCGATGTCCAGGCGCAGGCCCATTTCCCGGGCGCGATTGTACTTGCCCAGCAGACAGCCGGCGATAACCGGGTCCGGTACGGCCTCCAACAGCAGGTGGATCAGCGCCTGGTGATCGCTGACTTCGCTGCCGATGAGGGCCAGCGCCTCTTCGGTGGCGCCGATCTGGATCAGCCCGGCGATGGTGTGCAGCTTGTTGGAATACTCGTGGGTCTGGCTGCGCAGGGTATCGGCGTATTGCTGGATACGGGTGAGCTGACGGCTGACCTGGTCAACTTCGTCGCGCAGGCGGAAGCTGGACACCACGCCGGTGATCTCGTCCCCCTGGCGCACTGGCAGGCGATTGACGATCATCTGCCGGCCCCGCAGCCACACTTCCCGGTCAAAATCCGGCTTGCCGGAGTCCAGTACGGAGAGCAGGTCGCTCTCCGGCAGTATATCGAGCAGTGGTTTGCCGGCCAGGGTTGTCTCGGCCTCGAGCCCCAGCGTCTCCAGGGCGGCGCGGTTGACGGTGGTGATGATACCCTCACGGTTGATGGCGATAATGCCCTCGCGCACGGACTGCAAGGTGGCCTCCCGCTCCTGGAACAAGAGGGCGATCTCCCCGGGTTCCAGGCCGAAGATGGCTCGCTTGAAACGGCCTGAGATGACGATAGCGGCGATGATGCTCACCAGCAGCATCAGGCCCACCACACCGTAGAGCACGAAATTGTAGCGCTGGATGGTGGCCTCCACCTGGTCCACGCCGTAGCCCACCGAGACGATGCCGATGATCTCACCGCTGTCAGGCACCACCACCGGGGCCTTGCCACGCACCGATTCCCCGAGGCTGCCTATCGCCCTGGCTACATAGGCCTGGCCGTGCACCAGGGCCTGGCGGCCATCGTCGCCGTCGTCGTCGGCCATGGAGTGGCCGAGCCGGTTCGGGTCCGGGTGGGCCAGGCGGATGGCATTGTGATCGCCAATCACGATAAACAGCGCCTCGTTGGTGGTCGCCAATCGCCGGGCGAGCCGATTGAGGCCGCTGACGTCCCGGGATTGTACCCCCAAGATCACCGCCGGGGTCGCGGCGACGGTCTTGGCTACCATCAGGGCCCGCTGGCCAATTTCGTCGTATAGCGAGCTGCTGAGGTAGTAACCGGCGAACACACCAATCAGGATCGTCTGCAGTGCACTGACGAGGCCAAGGGTGAGGATCATCCGGGTCTTGAGCTTGGTTTTTCGGAACACGGGTCTCATAAACCGGTTTTGTTGTCATTTGATATCAGACTAAAGCACCCGGGCGATTTTTGCCCGTGAATTTTATGATCCAAATGTCCTTTAGTTTCTTTAAAGGCATTACGCCCACAAACTTCAGGCGCCGATGATCTCCTCTTATCCTGTCAGTGAGTCGCTACTATCTTTGGTCCGGTCAATAACCAGTCTGGGGCGAATGGCACTTAACTTAAGGCGAATTGCAGGATTTTCGTCATCCCGGCGCAGGCCGGGATGACGGTGGTTCTTGGCTTAAGTAAGTGCCATTCCAGCCTGGGGCCTTACCAATAACGAGCCCGCTTCAGGAGCGACCACCAAAACAGTTAAGAGGAGACGATCATGTTATTCAAGCGAACCTTGTCCTTCGTGGCGGCGTCTGCCGTCACGCTTTCTGCCATGGCCTGGCAACCTTCCGGAAAAGTCGAATGCATCGCCCCTGCCGATCCGGGCGGTGGCTGGGATTTCACCTGTCGCAGCGTCGGTAACGTGATGCAACAGTTGGGGCTGGTAAGCGGTAGTGTCCAGACCCTCAACATGGCGGGCGCCGGTGGCGGTGTCGCCTTCGCCCACACCGTCAGTAAACGCGCCAAGGATGACAAGGTGCTGGTGGCGGCATCGACGGCCACCACCACCCGCCTGGCACAAAAGCAGTTCCCGGGCATGGATGCGGGTATGGTGACCTGGGTCGGTGCCCTGGGGGCTGACTACGGCATCATCGCCGTGGGCAAGGATTCCCGGTACCAGGACCTGAACCAACTGCTGGCAGCAGTGAAGAAAAATCCCAAGGCTGTAAAGTTCGCCGGTGGCAGCGCCCGTGGTGGCTGGGACCACCTCAAGGTGTTGATCGCCGCCAAGGCGGCCGGTGCCGACCAGTTGCCGTCCATTCCCTACCTCTCCTACAACAATGGTGGTGAGGCCATGACCCAGGTGGTCGGTGGCCAGGTGGATGCCTTTACCGGGGATATTTCCGAAGCCACCGGTTTTATGGAGTCCGGTGACCTGCGGGTCCTGGCGGTGTTGGCTGACGAGCGGCTGCCCGGCAAGTTCAGTGGTATCGCCACCGCCAAGGAGCAGGGTATCGATGCGGTGAGCCCGAACTGGCGCGGTTTCTACATGCCCAGGGGCGCCTCTGAAGAGGCCAGGGACTACTGGGTCAAGG
Organism: Sedimenticola hydrogenitrophicus; assembly: GCF_029017505.1. Lineage (GTDB taxonomy): Bacteria > Pseudomonadota > Gammaproteobacteria > Chromatiales > Chromatiaceae > Sedimenticola > Sedimenticola hydrogenitrophicus_A. Next base: position 102,142 of record NZ_JAQGEI010000005.1, read on the forward strand.
CAGTGGACACGCTGTATACCAGCGACGAATGGAAAAAGGTCATGGCAAGCAACGGCCTGATCCCGTTCCACCCGCCAGCGGACGAGTTTGAGGGCTTCGTCCGCAAGCAGGTGCAGGAGATCGAAGCCCTCTCGCGTGAAATAGGTCTGCTGAAATGAGCGGCCTGGGTGATCGTATCCTCGGCCTGGGTCTCCTGGTCCTCGCCGTGGCCTATGGTTGGGCGGCCCAACAGTGGCCCGAGCCGTTTGGCGGCGCGGAGAGTGTTGGCCCGGAAACCTTCCCCACCATTCTCTCGGTGGTGCTGGTGGCCGGTAGTCTCTACCTGATGGTCAAACCGGATCCGGACGCCCAGTGGCCGCTGGGCAAGTCCGCCCTGGAACTGGTCATCTCCCTGGTGGTGCTGGTGATCTACGCCCTGTTGCTGGAGCCCCTGGGCTTTGTCATTGCCACCACCCTGGCCGTCGGCACCCTGAGCTGGCGGATGGGGGCGCTGCCGGCACGGGCCTTCCTGACCGGGCTGGTCAGCGCCGTGGTGGTGTTTGTGCTGTTCAACTACGGCCTGGATCTGAGCCTGCCGGCGGGCCTGCTGGAGGTGAGCTGATGGAAACTCTTGGCTTTCTGATGGACGGGTTTGCGGTGGCGCTAACACCCTATAACCTGATGTTTGCCCTGTTTGGAGCCATCGTCGGTACCCTGATCGGCTGTCTGCCGGGGCTGGGGCCTGCCAATGGCGTGGCGATCCTGATTCCGCTGGCGTTTACCCTCGGGCTGCCGCCGGACACCGCCATGATCCTGCTAACGTCGGTGTATGCCGGGGCCATGTACGGTGGGCGGATCTCCTCCATCCTGCTCAACATTCCCGGTGATGAACCGGCAATGATGACCTGCCTGGACGGCTACCCTATGGCCCGGAAGGGGCGGGCGGCGGACGCCCTGGCGATATCGGCGGTTGCCTCGTTTACCGGCGGCCTGATCGGCACCATCGGCCTGATCATGCTGGCGCCGGTGCTGGCCCGGTTCGCACTGACCTTTGGTCCGGCGGAATATTTCGCGCTGTTCCTGCTGGCGTTCGCGACCCTGGGCGGGATTACCGGCAAGAACCCGATGAAGACGGTGATTGCGGCCACCCTGGGCATCATGATCTCCACCGTGGGTATTGATATCTCCACCGGCACCCAGCGCTATACCTTCGGGGTGCTGGAGCTGTACGAGGGGATCGATTTCATCCTTGCCATCGTCGGCCTGTTTGCCATCTCCGAGCTGCTGTTCTTTGTGGAAAACCGCGCCGGTGAAGGGTACAGGAAGATCAACGTGGGCAAGCTGACCCTAACCTTCAAGGAGCTGGTGTCCACCATCCCAACCCAACTGCGGGGCGGAGTCCTGGGTTTCATCGCCGGTGTACTGCCGGGAGCCGGTGCGTCGCTGGGCAGCTTTATCAGCTACACCCTGGAGAAGCAGATCGTGGGCAGGAAGGGCACGTTTGGCGAAGGGGATATCCGTGGCGTAGCGGCGCCGGAAGCCGGCAACAACGGCGCTTCGTCCGGTGCCCTGGTGCCCATGTTGACCCTCGGTGTACCGGGTAGCGGTACCACGGCGGTACTGTTGGCCATGCTGATCTCTCTGAACATCACCCCGGGACCGCTGATGTTTACCCAGAATGCCGACATCGTCTGGGGCGTGATAGCGGCGCTGCTGATCGGCAATGTGCTGCTGCTGGGGCTGAACATTCCGTTGGTGGGCTTCTTCGTGAGGCTGCTGTCGATACCGCCCATGTACCTGCTGCCGATCGTGACCATGGTGGCGTTCGTGGGTATCTACTCCATCAGCCACAGTGCGTTTGATCTCTACTTCATGGTGGCCTTTGGGGTGGCGGGTTATTTTCTGCGCAAGCTGGAGATCCCGTTGGTGCCGGTCATCCTGGGCCTGTTGTTGGGGCCGGAGATGGAAAAGAACCTGGGGCACGCCCTGATACTGTCCGACGGCGACTGGAGCATCCTCTGGGCCAGCCCCCTGGCCATGGGGCTCTGGCTGGTGGCCGGTCTGGGATTGGTGTTGCCCTGCCTGGTCGGCCCCCTGCTACGTCGGCGGATGAACGCGGCGATGAAGGAGACCCCGGTCAGCGATTGATGGTCCTGTCGATTCTCCACCTGACAATTTTGTGTCAGCCTTGCACCGGGCCCCGCCCGGTAATTTTTTGTCTGCCCCGCAGCGCCGGTTTGGCTGGTGGTTTGATAGAGCGCGACGTTACCCTGACCGGGAACGGGACTGAATGCAGCGAATGCGCGCCGCCTGGCCTATCCTGAATGCCAGGTATTGCGCAGCGACAGGGAGGATAGCGGCATGCATTGGACGGGCAGACTCGCAAGACTCGGCATCGCGCCATTGCTGGCGCTCCTGTGCACCACCGCGATCGCGGGCACCACCCACCGCGTCCCGCTCGCTGGTGGAGACGGTGTTCTACAACGGCCCCCTCGCCACCCCCAATCCGAACGACACCGACCATGGCCACTACTGGATCGGTGGGGCCGAGGGCAACGAAGGCCGCTGGTCGACGCGGGATGGACCCGTCTATCCCGAGATCGTGTGGGACTTCTTCGCCCGTCATCCGCGCGACGCTAGCGCCCCGCCCGCCCGCCACATCCTTTCCGGACGCGCGGTGAATGGTGGCTGGTTCGGGCTGCGCGCCCTCGCCACCGGGGATGACGCGGACATCGGGTACGCTTGGGACTTCTGGTTCGCGGTCACGCTCTACGAGGGCCTGCCGGGGCAGTGGTATGCGCTAGCGCCGGCGGCATGCCGGGAATAGGAAACGGTTTTTCCCGGTCACGCGGCGCGCCGTCCCATCAGCGCATTGAACAGCCCGTGTACCAGCACGGATGCAAAGAACAACAGCGCCGTGGCCTGTGCAGTAGTCCAGATCAGCGTCGGGCTCCAGTCCGGGTGCCAGGCCGCTTGCGATGGAGCCGGTTCGCAGCTGGAACTTCTGGCGCGGCAACCTGCTCCTTTTTTTCCTCTTCCGGGAACTACTTCTCCGTCGGGCTTATCTGGAACACTACGGCTCGGGCCGGCTTGTCCGTCGTATTCCGAGCACGCATCCGCACATCCAACGGCTCCGCAACCGCTTCACCTGCCTTGATTGCCCTGGTTTTGTCGCCGACATCGAGAGTGAGCTCACCCTCGACCACGTAGACATAAATCGGGCTTGGCCGCCGTTTACAGACGCCTCGTGCATGTTGCAGAACGCGCGGCCATCATGCGCAAACGAAACTGCAGCGAGCTCAAGTCGGTTTATGTCATCGCGGAACAGATCCCGAGTCGCAGTGCCTGGCGTGAGGCGCGGCGTCAATCGGTCGTGGATGGCCCCTCCTGATCCAGGTCACCCGTCTTGCCGGGCTCGGCGACCTGTAGCCGTCCTTCCAGCCATTCGCGCCAAACCGCCAGCATGACGGTCAACACGATGGGGCCGAGGAACAGGCCGACCAGTCCGAAGGCGCGCAGGCCTCCGAATACGCCGAGCAGTACCAGGAAAAACGGCACCCGCGCCGCGCTGCTGATGGCCAGCGGCCGGATCACGTTATCGATCATGCTGACGATCAGGGCGCCCCACAGCAGCAGGCCGATACCTGCCCAGAGCTCACCCGTCGCCAGCAACCACAGTCCGGCCGCGCCCCAGACCAGCGGTGCGCCGAACGGGACCAGGGCCAGCAGGGCGGTCAGCGCGCCCAGCAACGCGGGCGTGTCCAGCCCCGCCACCCAATAGCCGAGTCCGGCCAGCACGCCCTGGGCGAGGGCGGTCAGGACCAGGCCATACACCACGCCCCGGGTGGTGGCCGTCACCGCTCGCCAATAGCCCTCGACCCGCACGCCCAGGAACCGCCGCAGCACCCGTTGGCTCTCCGACAGGATGCGCTCACCGTCGCGAAACAGAAAGAACAGCGCCAGCAAGGTGATACCGAGCTTGAAGACATTGCGCCCGATCGCACCGAGTATCCCGCGTGCCTCCTCCAGCCATGGGGAACCCTGCGCGGTTAGCCAGTCGCGGATGGTAGTCGGGTCGCCGGCGAGGCGCTCCAGCAGCGCCGTGAGCTGATTTCCCAACCAGGGTATCTCGGCCAGCGACGCGGGGAGGGTGAGCGGACCCTGGTCCAGTCGCGCTTGCACCGTCCGGTAGGCGCCCGCCAGTTCATCGCCCAGCATCGCGGTAATCACCAGCAGGGGGATGACGAGCGCCGTGGTGAGCAATAGCGTCATCAACCCGGCGGCGAGATTGTCGCGGCCACCGAGGCGCATGCGCAGCCCCCGGTACAGGGGCCAGCTGGAGTACACCAGCACCGTGCCCCAGACCAGGGGGATGAGAAAATCCCGCAGAACCAGGTAGCTCAGGCTCAGCAGCAGCGCCAGGAGCAGCCCCACCGCCAGCATGCCGATGGGATTGGCACGCGCGCGCTGGCGCTCGACCGACGACGTGACCGGCGTTGCCTGTTGCTCGTTGTCGTTCATCATGGGCATTTGATCCTGTCTGTACTTATCGGCCTGAATCAGTGGTTGCGTGTCCAGTTGGTCGCCATATTCGGGTGATTCCTTTACGGGCTTCGTTCAGGACCAGGATGGAGGCGGCCACGCAGGAGGCCAGCAGCCAGTCCTGCGCGTCGAGCGCGGCGGTATGAAAAATCGCCTGGGCGGGTGGCCAGTGCACTGCCAGCGCCTGTAATGTCAGCACGCCACCCAGCGCCAGCCACAGCTTGCCGTTGGTGAAGAGATAGGCGCGGAAGATGGAGGCCGCACCGGCGCGAGCGTTGAAGACATTGAACACCTGGAACAGCACAAAGGTGGTGAAGGCCAGGGTCAGCGCCTGCTCTAGAGCCATGGTTTGCAGGGCGTAATGCAGCACGCCCAGGGTGCCCGCGGTCATGATCACGCCATAGAACAGCAGCTTGGCCAGGCGCGGCAGGGTCATGATGCGCGCATCCGGGTCGCGCGGTGGCTGGTCCATGATGCCGGGACGGGCTGGGTCCAGGCCCAGGGCCATTGCCGGCGGGCCGTCCATGATGATGTTGACCCACAGGATCTGGATGGCGTTGAACGGCAGCGGCAGACCCAGCAATGGCGCCAGGCTCACGGTCAGGATGGCGCCGATGTTGGTGGAGAGCTGAAAGCGCACGAACTTGACGATGTTGTCGTAGATGGCGCGGCCCTCCTCGACGGCATGCACGATGGTGGCGAAGTTGTCGTCGGTGAGCACCATGGTGGCGGCCTCGCGGGTGACATCGGTGCCGGTGACGCCCATGGCCACTCCAATGTCGGCGCGCTTGAGGGCCGGGGCGTCGTTGACGCCGTCGCCGGTCATGGCCACAACATGTCCCCGGCGCTGCAGGGCCTGCACCAGGCGTACCTTGTGCTCCGGGGCGACCCGGGCGAACACCGTGGTCGCAGCGAGGCGCTCGGCGAGCCGGGCGTCGTCCAGATCGTCCAGCTCGGCACCGGTGAGGGTGTCGCCCTCCAGTCCCAGGCCACCGGCGATGGCGCCAGCGGTGACCTTGTGATCGCCGGTGATCATCTTGACCTGGATGCCGGCGCGGCGGCACAAGGCGATAGCCTCGGCCGCCTCCGGCCGGGGCGGGTCCAGCAACCCGACCAGTCCCAGCAGGGTGAGTCCTTGCACATGAGCCGGCAAATCACCGGCCGGGTCGAACGCCTGGCCCGGCAGGGTGGTGTAGGCCAGCGCCAGCACCCGCAGACCCTGCCCGGCCATCGCCTCGTTCTCGGCGGCGACGGCAGCGTGCTGCGTCTCATCCAGTAGCGCCTCGCCGTTGCGGCCGATCAGGTGCGCGCAGCGTCCGATCAGGATGTCCGGCGCGCCCTTGACATACACCTGTACCCTGTCGCCGTCATGGTGAAAGGTGGCCATGAACTTGTGCGCCGAGTCGAACGGGATCTCGGCAATGCGCGGCAGTCGCTCGCGCGCCGCGCCTTCGTCCAGGCCGCCCTTGCGGGCGAGCACCAGCAGCGCGCCCTCGGTAGGATCGCCGATCACCTGTCCGGCACGCAGCTGGCTGTCGTTGCACAGGGCGGCGGTCTCCAGCAGCTGCCTCAACTCGGGCGCGTTGGCGGCGTCCCGCGCCCGAATCTCGCCCTCCGGCTCATAACCCTGGCCGCTTACCTCGAGGTGTTGTTGCCCGGTCCAGAGGCGGCGTGCGGTCATCTGATTGAGGGTCAGAGTGCCGGTCTTGTCGCTACAGATGACCGTGGTGCAGCCCAGGGTCTCCACCGCCGCCAGGCGCTTGACGATGGCGTGCCGCCGCGCCATGCGGTGCATGCCCAGCGCCAGCGTGATGGTGACCACCGCCGGTAGCCCCTCGGGGATGGCCGCCACCGCCAGCGCGATGGCAGTCAGGATGAGCGTGACCAGGGGCTCGCCGCGTAGCAGGCCGGCGAGCAGGATCAGGGTCACCACCACGCCGGCGATGGCGGCCAGGCGCTTGCCCAGGCTATCCAACTGAAGCTGCAGCGGGGTGGGGGTGGTTTCGCCACTGGCGAGCATCCCGGCCAGCCGGCCCGTCTCGGTGCGCATGCCGGTGGCGGTGACCAGCAGCTCGGCGCGCCCGCGGGTCACCACCGTGTTCATGTAGACCATATTGCGGCGCTCGGCCAGTGGTGTCGCGGCGGTGCAGGGCTCGGTATCCTTGCCCGCGGGGGTCGATTCCCCGGTGAGGGTGGACTCATCCACTTCCAGGCCGCGGGCGACCACCAGCCGGCCGTCGGCCGGGACCTTGTCGCCGGCATCCAGCAGCACGGTATCCCCGGGCACCAGCTCCCCGGCGGGGATCATCCCACTGCGCCCGTTGCGGCGCACTTCCGCCTCGGGCGCCAGCATGCTCGTGAGCGCGGCCATGGCGCGCTCGGCCCGGTACTCCTGACGAAAGCCGAGCAGGGCGTTGAAGATCACCACCGCCAGGATGACCAGCGCGTCCTTCAGATCGCCGATGGTGCCAGCCAGTACCGCTGCCGCGATCAACACCAGGATCAGCAGGCTCCTGAACTGATCGAGGAACACCCGCCAGGGGCTGCGCCCGGGCTGTTCGGTCAGGCGGTTGTCGCCGTAACGCGCGCGGCGTTCCCTGACCGCGGCGTCCGACAGACCGTCGCCCGGATCAGCATCAAGCCGCGCCGCCACCGTGTTGACCGGTAGGGCATGCCAGGGCGGAGAGTCCGGCTTGTCCGGTGTCGGGGTGGTATTTTCCGTCATTCTCATCCCTTGCGAAGGCCGACGCTCTGTCGCAGGCGCCGCAGGCCCAGCATGGCCGCCAGGGCCAGGGCCAGGGCCAGGGCCCCGGCCGCCAGCCCGATCACTACATCGAACAGCCAGGGTGTGAGCATCCCAGGCACGGACCCCATGCCCTGGGTCAGACCCTCGAGGGCATGATGCAGAAGCGGCCATCCGTGGACCAGGATGCCGCCGCCGACCAGGAACATGGCGGCCGTGCCCACCACGGACACCAGGCGCATGAACTGCGGTGCGATGTAGAGCACAGCCCGCCCCAGCGCGCGGCGGATGTCGCCCCGGAAGTCCGCGCCCGCGCCCTCGACCAGCGCCAGCCCGGCGTCGTCGAGTTTGACGATGGCGGCGACCAGTCCGTAGACACCGACGGTGGCCAGCAGCGCGATCAGTGAGACCACCAGGGTACGGGTCAGGATGTCCAGCGCCTGGGCGGTGCCGAGCGCAATCACAACGATCTCGGCGGAGAGGATGAAATCGGTGCGGATCGCGCCCCTGATTTGCGCCTTTTCCACCGCCAGCACATCGGCGCGGGTTTCGCTTGCCGCCACCACCAGCGCCTGGTGGTGGGCGGCGTCCGCCTCGGGCGCGTGCAGCCAGCGGTGGGCGATCTTCTCGACCCCCTCGTAACATAGATAGAGTCCGCCGACCATCAACAGCGGCGTGATCAGCCAGGGCAGAAAGGCGCTGATCAGCAGTGCCGCCGGCACCAGGATCAGCTTGTTGACCAGCGAACCCCTGGCCACGGCCCACACCACCGGCAGTTCCCGCTCGGCCCTTACCCCGCCGACCTGCTGCGCGTTGAGCGCGAGGTCGTCGCCGAGCACGCCGGCGGTCTTTTTCGCCGCCAGTTTCGAGTATACCGCGACGTCGTCGAGCAACGCGGTGATGTCATCGAGCAGGGCAAGTAATCCAACACCGGCCATTGGCATGTATCCTTATTTTGGTTGTGGTCAATACAATGAAAAAAATCCGCTCTTCAGGGGAGTGGGCCAATGAAGACGTGGGCAAAAGCTGAAGACGGTATTTTACCGGCAGATTATACCCTGTGCGAACGGCTTTGCGGGTCTGCGCAGGTTGCGGTCTCGACGCCGGTATACTGCTGGTCGCAGGCATCTCATTGCACATCGCTTGGGGGAACGAAATGTCGTCATGGAGGTCAATGCAAACGTCGACAATTCACGAGCTGCCTGTTTTCCAGCGTACAGGATCGATATGTCAGTGTGATTGAATTGCGAACGAAACTTACTTAATCCTGACATGACAGCACGCTGGTCGGTGGGCGATGAAATCAGGAGAACAAGATGTAATGTCCCGTATGTAACGACGTCAACCTGGTAATGAGCGATCGCCAGAGTATCGAGATCGACTATTGTCCGCAGTGCCGCGGGGTCTGGCTGGATCGCGGTGAGCTGGACAAGATCATCGAGCGCAGCGGGCCGGCGGCCGCGCCGCAGCGTCAGAGTGGCCAGGGCGATCGCTACCCTCGCGATGATCATCACAAACCCAAGCGGCGCAAATCGTTCTTGTCCGAACTGTTCGATTGACCGCTGCCCTCATTCGGGTCGCCCTCGTTAACTGCGGGTGGGCCTCTCCGGCCTTCGTTACGCCGTGCTGCACGACTTCAGTGTGCTTTACAAGGTGGTATTGTCGGCCATCATCCTGGCCTGGTCTGATCGGTGTCGCTTCACGCCTGGCTGGATACGGCGGTGATCATCCTTGCCTGGGCGGTGGTGATCGGGGCGGGCTTCATCGAGGTGTGGCCGCGTTTGACCGCGCGGTGGAGCGCTTGAGCCGACGTCGCGGCGAAGCCCGAAAACTGCTGGATCGTCACCGCATTGCCGTTATAATCACGCCCTTCTCCGGGATGGACGAAACCGAAGAAGTCCGTGCGTTCCGGGTTGGGCGTGTGCGGCTGCTCGGGTGTTTGCCGGGCCCGCCCCGAAAGTGGGTCATGTTCTTTCCATGCACACCGCGTAGTAGGGCACCCGCCACGGTGCGACCGTGATGGATGCGTTGATGGATCGGGTTGGCGGTTGAACGTTCAAGAATGAGGGTGCCGGAAAAGGCCGTAGACAATGAAACGCAATTCCGAACTGATATTTTTCTCGAAGTGGTTTGCCTCGCCCTTGCGCGTCGCCTCGATAACGCCGAGCAGTACGCCACTGGCGCGGGCCATGGCGTCCGCCTTGCCCGTCGGCGATGGCACGGTGGTGGAACTGGGCGGCGGCACAGGGCCGATCACCCACGCCCTGCTGGAGGCTGGCGTAAGATCTGATCAGCTGGTCGTGATCGAGCGCGACGCGCAGTTTTGCAACCATCTCGTTCGCCGTTTCCCCGGGGTTGTTGTGCGCCACGGGGATGCACTGGATCTGGTGACCCTGATGGAAGACCTGGCCGTCAACACACCGGTACGCGCCGTGGTCTCCGGTTTGCCGCTGCTCTCCATGAGCTCGGCGGCACAGGAACAACTGCTGCAACAGGCGCTGCGGCTCACGGGAGGGACGGGGCCGCTGATCCAGTTCAGCTACGGTCTGGCATCGCCCCTGCGCAAGCGCGTTGTACAGCGCCTGGGGCTGGTCGATCGGTGTGTCGCCCAGGTGTGGCGCAATGTCCCGCCGGCCAAGGTCTGGACCTACGCATGCCTCACGCCCTATCCGGCGAGCCGCCAGGCCCAGGGGGGAGGTGTATCCCCGTGATCCGAGCCACCGCCGCTCTGCTACTCTCTGTTCTGGCACTTGCCGGCTGTGGGCGTCCTGCGCAAGTGCAGACGCTGAGCGGGCTCGCCCAGGGCACCACCTGGCACGTCACCGTGTGGCGGCAAGGCGGTGTGGACATCGCATCGCTGAGACGTCGCATCAACACCGAGTTCGAACGCCTGGACGGACTGCTCTCGAACTATCGCGACGACTCGGTCATCGAGCAGTTCAATGCTGCAGCCGTCACCGCGCCGATCGCGGTGGGCGAGGAGATCGTCCGTCTGATCGAGGCGGCGCGGGCGGTCAGCGAGGCGAGCGCCGGCTGCTACGATCTCACCGTCAAGCCGCTGTTCGATCTCTGGGGCTTCACCGGCGAGTCGCTGACCGTCCCCGATCCGGCAGTGCTCGCGCGAACCCGTGAACGGGTGGGGTTCCGGCACCTCGTGGTGCTGCCTCCCGACAAGCTGCGCAAGGTGCTTCCCGGGCTGCGCGTCGATCTCTCCTCCATCGCCCAGGGCTACAGCGTGGGACGCATCGCGATGCTGCTGGAGGCGGCGGGCATCGTGGATTACATCGTGGAGATCGGCGGCGAGCTGCAGACCCGTGGCCGCAAGCCCGATGGCGGCCACTGGCGTATCGGTGTCGAGCGGCCGCTGCCGGGCGAGCGCAGCGTCGAGAAGGCGCTCACTATCAAGCGTGAGGCGCAGCTGGCTATCATGACCTCCGGCACCTACCGCCACTACTACGATGCCCAGGGCCGACGCTACAGCCACGTGCTGGACGCGCGCACCGGTCGACCGATCACCCACGACACCGTCTCGGTGACAGTGCTTGACGACGATCCCACCCGGGCGGACGCCTGGTCCACTGCGCTGCTCTGTCTGGGCCATGCCGCCGGGCTGCGCGCGGCGGATCAAGCGGGGATTGCCGCACTGTTCATCGCCGACGAGAACGGACGGCTGTGGGAGCATGTCAGTACTGCGTGGTCGGCACTCCAAGACGTGGAGGTGCAGTGATGCTCGGACTGTCGCAGCGACCGATTACCCAGTCCTTGATCGTGGTGAGACCCGTCTATGGCAATGGACACTTATCTTGCGCCGCTATTCGTCAAGCAGTTCTGCTACTGGCAGCAACTGTTCCACATGCTCGGAAACCACTTTCACCACAACGTTGATCGGGATGCCGAGCAACATTCCCCAAATGCCCCACAGCCAGCCCCAAAACAACAACGAAATAAACACCGCCGCTGCATTCATCCTGGCTATACGACCGGTGGCCCAGGTTGTGACGAACACACCCACAGCGGTCGCTATTAACAACAATGACCCCGCGACCATTAGCACCATTCAGACCGAATCAAATTGTATAAAGGCGGCCATACCAGTCGCCAACGCAGTAAAGACTGGACCTATGTAGGGAATCACATGCATTAAGCCCGCACCCACCGCCCAGGCTCCGGCGTTGTCCAGGCCGATCAAGTGAAACGTCAGCCAGGTGAGCAAACCTAAAAGTATATTAGTCAGCAACAGTGTGAACATATATTTCTGAATGGAATTGTTAATTCCATTCAATATATTGATGGTGATCTTCTTCCACGTAAACGAAGGACCGTCAACCGAACTAGTTTGCGCTTGAAGGTATCGCCACCGACTAAAATTAGAAACACCAAAAAAATCACTGCTGTCGCCTGACCGATGGCACCCATAGCCCCCAAAGAACTGGACCACATGAAGTCACCCAGGATGAGCCGGTTCAAGTCCCCTCACGCCGCTTCCAGAAACGACTCATCATCGGTTTAACACTGATGCCGTGCACGACAATGGAAAGTGTTACCACAACCAGCGTCAGCTGAATCAATTTCAGTGCCAGTTCTTCCGGGAGTCCATGTTGGATGGCGTACATGAGGTAGTAGAGCGAACCGATACCGCGTACGCCGAACCAGCCGACCAAACCGCGTATCCGCCACGGGGTACGGGTGCCGAACAGACCGACAACTACACTCAGCGGTCGCGCTATGGTGAATAGAAACAGCACGAAGCCCAGCGCGCTCCAACTCCAGGAATCCAGAAACAGCGTGCCGCCAATGAGCAGGATCAGCAGGAGTTCGGACAGTCGTTCGAGGTGTTCTTTGAATACCAGGGACGCTTCACTGACATGATTTGGTGACGCATCATCGACCATGCCCGGTACATCTGCCTGTAGCTGCTGCCGGAGTTCTGGATCGGCAAGATCGAGTCTGACCTCGGTTTGGCGCAACGCCACGGCGGCGAAGAAGACGGCCAGAAAGCCCCAGGCGCTGAGCAGCACGCTCAAGCCGTACACCGCACCGATCATGCCGAGGCCCAGGAAGTCGTCCAGCATACCGGCATCCGGCCGATTGCGGCGCAGGTGCACTATCAGGTACGCAAGCCCACTACCCGCCGCCACGCCGATGGCGATCCCCGCTGCAGTAGCCCAGATCACATCCACCAAAACCCAATGCAGACCGAACTCACCCAGTTCATGCAACCCAAGCAAGCCCAATCCAAGCATGACGAACGGAAAGGCGCTGCCGTCGTTCATGCCCGCTTCACAGGTTAATGTAAACCGTAACCGGTCGCGGTCACCGGGATGGCGGATCTGCACATCGGTGGCCAGTACCGGATCGGTCGGGGCGATGATGGCACCAAGCAGTATGGCGGCACCGAGAGGCAGGTCAAGCAGATAGTAAGCAAAGACCGTGACCAGCCCTACGGTGGTGACCATGGAGAAAATCGCCAAGTGCACCGGCGCGCGCCAACGCGCATAGGTTACGGGTGCCGGCATTTTAACGCCGGCTGCAAACAGCGAAATCAACACCGCTGCCTCGGTCAATACTTCCAGTAAAGCCGACTCTTTGAGCGGATTAAAGTGGAACAGACCCAGTCCCATGGGGCCAACCAGGATTCCCACTGCCAGATAGATCATGGAAGAGGTAACCGGAAGGCGCTTGATGAGTGGAACGGTCAGTCCCATCGCCAGCAGTAATCCGCCTACGAGCAGAAACCACGCGGGGCTATTCATTGTTAATGTTGATCACTTGGCTGGTTGTCCTTTTACATGACTGCAAAATCGCGATCTGATCCGCTATCGCCGAGGGGATGTCGATATTCTCGACCGCATCGGCCTGGAGGCCATTTCCTGCGATTGTTACGCGGTTGACAATGCAACCTATGCGCTGATCATGGGTTTGTGAAACGGCCTTTGTTAACAATCAATAGCCAAACTGTTTCCCGTTGCCGATACCATGCTGGCGCAAACGATAAGAACAGATTCAGAATGGCTTCTTGCCGGGTCCTGCAAGGTACCAGATAACCAAGCCGATCAGCGGCAGCAGAAACACCACCAAAGCCCAGGCCAGCTTGTGTACACTCTTGGCCGGACTTTGCAGAATCATGATTATGGCGTAGATATCCGCGAACAGGACGATAAGGCCGCCAATTCCAGTGAATTCCATTCTTTTCTCCAGGTAGGATTTTGTTGCGTGCACAGTGACAAACTGATTTTATTGAGCCTGCTTCACGCCAAACCAATGTCAATGCCTTGCACCAATTGAACCCCAGTCACTCTTCAGTGGATCAGATGGACTCAATAATTATTCCTGAATCCGTAGCTGTCTAGGTAATTGTACAGACTGCATTTTCTCATCCGGATAATACTTTATCAGCATCCAAACGGACTGCCCATATAGTTGCTCAGGCCTATGTCGCATTCTCCTCTCAGTTGGCGGTTGTTGCGCGAGGCGCAAGAGTCACGAAGTGACGGTTGCAGTAGGTATTGATGGATTGGGTAGGCACTGAGGGAACAACAATTTCCCGAAGCGATCGGTAATCCGGTGCTACACCCGACACAGACAACTAGGCCGGCGACGTGGTTGAACCAGGCAGTTGATCGTTCTCCACCTTGAGGCTCGCACAGCATTCCTGCAGTAGTACCAGCGCTTCCTCGCCAAGTGCATGCAATTCCGGTTTGTCGGTCAACTGCAGTACAGCTGTGGGATCCATGAACGCTATCGTTACGCTTCCATTGGCTTCTTCGCGTACAACCACGTTGCAAGGCAGAAGCAATCCGATGTCGGAATCGGCCTCGATTGCGCGGTGGGCAAGTGTCGGGTTGCAGGCGCCGAGTATGCGATACGGCCGATGTTCGATGTTGAGTTTAGTTTTCAGTGTCGCCTTGATATCAATATCGGTGATCACACCGAAGCCTTCTTTTTTCAAAGCCTCTGTGACTTTCATGACGGCGGTATCGAATCGTAGCTCTAGCTGAGTGCTGAATCCGTACATGAATCCGCTCCTTGTTTTGTGGTGGAACAATTAATGCTGTTCGCTCTTCTGTTAGTTCTCATCCTGCTTCTTGCCCGGCAGCTGCCATGTTCTTTCCGCCTATCAAAACAGCAGTATGCAAGTTGTTGCAAAGGTTCAAGTGCCTCATGGCCAAGCTCCGTTCAGGGTTGAATAGAAGCGCGGTTCCGTTACTAGCCACAATGCACATGCGCGGAGCTAGCATAACCAATATGCCAGCACATCCTTTATAGATGCCTTTCTGGTCAGCGTCTGTACGCCATCGCACATAGCTCGTCGATCACCCGTTATGGTGCCAGATTCACAACTCTGTCTATCTGTACGATAGCGTACGGACAAGACCCTCAGAATCGACGACATTTGTGTCGCTGACAGTTGCATCGCTCGCGGGAAAAACCGCTGGTGCGCAATTGGGCGCATCCCCACTCCCCCCCGATTCGATCTGCGATTCGTGCAGGTCTACATATTCGAATACCTGACGAAGTGCCTGCTCGCAATCGATCTCCCATTTGGTCATAACACGTCCCCCTTGATTGTAGAGACGCAGCACCGAAACCGCCCCGACGCACGCAGTCGATGCGCTAATGATGACATTAGTCAAAAATTTGGAACCGTTTCGAACACACCCGCGTCTTTTGCGGTGAGACACATTGAAGCCGAAGTGTCGATTCACAGAAACCGAGAGGAAAGACCATGACTACTGCCATTGCAGTCGACCCGCCACAACGGCCCAGTGACATAAGCGCGTTCAGCGCATGCAAGAACACCTTCGCCCATAACCGGAGCGCCCCGCTCGGATCCGTGCTGGTCGCCGGGCGTTTTTCGCTCGCCGATCGCGATCCCGTTACCATCACCGCCGTTCCCGGCCTCGTCGTACATGTGCATTCGGGGTTGCTGTGGGTGACGGGGGCGGCGGACAACCGCCGTCATCGGGTGCGCACCGGTGAGCGGTTTATCGCGTATGACGAGAGACTGCTGACCGTGTCGACGCGCGAGCGCACCGAGCTGCAGCTGGTGTGGCCGTGATCGGCGATCACACAAACGGAGAACAACAGATGAAACACTTCCATATGCAAGAGGATCAGACAATGAACACACGCAAAACGAGAATACGCGCCACCCTTGGTTCCCTCGCCATGCTGCTCGCGGTATCCCAGACGGCGTTTGCGCAGGGCGGTACCGAGTCAAAGCCACAGTCGCTCTACGACCGGCTGGGTGGCTTGGCACCGATTGCAGTCGTGGTAAGCGACTTCATCGACGCCCTCGTGCCCGATGCGGTCCTCAACGCCAATCCGGCGATCGACGCCGCCAGGACACGGGTGCCGGCGCCGTATCTGAAGTATCACGTCACCGCCCTGGTGTGTCAGGTCACCGGTGGCCCATGCTAGTACCAGGGTCGTGACATGAAGCCCTCGCACGCGCACCTGAACATCACGGAGCAGGAGTGGGAACGCATGGTCGTCGTATTTCAGGGGGTACTCGCCAGGCACCAGGTACCGGCACAGGAGACCCAGGAGCTCCTGGCGATCGTCGGTTCGACGAAACCGGACACCGTCGCATCGCGCTAGCAATGAGAGATCTGCCGGGGTCGCGGCGCCAAACCGCGTCCCCGGCAACGCATCAGCCTGGAAAGTCGCAGCCCTACGACAGACCCCCACAAATCAGTGGCCGGCTATTTCCTGCGCAAGCTGGAGATTCCGTTGGTGCCGGTTATCCTGGGCCTGTTGTTGGGGCCGGAGATGGAGAAGAATCTGGGGCACGCCCTGATACTGTCCGACGGTGACTGGAGCATCCTCTGGGCCAGCCCCCTGGCCATGGGGCTCTGGATAGTGGCCGGTCTGGGATTGGTGTTGCCCTGCCTGGTCGGCCCTCTGCTGCGCCGGCGGATGAACGCGGCGATGAAGGAGAGCCCGGTCAGCGATTGATTGTCCTGTCGATTATCGATCTGACGATTTAGCGTCAGCCTTGCACCGGGCCCTGCCCTATAATTTTTTTGTCTGCCCCGCAGGGCCGGTTTGGCTGGTGGTTTGATAGAGAGCGACGTTACCCCGACCGGGAGCAGGACTGAATGCAGCGAATGCGCGCCGCCTGGCCTATCCTGAATGCCAGGTATTGCGCAGCGACAGGGAGGATAGCGGCATGCATTGGACGGGCAGACTCGCAAGACTCGGCATCGCGCCATTGCTGGCGCTCCTGTGCACCACCGCGATCGCGGGCACCACCCACTCCTTCAGCTTTCACGCCGAGTCCTATCCCGGTTCGCGCGACCGCCAGTACAAGGTGTACGTCCCGGAAGACCTCGCCGCGCCCGCCCCGCTCGTCATGGCGCTGCACGGCTGCCAGCAGACCAACGACGACGTGCTGCGTGACTGGGGCCTGACGGCGGCGGCTGAGCGCCACGGTTTCGTCCTGGTCGCCCCCTTCATCACCAGCTACGACGGGCTGCGCAACCCCAACTGCTGGGGTTTCTGGTTCGACGGCCACCGGCACGAGGGGCGCGGCGAGCCCGAGGATCTGCGCCGCATTGCGCAAGCGGTCGAGACCCGCTTCGCGGTCGATCCGGCGCGCCGCTACATCACCGGCCTCTCCTCGGGCGGGGCGATGGCTGCGGTGGCGGCCACCACCCACAACGAATACTGGGCGGCCGCGGCGGTGGCCGCCGCGCTACCCTATGGCGAGGACGCCGCGTCGGTCTCGCTCTCGGGCCGGTGCCCCGGCACTGCCACATTCCACAGTGTCACGCGCGTCGCGGCCGACATGCGCGCCGAACTCGACGACCCCTTCCCGATTCCGCTCATGGTGCTGCAGAACGAACGCGACTGCAGCGTGGTGCAACCTGCCGGACACAATCTGCGCGACGCGCAGTTGCGCGTGTTCGGCCGTCCGCCCTACGATACGCCAGCCGGTGCCCGCGCCGTGCGACGCCCCTGCAGCCCGGTCTCGGGGGGCGATGATTACGGTTGCCTGCACACCCTCTACACCGCGGACGGCACCGCCGCGTCCCGCTCGCTGGTGGAGACGGTGTTCTACAACGGCCCCCTCGCCACCCCCAATCCGAACGACACCGACCATGGCCACTACTGGATCGGTGGGGCCGAGGGCAACGAAGGCCGCTGGTCGACGCGGGATGGACCCGTCTATCCCGAGATCGTGTGGGACTTCTTCGCCCGTCATCCGCGCGACGCTAGCGCCCCGCCCGCCGGCCAGCCGCGGATCACGTTGATCGGCCCCGATCCCCTGCGTGTCGAGCTGGGCTCATCCTTCGTCGATCCCGGCGCCAGCGTGGAGGATGGGGAGGACGGTGCGCTAGCAGTGAGCGCCGACTGCAGCGCTGTCGACCCCGGCCATGCCGGTCGCTACAGCTGTACCTACCGCGCCACCGACAGCGACGGCCACAGCGCGGTTGCGCTGCGCACGGTCGAGGTGATCGACAGCGCCGCACCGCAGCCCAGCTGCACCGTGGTGCGCGCCGCGCCCGCCAGCCACATCCTTGCCGGACGCGCGGTGAACGGTGGCTGGTTCGGGCTGCGCGCCCTCGCCACCGGGGATGCCGCGGATATCGGGTACGCTTGGGACTTCTGGTTCACGGTCACGCTCTACGAGGGCCTGCCGGGGCAGTGGTATGCGTGGGTACCGGCAGCATGCCGGGAATAGGAGATGGTTTCTCCCGATCACGCGGAGCGTCCAGCCAGATCAGTCAACGGACCCAGCGCCCTTACTGACGGGGGTTGGCCCGGTTCGTGTCACCGGCAGCGCGCCGCGACGGCGTGGGTGAGGATCGATCCGGTTTCGTAGTAGCCCTGGCGCACGGCCACGAAGCTCTCGCGATGCGCGGTGACGGGTGCGATGGGCAGCAGACCCGGATCGTCTCGCAACAGCGCCTGCGCCGCCAGCGTACCGAAGGTGACGCCCGGCCCGATCCCGCGGCCGGAATAGCCGAAACAGCTATAGCCGCGCGCACCCAATTTGACGATTTTCGGGATGTGATCGCCGGTCATTGCGATGCGTCCGCACCATGCCTGTTCCAGCCTGCGGCGCCCAAGCCAGGGGAAGAGCTGTCGAAGCTTGCGATCCGACCAACTCGTGTGCACCTTTGCACCGGGTCCCTCCAGGTTACCGATACCGCCGATGATCAGGCGCCCGGTGAGATCGATGCGGAACGAGGACATTACCAGGGCGGTATCCCAGCACCCTTCGCCGCCCGGCAGGAGGCGTGCGCGTTCGTTGTCACTGAGCGGGGGGGTGGCTGCCTGGAAGTAGTGCAGCGGCACGGTTTGCGGTGCCTGTGCTCCCGCCGCCGATCGGTGATAGGCGTTGGTCGCCAACAGCAGCGACCCGGCCGCTACCTGTCCCGCGTCGGTTTCCACCACCCAGGAATCGCCCGTCTTCGTCAGCCGGCGCACCGGACTGTTGGCATGCAGGTGGGCGCCGTGCTCCGCCGCGGCACGGGCCAGGCCGCGACACAGAGCCAGCGGCTGCACCGTCCCGGCCCGCGCGTCATGGAGCGCGCCGTGAAACCGCAACGACCCGGTACGGCGCGCGGTCTCGGCGGCGTCGAGCAGCGTGACCGGGGCCCCGCGTGCCTGCTGCTGACGCAAGCGGTTCTGGAGTTCCCGCAGGCCGGCCGGCGAGTGGGCGCAATGCAGGGTGCCGTGGCGTACCGGTTCGCAGTCGATCGCGTACCGCTCGATGAGGGTGAATACACGCTCGGGCGCGGCGTCCAGTTGCGATAGCAGCCGCTCGCCCTCGCCACTGCCGAGGGACTTCAGGATCACCTTGGGCGGCAGCCACAGGCCTGCATTTACCAAACCCACGTTGCGCCCCGAGCCGCCGTGGCCGATCTCCGCCGCCTCGATCAGACACACCTGCGCGCCGGAGCGGGCGGCCTCCAGCGCCGCGGCGGTCCCGGTATAGCCGCCGCCGATCACCACCAGGTCGACCGTCTTGCGCTGCGCCAGGGGAGGCGCGCGGACCGCCTCCCGGCAGGTGGCCTGCCACAGGTTAGATGTCAAACTTCACCCCCTGTGCCAGCGGCAGTTCGGCGGAGAAGTTCACGGTGTTGGTCTGGCGCCGCATATAGCCCTTCCACGCATCCGAACCGCTTTCGCGGCCTCCGCCGGTCTCCTTCTCGCCACCGAAGGCGCCGCCGATTTCGGCGCCCGAGGGACCGATGTTGACGTTGGCGATACCGCAGTCGGAACCGGCAGCGGAGAGGAAGGTCTCCGCCTCGCGCAGGTTGAGTGTAAAGATGCAGGAGGAGAGCCCCTGGGGCACGTCGTTGTGCAGCACGATGGCCTCTTCCAGCGTCTCGTAGCCCAAGACGTAGAGGATGGGGGCGAAGGTCTCGCGGCGCACGATTCCGCTCTGCGCTGGCATCTCGACGATGGCCGGTTCCACGTAGGCGCCGCCCTCCGGCACCCCCGAGCTGACGATCCGGCCGCCGTGGATGGTGCCACCTTCCGCCCTGGCCTGCGCCAGTGCCGCCTGCATGCGCTCGCGTGCGGCGGTGTCGACGAGCGGCCCCACCAGCGTCCCGGGTGTGCGCGGGTCGCCGATGGGCAGGCTGGCGTAGGCCTGGGTCAGGCGGCCCACCAACTCCTGGCGGATCGAACGGTGGACGATGAGGCGCCGCAGCGAGGTGCAGCGCTGGCCCGCCGTCCCCACCGCCGAGAAGACGATGGCGCGCACCGCCATGTCCAGATCGGCCGACGGGGCCACGATCATGGCATTGTTGCCACCCAGTTCCAGGATCGGCCGCCCGAAGCGCGCCATCACTTTGGGGCCGACCGCGGCGCCCATGCGCGTGGAACCCGTGGCCGAGACGATGGGCACATCCGGCGACGCCACCAGCGCCTCACCGACGGCAGGACCGCCGATCACCAGTTGCACCAGCCCCTCGGGCGCGTCGCCGAAGCGCTGCAGCGCCCGCTCCAGTGCCTTCATGGAGGCCAGGGCCGAGAGCGGCGTCTTCTCGGAGGGTTTCCATATCACCGGATCACCGCACACCAGCGCCAGCGCCGTGTTCCAGGCCCACACCGCGACCGGGAAGTTGAAGGCGCTGATCACGGCGCAGGGGCCGAGCGGGTGCCAGCTCTCCATCATGCGGTGGCCGGGGCGTTCGGAGGCGATGGTCAGGCCGTAGAGCTGGCGCGACAGACCCACGGCGAAATCGCAGATGTCGATCATCTCCTGTACCTCGCCCAGGCCCTCGGAGAGTATCTTGCCCGCCTCCAGGGTCACCACGGTGCCCAATGCCGCCTTGGAGGTGCGCAGCTCCTCGCCCAGCAGCCGCACCAGCTCGCCGCGGCGCGGGGAGGGCACCTGGCGCCAGGCAAGGAAGGCCTGCTGCGCCCGGGCGATCACCCGGGGCATGTCGGCCGGGTCGGTCTCCTTGATCCGCGCGATCTCCGCCCCGTCGATGGGCGAGTGCACGGCCAGGGTTCCGCCGCTCAGCTCGTTCTGGCTCAGGCCGGCGGCCTCGAGGATCTGTTGATGATTCATTTCACACTCCCGTGGTGACGGTCTTGCGCTGCTCGTCCATGCCCACGGAGGCCAGCAGCGGTTGCGTCTGTTGCTGTTGCTGAAAATCGGATTTGTCCCGCAGGCCGCGCCACTCCGTGAGGATCAGCGCCTGCGCCACCGCACCACCCAGGGTGGTGCCGGGACCGGTGATGATGAACAGGTCGGGGGCGAACTCGCGGGCTGCGATACGCACCGCCTGGGTGAAATTGTAGGTCTCTGTCACCTGCTGGCCCAGGGTGTAGTCCCACAGCGCCAGCGGATCGCAGGCCCCGGGCCACCAGATCGCGCCGCGGCCGTCGATCATCGGCAGCCTGGGCTGGTTGAACATCGTCGGTGCCAGCCGCGCCCGGCCGCGTTCGGCCACCGGTGCCTGCAGGGTGCAGTGGAAGCCCGCATGGTTGACCAGGCGCAGGGGAAAGCGATCCTGCTGCGGCGGGACGGCGCCCTCAAAGGCCGCCAGCCCCGCCTCGTTGCCGGCCAGCACCAGCATCCCGCCGAGATCGATGGAGAGCGCCAGCAGATGATCGGGGCGGGCGTCGATCTCCGCCACCCGCGCCAACAGCGCCGCCTTGCGCCCGGCATCCGCTACCCACCCTTCTTCCACGAAGGGGTAGATGAGCTGGCCGCCGATCAGCGCCTCCTGCATCAGCGTGCCCATGGTGTTGGCGACCTCGAATCCCGCCTCGGCCGTCAAGGCCCCGCCCACGGCCAGCGTCGAGTACCAGCCCAGGGAGTTGCCGGTCACGGCGACCACCTCAATCTGCTCTCGATCGATGGCGCGGAAGTCACCCAGCGTCGCCGCGTAGATCAACGCCGAGGCGTTGTCGCCCCGCGTATGCGTGGCGAGCGAATAACGGGTCGCGCCGTCCAGGGCCGACAGCGTCTCCTGCCCGAGTGCCGCACGCCGGGCATCGAAGGCCTCGAGCAGTCCCTTGTTGCCGAAGTGGCGCTGTAGGTAGCCGAGCTCGCTCTTGGTGTAGGTACCCCGCCCGGGGCAGATGACCACGGCGCTCTTCATTTCGTCCCTCGCACCAGGCCCAGGGCCGCCTCGAAAATGGTCTCCGCCGATGGCAGGGTCGCGGCGTAGGCCGGGCCGGTGGCGATGAAGCTGTCCTCGGCGGTCAGCCGTGCCAGAGGCACCCGGGTCCGCTCGGCGAACAGCGCCATTAGAGCCTCGGCAATACCCCCCGAACGCCGGGTCTCGTCCACGACGAGGATGCGCTGCGCGCCGCGTACCGCTTCCATCAGCGCATCGCACGGCAGGGGCGACAGCCAGCGCATATCGATTACCCGTGTCCGTATCCCCTCCGCCGCCAGCCGTTGCCCGGACTGACGCGACAGATAGTAGCCGTTGCCGAAGCTGACGATGGCCAGATCCTCGCCGCTGCCGTGCACGCCCACCTCGCCCAGCGGAATCACTTCGTCCACCGGGGGATAGACACTAATCCAGCCGCCATCCTCGCCGTGCAGGTCGCGCATGGGGTAGAGCGCGATGGGTTCCAGAAACACCACCACGCGCTGCTCTTCACGCGCCAGGCGCACACACTCGCGCAGCATGCGCGCCGCGTCCGCACCGTGGGAGGGGCAGGCGAGGATGATGCCGGGGATGTCACGCAGTACCGCCAGCGAATTGTCGTTGTGGAAGTGGCCGCCGAACCCTTTCTGATAGCCCAGGCCCGCGATACGCACCACCATGGGATTGGTGTACTGGCCGTTGGAGAAAAACGGTAGCGTCGCCGCCTCGCCGCGGATCTGGTCTTCGGCGTTGTGCAGGTAGGCGAGGAACTGGATCTCCGGGATGGGGATGAAGCCGTTGTGCGCCATGCCGATGGCCAGGCCGAGGATCGACTGCTCGTCCAGCAGCGTGTCGATCACCCGGTCGGGGCCGAAGCGCTCGCGCAGCTTCTGGGTCACGCCGTAGACGCCGCCCTTGCGCCCCACATCCTCGCCCATCAGCACGATCTCGCGATGCTCCAGCATCAGGTCGGTGAGGGTCCAGTTGATGAGGCGCGAGAGGATCTGCGGCTCCCCCAGCGCCTCCATCCGGCCGCCGAAGGCCGCCGTGCGCGCTTTGGTGTCTGGACGCGGGGTCGGGCGGCAGGCGCGCGGCGGCGGGACCAGGCTGGCCATCACCTCACGGGCGGTTTTCAGCCGCGGACGCTGCACCACCTCGGCGGCGATGCGCGCGACCCGCGCGTTGGTCTCCTCATAGATCGCCAGCGCCGCGGCGGGCGTCAGCGCCCGGCCTGCTCCAGCAGTCGCACCGAGTGGAGCAACGGATCGTTGGCCTCTTCCGTCTCCACCAACTCGCGCGGCAGGTAGCTGGTCGGCAGATCGGCGCCCGCGTGACCGTAGAGGCGGAGGGTACCGATGTGGAGGATGGCGGGCTTTTTCAACCGGCGCACGTAGCGGGCGGCCTCGGCGGCGACCCGATAGGTTTCGTAGATGTCGAGCCCGTTGCAGAAAAAGTATTTCAACCCCGGGCGCTGACCGAAGGTGGCGGCGATCCAGCCCGGCGGCGTCCGGGTCGAAATGCCGATGCCGTTGTCCTCGCAAACGAACAGCAGCGGCAGGGGGATGGACTGGAACGCGGTCCACTGCGCGGTGTTGAATGCGCCTTGCGCGGTGGAGTGGTTGGCCGAAGCGTCGCCGAAGGAGCAGTAGACGATGGCGTCGTCGGGCAGCGCCTGGTGTTCGGGCCGAAGCCGGCGTGCGGCCCCAACGGCATACGCCGCGCCCACCGCCTTGGGCAGATGGCTGGCGATGGTGGAGGTCTGGGGCGGGATGTTGAGTGCCCTGGAGCCCAGCACCTTGTGCCGCCCGCCCGAGATGGGATCTTCGCGGGAAGCGGCGAAGCTCAGCAGCATGTCCCAGGCGATGGACTGGCCCGGCAGCTGCGCGGCGCGGGCGATCTGGAACGCCGCATCCCGGTAGTGCAGGAACGCCATGTCGGTGGGCCGCAGCGCCGCCGCCACCGCCGCCATTCCCTCGTGCCCCGACGAGCCAATTGTGTAGAAACCCTGTCCCGCTTTCTGCAGCGCCCGGCTCTGCCGGTCCAGGGCGCGGCTCAAACAGCCTGCGCGGTAGATCATGACCGCATCGACGGCCGTCAGCGGTCCGGCAGGTGCGTGGCCTGCCGGCAGGTCCCGTGCCGCCACCTGGCGCAGGAAGTTGTCGTGGACGATCTCAGAGCGATCCATAAGGCGTTACTTTACCCTCACTCACCGGGAGTATTAAATAATTGTTCTGGTTTCGCGGTGGAGGGGCTGGTGCCTCCTGCCCCCGTGAATCTTTTGGGGCGTCTGCCGCCAGGGATGGCGGCAGCGAGCCCCCATGGATGGGTTAACGGCGTCCCCCGGTAGAAGGTAGCAGCCCTCCGGGCAAACGAGTATTGCTCCTCTCTCATCAATCAGCCACCAATCAGGCCCAGCTCGGTAAAAGGCTTAGCGAAGGCCTGCAAACCGGTAATGGTACGGCCGAGGAAGGCTTGAGCCTCCACGGGGTGAGTCATTTTTACCTGATTAGCTGAATTTCACTTCTGCTTGTTTGGCCATATCAGTAAGATATAGCCACATTTTTTCAAGTAATTATCGATAATGGGGTTTGTCATGGAAATTATTCCGCCCGTCAATTCCAGGCAATTGTATTTACAATGCTTGACCAGCTTGTTGGCCAACGAGTGGGAATGAGCGAACGTCCCGTCCCGCGGTCTGCGGATAGCCTCGATGAGGCGTTCATGCGCCAAGCCATCGCCCTGGCCCGGCGTGCCGAGGCCGAGGGGGAGGTGCCGGTGGGGGCGGTGCTGGTGGCGGATGGCGAGGTGATCGGCGAGGGCTGGAACCGGCCGATCACTGCTAGCGATCCCACCGCCCATGCCGAGATCATGGCGCTACGCGACGCGGGACA
This sequence comes from Sedimenticola hydrogenitrophicus, assembly GCF_029017505.1. Lineage (GTDB taxonomy): Bacteria > Pseudomonadota > Gammaproteobacteria > Chromatiales > Chromatiaceae > Sedimenticola > Sedimenticola hydrogenitrophicus_A. The sequence continues at coordinate 126,867 of NZ_JAQGEI010000005.1, forward strand.
GCGGATGAAGAATTACCGGCTGCCCGGCACCACCCTCTACGTCACCCTGGAGCCCTGTCCCATGTGTGCCGGCGCCATCGTTCACTCCCGCGTCAGCCGGGTGGTGTTCGGCGCCACCGACCCCAAGGGCGGGGCGGCCGGCAGCGTGTTCAATCTGCTGCCGTCGGACGAACGGTTCAATCATTACGTGCAGGCCGAGGGTGGGGTGCTGTCCGAGGCTTGCGCCGAGCTGTTGCGCGCCTTCTTCCGCTCCCGGCGCTGAAGTAGGTCATCATCAGGGGTCGGGGTCAAGCCGGTCGAGATCAAAACTCCCTGGTACCGTACAGGGATGGATTTACAACACCGCCGGTAGGGTGGTGACCACCGCCTGCAGGGGCTGTTGCTTCTGCTTGCGGTTGTGCCACAGCAGCAGATCATAGTAGCTGCGGATATTGTCCACGTAATGGACCGGCTCCTTGCCGCGGGCAAAGCCGTGTTTGAGCGTTGCGAAATATTTCTTCTGGGAGAGCAGCGGCAGGTGCTGCTTCACGTCCGACCACTTGTCCGGATCACCATCGTTACGCTGGGTGAGGATACGGGCATCCTCCAGGTGGCCGTACCCCACGTTGTAGCCGGCCAGGGCCATCCAGGTGCGGTCCGGTTCCTGGATGCGTTCCGGGAGCTTCTGCTCCACCTGCCGCAGATAGCGGGCGCCACCGCTGATGCTCTGGCTGGTGTCGGTGCGGTCCTCGATGCCCATTTGTTTGGCGGTGGCGGATGTCAGCATCATGATCCCCTTCACCCCGGTGGGGGAGACCGCCTTGGGATTCCAGTGGGACTCCTGGTAGCCGATGGCGGCGAGCAGCTGCCAGTCCATATCATTCTGTTCCGCCGCCTCCTTGAACAGCGGGATCAGCGGCGGCAGGCGTTGCACCAAGTGCCGCGCGAAGGTGCGGTTGTCGACAAAGCCCAGCCTCTCCACGTAACCGTAATAGCGCTCCAGCAGCTGCTCTAGGGAGCCGTCCTCCTTGATCCGGTTGATGAAGGTCTTGGCCGCCTTGTACAGGCTGGTGTCCTCGGCATGGGGAAAGGCCCAGGCCACCGGCATCTCCTCGCCCAGGTCGAAAGCCACCTTCAATTCGGGATGATAACGCCGGCTCAGGGCCACCTCATTGGAGTTGGCGATGGTGTAATCGATCAGCTCCTCATAGACCAGGTTCAGCAGTTCCGTGCTCTCCACGGCGCGCTGTGCGTCCCAGTTCAGATCCGGATACTCGGCCGCCAGTTGCCTGAGCTGTTCCTCATGGCTGCTGCCGGCCATCACCTCCAGGACCCCATCGACCGTATCGATAATCTTCCTGGGACGCCGTTTGCCCGACTTGTAGACAAGCTGGGCGGTCACGCGCTGATATTCCGGGGTAAACCTGATCGCCAGCTCCCGGTCGGTAGTCACCGTCAGGCCGGCGGCCGCAAAATGGGCTTCGCCGCGCACCACGGCCGGCAGGATCTGATCGAAACTCTCCGGGATGACGTACTTCACCTTGACGCCCAACTCGGCGGCGAACTGTTCAACCAGCTCATACTCCAGGCCATGGATACGCTCCTTCTCCTGGATATAGGTGGCCGGATTGTTGCGGGTGATCACGATCAGCTGCCCCTCCTCCTTGATCCGTTCGATCAGAGGTTTGGGTATGCTGCAGCTGGAAAACAGCAGGCTCAGTGTCAGGATCCACAGGGTACGCATGGCTTACGGGGTAACTTTCAGCGTCCTTTGTTGGGTCAACGACCGGGTTTGTCTGGTGTACAATCGACCCCCTATTCTAAAGGAGGTTTCACCAGATCGCGAAGCTCGGTCTATCCGGTTGTTTTATATCATTTTTAATCGATTGCCATCTGGTTTGTCTATAGCGATAATAGCGCCGCTGCTGTCAGCGGCGGGAGAGTCGGGTACAATAGCCCGTCACCGGGCGAAGGGCGGGATGCCCGGAGTCATGGGTTTGATCCGACAGTGCAACGCGCCGTTGTTCAGCCGTACAGAATTGGAGAGGTGCCAGAGTGGCCGCAAAAATCGCCAGGAGCGATTTTAGCGCCCGTAGGGCGCCCCGAAGGGCGAAGGGCAGGATGCCCGGAGTAATGGGCTTGACTCGACGGCGCAACGCGCCGTTGTTCAGCCGTACAGAATTGGAGAGGTGCCAGAGTGGCCGCAAAAATCGCCAGGAGCGATTTTAGCGCCCGTAGGGCGCCCCGAAGGGCGAAGGGCAGGATGCCCGGAGTAATGGGCTTGACTCGACGGCGCAACGCGCCGTTGTTCAGCCGTACAGAATTGGAGAGGTGCCAGAGTGGCCGAATGGGCTTGACTCGAAATCAAGTGACCCCTTGCGGGGTCCGTGGGTTCGACTCCCACCCTCTCCGCCAATTTTTTAAGCTATTGCAACGATCTACCTGCCCTGGTTATTGGATGCTCATGCGTTTCAGCCGTTTCGCTGAACCCACCGCTGCCAAGTGATGAGTGGTTTCCTTTTTTATACTGTTAGAGTACCGGTTTCAATTCGACGCGCAAACCGGATAGAGATGAACCTCCACCGGTGATGACCCAATGAGGAAAAAACAGGCACTGGAGCTGCTGCGTTCACACAAGGCCGAGCTGTCCGAACGATTCGGGGTGATCGATCTGGCGCTGTTCGGGTCCACGGCGCGTAACGTCGCGGGCAAGGACAGCGATGTCGACATTCTCGTTTCATTCGATGGACCGGCCGTCTCGAAACGCTACTTCGGCGTCCAATTCTATCTGGAGGATCTTTTCGGTTGCCCTGTGGATCTGGTAACAGACAAGGCGCTACGCCCTGAGCTGCGGCCTTATGTGGAGCAGGAAGCCATCCATGTCTGACACAGGTAAGCCGAACCGTAGATGGGACTTCTATGTGCGGGATATGATCGGTTTTGCGCAAAAGTGCTTGTCTTACGTCGCAGACATGGATCAGCGGCAGTTCGTCACCAGCGGTATCACCTATGATGCCACCCTGCGTAATCTCGAGCTGATCGGCGAAGCGGCCACCCATATTCCCGATGACATCCGCGCGACCTATCCTGAAATCCCCTGGCGGCAGATCATTGCCACCCGAAACCAATTGATTCATGCCTATTTGGGCATAGATGATGATACGATCTGGAGTATTATTCGGGACGACATACCGGATCTGCTTTCAAAGCTGGAAAAAATCGCATGACCCGTCCCGGAAGGGTTCACTAAGTGTTCTTCACGGAAGACCGGGAACACTTTTTCAGGCCGCTCAACGGCAAGTACCGGGGTCAGGTGGTGGACTGCCTCCGCACCTTCTACGCCCGCCTCTACAGCTCGCTGGCCGACTACAGCCGCAGTTTCAACCGCGAGCAGGTGATCGAGATCCTGGAGGAGGCGATCGCCCGCAGCCCGGTACTGGATGAGGACGAGGCCGAGGTCTACCAGGCCCCGGCCCGCTCGCAGCGCGAGCAGGCCAACTGGATACTCAATCAGCTGCTGGAGTACGGCTGGCTGGAGCGCCAGATGGACGAGGCGACCATGCACAGCACCTACGCCTTCACCCGTCACGGCCGCCTGTTCACCCAGCCCATGGTGGAGGCGTCCGGCGGCCGTTTCCGCACCCGTCACCGCAACACCCGCAACACCCGCAATGCGCTGCAGTCGTTCCTCGACAAGGGCGAGGTGTACGACCTGCTGGACGCCTTCGAGTATTCGGAGCGCATCATCTCCGACTTCTCCGATGTGATCGCCGAGCTGGACGAGCGCAAGCGCCAACTGGTCAGGGAGGTGGAGGCGCAGCAGGTGGTGCAACGCGCCTCGGACGAATTTTTCGATTTCATGGAGAAGCGCTTCATGCCGGACCTGTCGATCCGCCTGTCGGCCGATTCGGTGGAGAAGTACCGCGACGAGATCAGCGAGCTCATCGGCAAGGCGCGGCGCAAGCGCCGCGAGTTCAAGGCGCAGGCGGAACGGGAGTTGCGGCGGGCGGTGCCGGAGCTGATCGAGCACGTCAACCGTTCGGTCTATCTACTGATCCTCGACGGCATCGAGACGCGCATGCACAACGCGGCGGCCATCATGCTGCCGGCCCTGCGCCAGGCGCTGAACGGCTTCACCCGTCGCGCCGACATCATCATGCGCCAGCTCAGCTATACCGGGGCGTCGGGCCAGAACCGTCTGTTCGGCCTGTGCGAGCGGCTGCGCAGCGCGCCCGAGGCGCTGCAGGAGCGCGCCCTGGCGGCGGCGGGTCAGGCCCTGTCGGTGATGGATGTGGGTTTTGTCGACCCGGACGGCATTCGCCTGCAGCAGGGGCGTCGGCCCCGGCGGGTGAACAGCTCGGTCGAAGCGGTTGTGACGAATGACCGGGTCTCCCGCAAGGCGCTGTTCGTGCAGAGCGCGGTGGACCTGGCCTTTACCTTCAACAGCCAGGGTCAGCGTGATTACCTGATCCAGGCGCTGTGTGACGGCCATAGGATCAGGAGTCATCAGCTGCCGGTGCGCGACGCCCGGGAGCTGCTGATGAGCACCCATGCCATCGAGGTGGGGGCGCTCGGCGGCGGCGAGTTCAGCTTCCGGGTGACCCCGACCGACAACCGGGTCGGCACGGACTATTTCCACGCCTGCGATGAATTTACCATTGAACTGATCGAAAGGGAGCCGAATGCTGACTGAAGCACTGCTGGAGGCGCTTGAGGAGGCGGGGGTGAGCCTGCAGGAGTTCCGCGAACTCTGCCTGCGCCTGCTCAACTACGGGGTGCTGTGCCGCGCCGAGAGCCAGACCGAGCAACAACTCTACGACCGCTATCTGCGAATCGAGCCGCTGGTGGAGGAGTACCTGGATCTGATCGGCGTCAGCCTGTTCCACGACCGGCGCTTTGCCTATCTGCGGCTCTATCCCCCCGGCGCCCGGGTGCCCGGCATGGAGGATGCGCCGGAGAGCGCCTTCAGCGGCGGCCTGCGGGCGCGGCTGCGCCAGGATGAGGTGGCGCTGTTGCTGGTGTTGCGGCTGCAGTATGACAAGGCGTTGCGGGAGGGCCAGCTGGACGAGCACGGTCATGTCCTGGAGTCGGTGGAGTCGCTGGCCATCGCTATGCGTAATTTGCTCGGCCGCACCCTGCCTGACAAGATTGTCGAGCGCAAGCGGGTATTCAACCGGCTGCGCCAGTTGCGGTTGATCGACTACCGGCAGGATGAGGAGATGGAGAACGGTGAGGCGTGGATCCGCATTCATCCGATGATCGTCACCTTTGTCAGCGATGAGGCACTCACCGCCCTGGAAGATGAGTTGCCGCAACCCGAGGCGGAAGATGTTTCTTAAACAGTTTGTCTATATCAACTGGGGCAACATTCCCAACCTGGAATTCGATTTCGGCCCGGTCAATCTCTTCTCCGGTGGCAACGGCTCCGGCAAGACCACGGCGGCGGACGCCATCCAGACGGTGATGACGGCCGCCCACGAGAACCTGTTCCAGTACAACCCGGGGCAGGACGAGACCACCCAGCGTGGACGCGGTGGCAAACGGGTGCGCACCCTGGCCTCCTATGTGCTGGGTTGTGATGATGGCAGCTATGCCCGGCTCGATCCCAGCGACGGCTACCTGGCGGCGATGTTCCACCCCACCCAGGGGGAGAGCGGCGAACCCTTCACTGCGGTGATCGCGGTGCGCGCCTGGCTGGACAGCGCCGGCAGTAACACGGTGGCGCGCCAGGACGACGCGCAGTTTTTCATTATCAGCGGCGAGACGCTCGGGCTGTCCCATTTCGTGCGCGGCGACAGCGCCAGCCGCTACGTGGTGCCGTTGCCGGAGCTGCAGACCCTGCTGATCAGCGAGTTCGGCAAGCGCCGGGTGGAGAAGTACGAGACCAAGAAGGCCTACCTGCGCCGCCTCTACGGCGCCCTGCGCGGCAAGTCCGACGCGGTTACCGAGGCCGAGGCGATCGCGGCGGCGCGCGCCTTCTCCCGCTTCATGTCCTACAAGCCGATCAAGGGGATCAACCGTTTTGTGGCGGATGAGATCCTGGAGCAGAAGGATCTCGGCGAGGCGGTGCGCTCGGTCTCCAGCCAGCTCAAGACCATTCACCACATGGAGCGGGATGCGGCCAATCTGCTGGGGTCGATGGAGACCCTGCGCCGGGCCGGCGCGCAGGCGCAGCGCTATATCGAACAGTGGACCGAACTGAATGTGCTCGATTACACCCTGGCCCAGGCCGAGCATCAGACCCGCCAGGCCGACTATCTGCGCGGCAAGCAGCTGCAGCAGACCCAGCGTCAGGCGCAGCAGGAGACCGAGCAGGCGATCGCCCAGCTGGAGCGACAGGCGGAGCTGGTGCATGACCAGAGGATCGGCCTGGAGGCGCAGCGCCAGGGGGTACAGGCCCTGCGCCAGAAAGATGAACTGGAGAAACAGCGCAGCGGGCTCGACAGCCGCCTGGTAGCACAGGCCCAATCGGTACTGGCCCAGGATCAATTGGTCAGCGAAAACATCCAGGCCAGCCGGGATATCGCCGAGGCGCTGGGCGATGCGACCCTGCTGGACGGCGAGTCCGGGATCTCCGTGCTGGAGGCTGGGTCACTGGCCCGGGAGGTGGCCGGCAGTGCCCGGCAGGTGATCGGGGAGCTGCACCACCTGGTGCAGCGGGACTTTTCCGGAGCCCTGCCGGCGCTGGTGGCCGAGCTGGATCAGGTCCAGGCGCTGCAGCAGGTCCACAACCGCTGGCACGCCTTCTGGCACGGCGGCGAGGCTGAGGCGTCGCCAAGAGAACAGCTGGCCGCGCAGCAGCACACCCGCCGGGCGCGTTACCAGCAGCTGGCCGAACAACGCCGCCACAAGCAACACGAGATCGAACGGCTGAATGCCAATCAGGTCAGCTACCCCGCCTATGTGGAGCGGGCGTTGAAGGCGATCCGCCAGCACTGCCCGGCGGCCGACCCCCGGGTGCTCTGCGATCACGTGGAGGTGAAGGACCCGCGCTGGCAGTCGGCCATCGAGGGTTATCTGGGCGGGGCGCGCTTCTCCATCCTGGTGGAGCCGGAGTATGAGGCCGAGGCCATCGGCATCGTTCGCCGCCTGCCGGGCCGGGACAACCGGGCGCGAGTGATCCAGGGGGAGAAGGCGGCCAGGGATGCGGCGCGTATCAGTCTCGATTCCCAATCGATTATCCACGTGCTGGAGTTCAGCCACGCCGCGGCCCGCGCCTACCTGACCGCCAGTTTCGGCACCGTGGTACGGGTCGCCTCCGCAGAGCAGCTGCGCATGACCCGGCGTGGTATTACCGAGGAGGGTATGGGCTCCGGCAGCTACAGTATGTGGCGCTGCGATCTGCCGGACAGCGACCTTGTGTTCGGTGCAGGGGCGCGCGAGCGGGCGTTGCAGGCCAAGTCGCAGGAGCTGTCGGAGATCGAGGTGGAGTGGAACCAGGCCAACGACCGGCTGCAGCGGATCGCACGCCTGCTGCAGGCAGTGGACCGGTTCCGGCACACCCGCTACGCGGACGATCTGCAGGCCATTGTCGAGACCCATCGTGAGATCGGCCAGATCGACGGCTTGCTGGCCCAGCTGGACCTGAGTGAACACCGGGACCTGGAGGCGCGGCTGCAGGTGTTGAAGGCGGAACAGCTGGAACTGGAAACGAAAAAGGGGGGTCTGCACGAACAGCGTGGCGAGATCCGCAAGGGGCTGGAGAGTATCGACAAGCAGCTCCGGTCGCTGAGCGACCTGCAGGAGCAGAACCGGGAACGGCTGGACGCCTGCGAAGCGGCGCTGCAGGCACTGGCAGCCAGCTGGCCCGAGTTCGATAGCGAGGCGCGTCTGCAGGCGGCCGATAACGAGGCCCGTGATCTGGATATCGCCACCGCCCGCAATTTCCGTCATGAACTGGAGAAGGGGCTGCAACAGGCCCAGCGTCGGACGGAGGACGAGGTCAAGGCGCACAACCAGCACTGCCGACCGGCCGATACCATTATCTATCCCGACTTCAGCGGCGACTACGATGCCGCCCTGTTCCGCGCCATCTGCCAGCTGCAGCGCGAGATCGACCGGGTTTACAACATCCTCAAGAACAATATCCTGGTGGAGAAACACCAGCAGCTCGAGGAGCTGAAGGGGGCGTTCAACAACGCCTTCGTCACCCACCTCTGTCACACCATCCACCAGGCGCTGAACGACGGCAAGCGCCAGATCGAACAGTTGAACCGGGAGCTGCAGCACCACCGCTTCGGCGCCGACCGGGAGACCTTCCGCTTCGCCAGCGACTGGATACCGGAGTACCGGGACTATGCGCGCTTCTTCCAGGAGGTGGTGAAGAATCCGCTGCTGGGGGACGAGACCACCCTGTTCGAGGTGGAGCTGTCGGCAAAGTCGCGCAAGGTGCTCGACGAGCTGATGCGCATGCTGCTGGACGAGGATGAGCAGCGGGCGATGCGTGATCTGGAACGCATCGCCGACTACCGCAACTATCGCCGCTACGAGATCTACAAGGAGGTGGAGGGCAAGCCGCCGATCCCCCTCAGCGAGTACGGCACCGGCTCCGGCGGCCAGCTGGAGACCCCAGCCTACATCATCCGTTCCGCCGCCATCACCTCCGCCTTCCGCTTCGCCGAGGGCAACACCCACCTGCGCATGGTGCTGGTGGACGAGGCGTTTTCCAAGATGGACGAGACCCGCTCGCGCGAGGTGATCAACTACCTCACCGGCAGCCTCGGTCTGCAACTGCTGTTCATCATGCCCACCAGCAAGTGCGGTCCCTACATGGACCTGATCAGCCACGAGTTCGTGTTCGCCAAGGTGCCGAGCGAGCGCCTGCGCGGACGGCTCAACACCCGGGTGCTGGTGGACCGGAAACAGTGCAACCAGGAGCGCATCCAGGCGCTCTGGGCCAACCACCGGCGCAACGTCTACCACCAGGCAGAGCTGGATTTCATGCAGGAGTTCGCGACGGCGGATTGAACCTTAATGAGTCGCCCCGGTGGTTGGATCACTCCAGGGAGGATGCAGCCGCTGCCCGGTATATCCCGGGACAGCGGTTGACCATTAGTGCGTCAGCATCCAGGTAATGACTTTTTTAATGTCCGCCAGTGGGGCCGGACTGGGCGGCATCTGCGTCTCTCCCCATTTTCCACCCGGACTGCCTGCCTGGACCGTGGCAGCCAGGGTGTCGACCACGCCGTCCTGGCCGGCATATTTTTTGGCGATATCCTGGAATGAGGGTCCGATCAGTTTGGCATCGGCCTTATGGCAACCAAGGCACCCCGACATCATGGCCGTTTGCTGGTCGGCTTGGGCTGTGAAGCTGGCAAGCAGCACTGTGGTGCATGCCGAGGCCAAGAGTATCGGGTAGAGCTTTTTCATTGGCGCACCTGCTTTTGTTGTTTTATGGAATGAATTGGGCATTGCTCAATTACAGATAACGGCAGTAAGCAAGGAAAACTTAACTGTCACGGGAGGCATTTTTTAATATAAAACAGGGTGATATAGTGGGTTTATTCTTTGTCGGCCCGCTCTGTCACGGCTGGGCGAGGTGAAAAAGTGGCCTGAAAGCGGGTCGGATGCATTCGCACTTTTCCGGATACGATTACGCGGGTAAATCCGCTCCGCCATGACGGAATTCATCCCTTTGGGTGTGCGGCGTAGCTTCGACCTTGCGCCACCGGTATTTCCCGGCTGGGAACTTAATATTGGACGATCATGACCTACACATTCGAACCCATCGGCTACATCCGCTCCCCCTACAAGGAGAAGTTCGGCATTCCGCGCCAGCCGGGGTTGATTCCCGAGGCGCGGGGCGAGCTGGTGTTGGTCGCACCCTACGACCGGCCGGAGGCGGTGATCGGCCTGGAGGGGTACTCCCACGTCTGGCTGCAGTTCGTGTTTCATCAGGCGCTGCGCGAGGCGTGGCAGCCGATGGTGCGGCCGCCGCGGCTGGGCGGCAACAAGCGGGTCGGGGTGTTCGCCAGCCGGGCGCCGTTCCGGCCCAATCCGTTGGGGTTGTCGGTGGTGAAGCTGGAGGGGGTGCGCACCGTCGACGGCGAGGTGGTGCTGGAACTCTCAGGCATCGATCTGCTGGACGGTACCCCGGTGCTGGATGTGAAGCCCTATGTGGGGTACGTGGACAGTATCCCCGAGGCCCGCTCCGGGTTTGCCCCGGAGGCGCCGTCGGTCAGATTTGCCGTGCGTTTTTCGGATCTGGCGGAGGGGCAGCTGCAGTCCCGTCACGAGCCGGAGCATCTGCGCCGCTTCATTACCCGGTTGCTGGAGCTGGATCCCCGTCCAGCCTATTCGGGAGAGCCCCAGCCCGGGCGGGTCTACGGCATCCGGCTGTATGATTTCGATCTGCGCTGGCGGATCAGCGCAGATGTCATCGAGGTGCTGGAGCTGGCGCCGCCGGGTGTGGATTAAGTTCCGGCGAGATATTGGTCCACCGCCCGGCGGATTTTACCGATATCAAACAGCGTCCCGCTCAGGGTTGGGATGGTGTCCTCGCGCTCGATGATGGTGGTGACCCGGCCGAAGCGGTCGAGCAGTTCGGTGTACAGTTTCCAGATCGGGTCGATGAGGTGCGGAGGGGCATCGCACGCCTCATCCGCCGGCGGCTGGAAGCTGATATCCGGCAGGTGGATCTGCCGCACCCGTCCGATGGGCAACTGGCCAATGTAGTCAGAGGCGCTGAACCCCTGGTTCAGACTGCTGCTGAGCAGGTTGCCGATATCGATCAGGATCAGGGAGTCCGAGCGCGCGGCCACTTCGCGGATGAAATCGGCCTCCGGAATCTCCTGATTATTCTCCTGTTCCAGCGGTACGTTTTCCAGCAGGATGCGCCGGCCGAGGAAGGACTGCACCCGGTTGATGCGCGCGACCACATGCTCCAGGGTCTCTTCGGTATAGGGTAGCGGCAGCAGTTGGCCCTGCTGCTCATCGTCCGCCCCGCGCCAGCAGAGGTGGTCGGAAATCCAGGCCGGCTCGATCCGCTCGGTCAATCGCTTCAGCCGGTCCAGGTAGCCCTGGTCCAGCGGCCAGGGGCTGCCGATGGATAGCGAGAGGCCATGCAGCATGACGGGGTAGTGTGATCTCAGCTCATCCAGCTGGCGCAAAGTTGCTTCATCGGCATCCAGATAGTTTTCGCTGATGACCTCGATGCAGTCCAGCGCCGGCTGGTCATGGAGCAGGGTTTCCAGATACTCGGTGCGCAGGCGCAGGCCGTATCCGAGATAGTGGCGTGTATCGCTGTTTTTTCTTCTAATCATAGGGCCAGAACCGTCACCTCATTGGCACGACAATACTCCGCTTGTCCCTGGCAGGGCAAGTGGGGGGTAGCGTGGCGCATCTGTCAGCATATCAGCAACTACTTGAAAACTGATATTACCGTACCCAACTGGGGCTCAGGAGAGTGAATCGACCGGTGCTGCTACTCGCCCGAGGTGTCCACTGTAGGCTCACAGATGCACCACGGAGACACGGAGGACACAGCGGTGTGTCCGGACAACGCAACGGATCGGGTCGTCGGGGAGGCACCGTTTACGGACTTGGAGTTGGCCCACATGAGAATCCTGTGATTTCTCTGCGCTCTCTGTGTCTCTGTGGTGCGGATAGATGCAGGTAGTTAGCGACGGTTTTTTTCTGGAGAGGTGTGATGACACATATCGTATGTCCCCATTGTCAGGGGGTGAACCGGGTTCCTGAGCGGCGGCTGGCCGAGGAACCGAAGTGCGGCAAGTGTCGCCGGCCGCTGTTCAACGCCACCCCCATTGCCCTGAACGGCGCCGGATTCGAGCGTTTCATAACCCGCAGCGAGCTGCCGTTGCTGGTCGATTTCTGGGCCCCCTGGTGCGGTCCCTGCCGGATGATGGCCCCGGCCTTTGAGCAGGCGGCGCGTCGCCTGGAGCCCAGGGTCCAGCTGATCAAACTCAATACCGAGGAGGAGCAGGCGGTGGCGGCGCGATACGGCATCCGCAGTATCCCCACCCTGATCCTGTTTCGCGGCGGGGCGGAGATCGCCCGGGTTTCCGGGGCGATGGATGCCGCGGGCCTGGTTGCATGGACGACAAAACAGCTGTGATTTTTGCCGGGTGTCGCATGGACAGCGATACCCCGATTCAAGTAGAATTCCCCCGGTCGGCGGCTTTGCGATTCAGCGCAGTCGCTCCCAGAAAATCCTAAATCTTTGCGGGATGGCTCCCTTGAGACTGTCCCGTTTGGCATGCCTGAAGGGGACTGGTTTCTTGAGTAAGCCCGCAATATTGGTCTTGGAAGATGGAACGGTCTTCCGTGGTGAGTCCATCGGTGCCGATGGTCAGACGGTCGGCGAGGTGGTCTTCAACACCGCCATCACCGGATATCAGGAGATCCTCACCGATCCCTCTTACTGTAAACAGATCGTCACCCTGACCTACCCCCACATCGGCAACACCGGCACCAACGACGAGGACGAGGAGTCCAATGCCGTCCACGCCGCCGGGTTGATCATCCGTGATCTACCGCTGCTGGCCAGCAGCTGGCGCAGTCGGCGTCCCCTGGATCAGTACCTGCGGGAAGAGGGGGTGGTGGCCATCGCCGGGATCGATACCCGCAAGCTGACCCGGATCCTGCGCGAGAAGGGAGCCCAGTCCGGTTGTATCGTCGCCGGCGAGCGGCCGGATGAGGCCGCCGCCCTGGATGCGGCCCGGTCGTTTCCCGGCCTCAAGGGCATGGACCTGGCGAAGGAGGTGACCACCCACCTCCCCTACGAGTGGGCACAGGGCACCTGGAGCCTGGAGGGCGGCCTGCCGGAGTCCCCGGGACATCTGCTGGAGAGCCTGCCGACCCATGTGGTGGCCTACGATTACGGCATCAAGCGCAATATCCTGCGCATGCTGGTGGATCGCGGTTGCCGGGTCACGGTGGTGCCGGCGCAGACACCGGCCAGCAAGGTGCTGGAGCTGCAGCCGAATGGCGTGTTCCTGTCCAACGGACCGGGCGATCCGGAACCCTGTGACTACGCCATCGAGGCGATCAAAACGATTGTCGATAGCGGTATCCCGGTGTTCGGCATCTGTCTGGGACACCAGCTGCTGGCGCTGGCCAGCGGCGCCAAAACGGTGAAGATGAAGTTCGGCCACCACGGCGCCAACCACCCGGTGCAAAACCTGCAGGACAAGGTGGTGATGATCTCCAGCCAGAACCACGGTTTCGCGGTGGACGAGCAGAGCCTGCCGGACAATCTGCAGGCGACTTATCGCTCCCTGTTCGACGATTCGTTGCAGGGGATCCATCGCACCGACCGGCCGGCCTTCGGCTTCCAGGGGCATCCGGAAGCCAGTCCCGGACCCCATGACGTGGCGCCGGTGTTCGACCACTTTATCGAGTTAATGCAAGCCGCGGAATAGTGCGGGTTAGTCGACAACTGAAACAAGCCATTTACTGCGGATTTGAAAGCAACCAATGCCAAAAAGAACAGACATTGAAAGCGTACTGATTATCGGTGCCGGCCCGATCGTGATCGGTCAGGCGTGCGAGTTCGACTACTCCGGTGCCCAGGCCTGCAAGGCGCTAAGGGAAGAGGGCTACCGGGTGATCCTGGTCAACTCCAACCCGGCCACCATCATGACCGATCCCGACAGTGCCGATGCGGTCTATATCGAACCGATCAACTGGCGCACCGTTGAACGGATTATCGAGAAGGAACGCCCCGATGTGCTGCTGCCCACCATGGGCGGCCAGACGGCGCTGAACTGCGCCCTGGATCTGGTGCGCGAAGGGGTGTTGGAGAAGTACGGCGTGGAGATGGTCGGTGCCTCCCGCGAGGCGATCGACAAGGCGGAGGATCGCGATCTGTTCCGCCAGGCGATGCAGAAGATCGGCCTGGACATGCCCCGGGCGGCAGTGGCCCACAGCATGGAAGAGGCGCTGCAGGTGCAGGCGCAGATCGGCTTCCCCACCATCATCCGGCCCTCCTTCACCATGGGTGGCTCCGGCGGCGGTATCGCCTACAACCGTGAGGAGTTCATGGAGATTTGCGAGCGCGGGCTGGATCTCTCGCCCACCCGGGAGCTGCTGATCGAGGAGTCGGCCCTGGGCTGGAAAGAGTACGAGATGGAGGTGGTGCGGGATCACAAGGACAACTGTATCATCATCTGCTCCATCGAGAACCTGGATCCGATGGGGGTGCATACCGGCGACTCCATCACCGTGGCGCCGGCCCAGACCCTCACCGACAAGGAGTACCAGATCATGCGCAACGCCTCGCTGGCGGTGTTGCGCGAGATCGGCGTGGATACCGGCGGCTCCAACGTGCAGTTCGCCATCAATCCGAAGGATGGGCGCATGATCATCATCGAGATGAATCCGCGTGTCTCCCGCTCCTCCGCGCTGGCCTCCAAGGCGACCGGCTTCCCGATCGCCAAGATCGCCGCCAAGCTGGCGATCGGCTACACCCTGGACGAGCTGCGCAACGAGATCACCGGCGGCGCCACCCCGGCCTCCTTCGAGCCGACCATCGACTACGTGGTCACCAAGATCCCCCGCTTCGCCTTCGAGAAGTTCCCGGCCGCCCCGGATCGACTGACCACGCAGATGAAATCGGTGGGTGAGGTGATGGCCATCGGCCGCACCTTCCAGGAGTCGCTGCAGAAGGCGCTGCGTGGCCTGGAGACCGGCAAGAGCGGCCTGGACGAGGTGGTGGACCTGGAATCCGAGGAGCTCAAGACCATCCTGCGCCATGAGTTGCGGGAACCGGGCGCGGAGCGCCTCTGGTACGTCGCCGACGCCTTCCGTTCCGGCATGTCGCTGGACGATATTTTTGACGTGACCAAGATCGATCCCTGGTTCCTGGCGCAGATCGAGGAGCTGGTGCAGATCGAGGCCGGGATCCGCCAGGGCGGGCTGCCGGCGCTGGATGGCGCGCGGCTGCGCTACCTGAAGCGCAAGGGTTTCTCCGATGAGCGGCTGGCCGCGTTGGTGGGTGTGAAGCAGGATCTGATCCGCGAGGCGCGCTGGAGTGCCGGGGTGCGTCCGGTGTTCAAGCGGGTGGATACCTGTGCCGCGGAATTCTCCACCAGCACTGCCTACATGTACTCCACCTATGAGGAGGAGTGCGAGGCGCAGCCGACCGACAGGAAAAAGATCATGGTGCTGGGCGGCGGCCCGAACCGGATCGGCCAGGGTATCGAGTTCGACTACTGCTGCGTGCACGCCGCCTTCGCCCTGCGCGAGGACGGTTACGAGACCATCATGGTCAACTGCAACCCCGAAACGGTCTCCACCGATTACGACACCTCGGACCGGCTCTATTTCGAACCCTTGACCCTGGAGGATGTGCTCGAGGTGATTGCGGTGGAAAAGCCGCTGGGGGTCATCGTGCAGTATGGCGGGCAGACGCCGCTGAAACTGGCCCGGGCGCTGGAGGCGGCCGGGGCGCCCATTATCGGTACCTCGCCGGACTCCATCGACCTGGCCGAGGATCGCGAGCGCTTTCAGCAATTGGTGGAAAAACTGGGCCTGAAGCAGCCGCCCAACCGGACCGCCACCGAGGCCGAGCAGGCCGTGCTGTTGGCGGAAATGGTCGGCTATCCCCTGGTGGTGCGCCCCTCCTATGTGCTCGGTGGCCGGGCCATGGAGATCGTGCATGACGAGGATGATCTGCGCCGCTACATGCGCGAGGCGGTGAGCGTCTCCAACGACTCGCCGGTGCTGCTCGACCGCTTCCTGAACGATGCCATCGAGGTGGATATAGACGCCATCTGCGACGGTACCGACGTGGTGATCGGCGGCATCATGGAGCATATCGAGGAGGCCGGCGTTCATTCCGGTGACTCCGCCTGCTCGCTGCCTCCCTATACCCTGTCAGAGGAGGTACAGGATCGCATGCGTGAACAGATGCGGCGCATGGCCCTGGAGCTGAAAGTGGTGGGGCTGATGAATGCCCAGTTCGCCATCAAGGACAACGAGATCTATCTGCTGGAGGTGAATCCGCGTGCGTCACGCACCGTGCCGTTCGTCTCCAAGGCAACCGGGGTGCAGCTGGCCAAGATCGCCGCGCGCTGCATGGCCGGCATGTCGCTCAGGGAGCAGGGTTTCACCAAAGAGGTGATCCCGGAGAACTATTTCGTCAAGGAGGCGATCTTCCCGTTCGTCAAATTCCCCGGGGTCGATACGCTGCTGGGTCCGGAGATGAAATCCACCGGCGAGGTGATGGGGGTCGGCGCCACCTTTGGCGAGGCCTTCGCCAAGGCATTGGAAGGGGGTGGCGATCTGCTGCCGCGCTCCGGCCGGGCCCTGCTGTCGGTGCGTGAGCAGGATAAGGTACGTATCGTCTCGGTGGCACGTGATCTGCAACAGTTCGGTTTTCAGCTCTACGCCACGGGCGGCACCTGCAAGGTGATCACGGATCACGGTATTGAGTGCGAACGGGTGAACAAGGTGGCGGAAGGGCGTCCGCACATCGTGGATATGATCAAAAATGACGAGTTCCGTCTGATCATCAACACCACCGAAGGCAAGAAGGCGATTGCCGACTCGGCCGCCATCCGCCGCGCCGCGCTGCAGCACAAGGTGAGTTACACCACCACCATGTCGGGTGGCGAGGCGATCTGCCTGGCGTTGAAGCAGGCGGACAGTACCCATGTCAATCGGTTGCAGGACCTGCACTGATCCGCGTCCGGATCGGCTGCGAGGAGAGAGAACAGAGATGAGGTTTAAGCTATGAGCAAGGTACCCCTGACAGTCAGAGGTGCGGAGAATCTGCGCGCCGAGTTGACTCAGCTGAAGCAGGTGGCGCGCCCGAAGGTGATCCAGGCCATCGCCGAGGCGCGCGCCCATGGCGATCTGAAGGAGAACGCGGAATACCATGCCGCGCGTGAGCAACAGGGCTTTATCGAGGGCCGGATCAAGGATATCGAGTCCAAACTCTCGCATGCCCAGATTATCGATGTGAAGAGTATCAATGCCGATGGCCGGGTGATTTTCGGCGCCACCGTCGACGTGTATGAAGAGGAGGAGGATGCCGAGCACACCTTCCAGATCGTCGGCGATGACGAGGCGGATATCAAGCAGGGGCTGATCTCGGTCAGCTCGCCCATGGCGCGCGCGTTGATCGGCAAGTCGGTGGGTGACGAGACGGCGGTCCAGACCCCGAATGGCCTGCGGCACATGGAGATCCTGGCCGTGCGTTATGAGTAACGGCCCGGGTTGACAGTATTCCATCACGGGGGCGCAAGCCCCCGTTTGGTTCAGGCCCCTTTGGGATCAGGCCGGTTGTGAATCAGCCCGTTCTGAATCGGAGTAACCTGGCCCGATGGCAAGGCTTTTCAATCTTTTTCCAGGGTGATGACCGGTTTGTCGGGGTTGCGCCGGAAAAAGGCGGCCACATGGCCGATGGACTGGACCAGTTCGGCGCCACAGCGGCCGCAGATCTGTCCAATCATCTGCTGACGCTCCTCCCGGTCGCCGGCATTCAGTCTTACCTTGATCAGTTCATGGGTGTTGAGGGTGATATCCAGTTCATTGATCACCGCCTCGGTCAGGCCGTTCTGACCGACGATCACCACCGGATTGAGGTGATGAACCAGACTCTTCAACTGGCGGATCTGTTTTTTTGTCAACGGCATGGTGGACTCCGGTCGGTGTTGAAAGGCCGCGCATTCTAACGCAGTTATAGAGTGGCTGACACTCTTTTGATAAAGGGGGCTTTTTGCAGATTGTAGCCTGGATGGAGCCCGCCCCACGCAGGCTCGGTAGACACGCAACCCCGGGCGGGCGGAATCCGGGGCATGGTACCGTGTCTGCTCCAATCCCCGGATTACGCCGTCATGGGTGTGGGTGGTTGTTCCGGTTTCGGTGACGGCTTCATCCGGGCTACGGTGCTTGTAGACAATCCGAACACTGTTATAAGTAGGGCAGATGAAAAAAAGCAAAAGCAGTCACCAGTGGCTGGACAGGCACTTCAATGATGCCTATGTAAAGCGCGCCCAGGCCGAGGGATATCGCTCGCGGGCGGCCTATAAACTGCTGGAGTTACAGGAAAAAGATCAACTGTTGAGTCCAGGACAGGTGGTCGTGGATCTCGGTGCGGCACCCGGCGGCTGGTCCCAGGTGGCGGCCCGGCTGGTTGGCGGCAAGGGCCGGGTGTTTGCCCTGGATATCCTCGCCATGGATGCGCTTCCCGGGGTCGATTTTATTCAGGGTGATTTCCGCGAGGATGCATCGGTCGAGCAGTTGCGGGCGCTGCTGGCCGGTCGGGCGGTGGATCTTGTAATTTCCGACATGGCCCCCAATGTGAGTGGTATGAGCGCAGTCGATCAGCCCCGCGCCATGTATTTGTGTGAACTGGCACTGGAATATGCACGCGAAGTGCTGCGTCCGGGAGGCGGTTTTGTGGTCAAGGTCTTTCAGGGTGAGGGGTTTGATCAATATGTCAGGGGTGTGCGAAGTAGCTTCACCCGGGTGACAACACGTAAACCCGCCGCTTCACGGCCACAGAGCCGCGAGGTCTATCTGGTGGCGAGGGGCTATAATGTATAGTACTGTAGATCGCTCATTTAGATGATAACCAGTTGAATTTTGACCGGTTCCTGTGGTCGATAATGCAAGTGGGCCGGAAAGCGTCGAGGCGGTGTAGGGATTTTCTCGGCATGGGCAGTAATGTAGAGGGTTTCAACCTTGAATGATATGGCAAAGAATCTGATTCTCTGGGTGATCATCGCGATCGTTTTGATGTCAGTATTCAACAACTTCTCCACCCAGACCACGCAGACCAATGCGCTTTCCTATTCGGATTTTATTGCCCAGGTAAAGAATGGCGCAGTCGAGAAAGTGAATATCGATGGCCGCGAGATCAAGGGTACCCTCTCCTCCGGTGCCAGCTTCTCCACCTATAGCCCCGGTGATGACGGGCTGGTGGGCGACCTGCTGAACAACAATGTTCAGATCGTCGCGACCCCGCCGGATAAGCCGTCTATCCTGATGACCATCCTGATCAACTGGTTCCCGCTGTTTATCCTGATCGGCCTGTGGATCTTCTTCATGCGCCAGATGCAGGGTGGCGGTGCCGGCCGCGGTGCCATGTCCTTCGGCAAGAGCAAGGCGCGCATGTTGGGCGAGGACCAGGTCAAGGTGACCTTTGCCGATGTCGCCGGCGTCGAGGAGGCCAAGGAAGAGGTCTCGGAGATGGTCGAATTCCTGCGTGACCCCTCCAAATTCCAGAAACTCGGTGGCAAGATCCCCAAGGGTGTGCTGATGGTCGGCTCACCCGGTACCGGCAAGACCCTGCTGGCCAGGGCCATTGCCGGCGAGGCCAAGGTCCCGTTCTTCACCATCTCCGGCTCCGATTTCGTCGAGATGTTCGTCGGTGTCGGCGCCTCCCGCGTGCGCGATATGTTCGAACAGGCGAAGAAGCACGCCCCCTGTATCATCTTTATCGACGAGATCGATGCCGTCGGCCGCCACCGTGGTGCCGGTCTTGGCGGCGGGCATGACGAACGCGAGCAGACACTCAACCAGCTGCTGGTGGAGATGGATGGATTTGAAGGCAACGAGGGGGTCATCGTCATCGCCGCGACCAACCGTCCCGATGTGCTGGACCCCGCGCTGTTGCGTCCCGGCCGTTTCGACCGCCAGGTGGTGGTGCCACTGCCCGACGTGCGTGGCCGCGAGCAGATCCTGAAAGTGCACCTGCGCAAGGTGGCGGCCTCGGACGACGTAAAACCGGGGCTGATTGCGCGCGGCACCCCGGGCTTTTCCGGCGCCGATCTCGCCAACCTGGTGAACGAGGCGGCGCTGTTTGCCGCCCGCTCCAACAAGCGCATGGTGGAGATGGCCGAGATGGAACGGGCCAAGGACAAGATCATGATGGGCGCCGAGCGCAAGTCCATGGTGATGAACGAAAAAGAGAAGACACTTACCGCCTACCACGAGGCGGGCCATGCCATCGTGGGCCGCAATGTGCCTTCTCATGACCCGGTCTACAAGGTGAGCATTATTCCGCGGGGCCGGGCTCTGGGTGTCACCATGTTCCTGCCCGAGGAGGACCGCTACAGCCTGAGCAAAGAGCATCTGGAGAGTCAGATCTCCAGCCTGTTCGGCGGCCGCGTGGCGGAAGAGCTGGTGTTCGGCAAGGAGATGGTGACCACCGGTGCCTCCAACGATATCCAACGCGCTACCGGCCTTGCCCGCAGCATGGTCACCAAGTGGGGACTCTCCGATCGCCTGGGCCCGCTGATGTATGGCGAGGAGGAGGAGGAGGTGTTCCTGGGGCGTTCCGTGACCCAGCACAAGAATGTCTCCGACGAAACCGCCCATGCCATCGATGAAGAGGTGCATAGCATCATCGACCGCAACTACGCGCGCGCGCGGCAGATCATCGAGGAGAACATTGAAAAACTTCACATGATGGCCGAGGCGCTGATGAAGTATGAAACCATCGACAGTGCCCAGATCAACGACATCATGTCCGGCAAGCGGCCCCAGCCGCCCGCGGACTGGATCGATGAGTCGGATTCTTCACCTAAATCCGGCGGCGGCGGCGACCTGAAGGCCGATGTGGTTGACAAGCCCAAGGGGGACTCCCCTGACGGCATCGGCGGTCCTGCCGGACAGCACTGACCCATCGCGGATACGGCCGTTGTCCGCCATGACCCTGCTCGATTGCGCCGGTAAACCTGTCGATCTCCATCGCCCGCGGGTCATGGGCATACTCAACATCACCCCCGACTCCTTTTCGGATGGGGGTGTTTTCATTTCCCGTGATGCCGCCCTGGAGCGGGCCCGCGCCATGGTCGCCGAGGGTGCCGATATCCTGGATGTCGGCGGGGAATCCACCCGCCCGGGTGCCCGCGCGGTTTCGGCGCAGGAGGAACTGGACCGGGTTATCCCCGTTATTCAGACCATTGCCGCCGAGCTTGGCGTGCCTGTTTCGGTGGATACCAACAAGGCGACCGTGATGCGTGAAGCGGTGGCTGCCGGGGCAGGGATGATCAATGATGTCATGGCGTTGCAAGACGCGGGTGCGCTGGCGGCCGCCGCGGCACTGGATGTGCCGGTCTGTCTGATGCACATGCAGGGGTTGCCCCGGACCATGCAGCAAAACCCGCGGTATCAGGATGTGGTGGCGGAGGTGATGGCGTTCCTGCAGGCGCGGGTCGAAGCCTGTCTGGCGTCCGGTATCCCCAGAAGCCGACTGTTGCTTGATCCGGGATTTGGCTTCGGCAAAACCCTGCGGCACAATCTCCTGCTGCTGCGGCACCTGGAGCGATTCAACGAGCTGCGACTTCCGCTGTTGGTCGGCATTTCCAGAAAATCCATGATCGGCGCGGTACTCGGCGATGCCCCTGTGGATCAGCGGCTGTCGGGTGGGCTGGCCTGCGCGGTGATGGCGGTCGAGCGGGGGGCGGCGATCATCCGCACCCATGATGTGAAAGCGACGGCCGATGCGCTGTGCATGGCCCATGCCGTGATGAAGTGTGAAGTTTGAAGTGTGAAGGGAGACCTTTTCAAACTTCACACTTCATCTAGTCTTATTTGTTAATTTACAGGGATCGAGGGGAGCAGCCTTGAAACGGAAATATTTTGGAACAGACGGCATTCGCGGCCGTGTCGGAGAGGGAAAGATAACCCCGGAATTTGTCATGCGTCTCGGTTGGGCCGCGGGACGGGTGCTCGGCAAGGGCAGTGGCAGCAAGGTGTTGATCGGCAAGGATACCCGGATCTCCGGTTACCTGCTGGAGTCGGCGCTGGAGGCCGGCCTGGTGGCCGCCGGTGTGGATATCCACCTGTTGGGCCCCATGCCGACCCCCGGTATTGCCTATCTGACCCGCACCCTGCATGCCCAGGCGGGTATCGTGATCAGCGCCTCGCATAATCCCCATTGCGACAACGGTATCAAGTTCTTTTCCAGCGAAGGCAAGAAGCTCCCCGACGAGGTGGAGTTGGCGATCGAGCGGGAACTGGATAAACCGATGACCACGGTGGAGTCCGAGCGGCTGGGCAAGGCCTATCGGGTCAGTGATGCCGCGGGTCGCTATATAGAATTCTGCAAAAGCACCATCCCCTGGACCATGAGTTTCCAGGGCATGAAGATCGTGGTCGACTGCGCCCACGGCGCCACCTACCACATTGCACCCCACGTCTTCAGGGAGGTGGGGGCCGAGGTGATCGCGATCGGCGCCGAGCCCGACGGGCTGAATATCAATGCCGGATTCGGTTCGACCCATATCGAAACCCTGCAGAAGGCGGTGCTGGCGGAGCAGGCCGATCTGGGGATCGCCCTGGATGGTGATGGTGACCGTCTGATCATGGTGGATGTCAACGGGGCCGTGCTGGATGGTGATGACATACTCTATATCATCGCCTGTTCCCGGTTGCGCCGAGGCGTCCTGAATGGCGGTGTGGTGGGCACCAAGATGACCAACTTCGGCCTCGAGCGTGCCCTGAACGAACACGGCATCGACCTGGTGCGCACCGACGTGGGGGATCGTTATATCCTGGAACGGCTGGAGATTGAGCGCTGGTGTCTGGGGGGTGAGCCGTCGGGGCATATCATCTGCCTGGATCGCACCACCACCGGTGACGGCATCATCTCGGCGCTGCAGGTGCTGGCCGAGATCAACAAGAGCGGCGTGGCCCTGCACGAGTTGCGCGAAGGCTACCAGAAGTATCCGCAGATCACCCGAAACGTGAAGCTGGGCAGTATCCCGGCTGCCGAGTTGATGGCCGCCGCGCCGGTGCGGCAGGCGGTTGTCGAGGCCGAGACGGCGCTTGCCGGATCGGGGCGCGTGTTGTTGCGGCCCTCAGGCACCGAACCGCTGATCAGGGTAACGCTGGAAGGCCCGGATGACGCCCAGATTCAGGGACTGTCGCAGCAGATTGTCGATGTCCTGGAGCGGCTCATGAGCGAGTCGGCGGGAGGCCGGTCGGTGGTCTCGTTCTGAGTGCTGTCCATTATCGACAGCGCTTAGTTCTACTTTGTCAGATTCTGGTGCTGTTTCCGATATTGGGCGGATAGCTTCCGGGTGAAAGGATTCCAAGACACGCCGTTAACCCATCCCTGGGGGCTCGGCGGCGGCATGGCATCCTCGGCTCCGTAAACGGTACATCCCTGTACCACTCCTCCTGCCGCCGACGGTCTTGAAATCCTCCCACCCGAAAGCCCTGAGGAAGCCGGTCCAAGTCAATCTGACAAAGTATCTTCGAGAGTCGGAGTCAAGACGCGCGAGTGCAGTTGAAAGTCCACTGGGGCGGGGCGGCTCCGGCCTTGGTGACGCGCAAGGATTGCGGATTACCATAGGGATAACTGATCCCATCTATTCCATTTCCTGATTTGCTTTAGCGGGGTGCGGTGGCTAGACTTTTCTCGCTATTGTCATCTGAAAGGCCATCGTCGATGGTGAATTGTTAAAGCGAATCTGTCAGGAGAAAACCATGCGTCAACCACTCGTTGCGGGTAACTGGAAAATGAATGGCTCCCTGGAGAGCATCACCCGGCTGCTCGATGGAATCAAGGCGGGGATGGCGGACGTGAAGCGGGCCGAGGTGGCTGTCTGCGCCCCGGCGATCTACCTGCCGGCCGTCCAGCAGCAGTTGCAGGGCAGCCCGGTCGGCTGGGGTGCGCAGGATGTTTCAGCAGAACCGTCCGGTGCCTATACCGGCGAGATCGCCACCTCCATGCTGGCGGACTTCGGCTGCAAATATGTCATCGTCGGTCACTCCGAACGGCGTGCCTACCACGCCGAGAGCGATGAGCTGGTGGCGCGCAAGTTTGCCGCGGCCCGGGCGGCGGGGTTGGTTCCCATTCTGTGCGTGGGGGAGACCCTTGCCGAGCGGGAGCAGGGTATCACCGAGTCGGTGGTTGCCCGCCAGTTGGATGCGGTTATCGAGCTGCAGGGGGCCGCTGCCCTGGCCGACGGCGTGGTCGCTTATGAGCCGGTATGGGCCATTGGCACCGGGGAGACCGCTACACCGGAACAGGCGCAGGAGGTGCACGCGTTCATCCGTCTGCGTATCGCCGGGCATGACGCGGCTGTGGCGGAGGGCCTGCGCATTCTTTATGGTGGCAGCATGAAACCCGGGAATGCCCAGGAGCTGATCGCCAAACCGGATATCGACGGCGGCCTGATTGGCGGGGCTTCGCTTGATGCCGGGGATTTTCTGGGCATCTGTACCGCGGCCAACTGATCGCTTGTCCTGGCAAGTTTTGTCGGGTGGGTTAGGTGCGCCCCGCGCCGGGGGTGGCCGTTTGCGTGGCGTCGTGCGCGCCGTAACCCACCGTTTGGCGGGTTGAGAAAACGATGGATTACACGGCGCCCGGCTGTTGTTGTGGTCTGGAAGTGTGGTGCCTGTGCGCCGCTAATCCACCCTACGAAATGTCTGGCGATGTAGGATAATTGTCCGGTTTATTCGCGGTAAAAACCTTTAAAAATTTGTTTTTTGATGCCGATGTGGCTTCTTTCTCGCAACTGCATCAGGTACAATGCGCGCTTTGAATTTTCAGCTATACAACGGAAGCCCGAATGCAAACAGTTCTGGTCGTAGTCCATCTCTTCCTGGCCGTCGGTGTCATTGGTCTCGTGCTGATGCAGCACGGCAAGGGCGCTGATGCGGGCGCGGCTTTTGGCTCCGGTTCATCCGGCACGGTTTTTGGTGCTGCGGGTTCCGCTAATTTCCTCAGCCGCGCGACGGCGCTGCTGGCAACCCTTTTCTTCCTTACCAGTCTGGGCATGGGCTGGTATTCCATGCAATCGGTAGAGCGGCCGGGGTTGATGATTGAAGAGCAGGGGCCGGCGGTTGAAATACCGGTCTCCAAACAGGCGCCGGCATCTGAGGTTCCCGCGGTGCCCGGTGCAACCAGCGAAAATACCGGAGGCGTTCCGGTGGTTCCTCAGGCGACAACTGACAACGGTGAGCAGCCGAAGGCAACTGAATGAAGTGATTTGATGGGCTACATAAGCCCGAATGCCGATGTGGTGAAATTGGTAGACACGCTATCTTGAGGGGGTAGTGGCGCAAGCCGTGCCGGTTCAAATCCGGCCATCGGCACCATACAGTAGAAACGGCATCACCCGTTAGGGTGCTGCCGTTTTTTGTGAGTAAAATCAACATAAGTGACTGATTATAAAGTTTTTTATTGTCGCTATAAGCTTGACAGATCACCCTCGCTGCTCTACCATTTCGCCCCGTTAATCTTACGGCTGGGACCACTTCCAATGAGAACCCGGTGAGGAAGGACGAGAGCAAATGTTAGAGAACTATCTACCCGTTCTGGTGTTTTTGGCTGTCGGCCTGATTGTGGGGGTCGTCATGGTTATGATGGGTTTCGCGCTCGGCACCCGACGTCCTGACAGCGAGAAGCTATCCCCCTATGAGTGCGGTTTCGAGGCATTCGAAGATGCCCGCATGAAGTTCGATGTCAGGTATTACCTGGTCGCCATCCTGTTTATTATTTTCGATCTTGAGATTGCTTTTCTGTTTCCCTGGGCCATCGTCCTGGACAAGATCGGCGGGGTCGGACTGGTTGCCATGACCGTCTTTCTCGGCGTGCTGGTGGTCGGGTTTATCTATGAGTGGAAGAAAGGGGCCCTGGAATGGGAGTAGAAGGCATACTTGAAAAGGGTGTCATCACCACAAACGCCGACAAGCTGATCAACTGGGCGCGTACCGGCTCCCTCTGGCCGATGACCTTCGGTCTTGCCTGTTGCGCGGTCGAGATGATGCACGCAGCCGCCGCGCGCTACGATATGGACCGGTTCGGAATCATCTTCCGCCCCAGTCCCCGTCAGTCGGACGTGATGATTGTGGCGGGTACGCTGGTCAACAAGATGGCACCGGCGCTGCGCAAGGTCTACGACCAGATGGCCGAGCCCCGCTGGGTCATCTCCATGGGCTCCTGCGCCAATGGGGGCGGTTACTACCACTATTCCTATTCCGTGGTGCGGGGTTGCGACCGGGTGGTGCCGGTGGACATCTACGTGCCTGGTTGCCCGCCGACCGCCGAGGCACTCCTCTACGGGGTGATCCAGTTGCAGGAAAAAATCAAGCGTACCAGCACTATTGCGCGTCAGGACTAGGTGAGTCAGGTAATGAACGAAGCAGTCAAGACGAAATCCCAACTTCGCCACGAGACATTGCAGGCCAATCTGATTGACCGCTATGCATCGAAGGGCTGCGTGGTAACCGCCGCACTCGGTGAGGTGACGATGGTGGTCCCCCGCGAGCAGCTGTTGGCGATTGCCACTGAACTCCGTGATGACGCGGCGTTTCAGTTCGAGGAGCTGATCGATGCCTGCGGTATCGATTACGCCGGCTATGGCGAATCCGAATGGGTGACCCAGGAGGCCTCGGCGGCCGGATTCAATCGGGGTGTGAACCGCCATATAATCGATGTTTCCGCGCGCGGTGAAAACGACCGCTTCGCAGTGGTCTACCATCTCCTGTCCATGGTGCACAACCAGCGTCTGCGGCTGCGCACCTTTGTCGACGCCCTGCAACCGATAGTCGATTCCGTGGTGGGTATCTGGCGCGGTGCCGACTGGTTTGAGCGCGAGGCCTTCGATCTGTACGGCATCATGTTCAGCGGCCACCCGGACCTGCGCCGCATTCTTACGGACTATGGATTCGTCGGTCACCCCTTCCGCAAGGACTTCCCCCTCGAAGGGACTGTCCAGATGCGCTATGACGCCGAGCAGGC
This sequence comes from Sedimenticola hydrogenitrophicus, assembly GCF_029017505.1. Lineage (GTDB taxonomy): Bacteria > Pseudomonadota > Gammaproteobacteria > Chromatiales > Chromatiaceae > Sedimenticola > Sedimenticola hydrogenitrophicus_A. The sequence goes on from NZ_JAQGEI010000005.1 coordinate 153,511, forward strand.
GCGTGTCATCTACGAGCCGGTGACGCTCGATCCCCGCGTGCTGGTGCCGAAGGTGATCCGCGAAGACAACCGATTTGTGTCCAATGCACAGCAGGACTCCACAGATGCCTGAGATTCGTAATTACACCCTCAACTTCGGCCCCCAACATCCTGCCGCGCATGGGGTGCTGCGTCTGGTGCTTGAGATGGATGGCGAAGTCATTGAACGCGCCGATCCGCACATCGGACTGTTGCATCGCGCCACGGAGAAACTGGCGGAGAGCAAGCCCTACAACCAGACGATTCCTTACATGGATCGACTCGACTACGTCTCCATGATGTGCAGCGAACATGGCTATGTCATGGCGATTGAGAAGCTGCTGGGCGTCGAGGTGCCGTTGCGGGCCAAGTATATCCGCACCCTGTTCGACGAGATCACCCGGATACTGAACCACCTGATGTGGTTGGGTACCCATGCGCTGGATGTCGGTGCGATGACGGTGTTCCTTTACGCCTTCCGTGAGCGTGAGGATCTGATGGACTGCTACGAGGCGGTCTCGGGAGCGCGCATGCACGCCGCCTACTACCGCGTGGGTGGCGTCTATCGGGATCTGCCGGAGGTGATGCCGCGCTATGCCAACAATCAGTTCCGCAGCGATGCCGACATCGCGCGTAAAAACGAGACCCGCCAGGGATCGCTGCTGGATTTCATTGATGATTTTGCCAACCGCTTCCCGGGGTTGGTGGACGAATACGAGACCTTGCTGACGGATAACCGTATCTGGAAACAGCGCACCGTTGGCATCGGCGTGGTGACGCCGGAGCGCGCCAGGCAGCTGTCGTTTACCGGGCCGATGGTACGTGGCTCGGGCCTGGCCTGGGATCTGCGCAAGAAGCAGCCCTATGCGGCCTATGACCGGGTTGATTTCGATATCCCGGTAGGGGTGAACGGCGACTGCTATGATCGCTATCTGGTGCGGGTCGAGGAGCTGCGTCAGTCCACCCGGATTATCAAGCAGTGTGTCCAGTGGCTGCGCGAGAATCCGGGCCCGGTGATTGTGCAGGATCACAAGATTTCACCGCCTGCCCGCGACTACATGAAAGGGGACATGGAGAGTCTGATCCACCATTTCAAACTGTTCACCGAGGGATATTGCCCGCCGGCCGGCGAGGCCTATGCGGCTGTCGAGGCGCCCAAGGGTGAGTTTGGCTGTTACGTGGTTTCCGACGGCAGCAACAAACCGTTCCGGCTGAAGATCCGCGCTCCCGGTTTCGCGCATCTGGCGGCGATGGACGAGATGGTCAAAGGCCACATGCTGGCCGACGTGGTGGCGGTGATCGGCACCATGGATGTTGTATTCGGGGAGATTGATCGCTGATGGGCTTCAAGAATTTACCAATGACCACGGTCAAGCCGACGGAGAACAAGGAGCAGCTGTTCTCCGCGGAAATACGGGCGGAGATCGATGCCTGGGTTGCAAAATACCCGGAAGGCTGGCAACAGTCCGCGGTCATGGCGGCACTGCGCATCGTGCAGGATGACAGCGGTGGATCCCTTACGCAGGAGTTGATGGACAAGGTGGCCGCCTACCTGGACATGCCACCCATTTCCGTCTATGAAGTAGCCACCTTCTACTCGATGTACGAACGCAACAAGGTCGGTAAACACAAAGTCTGCGTCTGTACCAATGTCTCCTGCATGATCAACGGTTCCGACAAACTGGTCGACCATATGGAGAAGAAGCTCGGTATCACCCTGGGACAGACCACGGAAGATGGCAAGTTCACCCTGAAAGAGGTGGAGTGCCTCGGTGCCTGCGGCGGCGCCCCAATGTTCCAGATCGGCACCAAGTATTACGAGAACCTGACGCCTGAACTGGTCGATTCCATTCTGGACGGGCTGGAGTAAGCATCATGGCAAACGAAGTCTGTCTCAGAAATAATGATCTCGAGCGCCCCTGGCTGCTGGAAACCTACCAGAGCCGTGGCGGCTACTCCGCGCTGATCAAGATCCTCAAGGAGAAAACCCCTCCCGAGCAGGTGATCGAGGAGGTCAAGTCCTCCGGGCTGCGCGGTCGTGGCGGCGCGGGTTTTCCGACCGGCCTGAAGTGGAGCTTTATCTCCCGCAATGCCCCGGGACAGAAATATGTGGTGTGCAACTCGGACGAGGGCGAGCCCGGTACCTTCAAGGATCGCGATATCCTGCGTTACAACCCGCATCAGCTGATCGAGGGCATGATCATCGCCGGCTATGCCATCGGCGCCACCGTCGGCTACAACTATATCCGCGGCGAGTTCTGGGAGCCCTACGAACGCTTCGAGGCAGCACTGGAGGAGGCCCGTGCGGCCGGCTTCCTGGGCAACAACCTGCTCGGTTCCGGATTTGATTTCCAGCTCCATTCGCACCTGGGTGGCGGTGCCTATATCTGTGGTGAAGAGACCGCGCTGTTGGAGTCCATCGAAGGCAAGAAGGGGCAGCCCCGTTACAAGCCGCCGTTCCCCGCCCACTTCGGGCTCTATGGCCGGCCGACCATTATCAACAACACCGAATCACTGGCCTCCATCCCGGTCATCATGGAGAAGGGCGGCGAGTGGTTCAAGCAGCTGGGCGTGGAAAACAGCGGCGGCTCCAAGCTGTTCTCCATCTCCGGCAATCTGAACAACCCCGGGGTGTTCGAGATCCCGCTGGGTACGCCGTTCTCGGAATTGCTGGAGATGGCGGGCGGCATGAAGGATGGCCGCAAGATCAAGGCCGTCATCCCCGGTGGCTCCTCCGCGCCCATCATCCCGGGTGAGCAGATGATGGAGCTGACCATGGACTACGATTCGATCGCCAAGGCCGGCTCCATGCTCGGTTCCGGGGCGGTAATCGTGCTGGATGACACCAACTGCATGGTCAAGGTACTGGAGCGCATGTCCTACTTCTATTTTGAAGAGTCCTGCGGACAGTGCACGCCCTGTCGCGAAGGTACCGGCTGGCTCTACCGGGTGATCAACCGGATCGAGCGCGGTGACGGCCGTCCCGAAGACCTGGCACTGCTTGACGACGTCACGCAGAAGATTGCCGGGCGCACCATCTGTGCCCTGGGCGATGCCGCCGCCATGCCGGTACAAGGCATGCTGAAGCACTTCAGGCATGAGTTCGAGTATCACATTGAACACAAGAAATGCATGGTCGGCTGAGGCCTCACCCTGTATTGAACGTTATTTACGGCTACTGGTTAGAGAACTAAATCAATGTCTGAAGACCAGACGATTACAATCGAGATAGATGGTAAGGCGATACAGGCAAAGCCTGGTCAGATGCTGATCGAGGTGACCGACGCCAACGGCATCGATATCCCCCGTTTCTGTTATCACAAGAAACTCTCCGTCGCCGCAAACTGCCGCATGTGCCTGGTAGAGGTCGAGCGTGCGCCCAAACCGCTGCCGGCCTGCGCCACGCCGGTCAACGACGGGATGAAGGTGTTTACCCATTCCCCGATCGCGTTGGCGGCACAGAAAGGGACCATGGAGTTTCTGCTGATCAACCACCCGCTGGATTGTCCGATCTGTGATCAGGGCGGCGAGTGCGAGTTGCAGGACGTCTCCATGGGCTACGGCGGCGATATCTCACGTTTTGTCGAAGGCAAGCGTATCGTCAAGGACAAGAATATCGGTCCGCTGATTGCCACCGATCTGACGCGCTGCATTCACTGCACGCGCTGTGTCCGCTTCGGTGCCGAGATTGCCGGTATTCGGGAGCTGGGTGCCACCGGGCGTGGTGAGCACATGACCATCGGTACCTTTGTCGAGAAGAGTGTGGACTCGGAGCTTTCCGGCAACATCATCGATGTCTGCCCGGTTGGCTCCCTGACCTCCAAGCCCTCCCGGTTCAAGGCGCGTGCCTGGGAGCTGATCCAGCGCGACAGCATCGCGCCGCACGATTCCGTCGGCTCCAATATTCACCTGCATGTGCGTCGCAATGAACTGATCCGGGTGCACCCGAAAGAGAACGAGTCGGTCAACGAGTGCTGGATCTCGGATCGTGACCGCTTCAGCTACGAAGGCGTCTACAGCGACCAGCGCCTGACCTCGCCGATGCTCAAGAAAAACGGCGAGTGGGCCGAGGTGAGCTGGGACGTGGCCCTGACGGAAACGGCCAAGGGCCTGCAGGCGGCCGGTACCGACCTGGGTGCACTGCTCTCACCGGCATCCACCCTGGAAGAGCTGTTTCTGGCCCGCAAGCTGGTCAGGGCGCTGGGCAGCGAGGCGATTGACAGTCGTCTGCGGCAGGGCGATTTCCGCGGCGAAGAGCCCCGCGTCCCCTGGCTGGGACAGTCTATCGAGGCGCTGGAGTCGGTGGACGCCGCGCTGCTGGTCGGCAGCAACATCCGCAAGGAACAACCGCTGCTGGCGCATCGTCTGCGCAAGGCCGCGCTGGAAGGGGCCGAAATAAGCTTCCTTAACCCGATTGAGCTGGAGCTGAACTACGTGGCCCGGCAGCTGGTGGCCAGTCCGGCGGACATGCTCAACGAGCTGGCCGCAGTGGCCAAGGCGGCGGGTGCCAGCGGTGCACTGATCGATCAGGCGGTGGTCTCCGAGCAGCATCAGGCGATTGCCGACAATCTGAAGTCTGCCGCAAACGGCACCGTGCTGCTGGGTAACCTGGCGGTTGCGCATGCTGATTTCTCCATCCTGCGCGTCCTGGCCGGCGCCGTCGCCAAGGCCTGTGACGTCACGCTGGGTTATCTGCCGGAGGCGGCCAACAGCGTCGGTGCCCGTCTGGTCGGTGCCGTGGCCGCGGCCGGCGACGATGCGCAGGCCATGCTGGAGCAGCCGCGCAAGGCCTATCTGCTGATGGGTATCCAGCCAGGCCTGGATCTGTGGAATCCCGCCAAGGCGGGCAGCGCCTTTGCACAGGCCGGGTTTGTGGTGGCAATGACCGCCTACCGCAGCGCGGACCTGGATACCGCCGCCGATGTGCTGTTGCCGACGGCCCTGTTCATGGAGACCTCGGGCAGCTATGTCAACGCCGCCGGCACGCTGCAATCGTTTGCCGGCGCCATCACCCCGGGCGGTAATACCCGCCCCGCCTGGAAGGTCCTGCGCGTACTGGGTAACCTGCTGGCGATCCCGGGTTTTGATTATGTCAGCTCGGAAGAGGTGCTGGCGGAACTCAAGGAGGAGATCGCGGGCGTATCCCCCGATAACCGTGCCAACGAAGCCGTCATGGCCTTGCAGCCGAGGAGCAAGGCGGAAGGGCTGCAGCGTATCGGCGATGTGCCGATCTACGCGCTGGATCCTCTGGTTCGCCACGCGGCCGCGCTGCAGAGAACCCATGATGCTATCCCGGCCGGCATTTACATAAATGGTGACGAGGCGGCCAGGCTGGGTCTTTCAGCCGGCGAAACCGCGCTCGCCGTCCAGGATGGCAGCCGCGCCCGACTGCCGATAATTATTGACCCCAACGTACCAAACGGAAGTGTCCGTATCCCCGCCGCACTGGCCGGTACCGAGACGCTCGGCGCTCAGTTTGGTGAAGTGACCCTGGAGAAGATTTAAGCGATGGAATCATTGATAACTCTCTGGGAATGGCTCGGTCAGAATCTGATCGTTCTGCAGATCCTGATTAAAATCGTGGTGATCGTCGCGCCGCTGATGCTCTGTGTGGCCTACTTTACCTACGCGGAGCGCAAGCTTATCGGCTATATGCAGGTGCGTATCGGTCCCAACCGGGTCGGGCCCAAGGGCTGGTTGCAGCCGATTGCCGATGCGGTCAAGCTGATGTTCAAGGAGATCGTGATCCCGACCAAGGCCAACAAGGTCCTGTTCCTGATCGCACCCCTGCTGACCCTGGGTCCCGCGCTCGCCGCCTGGGCCGTGTTCCCCTTTTCCGAAGGTTTGGTGCTGGCCGATCTGAATGCCGGACTGCTCTATATCCTGGCCCTCACCTCGATCGGCGTGTATGGCGTCATCATCGCCGGCTGGGCGTCCAACTCCAAGTACGCCTTCCTGGGCGCGATGCGCTCGGCGGCGCAGATCGTCGCCTACGAGATCGCCATGGGGTTCGCCCTGGTGGGTGTGCTGGTGGCGGCGGGCAGCCTCAACCTGGGCGAGATCGTGCGCGCCCAGCAGAGCGAGGCCGGCATCTTCGGCTGGTTCTGGCTGCCGCTGTTCCCGCTGTTCCTGATCTATTTCATCTCCGGTGTCGCCGAGACCAACCGCGCGCCGTTCGACGTGGCCGAGGGTGAGTCGGAGATCGTCGCCGGTTTCCATGTGGAATATTCCGGTATGCCGTTCGCCGTATTCTTCCTCGGTGAATACGCCAACATGATCCTGATATCCGCCCTGACTGCGTTGCTGTTCCTGGGCGGGTGGTTGTCGCCGCTGCCGGCCAGCTGGGTCGATGGGGTGTTCCTGCTGGGCGACGGGATTCACTGGTTGTTCCTGAAGGCCGCGTTTGCCGGTTTCTTCTTCCTCTGGTTCCGCGCCACATTCCCGCGTTATCGCTATGATCAGATCATGCGTCTGGGATGGAAGGTTTTTATTCCCATCACCATCGTCTGGATTCTGGTGGTCGGGATCATGGTCGTCTATCGATTTGCCTGGTTTAGCTGAGGTTGGATGAAAGATGAAAATGCTGAGCGATTACATCAAAAGTCTGGCCATGCTGGAGCTCCTCAAGGGTTTGGGGGTGACCGGCGGATACATGTTCAAAAAGAAGTTCACGGTCCAGTATCCCGAAGAGAAGGCGCCGATCTCGCCGCGCTTCCGGGGACTGCATGCCCTGCGGCGTTACGAGAATGGCGAGGAGCGCTGCATTGCCTGCAAGCTGTGCGAGGCGACCTGTCCGGCTGTGGCGATCACCATCGAAGTGGCGCCCCCGCTCGCGGACGGTTCACGGCGTACCTCACGCTACGACATCGACCTGTTCAAATGCATCTTCTGTGGTTACTGCCAGGAGGCCTGTCCGGTTGACGCGATTGTCGAGACACCGATTTACGAGTACCACTTTGAAAATCGTCATGACGCCGTGATGACCAAGGCAAATCTGCTGGCCCATGGCGACACTCATGAAGCGGCACTGGCCGACTGCATCCGTGCAGACGGCAAGTATCGGTAATAGTGGTTTTTAGAAACTGAAACTGGAATAACCCATGACATTCGAGAAGTTTGTCTTTTATCTGTTTGCCGCCATCCTGGTGTATGCCGCCACAATGGTGATCACCCGGCGCAATCCGGTGCATTCGGCACTGTTCCTGGTGCTGGCCTTTTTCGCCAGTGCCGGTATCTGGCTGCTGGCGGAGGCCGAGTTCCTTGCCATCGTGCTGATCCTCGTCTACGTGGGCGCGGTCATGGTGCTGTTCCTGTTTGTGGTGATGATGCTGGATATCGATCTCGCCACCCTGCGCGCCGGGTTCATCAACTATATGCCGGTCGGCGCACTGATGGCCCTGGTGATGGCGATCGAGATATTCCTGGTCGTCGGCCCCGGTAACTTCGGTCTCGACAAGATGCCGGCCCCGGCGGCGCGTCCGTCCAGTTACAACAATACCGAGGAGCTGGGCAGCGTCCTCTATACCGTCTACATGTATCAGTTCGAAGTGGCGGCCGTCATCCTGCTGGTGGGCATCATCGCGGCAATCGGGCTGACCATGCGCAAGCGTCCCGAGACCAAGTATCAGAACCCGTCGTTGCAGGTTCGGGTGAAAAAGGCCGATCGCCTGCGGGTGATCAAGATGGATGCAGAGGATTGACTGGAGCCGACATGATTGCACTATCAGACTATCTCATACTCGGCGCAATACTGTTTTCACTCAGCGTCACGGGCATTTTCCTGAACCGGAAGAATGTCATCATCCTGTTGATGTGCGTGGAACTGATGTTGCTGGCCGTGAATATCAATTTCGTCGCTTTCTCCCACTTCCTCGGCGATAACGCCGGACAGGTGTTCGTATTCTTTATCCTGACCGTGGCGGCCGCCGAGGCGGCTATCGGCCTGGCGATTCTTGTGGTGCTGTTCCGCAACACGCGCACCATTAATGTTGAAGATCTGGATTCTCTCAAGGGTTAAGCATGGACAAGATATACCTCCTTATCGTGCTGGCGCCCCTGATTGGCGCAATCATCGCCGGCTTTCTGGGTTCGCGTATTGGGCGAGCCGGGGCGCACTGGGTCGCCAGCGGCGGCGTCGGTCTCTCCATGCTGCTTTCGTTCTACGTGTTGCTCCAGTTCATCAACGGCACTACCGAGGTCTATAACGACAGCGTCTATACCTGGATGGTCAGTGACGGTATCCGCATGGAGATCGGGTTCCTGGTGGACCAGCTGACCGCCATGATGATGGCGGTGGTGACCTTCGTCTCTTTCTGTGTGCATATCTACACCATCGGCTATATGGCCCATGATGAGGAGAACTGGCCGAATAGCAGTCTGGCCGGTACCAACAGTTACCAGCGCTTCTTCAGCTATATCTCGCTGTTTACCTTCTCCATGCTGATGCTGGTCATGTCCAACAACTTCCTGCAGCTGTTCTTCGGCTGGGAAGCGGTGGGCCTGGTCTCCTATCTGCTGATCGGCTTCTGGTCGGTGCGGGAGACCGCGGTATTCGCCAACCTCAAGGCTTTCATTGTCAACCGCGTCGGTGACTTCGGTTTTATCCTGGGTATCGCGGCGGTCGCCATGTATACCAATAGCCTGGATTATGCCGAGGTGTTCAAACTGGCACCGGGCCTGGCGGATACCCAGATCACCGTGCTGGGTGATACCGGCTGGTCGCTGATGACGGTGATCTGCATCTGCCTGTTCATCGGTGCCATGGGCAAGTCGGCGCAGGTGCCGCTGCATGTCTGGCTGCCCGATTCGATGGAAGGCCCGACCCCGATCTCGGCACTGATCCATGCCGCCACCATGGTGACCGCCGGTGTCTTCATGGTCACCCGCATGTCGCCGCTCTATGAGCTGTCCGAGACGGCACTCACCTTTGTCCTGGTGATCGGCGCCACCACGGCCCTGTTCACCGGGCTTATCGGCGTGGTGCAGAACGACATCAAGCGGGTGGTGGCTTATTCGACCCTGTCCCAGCTCGGTTACATGATGGTGGCCCTCGGTGTCTCCGCCTATGCCGCCGGCGTGTTCCACCTGATGACCCACGCCTTCTTCAAGGCACTGCTGTTCCTGGCCGCCGGTTCGGTGATTATCGGCATGCACCATGATCAGGATATTCGCAACATGGGCGGTATCCGCAAATACATGAAGATCACCTGGATTACCGCGCTGATCGGCTCGCTGGCGCTGATCGGTCTGCCGGGCTCTTCGGGGTTCTTCTCCAAGGACGCCATTATCGAGGCGGTGCATCACTCAACCATCGCCGGATCAGGCTATGCCTATTTCGCCGTGGTCGCCGGCGTGTTCGTGACGGCGCTCTACAGCTTCCGTATGTACTTCCTGGTGTTCCATGGTAGCGGACCGCGGGACGAGCATGCCAAGGCACACCTGCACGAATCGCCCAAGGTGGTGACCGTGCCGCTGATCCTGCTGGCCGTGCCGTCCCTGTTCATCGGTATGTTCACCGTGAGCGACATGGTGTTCGGCGACTGGTTCAAGGATTCGATCTTTGTCCTGCCTGAGCACAATACCCTGGGCCAGATCGAGTTCCAGGGTACCTGGGCCTTCTTTACCCACGGTATTTTCGCCCTGCCGACCCTGCTGGCCGCGGCGGGCGTGGCGGTTGCCTTTGTCTTCTACATGATGAGGCCGTCCCTGGCGGAGAGCTGGAAAAAGCGCTTCCAGAGCGTCGGCATCTACCAGATGCTGGACAAGAAATACGGCTTTGACGAAACCTATCAGGCGCTGTTTGCCGGGGGCAGTCGGGGCATCGGAAACCTGTTCTGGAATATGGGTGACCGGGGCCTGATCGACGGCCTGATCATCAACGGCTCCGCCCGTTCGATCGATCGCTTCGCCGGTTGGGTGCGCAACATCCAGACCGGTTATCTCTTCCATTACGCAATTGCCATGATTCTGGGTCTGCTGATTCTGCTGACCTGGTTCGTGATCGCTTAAGCAAGGTAGGACGCATCGCATGTTAGCAGACTGGCCCATACTCAGTTTGACCATCTGGTTGCCCATCGTGGGTGGCTTCCTGGTTCTCGCAAGTGGAGACAGGGCGGCCAATGCCACCCGCTGGACGGCCCTGACCTTTGCGATTCTCACGTTTCTCGTGAGTCTGCCGCTCTATTCGAGTTTCGACTCGACCAGCGTCGGCATGCAGTTCGTGGAACGCGCGACCTGGATCGAACTGTTCAAGATCGAGTACTACCTGGGTGTCGACGGCATCTCCATGCCGCTGATCATCCTCACCACCTTTATCTCGGTCTTTGTGATCATCGCCGGCTGGGAGGTGATTCAGTACAAGCCCTCCCATTACATGGCGGCGTTCCTGATCATGGAAGGCGTCATGGTGGGTGTGTTCTCCTCGCTCGATGCCATGCTGTTCTATGTATTCTGGGAAGCGATGCTGATTCCGATGTTCCTGATCATCGGCGTCTGGGGCGGACCCAACCGGGTCTATGCCACCATCAAGTTCTTCCTCTACACCTTCTTCGGCTCGGTGTTCATGCTGGTCGCGCTGATCTACATGTATTTCCAGGCCGGCAGCTTCGACATCCTGGCGTTCCACGACCTGAAGATGGGGCTGGAGGTACAGGTGCTGATCTTTATCGCCTTCCTGCTGGCCTTCGCGGTCAAGGTGCCGATGTGGCCGGTGCACACCTGGTTGCCGGACGCCCATGTCGAGGCGCCGACCGGCGGTTCGGTCATCCTGGCGGCCATCATGCTGAAGATCGGTGGCTACGGCTTCCTGCGCTTCAGTCTGCCGATCACGCCGGATGCCAGCAGCTACCTGGATTGGCTGATCATCACCATGTCCCTGATCGCCGTGGTCTACATCGGCTTCGTGGCGCTGGTGCAGCAGGACATGAAGAAGCTGATCGCCTATTCATCCATCGCCCACATGGGCTTTGTCACGCTGGGCTTCTTTATCGTGTTCATTATCGCCCGGAGCACCGAATCCACCGGCGGTGCCATGATGGGCGTGGAAGGCGGCATGGTGCAGATGGTATCCCACGGCTTCATCTCCGCCGCCATGTTCCTCTGTGTCGGCGTGCTGTATGACCGTATCCACAGCCGCGAGATCGCCGACTACGGTGGTGTGGTCCACACCATGCCGATCTTCGCCGGCTTCATGGTGTTCTTCGCCATGGCCAACGCCGGACTGCCGGGTACCTCCGGATTTGTCGGCGAGTTCATGGTGATCCTGGCCAGTTTCCGCGCCGACTTCTGGTTTGCCTTCCTTGCCGCCACGACACTGATTATCGGTGCCGCCTACACCCTGTGGATGGTCAAGCGGGTGATGTTTGGGGCGGTTGGCAACGATAAGGTCGCGGCACTGAAGGATATCAACGGGCGTGAGTTCCTGGTGCTTGGCTCCCTGGCGGCCGCCGTGCTGATCCTCGGTCTCTGGCCCGCGCCGCTGGTCGAGGTGATGGACGTCTCTGTCGCCAACCTGCTGAAACATATTGCTGTAACAAAAATACCCTAACCGGCCCTATTCAAGGAATTGGTGAGATTCGATGCAATTTGATACATCCAGCCTGATACCGGTATTACCGGAGATCTTTATCCTGACGGCGGCCTGTGTGGTCCTGGTGGTGGATCTGTTTCTAAAAGAGGAGCAACGGGTAATCAGTTATGGCATGACGCAGATCAGCCTGTTGCTGGCCATCGTCGTCACCCTGATGACGGCGCCGGCAGAAACACGCATTGTGTTTGACGGCAGCGTGGTCAGGGATGGCATGGGCGACATCCTCAAGATCGCCATCTTCATCATCAGCGGCGGGGCGTTCCTCTATTCCAAGGAGTACCTGCGGGACCGGGATCTGTTCAAGGGCGAGTATTACGTCCTGGGCCTGTTTGCCATACTGGGCATGATGGTCATGGTGTCGGCCAACAGCTTCCTCACGGTCTATCTCGGACTGGAACTGCTGGCGCTCTCGTTCTACGCCCTGGTCGCCTTCAACCGGGATTCCGCCGACGCCTCCGAAGCGGCAATGAAGTACTTTGTGCTGGGTGCGCTCGCCTCCGGTATGTTGCTGTACGGCATCTCCATGATCTACGGCGCCACCGGTTCCATCGGTTTCCAGGCCATCAGCGAGGGCCTGGCCAATCCCGATGTGAACAAGATCGTGCTGGTATTCGGTCTGGTGTTCGTGGTGATCGGCCTGGCCTTCAAGTTTGGCGCCGTGCCGTTCCACATGTGGGTGCCGGATGTCTATCAGGGGGCGCCCACCGCGGTGGTCACGCTGCTGGGTAGCGCACCCAAAATCGCCGCCTTCGCGCTGGCCATGCGCATGCTGGTGGATGGACTGGGGGGGCTGCACGGCGACTGGCAGTACATGCTGGTGATCCTGGCGATTCTCTCCATGGCGGTGGGCAACGTATTCGCCATCGCCCAGGCCAACATCAAACGCATGCTGGCCTATTCGACCATCTCCCATGTCGGCTTTATCCTGATCGGTATCCTCGCCGGCACCAGCAAGGGCTATACCGCCGCCATGTTCTACAGCATTGTCTACGCGGTCATGGCGCTCGGTGCCTTCGGTATCGTGATGCTGCTGAGCCGGCGTGGCTTCGAGGCGGAGAATCTGGAAGACTACAAGGGCCTGAACGAGCGCAGCCCCTGGTTTGCCGGGATGATGCTGCTGGTGATGTTCTCCATGGCGGGTGTGCCGCCCACCGTCGGCTTCTTCGCGAAGCTGGTGGTGCTGGAGGCGGTCGTCAGTATCGATATGACCTGGCTGGCCCTGGTGGGTGTGTTCTTCTCCATCATCGGCGCCTTCTATTACCTGCGTATCATCAAGCTGATGTACTTCGACAAGCCGCTGGACAATACGCCGTTGAGCGCGGGCATGGATACCCAGATCGCCCTGTCGGTGAACGGGCTAGCCATGCTGGCCCTGGGGATGTTCCCGGCCGGTCTGCTGTCACTCTGCGCGGCGGCGCTGGCCTAGCACGTCCTCGCCTGACCCAGGCACCAAAAGCCCTGTCCCGGTGACAGGGCTTTTTCGTTCAGGGAAGGAAGCACTTATACCGAGAAGGCCAGGGATGGCCGGGAGCGGCTTTGTCAGGTACAGCGCAAGGCGGCGGAGTCAAACCGCCCCGAGTTGATAGCATTTTTCGCTGTTCTGGCGCGGCTTGACTCCGACCCCTTCCGGCTCAGTGAACCTGTCGAGCGGGATTGAAAAGGGCAGTGAATTTTGCCCTGTTGTCGTGTATCCGGATTAATCGAATTATTTAAACGGGGAGGGGTTGTCAAACCGATTTCATGTGCGTATCATCTGCGCCTTCAGATGCGGGGTGGAGCAGTCTGGCAGCTCGTCGGGCTCATAACCCGAAGGTCGTAGGTTCG
>NZ_JAQGEI010000006.1 GCF_029017505.1 Sedimenticola hydrogenitrophicus
CCCGGCATCCGGATGCCGATCAAGGCCCCGCCCAGGGTGCTCTCCCCGATCTCGAGTTCCCCACCGTACAGGTGCACGATCTCACCGGCCACGGAGAGTCCAATGCCCTGGCCGGGGATCCGCTGGTCCACGCGCTCGCCCCGACGCAGCACCCGCTCCCTCACCTCGGGAGGAATGCCGGGTCCGTCATCGGCCACAGAGAGACGGATTCCCGCCGCCTTCGCATCTGTCCGATCCGCTTCGACATAGATGGCAACCGTTGTATGGGTATACTTGAAGGCGTTCTCCAAAATATTTCCCAGACACTCCAACAGATCACCCGACTCCCCGGGGAACAGCAGATCCGCCGCCACCTCGCAGCGGCAGTGGATCGACTTCTCCCGATAGACCTTCTGCAAGGTCCTGACCAGCCTGTCCAGAATGGGACGCAACGCGGTCTTCTGACCAAGCCCCGCCCCACGCCCGGCCGCCGCTGCGGATTTCAGCTGATATTGTACGATCTCGTTCATCCGCGGCACCTGCTCGGCCACCGCCTCCCGCAACAACCGGGGATCTTCGCCCTCGGCCGCCCCCTGAAGCACCGCCAGCGGCGTCTTGAGGCTGTGGGCCAGATCGCCCAGACGGTTTCTGTAGCGGTCCCGACTGGCGACGCTGTGACGGATCATGGAGTTGATCCCGTCGGTGAGCCGGCGCAACTCCCGGGGATACTCCCCCTCCAGACGCTCACGGGCGCCGGTTTCGATCATGCGCAGATCGGCCGCCACCGCCCGCAGCGGTTTGAGTCCCCAGCGCAACACGGCTCCCTGTACCAGCAGCAGAATGAGCGCTGCCCCCCCCAACCAGAGCAGTATGGTCTGGCGGAAGGCGGCAACGCGCTTCTGCACACCGACAGCGCTCTCGGCGACCACCAGCAGATAGGCGATCTCGGCACCGCTATCGTCCTCCCAGAGCAGGGAATAGCTGAGCAGATAGAGGGATTCATCTGCCGGCAGGAGCTGAAACAGGGAACTCCCCGGCGGGATATCGGTGCGCATGGGAAACTGGCGACCCACCGCGGAAGGGGAGTGCCACTGGTACTGCCCCTGCTCGCCCCTGACCTGGGCATAGAGTCCGGACGCGGGGTTGGCAAAGCGCGGATCGGGCAGGGTTTCCGGCAGCCGCATGCGTCCCTGCACATCGGTATCGGCGGCCCCAAGCAGAGCGTAGATCTGCCCCATCAGCTGGGTTTGTATGGCACTCTCCGCGCTGTCCCGGAAAGCGCGATCGAGCGCCACCGCCCCTAGCCCCAGAAACGCCGCAAGCACCACCGATGCCGCCAGCAACAGTCTGCCATGGATCGACCGCATCAGGCTGCGGGGAATTTTTGGGTAAAGCGGTAACCGCGGCCACGCAGCGTCTCTATCGGCTGCAGCTGGCCGTCCGGATCAAACTTTTTTCGCAGCCGGCGGATAAACACCTCGAGCACATTGGAGTCGCGGTCGAAGTCCTGATCGTAGATGTGCTCCGTCAATTCACTCTTGGAAACCACCTTACCCGCATGCAGCATCAGATACTCCAGTACCTTGTATTCATAGGCGGTCAACGCCACCTCCTGGCCGTTGAGGGTGGCCACCTGGTGCAGGGTGTTGAGTTCAATCGGTCCCCAGGCAATCTGCGGTGAGGCGAATCCGGCCGAGCGGCGCAACAAGGCATTGAGCCGCGCCAGCAGCTCCTGCATGTTGAACGGTTTCACCAGATAATCATCGGCCCCCACCTCCAGCCCCTCGACCTTGTCCTGCCAGTTATCCCGCGCGGTCAGGATCAATATCGGGAAACCGACCTGGCGCAGACGCAGGCCACGGATCAGTTCAATCCCTGAGAGCTTGGGAAGCCCCAGATCGATAATGGCCAGATCGAAGGGATACTCCTCAGCGAAATAGCGCCCCTCTTCGCCATCCTCCGCCACATCCACCGAATACCCCTCGGCCACCAGGCGCTGCTGTAGCTGATGTCTCAGCGGGGCTTCATCTTCCACCACCAGAATACGCATGGCGACTCCTCAGCGCCGCCGCTGGCCGGGGGGCACTTTCTGTCCGGAACCGGCATCCACCCGATAACGCCGCACCTTGCCCCGGTCGTCAATGATCCGCACCCGATGCTCCCGGTTACCCTCATTCTCCAGCGTTTCGGCATGCAGCACCCGACCGCCGGTCTCCTTGCGAATCCGTTCCACCGTCGTGTCGAGATCCACGCCGTTTCTGCCTCCCCGGTCACCCGGGCCGCTGTGCTGGGCCGCCAGCGGCAGGCTGAAGAGCATGCCGGCCAGCAACAGCCCACCCAGCAACCGGCGCTGTCGTATCGAAACCATACAGTCCTCCTGCGGGACGGCTGTTAATCGGACTTTCAGTCATATTCCCGAAAATCGCGGTCGTAACCACCGGCCGGGACCACTGAAACGCGCACCTCGATGAATTTTCCCGGATCCCGGTCGGTACGCGTATGGAACACCTGGCCTTTGTATTTGTATTTTACATCATAACCGACCAACTCCTCATGCTCCCGGTAGTGATCCACCACCTCGCAACGCCGTTCGCTGGTGACGTAGCCCTGGGTCGGCCGCTTGCCCAGGTCATTGCCGACCGAGGCCCCTAACAGCGCACCCGCTACGGTCATGGCATCCTTGCCGCTGCCCTTACCGAACTGATTACCGACCACGCCACCGACGATGGCACCGGCGATGCCCGGGGTGTATGAGTCACTGCGGTAACCGCCGCGGTGGCGGACCCGTTCATTCCAGCAGCGCTCCTCGGGTTGATTGACCCGTACGATATCATAGAGCGGCTGGCTGCTGATTACCCGAGCCTTGTCGTGGAAACCATTACCCGCCAGCACCAGGCCGGGGGCGATGATGATACTCATGGCTAGAAAAACAGTGCTCTTTTTCATGATTGCTTCCTTTTGGTCATCAGAGGCGAGAGCCCAATCCCTCACCGTTGAGCACAGGATAGGGGAGGCTTCCTGAACCGCGCCTGAATATACAACTCTCCCTGCGCCCGAGGTCCTATCGGAGCAGGTGCGGCCAATGAGAGTTATATTCTTTTCCGGTCTGTATCGCCCGATTCCGGGGCACGGGGACCCTCCTGGCACTATATTAAGGGGAACGCCCTGCCCTCTTATCCGTTTTCTTGCCAAGAAAAACCAATATGGGTAAAGATGGACAGCGTCAGGTATAACTAAAGCGCTTCAGCACCTGGTCGCTACGCTATTAAGCACATGCTACCGTCTAGTTGGAGTCAAGGAAGTCGCCTATGGAAGAGTTATCCGAGAAACCCCGGGCCGCCCAGGCGGAAATAAAACGCCAACAACTGCTGGGTGAGTGCAGGGATATGGCGATGGTCTACCTCACCACCCAGCTGAACGAGCTTTTTCAACAGATCGAACCGGTTTTTCTCGATTTTGCCAAAAAGGCGGAGACCAACACCTCACAGGCACGATTTTTTGAAGCCGTCAACCACATCCTCTCTCTCAGGGACGCCATAGAACACGATTTCAGAGAGTCCATCGAACAGGGATTCAAGCTTTTCGTCCAGGGAAAGCCCATTGTCTATCCCGACGCCCCGACCGAAGAGGCCATTGAAATCGAACTCAAGGTGGTCGATAACGATGCGCTGGAGAAGCACATCGCCATCCAGAGCATGATTTCCAAGGCCCAGTCCGACTGCTATCAGGAGTTGTACGCCCTGGGCAAACGACTGGCGGTGCTGCGCGGCGGCAAAAAACTGGCCGAAGACGACATACCCGCCTGCCCCGCCCACACCGCAATCGCCTTTCAGCAGGCGGCAGAGGTACTGGATGTGGATAAGCAGATCCAGCTGATCGTCTACTTCCTGTTCGGAAAATTTGTCATGGGTGACGCCAAAAGCATCTACAACAACCTGAATGACAAGCTGATCGAAGCCGGCATCTTCCCCAATCTGAAACTGAGCTCGATTATTCCGCCGACCGCCAGGCAGGCCCCGGCGGACGGCGCTGCCACGCATCCGATGGAACCGCCCCACCCCGGACCGTCCGATGCCGGACCCGCGCATGCCGCCACCCGGCAGGCGGCACCAGCGGCTGGCAGCGCGGTGCTGGGCGAGGAGCTGTTCCAGTCGATCCACGATCTGCTGACCGCCCGGCGGGCGGCCGATCCCGACTACAGCAACCATCCCGAGCGGGTTCCCGGCGGCAATACCGCCCAGCTGAAGAGCGCCTCGGCCATCGTGCAGGCGATTGAGCAGGTGCAACCGCACTCCCAGGCGGATTATCTTCCGGTGCCGGAGCACAATGAAGGCCTACCGCAATCCATCGAACTGGATACCGCCCTACTGCAGAGTGTCCGCCGAACCCTGGAATCGGAAAGAACCAAACTGCTCAACGAGTTGGACAGAAGCACCATCCCTTCAGCGGACCTGGATACCATCGAGCTGGTCGGCATGCTGTTTGATCAGGTGCTCGACGAGGAGGGACTGGCCAATATCGCCAAGGCCCTGATCAGTCATCTGCACACCCCTTATCTGAAGATTGCCATCCTGGACCGCGCCTTTCTGACCGATGAAGCGCACACCGCCAGAAAACTCCTGAACCTGATGATCGATGCCGGCAAGCGCTGGATCGATGAAGAGGACCTGCGACGCGGCATCTACTACCCGATGCAGGAACTGGTGAAGACTGTATTGACGGAGTTCAAGAACGAACTCTCGATCTTTGACGAAATGCTCTACAAGCTCGAAAAACAGACCGCTGAGCTGGAGTCCCGGGCGAAAATACTCGAAGAACGGAATCAGGAGGCCGCCAAGGGTCGGGAACGACTGGAGACGGCCAGAAAACGGGCCCGGGAGGAGATCGAGCAGAGGACCAGGGGACGCCATCTGCATCCGGTCCTTGAGCGCTTCCTCAACCACGCCTGGCTGGACCGGATGATCCTGATGTTGCTGCGCGACCCGGAGGCGGAATCAAGCAAGGAGTGGACCTCCGTCCTGGCGGTTATCGACAGTCTGGTCCGGGTGATCGATGCCCGACACAATCCCAGGGCACGGGAGTGGCTGATCAAGAACCAGAAAAACCTGGTTCAGCACATCCAGACCGGCCTGGACTCGCTGGGCAACTACCATCATGCCGATAGCAATGCCCTGTTCAAACTGCTCACCGCGGTTATCTCGGAGCAGCCGGCCGCCCCCGAAGTCAAGCAGAAACCCGGCGGGCAAGTCGGGATATCGCAACCGGTCATCAAGCCCATCAGCGGTGCAAAAAAGCCCACGCCGGCGCATCCGGCCGCCCCCACGCCGAGCGACGAAGAGGAACGGATGTTGGTCAAATTACGCGACGTCAGGTTCGGCACCTGGTTTGAACTGGTGGATGAACATGATAAGCTGCGCCGCCTGAAGCTCTCCTGGTTCAGCCCGATCACCCACAAATTCATGTTCGTGGACCGGTTTGGTATCCAGGCCTACATCACGCCTTCCGAAGAGCTGGCAAAGCAGCTCTGCTCGGGCAAGGCAAGGATGATTGAACCCACTGGCATCCCCTTTGTCAGTAAGGCACTGAAAGCCATCCATGCCGTTCTACAAAAATCGATCGGCCTGCACTCCGCCGGTTAGGCTCAAACAAGGAAAACGGTAATGCCCGAGAAACGTTCCCAGCCAAGAAAAACCTGCAATAGCCGAATTGATATCCTTGACGCTGAGTCGAATGAGTTCATCGGCACACTGGTGAATATATCCTCCAGCGGATTCATGATGATCACCGAGAAGGCCTTGCCGGAAAATTATGTGTTCCAGTTTAAGATCGTCTTTGCACCGGGCAGCGCCGGGTCGCATAGCATCCGGCTGGGAGCGGAGAGTCTCTGGGTCCAGGAGATGGAGGGATCGAACCAGCGCTGGATAGGTTTCCATGTCATCGATATATCGGACACGGACAAGACGACCCTCGGTAGCCTGATCGGAGACTGGCGCGTGTAAAATGGCTGCCCCGGTTCAGTTTCAGTTCAGGGCGGTCACATGGCCCGACGCCTGGTTCTCCCGGTAGAGATCGAGCACGCGGGTCACGTAGGCCTCGGTCTCGGGGTAAGGCGGGATACTGTTGCCAAACCTTTTCACCGCATTTTCACCCGCATTATAGGCCGCCAGGGCCAGACGCAGATCATTGTTGAACATCAGCAGCAGATCCCGCAGATAGGTGGCTCCACCGATCAGATTGGACTTGGGGTCCCAGCTGTCATACACACCATACCGCTTTGCCGTCCCCGGCATCAATTGCATCAACCCCCTGGCCCCGGTACGTGAAAGGGCGCGGGGGTCATATGCGGATTCCGCCTTGACCACGGCATGCAACAACTCGGGCCTGAGCCGGACCTTGCGCGCGACCTCCTCAATCATTGGGGTATAGCGGCGGCGATTGCGCTCGCTCGACGCCATATCGATCCTTGAGCCGGAAGATTTTTTCTTTCCGCTCACCGAGTGCTGGAGCAGACGATAACCACTCCCCTTCATGGGACGGTCGGTAAAATAGAGCTTGCCGTGGCGATCCTCGTACTTATAGATATCAGCGCCTACCGAAACGGAGAAAAACAGCAATCCCGCCCCCATCACCGCGCTGACCCGCCGTTTCAGTACCACACCCAAGCTTGCTCCCCTTGCCCCATCGACCGACCAGCGGCGCAACATCATCAGGATATAGCGCTGTGCCGCGCGCAATCCGAGACGCCTGCCAAACGAATTGTTGTCAACTTTCACTGGTGGCCTGCAGCTCCAATCATAGCCCGTCCAGCCAGTCCGGGACAGTTTCCCGCCATCAGTCGCCCCACAGGGGCGTTCGGCAGGAGCCCATTGGTACGCGTATGCCATCTTCACCGTGCAGAGCGCACAAATCGGGCGACCCCACAACGGGCGGCGGAACCAAGCGTATTTTTTGTGAACATCAACACAACCATCCGCCGCCTACTCGACCAGTATTGAATCCGAAGATTGATGGCAACGGCCACCCTCCCGCAAAATCCTTACCCGGGCCGTTGCCGTTAATCCTCACCTCGCGGCACGTCCAAAACGACAACATCCAACACCCACAACGCATCCATCGGCCATGACCCTGGAAACTTGAGTCCAACGGGCCGCCAGCGGTTCAGCTTGGGAGCTGTGTCCTCTATACTTGAGGGGCCTTGGGAGATTCAACGGGAGCGCAGATGCCCACGCGTGACTTCACCATCAGCCAGGTTGACTGGGAGCAGAGTAGACCCCTGTTGCGCGCCATCCGGGAATCGGTGTTCATCACGGAACAGGGGGTACCGAAAGCGCTGGAGTGGGATGACCAGGACGCGGCCGCGCTGCATGTGCTGGCCACGGACAGTGACGGCAACGGTATTGGCACCGGCCGCGTCACCCCAGCGGGACAGATCGGCAGAATGGCCGTGGTGGCGGAGTGGCGCAATCGGGGCGTGGGCAGCGCCCTGCTGACCCAACTGTTGCGAGCGGCCCACGCCGACGGACGGAAACCGCTGTTCCTCAATGCCCAGAAAGCGGCGATTGCATTCTACCTCCGGCATGGATTTCACTCTGTGGGTGAAGAGTTTATGGAAGCCGGCATAGCCCATCAACGCATGGAACAGGACCCGCGCCGTACCCGGGCCTGACAGGAGTCACAATGAACGACCAGACGAAGCGCGACATGGAATCCCTGGTGCTGGGGGCAAGCGGGGAGCGTATGCGCCTGCAGGGCCGTACCCAGTTCAGCGAGGCAAGCGAGCAGATGGCGCAGCAGGCGAAATACTACCTCGACATCTTTACCTATGACCTGGACAAACCCCTCTACGACCAGATCGGGTTTCTTGAAGCCGTGAAGCGGCTCGCCATCGAGTGCCGCGGAACCGGCATTCGCATCCTGCTCCAGGACAGTGAACGTGTCCGCAGTGAGGGACATCGGCTAATCGACCTCGCCAGGAGACTCACCAGCAAAATCGAGATCCGCCGCCCCCATGCCGATTATATCGACCATCCGGAGAATTTCCTGATTGCGGACCGGGTCGGCTATATCCGACGGCGCGTGGCCGAGCGCTATGAAGGCGAGGTAAACTTCTGCGATCCACTCGAATCAAAACTGTTGACCGAATTCTTTACCGAGGTGTGGGAGAGAAGCGAGCAGGACAGCAGCCTGCGCCGGCTCTATATCTGATCCTGGCCGAGGCACTACCCCACCCGCAAGGCAGCCCGATGAAAAGATTCATACTTCCACTGATATTGCTCATCTGCAGCGGCCAGGTCCTGGCCGACTATCCACTGGAAATCATCCAGCTGAAAAGCCGTCCCGTCGCCGAGATGATCCCGCTACTCCAACCCTTCATAGCGCGTGATGGCTCTATCGCCGGCATGCATGATCAACTGATCATCCGCACCTCTCCAAACAACCTGGCGGAGATAAAGAAGATCCTGCGGCGTCTCGATCAGCCCCCCAGGAGGCTGCAGATCTCCGTCAGACAGTCCGCAGGCAGCCAGGTATCACAGCGCTCGACTCAAGCGGACGTGAGCGGCATGATCGGAAAACAGGCCAAAGTCATAGTCGGCAATCCCCAGGACAGCGGCCTGCGCCTGCGGATCAAAGAGACGCGAACCCGGAGTCACCTGGATGCCACCCATACCCTGCAGGTGCTGGAAGGCCATCCTGCGTTCATCGCCACCGGGCAGTCGGTGCCGATTGCCGAGCAGACCACCATTATCAACAACAACACCGTGCATCAACAGCTGACCACCCGTTACAAGGATGTGACCAGCGGCTTCTACGTGGTCCCGAGAATCAATGGATCGATGGTAACGCTTGATATCAGCCCGCACCTGACACGTCCCGGCAACCAGCAAGGCCGTTATGAGATTCAGCAGGCACACACCGTGGTATCCGGCCGGCTGGGTGAGTGGATCACCATCGGCGGGGTATCCCGGGCAGCGGCGCGCAACGGCGATGAGATTCTCAAACATGCCCAAACCGCAAGCAGTGATGACAGGTCGATCGAGCTGCTGGTCGAAGAGCTCGCCCCCTGAGACCGCTGCACTTAGCCCACCATAACTTTACCTGATTACCCATCTAACTCAGCCATCATCAAGAAAAAATCTTAGCCGCGAATAAACGCAAATGAACGCGAATAAGGTTGTTGAGGTTCGCGGGCTCACCCCAGCGGGCTACAAACCACGCTGCCCAGGGTAGGATGCCGGTGAGGCACGAACCGCATCAAGCCATACCGCGAATGATGCGGTTCGCAAGCTCACCTGCATCCTACGTCGCCGGCAAGCACCGTAGCCTGGATGAAGCCGCTATTCCCCCAAACAGGATAAATCGCGCTATTTGCGTTTATTCGCGTTCATTCGCGGCTTTATAACCGGTATCTGACCTTAGTGGAGTCTGGTAGGTAATCAGGTAAGTTTATCTGTGTGACCTTCACTGACAATTGTCTGCTATATTTCGAACGGACAACAAATCAAGCAAAATAAGTCACTGGGAGTCTGACATGCCGGAATTCATCGATCTTGAGACATTGATGTCGAACTTCGCCATCCCCTGGGGCATCAACATCATCCTGGCACTGGGCACCTTCTTCGTTGGTCGCTGGGTCGCCAACATTCTGCTCAGGATAGTCAAGAAGTTGCTGGGCAGGAGCAAAATGGACGTAATCCTGGTCAATTTTGTCGTCCCCATTCTTCACGCCCTGTTGCTGCTGTTCATCGTCGTCGCCGCGCTGGACCAGTTGGGTGTGGATACCACCTCGCTGATCGCCCTGCTGGCAGCCGCCGGCCTGGCCGTCGGCCTGGCCATGAAGGACTCATTACAGAACTTTGCCGCCGGGGTGATGCTGATCATCTTCCGTCCCTTCACAGCGGGCGATTTTGTCGAGGCGGGCGGCACCGCCGGTGTGGTGGAGACCATCAGCATTTTCAGCACCATCATGCGTACCGGAGACAATCGGGAAGTCATCGTGCCGAATGGGGCCATCTACAGTGGCAACATCACCAACTATTCCGCCCGGGAGACGCGGCGTGTCGATATGGTCTTTGGTATCGGCTATGACGATGATATCCGCAAAGTCAAACAGCTGCTTGGCGATATCCTGGCAGCGGATGAGCGCGTACTCAAGGAGCCCGCGGCGCAGGTGGTGGTTGGCGAGCTGGCGGACAGCAGTGTCAACTTCCATGTCCGACCCTGGGTCAAGTGCGGCGACTACTGGGATGTGAGGTTCGATCTGACCGAACGGATCAAGCTGGCCTTTGACGATAACGGGATCTCTATCCCTTATCCGCAGATGGATGTCCACCTCAACAAGACGCCCACCTCAACAAGCGCGACCGACCCGGCACCCGGGTAAGTCGGGGGAACGGCATGCCGCACTGGGTGCTCCTTCTAACGGCGGCCTGATTGGATTAGAATGGGCGCTTCTTACCACGCAAGACGACATCATGAAACCATACCGAACATATCTACTTGGCGCCGCCTTGGCAATACTCGTTTCCGCCCCGCTCCACGCCGACCTGGAAGCGGGCATCGCGGCCTATGAAAAAGGCGACTACACGGAAGCCTTCAACCAATATAAACAAGCGGCCGAGGCGGGTGATGTGGATGCCTACGGCAAGCTGGCCGGGCTCTATCTCTATGGCGTGGGCACCGAAAAGGACTACACCAACGCCTATATCTGGTTTGGTTTGGCGCAACATGGCGGCGATAAATATGCGGAAAAATTCAAGCTGACCGCCTCCTCCGTCATGACCCTGGAACAGGTGAAGCAAGCCGAGGAGATCCTCGCGGAGCGTATAAAACGCCTTGAGTAGTAGTGCCGTCAGGGCTGGATGAGCACTTACAGGCATCACCTCCCGGAGCTCTCGGCTATCGAATACCGGTGGGCCGGCTGAAGCCGGTCCACCGGGCTCAGACTCAGCGCGAGGCTGCCAGCGCCTGATCAAGATCGGCGATGATATCGTCGATATGCTCGATACCGATCGACAGCCGCACCAGATCCTCGCTCACCCCCGCCCTGGCCAGCTCTTGCGGATTCAGCTGACGATGGGTGGTGGTGGCCGGATGGCAGGCCAGACTCTTGGCATCGCCGATATTCACCAGCCGAACCACCAGATCCAGTGCGTCGATAAAGCGCCCGCCCGCCTCCTTGCCACCGGTTATTCCGAAGGAGAGGATACCGGACGCCCTGCCCCCCATGTATCGGTCCACCAGGGGCTTGTCCGGGCTGCCCTCCAGCCCTGCGTAGCGCACCCACTCCACCTGGGGATGGGACTGCAGATAGTTGGCGACCACCAGGGCATTTTCGCAATGCCGATCCATTCTCACCGGTAGCGTCTCGATCCCCTGCAGCACCAGGAAGCTGTTGAACGGTGAGATCGCCGCGCCCATATTGCGCAACGGCACCACCCGCGCCCGGCCGATGAAGGCGGCCGGCCCCAGGGCCTCGGTATAAACCACGCCATGATAGGAGACATCCGGCTGGTTCAGGCGCGGAAAACGGTCGGCATGCTCGGCCCAGGGGAAATTCCCTGAATCGACGATCACGCCACCGATGGTGGTGCCGTGACCGCCCATGTACTTGGTCAGGGCGTGTACCACGATATCCGCGCCGTGCTCAAACGGACGGCAGAGATAAGGGGACGGGACGGTGTTGTCCACTACCAGCGGCACGCCGTGGGCGTGGGCCATATCCGCCATGGCGCCAATGTCCACCACGTTGCCGGCCGGATTGCCGATGGACTCGCAGAACACCAGTTTGGTGCCGTCATCGATCAGTGCCGCCATGCCATCCACGTCCTTGGGATCGGCAAACCTGGCCTCGATCCCCAGCTGCGGCAGGGTGTGGGCAAACAGGTTATAGGTGCCGCCGTAGAGGGTGGTGGTGGTAACGATATTGTCACCGGCCTCGCACAGGGTGAAGATCGTGTCGGTGATCGCCGCCATGCCGGAGGCCAGCCCCAAGGCCCCGATACCGCCCTCCATGGCCGCCACCCGCTTCTCCAGCACATCGGTGGTCGGGTTCATGATACGGGTATAGATATTCCCCTGGACTTTCAGATCAAACAGATCGGCGCCATGCTGGGTATCGTCAAAGGCGTATGAGGTGGTCTGATAAATCGGCACCGCAACCGCCTTGGTGGTCGGATCCGGTTCATAGCCCCCGTGTATTGCGATTGTTTCAATCTTCATCTACGCACTCCTCCTGTTCTTTTGCCATTACCGGTCAAAAAGTATCCTGCATCTTAGCTGCTGAAATATCACACTGTCGAATAGCCAACACGCTGACCGCTCAGCCGGCGGAGAGCGTTGTCACCTGGATGGGCCCGCCCCCCGGGACCCCCGCAGGCACACAGACCCAGGCCGGGGGAAATCCGGGCTACGCTGGATGACTTCGGGTTGAGACTCTGCAGGAAATGCGGGCGCATTCTCTGAGCGTGGCAGGTATTGATTGAGGGGGTACAGGGAGCGTGTGAATCAAACCCGCTCCCGGCCATCCCTGGACAAATAGCGGGAACACGCCCCCCTCCGACGCGATCGCGCCAGAGGGGGGACGACCATCAGTTCAGCGACTGATAGTAATTCATCAGGATTTCAGCCACTTCCGGCCGGGAGAATTCGGGCGGCGGTGCCATGCCCTGTCCCAGCATCTCACGCACCTTGGTGCCGGAGAGCAGCACGAAGTCATCCTTGCTGTGATCGGGTGCATCGCACATCATCACCACCCGGTTGAGCTTCTTGGAGTAGGCGGTGTGATCGGCGCGGAAGATTTCGATATCCAACGCACCCGCCGGGACTTCGCTATCGAAGATGGTCTGGGCATCGAAGGCACCGTAATAGTCGCCCACACCGGCGTGGTCACGACCGATAATGAAGTGGGTCGCGCCCATATTCTGGCGGAAGTAGGCGTGCAGCACCGCTTCACGGGGACCGGCATAGAGCATGTCGAAACCGTAACCGGTGATGCAGACGGTGTTGGGCGGGAAATAGAGCTCCGCCATCTTGCGAATCGCCGCGTCCCGAACCGGCGCCGGGATATCGCCCGGCTTCAGCTTGCCCAGCAGCATGTGGATCACCACGCCATCGGCCTTGACCGCATCCATGGCCATCTTGCACAGCTCCTCATGGGCGCGATGCATCGGATTGCGGGTCTGGAAGGCGACAATCTTCTCCCAGCCGTGCTCCTGGATCTCATTACGGATCTCAACCGCGGTACGGAAGGTGTCCGGGAAATCGGTCTGGAAATAGCTGAAGTTCAGCACCTGGATCGGGCCCGAGATGGCCAGGCGACCCTGGCTGTTGAAGGCGTCCACCCCGGGGTGCTCGGGATCGGTGGTGCCGTAGACCCGTCGGGTCATCACCTCCATCTGCTCATCCGATACCTCCTCGACGGCATTGATGTCCATGACCGCCAGGACCGGATTGCCTTCCACATTCGGGTCGCGCAGGGCGACACGCCGGGCGCCCTGGATGGCGTCCACACTCTCCAGCAGACAGAGCACGGGCACCGGGAAGAAGCTGCCGTCGGTCATTTTCATCTGCTCGGCACAGCCCATGGCGTCGCCGACGGTCATGTAACCTTGCAAGGGATTGAAATAGCCGGCACCCAGCATCACCGCGTTACCCGCGGCCTGGGAGCTGATAATCACCGAGGGCAAAGACTCGGCCTCATGCATCAGCGCATGGTGTTTATCGGTGTCGTAGACAAAGAGCGGCTGAAGGGCATCGGATCCGACAGGCTTGATCATCTCTCTAGATCTCCTTAGAACAATTTATCGTTAAATATTATCTTCGCCCGCCCACACCAAAAATCATGCAATCGGGTAAGTATAGAAATCAGCGGGATGGGCCTCCGGTCCGGTCATGGAACCCGTCTCTGGTGCCACTTGATCAGGACTTTGACCGAACGGGCAACGGCATCGCATCCAGTATAAATTCAGGGCATACCCTACCACATGGATGAATGGGTTATCCCAAATTTATATTTATAAGGGCAGTAGAAAAAGTACTGTATGAAATCTGGAAGGAAAACATCCCGCCTGGAACGGTTGTTCCAGGGCGGCGCTGTAATATCAGGGCAGTATCAGGAAAATCAGGGCAATATCAGGAGAGCGCGACGCTTTTGGCTTCCGGCTGCCACCCCGGTGACTCGCTGAACGTCGTTGCCTGCCCCGGTTCCTTGCCGGGAATGGCCTCGTGCAGCCAGTTGATTATCGGCTGCCACTGTTTGCGGTCCTTGGAGGTAACGCCGCTCTTCATTTCGCAGATGCCCATGCCGGTTTCCATGGCGATGGCGTAATTATGGGTATCACGCAGCGATCCGATCAAAGGTATCCCCAACCTGGCGGACAGTGCCTCGATTTTCTCATAGGTCGCGGTCTTGAAACGTACCCGGTTGATGACCATGGCGACCCGTTTGCCATGCAGCCGGTTTTTGGCAAAACGCATCAGTTCGGTAAGAAATCCTTCCACTGCCTGCAGATCGATGACGGTGGGCATGACCGGTATCAGGATGCTGTCCGCCTTGTTGAACAGTTCCACCAGTCGTCCACCGGTGACCCCGGCCGGGGTGTCTATGACCACTACTTCGGTTTCCACTCCGGTATGGAGCTGCCAGGTGCGGGTCATCCCGGCACGTGGGCGGGCGGCATCGATGGAACGGATCTGAGGTTGGGAGGGTTTACGCATATCCAGCCAGTGGTGGCTGGAGTTCTGGGGATCGTAATCCATGAGGGCCGTTTTGTAGCCCTGCCCGGCAAAGTAACAGGCCAGCGTGGTGGATATTGTTGTTTTCCCACAGCCACCTTTTGCGTTGAGCACCATGATGTTGTGCATCGAACCCTATCCCCAATTATTCAATTTCGGAGACAGTCGTTCCCTCGACCCGCGCCCCCTGAAGTTCGACCACCTGGATTCTACGATCCATCCCTCTGTGTGTGGTCGCTGAAAACCCTCTCGCCTATCCGGACTCAGAGGACTACTACCCCTCTTTTTCTTCTGGAAAGTTATAACTTTCTTAAATAGCGGCATGAGTATCTTCCGATTTAGTAGGAAAGGCAAGTAATCAGAATCTGAAAACTGATCTTCGTCATTTTTAGCACTTTTTGCGGTGATAAGACTCACAAATCCCCCCATCATCGGGGATATTTCCCGGTAAGGGTGATAGGCGTCACACTTGCGACCCTGGCTTTCTTCCCTACCCCCAAAGTTTCTCGCGCAATCCGGAGGCTCGCCTGGTACGTCTGGCTATTGCCGGGGCAAGCAGGCCGTGCGCATCCGAAAGGATAAATTCGCGCCGGCTTCGCGTGAGCCCGGTATAGATCAGCTCACGCGTGAGCAGCGGACTCTCCCGCCCCGGCAGGATCAGCAGCACCCGCCCAAACTCCGAACCCTGGCTCTTGTGTACCGTCATGGCGAAGGCGCTTTCATGGGGTGGCAGCCGGGCGGGACTCACCCGGCGCACACCGTCCGACGTCTGAAAACAGACCTGCATCTCCTCCGCCTCGCCCGGCAACAGGATGCCGACATCGCCATTGTAGAGTTTCAGATTATGGTCGTTACGGGTGATCAGTACCGGGCGCCCGGGATACCATGCCACCCCGTGGGCAACCAGGCCGGCCGTCTCCAGGCGCTGCCGGATCTGCAGATTCAGCTCCGCCACACCGGCGGGCCCCGAACGTAGCGCGCAGAGTACCCGGAAGCTGTCGAAGGCGGCAAACACCTCTGCCTCCGTGGCACCCTCGGCAATGCGCTTCAGGTAATGACTGTAGGCCGACGCGGCAATCGTCAGCGGGTCGCTCGACCCGGCGAGCAGGTTGATATCCGCCAGTTCCTCCCGCTCCAGCAGTTGCCGTGCGGATTCGCAGTCACCCCGGTTCACCGCCTCGGCGAGCCGCCCGATGCCGCTGTGCCCGCCAAAACGGTAGCTGTGCCGCAGCTGCACCACGGCATCGGCCAGTGGCTGGTGCGCCGCCGTCTCTGCGGCTAGCGCCTGATCGGTCAGGCGTGCGAGCTGCTGTTGAAAATCGGCGGTAAATCCGGGGTCATCCCCACAGATATCGCCCAGCACTGCGCCGGCCTCCACCGAGGCGAGCTGGTTGCGGTCGCCCAGCAGGATCAGGCGCGCCTCGGCCGGCAGGGCGGCCACCACCTTGGACATCAGGGCCACATCCACCATCGACGCCTCATCGATCACCAGCACATCCACCGGCAGTGGGTTGTCGGCGTCATGCCTGAACTGCACGCTGTCCTGGCGACTCCCCATCAGCCGATGCAGGGTCATCGCCTGTGCCGGGATGGCGTCGAGCTCGGGGGCAGCCGACAGATGCGCCCGCGCCTGCTGGATGGACTCCTGCAGGCGGGCAGCAGCCTTTCCGGTAGGCGCGGCCAGGGCAATCACCAGCGGCCGCTCACCGCCCTGCTGCTGCAGCAGGGCGAGAATGCGCACCACCGTGCTGGTCTTTCCGGTACCCGGCCCCCCCGAGATCACGCAGAAGCGCTTCTGTACCGCCACGGCCGCGGCGACCTTCTGCCAGTCGGTCGCCAGCGCCGGTTGTGGTGGAAACAGCTGTCCCAGCCCCTGCCGCAGGCGTTCCGGGTCAACCGCGGCGACGTCGGCCCGGCTGCGCGCCAGGAGCAGATCGGCCAGCTGCTGTTCGTACGCCCAATAGCGCTGCAGATAGAGTCTCCCCGCCGTATCCAGGATCAGCGGCCGGTAGTCGCCGGGCGATCCCACCACCGGGGTCTGCAGCAGCAGGTGCATCCACTCCGCGCAGGCGGGGAGCCGAATCTGCCCTTGCGTGCCGCCGACCGTGCGGCCACTCCACTCGGCAAGCTGCAGGCAGACATCGCCCGCGCCGGTCCGGAAACTGGTGAATGCGGCCGCCAGCAGCAGCTCGGGACGCTGGTCGGCGGCCAGCCGGCCGATGAGGGTGGCGAAATGCAGGTCCAGATCGGTCACCAGGGCCTGCGCCTTCAGTTCACGGAGTAGCTCCAGCGCCTGGCTCATGCCGGCACCTCCTGTCCGGTGAAATAGTGATCCAGGGCCTCGATCAGGCGCTTCGCCGGGCGCTCCCGGTAGACACCGAATTCCGTTCCGCCGGCCGGGGACATGCCGCGCAGGAACAGATAGTAGACCGAGCCGAAATGGCGCTCATAGTCATAATCCGGCAGCCGCTGTGCGAGATAACGGTGCAACGCCACACTGTAGAGCAGGTACTGCAGGAAGTAGCCGTTGTCCGCCATCGCGGAGACGAGATTGGCCTGGTTGTAGTCGGTCGGCTGGTCGCCCAGCCAGTTGGACTTGTAATCGAGCAGGTGGTAGCGCCCCTCATGGACAAAAATCAGATCGATAAAGCCCTTCAGGTAGCCGCTGATGTCGCTGAAGGCGAGCCGGCGGACCGCCTGGGCCATCACCTCCGACTCCGCGAAACCCTGCTCGGTCAGCAGCACGGCCAGGCGCGGCGCCTGTAACTGTGTAACCGGGTAGTTGAACTCCATCTCCACCAGACAGTGCGCCTTGGAGATCCGGCGCAGGCGACGCTCGCTGTTTGGCTCCAGCGGGGTATCGAGCACATCGCCGACCATGTCGCAGACCACGTCCCGCCAGACCGGGTCAATACCATAAGCGGAGAGCTGCTGCTGCACCAGCCGGCTGAGTTCAGCGGGGCCGTGGCGGCTGAAATCGAGCTGCTCGAAAATGGCATGCAGGCAACTGCCGGGATTGGCGCCCCGTGGAAAACTGAACCGGGAACGGGTGGCCGGGAGTTCAACCGGGGCCTCCGTCGGTACCTGGATCTGAACAGGGATCTGCACAGGGATCTGAACAGGGATTTCGTCGTGATCCGGTCGATCAAAATGGTCGCTGCCGACCGTCAGCGCGGAGAAGCTGGTCACGGCGGCCCCGCGGCCCAGTTGCCGGGTGAACTGCTCCGCGCGCAACCCCTCGGCAGGGTGGCGTTGCTGGCGAAGCGAAGCGGGCAAGCCGGCACCGCCCTCCCCCTCAAATTCCGCTTCAACCTCCGCTTCGGCCGCTTCACAGGGGGTGATCCGCAACTGCCCGGACAGTGGCTCGGCCCACTGCTGCAGGCGTGCCAGCAGTTGGGATTGATCCAGCGAGCGGAAATGGGCCGCCAGTGCCTCGAGCGGGTCCCCGGAACCGGGTGAGGGCGGCGGATGCAACAGCCAGGCCAGGGGTGACTCCGCGGCCCCGTTCACCTCGCCCCAAGTGATGTAGCAGCGTTGCCGGGCCCGGGTCAACGCCACATACAGCAGGCGCAGACTCTCCGCCAGGGTCTCGGTCCGATTCGCCCGCCGGGCCTCCGGCCAGGCGGGCGAACCGAGATCCAGCACCGCCCGATCCTGCTGTTGCGGATCGTGAAAACGGCACCCCTCACCCTCCCGGATGGCACGCACGCCACCGTCCCAGACAAACGGACAAAACACCACCGGATACTGTAACCCCTTGCTTTTGTGGATGGTGACGATCTGTACCAGGTTGTCGTCACTTTCCAGCCGCAGTTGGCGCTGCTCGTCTTCCGGCAGATCACCCAGGCGCAGCCGGCTCAGCCAGCCGATGAGCGCCTCCATGCCGGCGCCGCTATC
This sequence comes from Sedimenticola hydrogenitrophicus, assembly GCF_029017505.1. GTDB lineage: Bacteria > Pseudomonadota > Gammaproteobacteria > Chromatiales > Chromatiaceae > Sedimenticola > Sedimenticola hydrogenitrophicus_A. The sequence goes on from NZ_JAQGEI010000006.1 coordinate 18,610, forward strand.
ACGCTCCTGCTGGTGAATCAACTCGCTCAGGTGCAGGGTATTGGTCATGCGCCGTTCACCATCCGGGAGCCCCAACAGCCGCCCGGTCACCCGCTGCTCGCGCATCAGATGGCGGAACATGCGCATGAAGCCCTGGGCCAGCCAGAGCCGGTGGTAGTGCTGGAACTGTTCCAGGTAGGCGGTCAGCTGCCCCTCATCCGTGGCCAATCCGGCAATCGCGTCCCCCGACACCCCCAGCAGATCGCTGCCGAGGGCGGCGAAGACCAGACCCTCCCGCTGCGGTTCGAACACCGCCCGCAGCAGCCGTTCCAGCTCGCTCGCCTCGTGGGTCTTGAACACATCCTGCTGGGCGCGCTGGACGCTGTGTATCCCGCGTACGGCCAGGGCGTGGCGGATCAGCTCCCCCTGCCGGTGGGTCCTCACCAGCACGGCGATATCGCCCCCCGCCAGGGGGCGCTCACCGAGCCGGATCGCGCCCGCTCGCGGTTCCGGCCCCAGTCCGGTAAGCCGGGCGATCTCCCGCGCGGTCCAGTCGACGGCAATCTGCGAAGCCTGCTCCTTGCTCTGCTTGCCGGAGATGAAGCCGACCCGGAAACAGGCGTCATCCCCGCCCAGCTCCAGCAGCCGTTGCTGTTCCGTCTCGGCCGGCCGCGAGGGTTGGAACGGAATCTGGGGAAACAGGAATCCCCCCTGGGGTTGATCGAACAGGCGGTTGACCGCCTCGATCAACGGTGGCACGGAGCGCCAGTTCACATCCAGGGTATAACCCTTTCCGGCATCGGCGCCGGCCCGCAGATAGGCAAAGATATCGGCGCCGCGAAAACTGTAGATGGCCTGCTTCGGATCCCCGACCAGAAACAGCAGCCCGGGCTGTTGTACAAACAGCCGGTGAAAAATCCTGTACTGGACCGGATCGGTGTCCTGAAACTCATCGATCAGTGCGGCGCTGTAGCCGAGGCGCACGGTCTCCACCAGGGCCGCCCCCCGCTCCCCGTCCAGGGCGGTCTGCAGGTTCAGCAGCAGATCGTCATAGGATTGCACCCGCAGCCGCTGCTTGCGCAGCCGCAGCTGCTCATTGGCGTACTGGATCAACTCCCCGAGCAGGGCCACGCGCGCCTGCTCGTACTGCCGGTCCAGCCGGTCGATGGCGTGCAGCAACGACTCGCAGCGATCGAAGAAGGGGTGATTCGGCGCCCGCCCCGACTTGTTCAGCGCCGCCGCCAGTGCCGTGCTGGAAAACTTTTCCAGCTCGCTGAAGCGGGGTCCGGGGGTGGGCTGCAGATAGAGATCCATCGCCAGCGCCCATTTATCGATAGAGGCCGGGCGATACTTGTTCCGGTTCAGACCGTCGCAACGCTTGAGCTGATCCAGCACCGCGTCGCGTTGTGCGAGCCAAAGCCGGCGCAGCTCGTCAAAGCGGGCAGAGAACTCCGCTTCCGAAGCGCTCAGATCGGCCGGCATGGCCTGGCCCCGGATCTCCAGGTAGGGCTTGTTGATATTGCCGCGCAGGGCCAGGGTCAGCTGGTCGGGGCTCAGCCCCTGGTCGAGCAGATAGCCGAGCAGGCCGGGCGGTATATCCTGGATCCGGCTGCGCCAGAAATCATCCACCACCTCCTGCATCAGGGGCCGCTCATCCAGCAGCAGCTCGCTGTGAAACGGCATCCCGCTCTCAAAGGCGTTTTCCGACAACAGCCGCTGACAGAAGCCGTGAATGGTAAAGATGGCGGCCTTGTCGAAACTGAGGATGGCCAGCGTCAGGCGCTGCAAGCGCAGCTCGGCGGTGTCCGGATCGCGCATCAGGGCCGCACGGAACCCGTCCTCCCGATCGCCCTCCACGGCCCGCTTGAGTTGGACCATTCTGCTGCGGATACGCTCCCGCAGCTCGGCCGTCGCCGCCTTGGTATAGGTGACCACCAGGATCTGTTCCACCGTCAGGCCCTGCTCCAGTATCAGGCGGATATAGAGCCCGGTGATGGTGTAGGTCTTGCCCGTCCCGGCGCTGGCTTCGATCAGGTTCATGCCGTCGAGGGGGGTCGCAAACAGGTCCAGTCGCCGCATGTCAGCCGACCTCCATGGCCGCGAGCAGTGGCGCGAAGACCTGCTCACTCAGGGATTCAAACGTCTCATCCAGCACTTCACCGTCGGGAAAGGCGAGCCGGTAATAGGGGTTGTCATATTCGGCGAACCCCTGATAGCCGCCGAACCACTTGTCCCGCGCCCGCTTCAGGCAGAACTCGCGCGGCTTGCCCTCGTGTAACGCTCGCGCGTAACTGTGAGCGCTGCGGGCAAACAGCGGCAACGGCCGCTGCAGGCCCTGCCAGTAGAGATCCAGCAGCTCCGCCAGCCGTGCCTGCGCATCGGCGACGGGGTGCAGGGTCACCAGCCCCTCGCGGCTGAGCCAGCGGGTGACCGGCGTCACCGCCGCCGGGGCGGCGACGTTGAGCAGCAGGTGCCTGAGCCACAGGGCCAGCAGTTGCGGATCGGGTAATTTCTCCAGGGAATAACCGAGCAGGCCGGCGCTGGAGACCCGTTCCAGGCGCCCCATCATGCGCAGGCTGCCACGGGAAAAATCCACCGCCAGGGCCTGGGCTTCATCCCCCGGATAGAACGGCTGCAGCCGTTCGGCAAACTGTCGGGCGCTCTCGGCCAGACGTTCGAACAGCACCACCCCGCCGGTCCCGTGGGGCAGCATGCCTCGGGCACGCTCCAGCGCCAGCCGTTGCGCCGGATCGTCGCCCTGCAGTGACGCCTGCACCAGCCGCTGAAACAGCTCGCTGCGTTGAAAATAGTCCAGCTCGAAGGGGTCGCGACTCTCCATCAGCGCCTGTTCGTAGGCGATGGTGATGCCCAATCGCGCCGCCAGCAGATAGCGGACCGGATTGGTGTAGAAACGGATCAGGCGAGTCAGTTCGACCTGTCGCCAGTGCTCCTCCGGCGGCGTCAGCGGCTGCTGGATAAACCGGGCTGGCGCGGCGGACGGGGCCAGCAGGGCCTTTGCCCCCTGGCAATTGGCCTCGGCATAGCTGAACAGTCCCGTATCCGGCAAAAAATAGCGCGGATTGAAGGCCTGCAGCGGATGGCGCACGCTCAGCTGCTCCGAGGCGGTCTGTCTGGACGGGGTGGTGTAGTGATCATCCAGATAGTCGATCACCTCACTCAGCAGGACCGAGGGCGGCAACGGACTGTTATCCCGTATATCCTGGGCGACATAGCTGAAATAGAGCTGCTCCCGGGCGGAGATCAGGGTCTCCAGAAACAGGTAGCGGTCATCGGCACGGCGCGACCGGTCACCCGGGCGGCGCTGGCCCGCCAGCAGGTTGAAGCCGACCGGGCGCCGCTCGCGGGGGAAACTGCCGTCGTTCATGCCGATCATGCAGATCACCCGGAACGGCAGGGCCCGCATCGGGGTGAGGGCACAGAAGCTGACCCCGCCGCCGAGAAACCGGCCGCCGGAGGGTGAGGCGAACTGGTCCTGCAACTGGGAGATCACCAGCTCCCGCGAGATAGCCCCCTGGAAACCGGCCAGCGCGGCCGTCCCGGCCATGCGGGCGATGCTGTCGCGCAGCGTCTGAACCAGCCGGGTCTCGGCTTCATCGGGGGCGAAGAAATGGTCGATCAGTTCATTTAAACGGATCTCCCAGTCCGCTGCTGAACCGGCCCCGAGGATCTTCCCCTCCAGTTCAAACAGCGCCGTGACGAAGCTGTACAGTCCCGCCAGGATCTGCGCATCCGCCCCCTCCACCTCTCCGCAAGGTAGCAGCCCCTGAAACAGTTGCTCGGTGCTAGCAGGGACGGGGGGCGGCAAGGCATAGCCCAGCAGCAGGCGGTCCAGACCCTGCTGCCAGCTGTTCTGGCCGGTCAGGGGCAGGCCCAGCGCCGCCCGCTCGGAGCCATCCCGTCCCCAGCGGATGACCACGCTTTCCAGCCAGTGGCGGATGCGGGGCAAGTCCCCTGACGAGAGACCGAAGCGGCGGTGCAGCAGCGGCTGCTCCAGCAGGGAGAAGATCTCGTCCACCGGGTAGCGTCCCCCGGGCTGGGTGAGCAGGTGGAGGAACAGGGAGACGATGGGTGTCTCCGATATCTGGCTACGATCCGACAGCGTATAGGGGATGTGGTTGCGCCCACCCGACTCGCCGAAGACGGCCTCGATATAGGGGGCATAGCTGTCCATATCCGGCGTCATCACCAGGATATCGCTCGGCTGCAGCTGCTCATCCATGGCAAGGCGGGAGAGTAGCTGGTCGTGCAGCACCTCCACCTCGCGCATCGGGCTGTGGCAGAGATGAAACTGCAGCGACCGGTCCGCCGGATCGACCCGGCGGGGCTCCCGCGGCGTTTGTGGCTCATCCGACTCACAGGCGCGCAGGATATCCCGCTGCAGCTGATGCAGCAGGCAGCCCTCACCTGGGTCAAAGAACGCCTCCGCGGCACCGGTATCGTGATTCAGCAGGGACGCCAGGAAATCACTCCCCTGCCCCCCCATGGAGGCCAGCAGGGGATTGCCCACCTGCAGATAGAGCGCCTGCTCGGCGCCCTCCAGGCTACGCCGCTCCCGTTCGGTTTCGGAGACCAGATCCATCCAGTAACCTTCCGCCGGATTCAGCAGGAAGAGATGGATATCGATCCAGCGGGCAGCGTGATCGAGCACCTCCAGGTAACCGGGCGAGAGGGCGTTCAGGGCAAACAGGCAGATTCGCTCGGGCAGATGATCGGGGTCGATGCGCCCGTCCGCGGCCGCGCGGACCAGCCGTTGCAGCAGATCGACCCAGTGCTCCAGCCGCTGGCCGGCCACCAAGTCGCGCCACAGCGCGGCCTGCCAATGGTCGCCCGCCACCGCACTGCGTCCCTGTTGCCAACGGTCGATCCAGTCGGGGCGATAGACCAGATATTGGTCGAAGCAGTTGGCAATCTCACCGGCCAGTTGAAAGCGCGTCAGTTCATCATCACGCGCCAGATAACGCTGCAACGGCTCGAAGCCCCGCCCCGGCAGCGGTTTGGCCAACCGCTCAAACAGCCGCCACTGCATCAGTTCCGGCCTGAAGCTGTCGTTCTCCGGCACATCGACCAGCAGTTGCCGAAGCAGCTGCCAGATGAAACCGGCCGGCAACGGGAACACCGTATTGGCGCAAATGGAGAGACGTCGGGCAAGCTGCAGGGAGAGCCAGCGCCCCATCCCGGGATGCTGGACCACGATGGTCTCCGGCGCCAGCGGATCGGCCGCTGGCCGGCGCAGGGTGTCGGCCAGTTGGTCAGCCAGCCGCTCCAGTCGATTGCTATGGTAAAGGTACAGCATAGGCGGCGCTTTTGTTGTCGTTTGGGCCTGCAGGATGCCAGTGAGGCACGAACCGTATCCTACTCCAAAAACCAGTCATGGGGCGCCCCCTGGGCGCCATCGGCGGGCACGGCCCGCCCTATGGTTCCCGGAGTCAGGCGACCAGGAGTCCGACGGACTCCTGGGCTGCCGACGTGCTCCGTCAGACTCCAGCGAATCCGGCAATCTCCTGCTGGATCTGGTCGAGGCTCGCCTGGGGATCAGCGGCCGCGGTGATCGGCCGGCCGATGACCAGCAGATCGGCGCCGTTATGCAGCGCCGCCAGCGGCGTCATCACCCGTTTCTGGTCGTCCCGGGCCGCGCTGGCCGGGCGCACTCCCGGGGTCACCAGGAGAAAATCCCGTCCCACCAGCGGCCGCACCTCCCCCGCCTCCAGGGGTGAACAGACGACACCATCCAGACCGGACTGGGACGCCAGTCGGGCGAGACGGATCACGTTGTCCGCCGGCGCCCCGGAAAATCCGACCTCGGCGATATCCTTTTCGCCGAGACTGGTGAGGATGGTCACGGCGATCAGCAGCGGTCGATGGGCCAGCGATTCCAGCCGCTCCCGCGCCGTCGACATCATCGTGCGTCCACCGGAGGCGTGCAGGTTCACCATCCAGACGCCCAGGTCGGCCGCCGCCTCGCAGGCCGCCGCCACGGTGTTGGGAATATCATGGAATTTCAGATCGAGAAACACATCGAAGCCCTTGCCCACCAGCTTCTCAACGAAGGCCGGCCCCAGCCGGGTGAACATCTCCTTTCCCACCTTGAGCCGGCAGGCGGCCGGGTCGAGGCCGGACACCAGGTCCAGCGCCGGGCCGGCGGAGGGGTAATCGAGGGCGACGATGATGCGGGGATGCTTCGATACGGCGGTCATGGATTCTGCCTTGTTGGTTCTGGGTTCAGTTCAGGATTCAGGAGACAGCGGGGTCATATTTCATCAATTTCGTCACGCGGCTTGATGCTGCTCCAGGACTTGCAACTGGGACACTGCCAGTGCATGGTCTTGGCCGTGAATCCGCAACTGACACATTGATAGGCCGGCCGATTTTCCAATAGTTTGTTCAGGATCTGCTGCAGTATCGGCAGGCTCTCCAGGCCGTCACTCTTCCCCGCCCTCAGCGAGAGGCCGACCAGCCGGTCCAGGCCGCCGAGATTGGGATGGTCCTGCAGATGACCGGCCAAAAACCGGATCGCCGCCTCCTCACCCTTGTCTTCCTGAATAAAATCGCTCAACGCCAGGACACTGCTCACGGTGTGGTGCCTTTCATAGAGCTGGCGCAGGTACTTGCCCAGCTCGGCACGGTTGCCCAGCTCCCGATAGCATTCGAGTATCGCGGGAAGCACTTCCGACAGATAGGCCGGGTCCTGCTTCTCCACTTGTCGTAATGTGCGGAGGGCGCTTTTGGGCGAGCCGCTGGCCGCTTCGATCTCGCCCTGAAGAATGGTTGCCCTGACACACCCGTCATCGGAGAGCTGCGCTTTCCTCAGCAGTTGCGCGGCCCGGGTCAGGTCTTTACGGTGGCGCGCCTCTTCCGCCAGTTCACAATAGTAGTGCGCGCACTCCGTGCGGCGGGCTTTACCGGTCCGCTGTCCCAGGCGCCTGGCCACCTGCAGACACTTATCCCAATCCTTCTCCTGCTGATAGATGGTCAACAGGTTTTCCAGCGCCTGGGCCTGGAACATGTTCATCTCGCCCAGCTCATTGAACAGGCTCTCGGCGCGGTCGAACAGACCGGCCTTCATGTAGTCCTGCCCCAGCTCCAGCAGCGCCTGGCCACGCTGTTCACGATTCAGCATGGGCCGGGCGATCAGGTTCTGATGGATACGGATGGCGCGATCCACCTCACCACGGCGGCGAAACAGGTTGCCCAGCGCCAAATGGGTTTCGACCGTATCACTGTCGACCTCAAGCATCTTGATAAAGACGTCGATGGCCTTGTCCGGCTGTTCATTCAACAGGTAGTTCAGGCCGCTGAAATAACCCGGAGAGCGCTCGGCCACGGCCACCTCCTGGCGGGAGGTGCTGCGTTTTGCGGCCCACCAGCCGGAGGCGGCGGCTACAGGCAGGAGTAACCAGAACAGTTCCATCATCCGGGTTCAGTTGGTGACTTGCAGTGGAGTGGTGAGACAGAAAAACTGAACGGCATCATCCCTTTCCGTAGCATGGTCTCAGTTGTCCTTTATCGGAATTGAGCGGAGGTTGTTCACTTCCTGGCGCGCCAGTCTCGCCTTGTGCCTGAGGCTCATGTTCTCGCGGCGCAACCGGAGTGAGCCGCTCAACATGGCAAGCACTCCCAGAATCGCCCCCAGCGCAAGGGCAGCGACCAGTATCACTGACAGCGGCAGCTCTTCCACGCCAAAATAGTAATTGAGTCGCACAGCCTCGGCATTCATGACTGCAAACGCAGCGCCGATCATCATGATCAGTAGAATGAAAATCAGCTTCAGAAATCGCACGGTCTCGTCTCTCCCATCATCGCTCGGGTTCGGGTAGCGGGTATAATAACCAAGATTCAGCTGGAACCGTACCGGGAAATTGCCGTGGCCGGGAATAACGGCGAATATCGACCGACCCTGCGGCTGTTTTTCAAGCGGAAATCAGATGGCCCCGCCCGGGGGAGAGGGGGAACCACGAGCTCAGGCGGGATAAGGCGTTGAACCGCTTTCGCTTGCGGATCGTTTCGCTCCGGCGGCAAAAATCCCCGTCGGAAGCGAGCCGCGGGTAATCGGCGACAGAATGGCGGGGGCGGGCGCTGTGCCGCGGACTCTGCCGACACCCGCTTACGCGGCCAGCACAATTACTCAGGCATAGTCATCGACCAGTGCACTGGCGGTCAGGGTACCGACAGGGTCGATTTCTGCCTGCGCGTTGTCGTCATCGCCGCCGGGTTGCCCGGGAACCGAAAAGTTGTTCCCGTCTCCCGTAGCCGCCTGCTGAAACAGATCCGCACCGCTCGCCCGATCGCCGCTATCACGCTGCCCCACATCCACATTGACCAGTTGCAGGTTACTATCGGCAAACATCTCACGCAGTCGGGGAATCGCCGCTTCAAGCGCCTCTTTGACAGCCGCGTTCTGTGCCAGGAAGCTGACACTGGTCTGGTCATTCTGGATCGAGACCTGGATATCGATGGGGCCGAGATGGCGCGGCGTGATATGCACCGATGCCTGCTGCAGCTGATTTCCCACCATCCACATGACCCGGTTACTGAGCAGGTTATCCCACCCCTTCGTGCCGGTGGGGAGCTGAATGGCCGGGGGAGTGAACACCTCCGATCGCCGGGCCGATAGCTGCTCGAGCCCGGAGGCCACCGCCGACAGCGGGCTCGCTGTCGTCTGGCCATCGCCCTTCAACAGGCCCACCGGGAGTTCACCGGCGACCAACACCGGTTTAAATCCCGCACCCTCGACGGGCAGATCAACCTTTCCCAGCAACTGTGCCGCCGGGTTATCCGGCGTCGGATTGAACGCCCGTCCGCCCGACTCCGATGCGCCATTCGCCGACAGGCCGCCGCCCCCTTGTCGCAGCAGCATGGCTCTCAGGTCCGCCACCGTTAAGGCAGCACCGGACCCGGCCTGCCCACCAAACGTGGCGGCAATCTCTTCTCCCACCCCGTCGGTGCCGGCCAGTTGAAGCATCCACTGTAACAACGAAAGGTTGCCCGGTGCGTTGGCAGGATCGGCAATTTCTGCCGACAACGGCAAACCGTTGCCACTCTCAAGCAGGGACTCAAGCTGGCTGAGTTGCTCGGGCGGCAACAGCTCCTGAAGCCTGGCCATACCTTCGGGCGTCAATCGCTGTGCGGAAATGATCGCTTTGAAATCCGCCAGACCGCCCTGTCCCGAGGCGCTAGCCGAACCGCCCGACCGACTGCTGCCCGCCGAAGCAGGCTGTAGAGAGGCAACCATATTTGACCCCGATACCGCACTATTCACAAATCACTCCCGGCCTGTGCTGAATGGACTGAAATGTCAAAAGCAGTAACTGTGCCAACGGAATTGGATCGTGGGGTGGGGTCGACGTCATCTAACTCTGAGTGGGGCGATCCACTCTCACAAGCAGTTGCGTGTTTAGATGGCGTGGCCCTGGGGGGTTATTCGAGAAAGTCGCGCTTTTCCGCCCTTCGCCAGTCAGCCGAGACCACACGCCACGCATCCTGTTCCAGGATCAGCATCAGCTCCAGCCGGATCAGGTCGGCCCGGATGGAGAGCAGCTGCGAAGCGGTGGTGACGGGTTGCCCGGCGACCGCTACGAACAGCGTGACCTCGGCCTGGCGCTGTTCGTCACCAGGGCCGGTCAGCTCCAGGCGACTCACCTGAGTCAGCAAATGGATCGATTGATGAGTGACAAAATAGCCGGCCAACAGACGCATGACCGCCTGTTTGTCCGGGGCGGCAGTGCCGCTGAAGGACTCCGACAGGAGCGGGGCAACCGCCGACAGGGAACGGGACTCCACGGCCTGCTCCGCGCTATCGAGCAGTTGTCGGACCTGCTCCTCCGGGGTCGTCCGCCCCCCGCCGCACGCATACAGCAGGGGGAGAACCAGCAGCAGTGGAGCGAGCAGACGCAAGGCGCGCATTACCCCTTGAGCGCCCGATCTGGGGAGTTCAGCTTCAGCGCAGACCCAGGACATCCTGCATATCGAACAGTCCGCTGTCGCGCTGCATCAGCCAGCCGGCGCCGCGCACCGCCCCGTTGGCAAAGGTCATGCGGCTGGAGGCCTTGTGGGTGATCTCCACCCGCTCGCCCATGGCGGCGAACAGCACGGTATGGTCACCCACCACGTCACCGGCACGGATGGTTTCAAAGCCGATGGTATTGCGATCCCGCTCCCCGGTGATGCCTTCCCGTCCATAAACCGCGCACGTCTTCAGATCACGCCCCAGCGCGTCGGCCACCACCTCGCCCATGCGCAGGGCGGTACCGGACGGCGCGTCCACCTTGTGACGGTGGTGGGCCTCGATCACCTCGATGTCCACGTCATCGCCCATCACCCGGGCGGTGATATCGAGCAATTTGAAACAGAGGTTGACCCCGACACTCATGTTGGGGGCCAGGATGATGGGGATCTCCGCTGCAGCCGTCTGCAGTTCGGCCCGCTGCGCCGCGGAGAAACCGGTGGTCCCGATCACCATCCGTTTGGCATGGGCACGGCAGACCGCCAGATGCTGCAGGGTCACCGGTGGCGCGGTAAAGTCGATGACCACGTCGAACGCCTCCACAACCGCCGCCAGCGAATCCTGGACGGCCACGCCGAGTCGGCCGATGCTGGCCAGTTCGCCCGCATCGGTGCCGACCAGCGTGCTGCCCGGTCTTTCGGTTGCCGCCCCCAGGGTAAAGCCCTCGGTGTCGGACACCGCCTGGATCAGCGACTTGCCCATCCGCCCGGCGGCCCCCACCACTGCTACTCTGATCATCGCTGCTGTTCCTGTCGCTGGTTTTTTAATCGGATCTGCGAATTGTCGGGCAAGAGTCCTTAAAACCCCATGCCCTCAAAAAACTTCTTTACGCCGTCCATCCAGCCGGTGGAGTGCGGGCTGTGCTTGCTGCCGGCACCCTGCATGGTCTCGTCCAGCTGTCGCAGCAGATCCTTCTGATGCTCGGTGAGATTGACCGGTGTCTCGACCATCACCTTACACAGCAGATCGCCGACCGGGCCGCCGCGCACCGGCTTGACCCCCTTGCCACGCATCCGGAACATCTTCCCCGACTGGGTGCCGGCGGGGATCTTCAGCACCACCTTGCCATTCAGGGTCGGTACTTCCAGCTCGCCGCCCAGCGCGGCGCTGGCGAAGCTGATGGGCACTTCACAGAACAGGTGATTCTCTTCCCGGCTGAAGATCTCATGCGGCTTGACCGCGATCTGTACATAGAGATCACCGGGAGGCCCGCCGCTCTCGCCCGCCTCGCCTTCACCGGCAAGACGGATGCGATCGCCGGTATCCACCCCGGGCGGCACCTTGACCGAAAGCGTCTTGTGCTCCTGGATACGGCCGGCACCGTGACAGGCCGGACAGGGGGATTCGATCACCGAACCCTTGCCGCGACAGGTCGGGCAGGTCTGCTGCACCGAGAAGAAGCCCTGCTGCATCCGCACCTGGCCATGGCCGGCGCAAGTGGTACAGACCTTGGGCTTGGTGCCCTTCTTGGCGCCCGTGCCATTACAGGGATTACACTTGACCAGGGTGGGAACACGAATCTTGACCGTGGTTCCGGCCACCGCGTCCTCCAGCGACAGCTGCAGGTTGTAACGGAGATCGGCCCCCCGATGGACGCGTGAGCCGCCGCCTCCCCGAGCGCCGAAGATATCCCCGAACACATCACCGAAGATATCGCTGAAGTTTCCTCCGGCGCCATGCCCGTATCCGCCGCCCACGGAGTTATCCACCCCGGCATGCCCAAACTGGTCATAAGCTGCCCGCTTCTGGGCATCCGACAGCACTTCGTAGGCCTCTTTGGCCTCCTTGAAGCGCTTCTCCGAATCCGTTGTCTGGTCTCCCGCATTGCGATCCGGGTGGTGTTTCATGGCGAGCCGTCGATAGGCCTTTTTGATCTCGGCTTCACTGGCGTTCTTACTGACACCTAAAACTTCGTAAAAGTCACGCTTCGACATATTCGATCTACTTTGTAAACCGCCAAAGCGCGAGGGTATGCAGGGACTTTCCAGCCCCTCCATACCAACGCGCCTCGGCTATCAATTATCAGACGGTCAGGCCGTCCACAGGTTATCGTTACTTGTCCTCTTTGACCTCTTCGAACTCCGCGTCGACGACGTCGTCGTCCTTGCCTGCCGACTTGGACTTGGCACCGCTGTCGGCGGATCCGGCCGCCGCGGCGGCTTCGTCACTACCCTTCTGGGCATAGAGCCGCTCCGCCATCTTGGCCGAGGCATCGGTCAGGGTCTTGGTCTTGGCCTCGATCGCCTCCTTGTCGTCGCCCTTGATGGCCTCTTCCAGCTCCTTGATCGCGGCGTCAATGGAATCCTTTTCCCCCGCTTCCAGCTTCTCCTCACCCAGTTCGTCCATCGACTTGCGGATGGCGTGGATCATGTTGTCCGCCTGGTTGCGCGCCTGGACCAGCTCGTTGAACTTGCGGTCCTCATCGGCGTGCGCCTCGGCGTCCTTGATCATCCGGTCCACCTCATCATCGCTCAGACCGGAGGAGGCCTTGATGATGATCGACTGCTCCTTGTTGGTGGCCTTGTCCTTGGCGGAGACATTGAGGATACCGTTGGCGTCGATATCGAAGCTCACCGCGATCTGCGGCATGCCCCGTGGCGCCGGAGGGATATCGGTCAGGTCGAAACGGCCCAGCGACTTGTTGGCACTGGCCTGTTCGCGTTCACCCTGCAACACATGCACGGTCACCGCGGTCTGGTTGTCATCGGCAGTCGAGAATACCTGACTGGCGTTGGTCGGGATAGTGGTGTTCTTCTCGATCAGCTTGGTCATCACGCCGCCCATGGTCTCGATACCGAGGGACAGGGGCGTCACATCCAGCAGCAGCACATCCTTCACCTCGCCACCCAGCACACCGCCCTGAATGGCCGCGCCGATGGCCACCGCCTCGTCCGGGTTGACATCGCGCCGGGGGGTCTTGCCAAAGAACTCTTCGACCGTGGCCTGGACCTTGGGCATACGGGTCTGTCCACCGACCAGGATCACCTCATCGATCTCGGAGGCGCTCAGTCCCGCATCGTTCAGTGCCGTGCGGCAGGGGGCGATGGTGCGGTTCACCAGATCATCCACCAGCGCCTCCAGTTTGGCGCGGGTCAGCTTGATGTTCAGGTGTTTCGGACCACTGGCATCGGCCGTGATGTAGGGCAGATTGATATCGGTCTGCTGGCCACTGGAGAGTTCGATCTTGGCCTTTTCAGCACCCTCTTTCAGGCGCTGCAGGGCCAGCGGGTCATTGCGCAGGTCGAAGCCCTGATCCTTCTTAAAGGTCTCCACCAGGTAGTCAATAATGCGCAGGTCGAAATCCTCGCCACCGAGGAAGGTGTCACCGTTGGTGGAGAGCACCTCGAACTGGTGTTCGCCGTCGATCTCGGCGATCTCGATAATGGAGATATCGAAGGTACCGCCACCCAGATCGAATACCGCCAGCTTCTGGTCGCCGCGCTTCTTGTCCATGCCGTAGGCCAGTGCGGCGGCGGTCGGCTCATTGATGATCCGCTTGACATCCAGTCCGGCGATACGACCGGCATCCTTGGTGGCCTGACGCTGCGAGTCGTTGAAGTAGGCCGGTACGGTTACCACCGCCTCGGTCACCTCTTCACCCAGGTAATCCTCGGCGGTTTTCTTCATCTTCTGAAGGATCTTTGCCGAAACTTCCGGGGCGGCCATCTTCTTGCCGTTCGCCTCGACCCAGGCATCACCGTTATCCGCCTTCACGATCTTGTACGGCACCATCTCGATGTCGCGCTGCACCACGTCATCGGTAAAACGTCTGCCGATCAGACGCTTGATCGCAAACAGGGTGTTCTGGGGATTGGTCACCGCCTGCCGCTTTGCGGACTGGCCGACCAGAACCTCACCCTCACTGGTGTAGGCCACGATGGAGGGGGTTGTGCGATCGCCTTCACTGTTCTCGATAACACGGGCGCCGTCGCCATCCATCACTGCCACGCAGGAGTTGGTTGTGCCCAGATCGATTCCGATGATCTTTCCCATTGTTTGATCTCTCCGGTTAACTGTCTGTTAGATTTAAAAATACTTGTTTACGGATGTTATCCCAGATGGGGATAACCCTCCGGTTTTCAAGGTCAGCCCTGTTCATCCACCTGATTGGGTGCGGCCTGGGAGACCATCACCATGGCCGGCCGCACCAGGCGGCCATTCAGGGTATATCCCTTCTGCACCACGACCACCACGGTGTTCGGCGGCACATCGCTGCGCGGTTGCATGCCCATGGCCTGATGAAGTTCCGGATCAAAGGGCTGCCCTTCGGGGTCGATCCGCACCACGTTGAACTTCTCCATCACATCGGCGAACAGCTTCAGGGTCAGCGCCGTCCCTTCGCGCAGGTGGTCAATGGTGGCGTTCTCGTCGTTGGCGGCCGCCAGCCCCATTTCCATGCTGTCGCGCACCGGCAGCAGTTCGTTGACAAAGCGTTCCAGGGCGTATTTGTGCGCGTTTTCCAGCTCCCGTTCCTGCCGTTTCCGCAGATTGTCCATCTGCGCCTGGGTGCGTACCAGCTGATCCCAGTGCTCGTCCGCCTTGGACCGGGCATCTTCCAGCAGCAGGGTCAACTCTTCAGGGGTCTGCGATTCGGCTGGGGGCTGCGCCTGGCTTGACTCGACCTCGACACCGCTCTCGGCGGCCTGGTCAATCACCGCCTGATCGCCGACCTGTTCCTGATCTTTGCTCATCCTGTTTCCTCTAACCTGTTGAAGTCTGAAAATAAAACAAACAGTCACCAAGATTGGCGATCTGATTGAGAGGGTATTCCGATAATCCCCACAAACTGGGGATGGTTAAGGCCGTTTCAAGACAAAATGGCCAATTATTTCGCTTTTCGCGTCTGCATGGCGGTGCTCAACAACCTGGCGGTGATGTCGACTATCGGGATCACCCGGTCATAGGCCATGCGGGTCGGCCCCACCACCCCCAGGACCCCGGCCACCTTGCTGTCCACCTGATACGGGGCGGTGACCAGACTACACTGGTCCAGCGCCTTGTATCCCGACTCCTCGCCTATGAACAGCTGTACGCCTTCGGCCAGCATCGAGCCGTCGAGCAAATGCAGAATTTCGTTCTTCTCCGTGAAGGAATCGAACAGCTCACGAAGCTTGTTCATCTGCGAGAAATCATTGAAATCCATCAGGTTGGTCTGGCCGGCCATGACATAGTCATCGCCACTGATCTCCGGATCGATCACCTGCTCCGCCATCTCCAGGGCCTGGGCCATGATCTGGTTCATGTCCTTGCGCGCCTGCTCCATCTCCCGCACCAACCGCTTGTGCATCTCCTCCATGGATAGCCCTGAATAGTGCTGATTCAGCATATTGGCGAACTGTACCAGCTGGGATGGCGTGTACGCCTTGCGCACATCGATCACCCGGTTATGCACCTCCCCCTCGGTGGTCACCAGGATGGTCAGCAACCGCTTGCTGGAGAGGGGAAGAAATTCAATCTGCCTGAACGTCAGCTGCTTGCGCCGCGGGATCATCACCAATCCGGCCATGTGAGTCAGGCTCGACAGCAGTTTCGAGGCGGACTCGACCAGTATCTTGGGATCGGCCGAGGAGTACAACCCCGTCTCCAGCTGCCTTATTTTGCCTGCCTCCAGCGGTTTCAGCGTGACCAGGGTATCGACAAACATGCGGTACCCGGAGACGGTCGGAATCCGGCCCGCCGAGGTATGCGGGGAGGAGACCAGACCCAGGTCTTCCAGATCCGCCATGACGTTGCGTATGGTGGCGGGGCTCAGATCAAGCCCGGAGTCACGGGACAGGGTGCGGGAGCCCACCGGCTCACCGTCCTGGATATAACGTTCTATAAGGACTTTCAGCAATTGCTGGGCACGTTCGTTTACCGATAATTCACTCGACACCTTTTTAACTGTCACATCCAACCTCTGTAGTACACGTGCACCCACCGCGAGGATGCGGCAGAAAACCGCCCATTAGCACTCTTGACCGCCGAGTGCTAACCCCTGGATTATCATTTTCGCACCCGGGAGTGTCAAGAAACGATCCCTAAAGCGTATGCTACAGGACCACGTTATCTAAACGCGCAAATACTTGTGAGAGAGGATCTGGCTGCTTGGCCGCTCCTGGGCATCCCTGCCCTCGCGGCATTAGTGAATCCATTCACGTCATTGACGGGTGTCCGCGGCCATGGATGGCCGCGGCAAGCCCCCAGGGATGGGTTTACGGCGTCCCGGCAAGCAAGCAGGCAGATCCTCGACCTGCTCAGCGTTAGATGACGTCGTCTTGGCGTATTCTATCGGCTGGCTGGCCACGGTCACGGAGGCCGTGCTAAGTTTCATCTCTGAATCCGCCGCTTGAATAGAAGACCAAAAAGCCCATGCCTGAGAAATTTCATACGATCGGCCTGATCGGTAAACACGGGGATGTCGCCCCCCGCGAGGCGATCCTCGAACTGGGGAAGTTTCTGCTGGAGCGCGGCCACCGGGTGCTGCTCGAGGAGAGCACCGCCGCCCGGGTACCGAATCATAAAATGATTGCCGCCTCGCTGGATGATCTGGGGGTCGAGTCGGACCTGGCCATTGTGGTCGGCGGTGACGGCACCCTGCTGCACACCGCGCGCAGCCTGGCCGACTATGAGGTGCCGCTACTGGGGATCAATCTCGGCCGGCTGGGTTTTCTGGCGGACATATCCCCCCGGGAGATGCTCTCCACGCTGGAGCGGATCTTCGCCGGTGAGTACCGTGAAGAGTCCCGGTTCCTGCTCAGCGCGGAGATCGACGGCGCCCATCACACCGCCTTCAACGACGTGGTGGTGCACAAGTGGAACATCGCCCGCATGATCGAATTCGAGACCTATATCGACGGCAGCTTCGTCAATGTGCAGCGCTCCGACGGCATCATCATCGCCACCCCGACCGGCTCCACCGCCTACGCCCTCTCGGGTGGCGGCCCGCTGCTGCATACCGACCTGAATGCCGTCCTGCTGGTGCCGATCTGCCCCCACACCCTGAGCAACCGTCCGATCGTGGTGGACGGCGACAGCGAGATCGAAATTGTCGTCTGCGATCCGGCGGAGAACGTGCACCTGCGAGTCACCTGCGACGGCCAGACCAGCCTGCCACTAAAGGGCGACAGGGTCAGGATACGCAAACACGCCCATCCGGTGCGGCTGATTCACCCGGTTGACCATGATCACTTTTATATCCTGAGAACCAAACTCGGCTGGAGTGAGCACAACACCAACCCCAAGGATAAGTAGTCCCAGATGCTGCAACAGATAAACATCAAAGACCTGGCCATCGTCAGCACCCTGGAAGTCGAGCTGCAGCCCGGCATGACGGTGCTGACCGGCGAGACAGGTGCCGGCAAATCGATCCTGGTGGATGCGCTGGGACTGGTGCTGGGGGACCGTGCCGACACCGGCATGATCCGCACCGATTGCGACCGGGCGGAGATCACCGCCCTGTTCGATACCCGGGCACTACCCGCCGTCAACCAATGGCTGGAGCAGCACACCCTGGATGACGATGGCCAGTGCATGATCCGCCGGGTCGTGCTGCGAAACGGTAGCTCCCGCGCCTTCATCAACGGCTCCCCCGCCCCACTCAAGGCGCTGCAGGAGCTGGGAGATCAACTGGTGGACATCCACGGCCAGCATGCCCACCAGTCGCTGTTGCGGCGCCCGCATCAGCGCCAGTTGCTGGACGAATACGCCGGGCATACCGCGCTGTGCCGGCAGACCGACGAGGGTTACAACGCCTGGCGCGAGGCGGAACAGCGGCTCGCCACGCTGCGAACCAGCGCCGAGGAACGGGGCGCCAGAATCGACCTGTTGCGCTACCAGATCAATGAGCTGACCACCCTCAACCTGGGGGAAAACGAGCTGGACGGGCTGCTGCAGGAACATGGGCTGCTCAGTAATGCCGGAAATATTATCGAGCGCTGCAATTTTGCCCTCGTCTGCCTGGACGACGAGGACGACGCGGCCCTCTCCCGGATCAGCCGCGCCCATGGCCAACTGCTGGAGCTGGCCGGGGTGGACCCGGGCCTGAAGAGTGCCTGCGAGCTGCTGGACAGTGCGGGGATCCAGATCAGCGAAGCGCTCTCCTCGCTCCGCCATTACACCGACAACCTGGAACTCGACCCCGCCCGCCTGGAGCAGCTGGACCGGCGTCTGGGTGAGATCCATGACCTGGCGAGAAAATATCGCTGCAAACCGGAGGAGATCCCGCCGCTGCTGGAACGGCTGCAGCAGGAGCTGGATCAGCTGGACCATGCCGACACCCACCTGGCCGCGCTACAGCTGCAGGTAGAGACGCTGTGGAATACCTACCTCGGGCAGGCGAACCAGCTGAGCGAGTCGCGCCGGAGCGCCGCCCGACGTCTGGCTGAACAGGTCTCCCAGGGCATGCACTCCCTCGGCATGCCGAATGGCCTGCTGGTGGTGGAAGTGTCCGCGCTGGATGCGGAACGAGCCTCGGCCAACGGTCTGGACCAGATCGAGTTCCTGGTCAGCGCCAACCCCGGGCAACCGCCCAAGCCGCTGGCCAAGGTGGCATCGGGGGGCGAGCTCTCCCGCATCAGCCTGGCGATTCAGGTCGCCACGGCCAGTTGCACCCAGGTGCCCACCCTGATCTTTGACGAGGTGGATGTGGGTATCGGTGGCGGCACCGCGGAGATTGTCGGACGGCTGTTGCGGCAGATCGGCAACAGCCAGCAGGTGCTCTGCGTCACCCACCTGCCCCAGGTGGCGTCCCAGGGACATCACCACCTGCGGGTCGAGAAGGGGAGCAATGGGCAGGAGACCCACACCAGCCTCGGCAGGCTGGAAGGGGATTCCCGGATAGACGAGATAGCGCGCATGCTGGGCGGGGTGGAGATCACCCCGCACACCCTGAATCACGCCCGGGAGATGGTCGAACGGATCAACGGCTAGCGGGGTCGGCGAGCGTACCCGCAACGCGGGTCAATCGCCCCTTTTTTTGCAGTCGCAGTTCTTGTCCAGGCACTTGCCGTAGATCACCAGTTCATGCTCACTGATCTGAAAACCCAGTTCCTCGGCAATTATCCGTTGGCGCTTCTCGATGGTCTCGTCGACAAACTCCTCCACCCGGCCGCAGGTGACACAGATGATGTGGTCATGGTGCTTGCCCTTGTTGAGTTCGAAAACCGAATAGCCATCCTCGAAATGGTGTTTCTCCACCAGCCCGGCCGCCTCGAACTGGGTAAGCACCCGGTAAACCGTCGCCAGGCCGATCTCCTCACCGGCCGCCAGCAGCATCTTGTAGACGTCTTCCGCGCTGACATGCCGTTCGGGGCTCGTCTCCAGCAGCTCCAGTATCTTCACCCGGGGCACCGTGACCTTCAGGCCCGCTTTTCTAATTTCCTGATCTTCCAAAACAAGTCACCTCGGGTGTTTTCATACCGTGAATCAGGTATCATTCCGGTCATCTTATTAAATATAGTCAATCCCCTTACAAAGCGGAAAGAGTGAATGCAAAAGCTTCTCATCTATTGGGTATGTGGCGCAAGCCTGCTGGTCACCGGCTGCTCCACCGTCAAGGACGTGAGCGACGCCATTCCCGAGGCACTGAACCGCCTGCCGCTGATCCATCGGCCGGATATCCAGCAGGGCAACGTGGTCAGCCAGGAGACGATCAACAAACTCAAACCGGGCATGTCGAAGAGCCAGGTCAACTATCTGCTGGGGACCCCGATGCTGGTGGACGTATTCCACCAGGACCGCTGGGATTACCTCTACAGCATGAAGGTGGGGAATAAGGAAGTGACCCGGGAACGGGTCGCGCTCTTCTTCGAGGACGACCGCCTGATCAAGATCGAAGGCGACTATCGGCCCCAGCCAACCCCGGCAATCGCCGAAACCATAGCGGCGGAGGAGAGCATCATCTCGGTACCCGATTACACCGGCGACCGCAAAGGCCTGTTCTCCCGGGCGCTGGAAAGCGTCGGTATCGGTTCGGAGTGAGTTATTGCATAGGGCTCGCGCAGGGGGGATCGGCCGGGCCGGGGCCCGCGGCCAAAATCAACCTTCTCCACCCCCCTTCTTGAGCTGCTTGCCCTCGGCCGCGCGCTTTTTACGGGCCTCCTTGGGATCGGCGATCAGCGGGCGGTAAATCTCCACCCGATCCCCCGGCTGTAACGGGGTATCCCCCTTGGCCGCCTTGCCGAACACACCGAACTTTGCGCTGGCAAGGTCGATTTCCGGAAAACGTTCGGTAATGCGCGAGCGTTCAACCGCCTGTTGCACGGTGATCCCCGGTTCGCCGGTCACCGTCAAAATCACCTGCTCCTCGGGTTTCGCATAGGCGACTTCAATCTCAAATTGTTCACTTGCCACGGGCTACCTCGTCTGCTCGCTTACAGAATGCATCGACTAATGTGCCGGCGATCTGGCTGAATACCGCACCAAACGCCGAATTGATCAGCTTTCCGGAAAACTCGAAATCGAGTTCCAGTTCCACCTTGCAGGCATCCTCACGCAAGGCGGTAAAACGCCACTCACCCTGGAGCCGCTTGAACGGACCCTCGTGCAGAGTAATCAGGATCCGCTCATAGGGGAAAAGCCGGTTACAGGTGGAAAAGGTCTGGCTTATCCCGATACGCGACACCTCCAGCCGGCCGCACAACTCCTCCTCGTTACGGGACAGCAGTTGGGTGGATTTACACCAGGGCAGAAACTGGGGATAAGACTCGACATCATTGATCAGTTCAAACATCTCGGCCGCTGAATGGGGTACCAGGGCACTCTTGTGGACGACTGGCAACTATAAGACTCCTATCGCCCGCAAGAAAATCAGCAGCATGGCCGCGGGCGTAATAAAACGAATAATAAAATACCATAGCTTGAAACCGACACCGGCAAGGCCACCCAGTTCATCCACCACGGAATCACGGGCCATTACCCAGCCGGCGAACAGTGCCATGCACAGCCCCCCCAGGGGCAGTATGATACTCGAAGTCACGATATCCAGCACATCAAACAGACCATGCCGCTTCAGGACCCCACCGAAGTGGAAGCTGAATGACCAGTGGCTGAACGAGAGGATGGTCACTATACCCAGCAGCCAGGCGACCATCCCGGTCCAGATGGCGGCGCGAATGCGCTCCATCTCGCGATTCTCGATCAGCCAGGCCACCAGCGGTTCAATCAGCACGATGGCCGAGGTCCAGGCCGCAAACACCAGCAGCAGGAAGAACAGGGCTCCGAAGAACATGCCCCCGGGCATCTGCCCGAAAGCGATGGGCAGGGTCTGGAATATCAGCCCGGGTCCCTCGCCCGCCGCCAGGCCATTGGCGAAGACGATAGAAAAGGTGGCCAGTCCGCCCAACAGGGCCACCAGCGTATCCAGCAAGCCCACCAGTATCGATGTCTGGGCAATGGAGACGCCACTGGGTAGATAGGAGCCATACACCAGCATCGCCCCCATCCCCAGACTAAGGGTAAAGAAGGCATGGCCCATCGCGGTCAATACCCCCGCCGGGGTCAGCTTGCTGAAATCGGTATAAAACAGATAGTTGAAGGCCTGGGCGAAGTCACCGTTGCGGGCGGCATAGGCCACCAGCACCAGGACCAGGAAAAACAGCATGGGCATCAGGATCTTCGCCGCCTTCTCCAGGCCGTTGGTCACCCCGCGCGAGACCACCTTGATGGTCATCACCATAAAAATGGTATGCCACGCCAGCAGACGTTCGGGATCGGTCACCAGTTGGGCGAAGATACTGCCCGATCCTTCGGCGGTCACCCGCACAAAGGTCCCGCTCAGCATGCGCATCAGATAGGCCAGGGTCCAGCCGGCAATCACGCTGTAGTAGGAGAGAATCACCAGACCGGCCAGCATGCCGGCCCAACCCACCAGTCGCCAACTGCCGCTTGCCCCCGCCTCGACCGACAGGCTATGCAGCGTGTTGACCGGGCTTTGACGGCCACGTCGCCCGATCAACACCTCCGCCATCATGATCGGGATACCGATCAGCGCCAGGCAGAGCAGATAGACCAGGACAAAGGCCCCGCCGCCATTTTCACCGGCCATGTAGGGGAATTTCCAGATATTGCCCAAACCAATGGCAGCGCCGGTCGCCGCCAGAATAAACATCAGGCGGGATGACCACTGACCATGAATGGAGATACGCTTGGACAAGGAGTGAATCCTCCGCAAGTTCGTTGACTGACCGACTGCCTGCCTGCTCACCACCCTGCCCAAGGGACAAGGAGCCGGCATTTTCCGGGAAAACCCCGGGCAGCACAAGTTAACCCCGACAAAGCGCCACAACCCACTAGCCTCCGCCCCGCCCCGTCACATACAATCCGCCCATGGCAAAAAAATCCAAAAAACAGTCCGGGCCAGGTGGTTCCACCATCGCCCTGAACAAGAAGGCGCGACACGAGTATTTCATTGAAGAGCGCTACGAGGCGGGCCTCTCGTTGCAGGGCTGGGAGATCAAAAGCCTGCGCGATGGCCGGGTGCAGATCACCGACAGCTATGTGTTCATAAGGAATGGCGAGGCGTTCCTGATCGCCACCAACATCACCCCGCTGCTCAGCGCCTCCACCCACATCAACCCGGAGCCGATGCGCGCCCGCAAGCTGCTGCTGCACCGGCAGGAGCTGGACAAGCTGATCGGCATGGTCGAGCGCAAGGGCTACACCCTGGTGCCGATCGCCCTGTACTGGAAGAAGGGCAAGGTCAAGCTGGAGATCGGCCTGGCCAAGGGCAAGCAGCTGCACGACAAGCGGGAGACGGAAAAGAACCGGGATTGGGACCGCGACAAACAGCGTATCCTCAAGGCCCACTAGAAGTCTGTCGGACAGCAACCCTTGAAAAAACAGCCCGGGCACCCAATATCAGGGGGACAAGGAACCAACAGAGCCTGTATACTGTCTGTTGGGTTTACCCAGGGGGCGACATGGCTTCGACGTGGGTGATGAAACCTGAGGTGCATGCCGAGGATACAGATACCCTCGTTAATAATTCTGTAACACTATAGTTGCCAACGACGACAACTACGCTCTCGCCGCTTAATAACCGGTAGAAGCCGTCTGACTGGAGCCGTGCTTGTGCGTCCAGAGTCCTTCGGGACATTTCAGGCGTCATATCTCACAAGATCGCGATGAAGTACGTCCGGGACGGAATCGCTAAAACTTAACCGGGACCGCCGTCTACACGCCCTGTTTGCCGGGCAGTAGCCGGTTAAAAATAATCGGCAGAACTAAGCATGTAGAGCCAAAGGCGGAGTGCTTGCGGACGCGGGTTCGATTCCCGCCGCCTCCACCAAACTTAAAACCCCAACCAAGAACGGTTGGGTTTTTTTATTTGGTCCGTCGCTACACGACATTCGGCGGCGCTCCTGCGGCGCTCATCTAGACCGTTCCGGGCCACATTCCAATTCTTCCCGGCCATTCCTCGCTCCGACCTCGATCTCCTAAACAGGCCAGACGTCTGCAAAGGCTACGAGTCATCCACTTATAGATCAGTGACTTACGCGCAGAATAATCAAGTAATTGGATTGCAACATTGGCTGACGGAGGGGCCACAAGCCTCTTCTTGCGAGCTATCGCACTTGCAGCTTGTCAGAAACTCGCATATATTTTCACACATGAACACGACGACCAAGACTGCCGAACTGATTCGCCAGCGCATTGAGGCGATACCGATCGGGGAGCCCTTCACCCCAACAGCATTCCTGGAGTGCGGTACGCGTGCGTCCGTCGACCAGACCCTCTCCCGCCTCGTCAAGGCAGGGGCTATCGAGCGTGTGACGCGTGGCGTCTTTGTGCGTCCCGAGGTCAGCCGTTTCGTCGGCAAGGTTAGCCCCTCGCCGTTGAAAGTGGCCGAGACGGTCGCCAAGACCACTGGTGCCGTCATCCAGGTTCACGGTGCCGAAGCAGCGCGGCGGCTTGAGCTGACCGCGCAGGTTCCGACCCAGTCGGTATTCGTAACATCCGGCCCGTCGAAGCGCATCCGCGTGGGGAATATGGAGATTCGTCTGCAGCACGTCTGCCAGCGCAAGTTGGCCCTGGCAGGTCGACCTGCCGGGCTCGCGCTTGCTGCAATGTGGTACCTCGGAAAGAAGGAAGTAACGCCGGCTCTCGTCGAGAAGATTCGGCGCAAGCTGGGATCGAGAGAATTCGAAGTTCTGAAGTCAGCGACCTCCTCAATGCCCGCGTGGATGAGCGACGCTATCTTCCGGAACGAGCGGAAAGCCGTTCATGCCTGAGTCCTTCCTCCACCTGAAGCCTAAAGAGCAGTCTCAAATCTATCGGGCGCTGGCTCCGCAGCTTGCCCGCTCGCCCGTCGTACTGGAAAAGGATGTCTGGGTCTGCTGGGTGCTACAGACCCTGTTCACCATGCCCAACCGACTGCCGATGGCCTTCAAGGGCGGCACCTCACTCTCCAAGGTGTTCGGAGCCATAGCGCGCTTCTCCGAGGACGTGGACATCACACTCGACTACCGTGGCTTGGACGGCTCCTTCGATCCGTTCGCCGAAGGCGTCTCGCGCAATCGGTTGAAGAAATTCAGCGAAGACCTCAAGTCCTTCGTGCACGACCATGCCCATGGTGTCGTGGTACCGCACTTCCAGAGGACGCTGGCCGCCGAGTTCGATGCCGACGCATTCCAGCTTGAAGTCAGTGATGACGGGGAACAGTTGCGGGTGCACTACCCGACGGTTCTGGAATCCCCAGGGGACTACGTGGGCAACAGCGTCCTGATCGAGTTTGGTGGCCGAAACATCACCGAGCCGAACGAAGGTCACGAGGTGCGGCCCGACATCGCGGAACATGTCGCCGAACTCGAATTCCCTCGCTCAACGGTCAGTGTACTGTCCCCGGCACGTACTTTCTGGGAGAAGGCGACATTGATGCACGTCGAATGTCAGCGCGACGAGTTCCGAGCCAGTGCTGAACGCCTGTCACGCCACTGGTACGACCTGGCCATGCTTGCCGATCAAGCCCAAGGGCAGGCCACTGTGGCCGATCGCGCTCTGCTCGCGGATGTCGTCAAGCACAAGAAGGTCTTTTACAACGCGAGCTACGCCAACTACGACGCATGTTTGGCCGGGCAGCTCAGACTCATTCCCGAAGATGCCGCGCTGGCCGCGCTGCGCGATGACTTCCAGCGCATGATCAGTGCCGGCATGTTCATAGGTGAGCCTCCCGCCTTCGATGCCATCGTCGATCGCCTGCGCGCGCTGGAAACAGCAATCAATCGGTGACGCGATGGTTGAAGTAAGGAAGATCCGGACATCCCCTGCTTGGTCACGAGAGGCATGTCTTCGCAGCCTGGGAGGTGATGCGTGAGGTCAGCCCTGAAAAGAAGAAGGCCGCTGATTCGCTACGCGGGTTCAGCGGCCGAAACCTCGATAGGTTCAAAGCCAATAGGCACTGAACTCGGGGAGATCGTATATACCCGGATGGGGATCTGCGAAGAGTATGAGCCTCTCAGACAGAGCCATGAGGCTATCGAACAGAATGGCCAAAATATTGGAGTACCGTTCGATACAGGTACTACTCTCGCAACACAACGCGTCGAGCGCGCCCGCATCCTGCCCGAGGAAAAGGAAGAGCGCCAGGGCGAGGCCGCGTGACCTTCGATTACTCCACACTCGATTCCCTGCGCTCCCATCACCCGGCGTGGCGGCTGCTGCGTTCGGACCATGCAGCGCTGGTGGCGAGCTTTCTGCACCGGGTGTTCGTCGAGCCCAACGTGCGGGTGATGGCGGCGGCCGATCTGGCCGAGGCGCTGGAAGATGAACTCTACGCCTTGCGCCAGCAGTTGGGTGAGGATAGCTTCCCGAAGCCCGCGCTCGACTATTTGAACGACTGGGCCGCGCCTGACAAGGGCTGGCTGCGCAAGTTCTACGCCCAAGGCTCGGACGAGCCGCAGTTTGATCTGACCCCGGCAACGGAGAAGGCCATCGCGTGGCTCGGCTCGCTCTCCGAGCGCAGCTTCGTCGGTACCGAATCGCGGCTGCTGACCCTGTTCGAGCTGCTGCGCCAGATGAGCGAGGGCAGCGAGTCCGACCCGGCCCGGCGCATCACCGAGTTGCAAAAGCGGCGCGATGAGATCGACGCCGGGATTGAGCGGGTGCTCGCGGGCGACGTGCCGCTGCTCGACGACACCGCGCTCAAGGACCGCTTCCAGCAGTTCATGCAGCTGGCACGGGAGCTGCTCACCGACTTTCGAGAAGTGGAGCACAACTTCCGTAGCCTCGACCGGCGGGTACGCGAGCGCATCGCCCTGTGGGAAGGCGCCAAGGGCGAGCTGCTGGAAGAGATCATGGGCGAGCGCGACACCATCGCCGATTCCGACCAGGGCAAGAGCTTTCGCGCCTTCTGGGACTTCCTGATGTCCAGCCGCCGGCAGGAGGAGTTGACCGAACTGCTTGACCGCGTCCTGACCCTCGCACCCGTGGCCGAACTCAAACCGGATGGCCGCACCCGGCGCGTGCACTACGACTGGCTGGAGGCCGGCGAGCACGCCCAACGCACGGTGGCCCAACTTTCCCAGCAGCTGCGCCGCTTCCTCGACGACCAGGCGTGGCTGGAGAACCGCCGCATCATGGAGATCCTGCACGGCATCGAGTCCAAGGCCCTTACCCTGCGCGACACCCCGCCCGAGGGCGCGGTGATGACCATCGCCGAGACATCGGCCGATTTCAATCTGCCGCTGGAGCGGCCGCTCCACACGCCTTCGACACGACCGCTGATAGAGGATATCGTGATCGAAGGGGGTGATATTGAGCTGGATGCCGCAGCACTGTATGGGCAAGTGGTGGTCGATTCGGCACAGCTGGCGCGTCAGATCCGTCAGACCCTGCAGGCACGCTCCCAGGTCACCTTGCGGGAACTGACGGAAGCCTACCCTCTGCAACACGGTCTGGCTGAGCTGGTGGCCTATCTGCAACTGGGCAGTGAGACGTTCAAGACGGTGGTAGACGAGGAGATGCCTGAGGCCATCGAATGGGAAGTGATGACCGATGACGTGGCACGGCGCCGGCGCGCCCGACTGCCGCGGGTGATATTCGTGAGGTGAACATGGACAAACAAGAATCCACGGCTACCGACCCCGACCTGTCCCTGTTGTCGATCACCCTGCTCAGGGGGGTGATCTACCGGGAGGGCAATGAACAGTTGTGGGGTGCGCTGCTGACGCTTCAGGCGCGGTTGCGGGACTACATGGCGATGCTGAACCTGGATCTGGTGCTGGACGAGGCGGAGGGTTACGCCTTTCTCAAAAGCCGGCCGGACCCGGCGGAGGGGGATGACGCCACCAGATTGCCGCGACTGGTGGCGCGCCGCCCTCTCTCCTTTCCGGTTAGCCTGCTGCTGGCGCTGCTGCGCAAGAAACTGGCCGAGTTCGATGCGGGCGGCGGTGACACGCGACTGGTGCTGACGCGCGACGAGATCGTCGAACTGATTCGGCTCTTTTTGCCGGAGACAAGCAACGAGGTGCGACTGATCGACCGGATCGAGAGCGACATCAACAAGGTGGTCGATCTCGGCTTCCTGCGACGTTTAAAGGTCACCGGCGGACCGGCGAGCTACGAAGTGCGGCGCATCCTCAAGGCCTTTGTCGACGCCCAGTGGCTGGCGGAGTTCGATGCGCGCCTGGCGGCGTATCGCAGGCAACTTACGGGAACCGCTGTGGAGGAAATGGAGAAAGCACCACGGGGAGATACTCCATGAACGATCCGCAGACGCTGGGCCTGGACTTCGTTGCGGATGACACCCTGTCAGGCTTCCGGCTCCGGCGACTGGAGGTATTCAACTGGGGCACCTTCGACGGCCGGGTGTGGACGCTGCAACCGGATGGCCGCAACGGCCTGCTGACCGGAGACATCGGCTCCGGCAAGTCGACCCTGGTGGACGCGGTCACCACCCTGCTGGTGCCGGCCCAACGCGTCGCCTACAACAAAGCAGCCGGTGCCGATGCGAAGGAACGGACGTTGCGCTCCTACGTCCTTGGCTTCTACAAGTCCGAGCGCAACGAGGCGACAGCTTCCGCGCGGCCCGTCGCCCTGCGTGACCACAACAGCTACTCGGTCATCCTCGGCGTCTTCCACAATGCGGGCTACGACCAGACGGTGACCCTGGCGCAGGTGTTCTACTGGAAAGAGCCGCAGGGGCAACCGGCGCGCTTTTTCGTCGGCAGCGAGCGGGAGCTGTCAATCACGAAGGACTTTTCCCGCTTCGGTTCCGACATCACGCAACTGCGCAAACGGCTGCGCGGACAGGGCGCGGAGATCGAGGACAGTTTCCCAAAATACGGCGCCTGGTTCCGGCGCCGGCTCGGGATCGACAACGAACAGGCGCTGGAGCTGTTTCACCAGACGGTGTCGATGAAGTCGGTAGGCAACCTGACCGACTTCGTGCGCAGTCACATGCTGGAGCCCTTCGACGTGGCACCGCGTGTCCAGGCGCTGATTGGCCATTTCGACGACCTCAACCGCGCCCACGAGGCGGTGCTCAAGGCCAAGCGGCAAGTGGAGCTGCTCACCCCGCTGGTCGCCGACTGCACGCGTCACGACGAGCTGACGCAAGGGATCGAGGAGCTACGGCGCTGCCGCGACGCGCTACGCTCCCACTTTGCCATGTTGAAGCTGGGCCTGCTCGACCGTCGCCTCGACAATCTCGCCGGCGATTGGGCACGCCTGGATGCCAGGGTGCATGAGCTGGAGGGACGCCGGGACGACCACCTCGCTGAAATCGATGAACTAAAGGGCGCCATCGCCGAGAACGGCGGCGACCGGCTGGAGCGGCTTTCCGCCGAGATCAGAAAGAAGGAGCAGGATCGGGAGAAGCGCCGGCAGAAAGCCGATCGCTATGGCGAACTGATCGGCAATCTCGGTGACACGCCGGCCATGGACTCCTCCGGATTTCTTGACCAACGGGCACGCTTGGCGCATCAGGCCGAGGAACTCAAGGAGCAGACAGCCGTGCTGGAGAACCGGGAGCGCGAGCATGACTTCAGCTTTCGCAAGGGGCGTGAGGAGCACCAGTCCCTTTCCACCGAGATCACCAGCCTGAAGGCGCGTCGCAGCAACATCGATGACCGGCAGATCCAGATCCGCGCCGCCCTCTGCGCCGCCCTGGGGCTGGACGAAGGAACGATGCCCTTCGCCGGTGAACTGCTCCAGGTACGCGATGATGAACGTGATTGGGAGGGGGCCTGTGAACGCCTGCTGCACGGCTTCGGCCTGTCGCTGCTGATACCCGATGCCCATTACAAGGCGGTGGCCGAGTGGGTGGATAGCAACCGGTTGCAGGGCAGACTGGTCTATTTCCACGTACGTCCGCCACGGCGTGGTGAGCTACCCGATCTGCACCCTGACTCGCTGGCGCGCAAGCTCTCCATAAAACCCGACTCGCCCTTCTACGACTGGTTGGAACGCGAGCTGGCGCACCGCTTCGATGTCGCCTGTTGCGCGACGCAGGAGCAGTTCCGCCGCGAGCCCCGCGCCATTACACAGGCCGGACAGATCAAAGACCCCACGGGCCGGCACGAGAAAGACGACCGCCACCGTATCGACGATCGCGGCCGCTACGTGCTGGGCTGGACCAACAGCGCCAAGATCGCCGCACTGGAGGCGCAAGCACACCAGCTCGAAACGCGCCTGGTCGAACTCGGCGGACAGATTGCAGAAGTTCAACGCGAGCGCAAGGTGGCGGAGGGCGGTATAGAGACGCTGTCGGAGTTGAAAGCCTATGCCGACTTCGAAGAGCTGGACTGGACCACCCTCGCCACCGAGATCGAGCGACTGACCGATGAGCGCCGGCGACTGGAGGCCGCCTCCGATACCCTTCAGCAGCTCAGCCGACAGCTGAACGAGGTGAAACAGGCGCTCGCATCCATCGAAGGTGAGCTGGAGACCAACCGCGACGGCCGCTCCAAGGTCGAACAGAAGCGCAGCGACGCCGAGGCCTTGCGCCAACAGACGCAGGCCCTGCTGGACGAAAACCCGCAGGACGGGACACTCTCTGAACGCGTCGAGACCCTGCGTGCCGAGGCCCTGGGAGAACACCAGCTCAGCGTCGAGTCCTGCGACAACCGGGAACAGGATCTCCGTACCTGGCTGCAGGCGCGCATCGATGCGGAAGACCTGAAACTAAAGCGACTGCGCGACAAGATCGTTCAGTCGATGATGGCGTTCAAGGATGCGTACAAACTGGAGACCGCCGACTTCGATGCCAGCCCGGCGGCCACCTATGAATACCGCAACCTGCTCGACCAGCTGAACCGCGACGACCTACCCCGCTTCGAGGCGCGCTTCAAGGAGCTGTTGAACGTCAACACCATCAACGAGATCGCCAACTTCAATGCCCAGCTCGCCCGCGAGCGCGAGACCATCCGGGAACGCATCGCCCAGATCAACAATTCGCTGACCCAGATCGACTACAACCCCGGGCGCTACATCCTGCTGGAGTCCCAGGCCAGTCCGGACACCGAGATCCGCGACTTCCAAGGCGATCTGCGCGCATGCACCGAGGGCACGCTGACCGGTTCCGAGGATGCGCAGTATTCGGAGATCAAGTTCCTCCAGGTCAAGGCCATCATCGACCGCTTCCGCGGCCGCGAAGGGCTCTCCGAGCAGGACCGGCGCTGGACCGCCAAGGTGACCGACGTGCGCAACTGGTTCCTGTTCGCCGCCAGCGAGCGCTGGCGCGAGGACGACAGCGAGTACGACCACTATTCGGACTCTGGCGGTAAGTCGGGCGGCCAGAAGGAGAAGCTCGCCTACACCATCCTCGCCGCGAGCCTGGCCTACCAGTTCGGCCTGGAGTGGAGCGCGGTGCGCTCGCGCTCCTTCCGCTTCGTGGTGATCGACGAGGCCTTTGGCCGTGGCTCGGATGAATCGGCCCAGTACGGCCTGCGTCTTTTCCAGCAGCTCAACCTGCAACTGCTGATCGTCACCCCGCTGCAGAAGATCCACATCATTGAGCCCTTCGTCTCCAACGTCGGCTTCGTCCACAACGAGGACGGCCGCGCATCCAAGCTGCGCAATCTCGCCATCGAGGAATACCGGGAAGAAAAGGCGAGGTTCAGCGGATGATCGCCAAGTGGACCCACCCGGCCGATGTGCGCGAGCAGCTGCGCAAGCTGTGGGATCGTGGCGACCTGTTGCGCCATCTGATTACAGGTGAGCCCGCCTTCCCCCTGAAGCTAAGGCTCAAGGGGCCAACCTCCGCGGAGATCGCCGAGCGCTTCGATGCCGTGCGCAACTGGATCACCTGCTTGCGCGAGCTGAGGGCGGTACGCATTCAATGGCGCGAGTTCACCCACCGGGTGCACGGGAGCAACACCCTGCCCAAATACCTGTGGCTGGACAATCTGGATGATGCCCTGAGCCTGATAGGCAAGGCCCGTGAGGCGGCCCGTTTCCAGGTGTTGCTGGAGACGCTGCGCACAAGGCAGCCGGAGCTCGAGCCTTGGCTAATCCGCCGCCCGCTGCGGGCGCTGGAACTGGCGGACGGGGTCGATCGCCTGCTCGATATCGTCGCCTGGCTCAGGACACACCCCCGGCCCGATGTCTACCTGCGGCAAGTGGATCTGCCCGGGGTGCACACCAAGTTTATCGAGGCCCATCGCGGTCTGCTCGCCGAGTGGCTGGACCTCGTGCTGCCGCCCGAGACGATCAATAACGCCAGTACCGGCGTCGCCCAATTCGCCCGACGCTACGGTTTCCGCGACAAGCCGACCCGGATCCGTTTTCGCCCCCTCGATGAGCGAATCACGCTGCTACCCGTTCCGACACGACCGGACCTGACCTTGGACGCCGACAGCTTCGCCTCCCTCGACCTCCCCGTGCGACGGGTCTTCATCACCGAAAACGAGACCAACTTCCTCGCCTTCCCCTGGGTGACCGGCAGCATCGTCATCTTCGGCTCGGGATACGGCTGGGAAGCATTGGCCCGGGCGCAATGGCTGCTGCGCTGCCCGATTCACTACTGGGGTGATATCGACACCCACGGCTTCGCCATCCTCGACCAACTGCGCGCACACCTGCCACACGTCGAATCGCTGCTCATGGACCGGGCAACCCTGATCGCACATGAGGCGCTCTGGGGCCGGGAAGAGACCCAGCACACCCATGACCTTCCCCGGCTAACCGAACAGGAGCGCGACCTCTTTGATGACCTGCGCGACAATCGCATACGCCCCGGCCTGCGCCTCGAGCAGGAACGAATAGGCTTCGCCTTTGTCGAGGCGGCATTGCGCGGGATTGGTAGTTAGGACTCGCGCAGCCCCCTGCGGCGCGCAGCAGCACCTATCGTCCGACCCAGCCTACCCCTTCTCCGTCAACCATCCCACGTGCCGGGTTCGAGCCGAGCCGTCCTGATACTCCGGTATTATCTCGACCTGACTCCACGGAACGGCAAGTACACGGAAAACCAGCTACATAACGCCAACAGTTTGAGAACACTGTATTGAGTATCAAGCCCGGCAAATCCTGGTCAAAATACATCCTGATTATCAATGAACGTCAGCTACGCGTGTCGGAGCGGACCATCAGCACCCGTCATTCCCTCTGCCTCCGTCATTCCCGCTGCCTCCGTCATTCCCGCGAAGGCGGGAATCCAGGGTTTGCGCGCACCTCGGGTTGCGGCTGGATTATTCGCTTCGCTCACCCTTCGGGCCGACTTTCAGTCGTTCAATGCGCTTCGCGCTTTTGTCCCGCTTCCGCGGGAATGACGGAACTTGGCTTACCTTTCTTTCTAATCAGGAAATACATTACAGAAGTCATAACAGATGTTATATTTTGGCGCGAATATACATGAATATACATGAAGAGTTGCGCGCAAGTACCAGTAGCAGACGGAAACCACCATGGTCACACACCCCGAAAACTTTCCGATGCGGGTCAAGGAAGTACGGCGGCAGCTAGGGCTGTCCCAGGAGGAGCTGGCCCACGCCCTCGGCGTGAGCTTCGCCACGGTTAACCGCTGGGAGAACGGCAAGACGGCGCCGTCGAAGCTGGCGATGAAACAATTTACAGCGTTCTGCGCGGGGCAAACCCATAGCGGCAGACTGAAACTCGACAATAAGGATACCAACGCATGACCCCTGCCAATTTCCAGCAACTGGCGAATTTCATCTGGTCTGTAGCCGACCTGCTGCGCGGGCCGTACCGGCCGCCGCAATATGAGAGGGTGATGTTGCCACTAACAGTGCTACGTCGTTTCGATGCGGTACTGGCACTGACTAAAGACGCTGTGCTGAAGAAACACCAAACTCTGAAGGGCAAAGACCCTCAGCTGGTGGACCGGGTGCTGAACGAACTGGCCAAGGACGACGACGGCAAACCGCTGGGTTTTCACAATCACAGCCAGCTCGATTTCCGCAAGCTCAAGGGCGATCCGGACAATATCGGCCGCCACCTGGCCGATTACATCAACGGCTTTTCCGAGAACATCCGCAAGATCTTTGAACGTTTCGAGTTTGAAAAGGAGATCGAAAAGCTCGAAGAGGCCAACCGTCTCTACCAGGTGGTGTCGCAGTTCGCCGAAATAGACCTTCACCCCCGTCATGTGGACAACATCACCATGGGACTGGTATTCGAAGACCTGATCCGGCGCTTCAACGAGGCGGCCAACGAGACGGCCGGTGACCACTTCACCCCGCGCGAAGTCATCCGCCTGATGGTCAATCTGCTTTTGGAACCGGACAGCGAGGTTGTCACACAAGAGGGGAAAATTGTCACTATCTGCGATCCGGCCTGCGGTACAGGCGGCATGCTGGCCGAAAGTCAAAACTGGATACGAGAACACGCCGCGAACAAGAACGTAACCGTCAAGGTCTACGGCCAGGACTACAATCCGCGCTCCTATGCCGTCGCCGCCTCCGACCTGCTCATCAAAGGCCACCGCGACAGCCGTATCGAATACGGCAACACCCTGACCAACGATCAGTTCTCCGACATGCGCTTCGACTACCTGCTGGCCAACCCGCCCTTCGGCGTCGACTGGAAGGGGGAGAAGAAGGAGATCGACCGCTGGCCCAACTTTCGCGGTTACAACGGCAAACTGCCGCGCATCAACGACGGTGCGCTGTTGTTCCTGATTCATATGATCGCCAAGTTTCAGCCCTGGCAACCGGGCAACCGCGACAAGCCCGGCTCGCGCATCGCCATCGTCTTCAACGGCTCGCCGCTCTTCACCGGCGGCGCGGGCAGCGGCGAAAGCGAAATCCGCCGCTGGATCATCGAGCACGACTGGCTGGAGGCCATCGTCGCCCTGCCTGAGCAGATGTTCTACAACACCGGCATCGGCACCTTTGTCTGGGTGCTGAGCAACCGCAAGGAGAAACACCGCAAGGGCAAGATCCAACTGATCGACGCCCGCGAGCGCTGGACGCCGATGAAGCGCAGCCTTGGCAACAAGCGCCGCTGGCTGGATGAAAAGGCCATCGATGAAGTGACCCGCGAGCACGGCGCGCTGACCAAATCGAAGACCAGCAAGATCTTTGACAATGCCGATTTCGGCTACCGCCGCGTCACCATTCTGCGCCCGCTGCGCCTCAAGTTCCAGATCACCCAGGAGGCCAAGGAACGCTACCTCGATACCTGCCCCGAACTGCTCGATGCCGTACTGGCTATTGAAGAGGTGCTCGGCAACGAGCCGCACCATGACTGGAATCAGGTTTGGGACGAGGTGCAGAAGACCGTCAAACGGTTGCCCGACGATGTCGAAGGCTGGGCCAAGGGAGCCAAGGGCACGGCGCAGAAAAAGGCCTTCCGCGACGCCTTCACCGAGGTCGACCCCGATGCCGAGCCGGTTATTGCCAAAGAACACAAGAAAGTTGAACTGGATTTCGACGCCCTGTTCCCAGGCCAGACCCTGCCCGAGCTTGCGCCCGATGAGCTGAAAGCCCTGCTGGGACTCAACCCGGCTGGCAAGAGCAAGTTCATCGAATATGAGGCCGACTCCAACCTGAAGGACTTTGAAAACATCCTCCTCAAGGAAGACGTGATCAGCTACGTGCTGCGCGAGGTGCGCCCCTATGTTGCGGACGTCTGGATCGACCGCGACACGTTGGACGAACAGGACGGCGGCATCGGCAAGGTGGGTTTTGAAATCAACTTCAACCGCGAATTCTTCCAGTACCAGCCGCCGCGGCCGCTTTCCAAGATCGACGCCGAGCTGGAGGCAGTGGAAAAACGGATCATGGGGCTCTTGCGGGAGGTGACGGAGTGAGCACACCGGACCGGGGAGAACTGATCGTTTACCGCACCGAAGACGGACAGGCGGAAGTCCAGTTGCAAACCCTGGACGGCTCCGTCTGGCTGAATCAGGGCGAGATGGCCGAGCTGTTCGATACCACCAAGCAGAACGTCAGCCTGCATATCAAAAACATCCTCAAGGAAGGGGAGCTGCCGGAGGCGGCAACTGTCAAGGAATACTTGACAACTGCCGAGGACGGCAAGCGCTACCAGACCAAGCATTACAACCTGCACATGATCCTGGCGGTGGGCTACCGGGTGCGCTCGCCCCGCGGCACCCAGTTCCGCCAGTGGGCCACCGCCCATCTGGCCGAGTACCTGGTCAAGGGCTTCGTCATGGACGACGAGCGGCTCAAGAACCCCGGCGGCTGGGACTACTTCGACGAGCTGCTGGCCCGCATCCGCGAGATCCGCGCCTCCGAAAAGCGTTTTTACCAGAAAGTGCGCGACCTCTTCGCCCTCAGTTCCGACTACCGTTCCGACGACCGCACCGCCCAGCTCTTCTTCGCCGAGACCCATAACAAGCTGCTCTTCGCCGTCACCGGCCAGACCGCCGCCGAGATCGTCGTCTCCCGCGCCGACCCCAACGCCCCCAACATGGCGCTCACCAACTGGAGCGGCTCGCGGGTGCGCAAGCATGATGTGATCGTGGCCAAGAACTACCTTTGTGCCGACGAGGTGGACACCCTCAACCGGCTGGTGGTCATCTTCCTGGAACAGGCCGAACTGCGGGTGAAGGAACGCAAGCAGCTCACCCTCGACTACTGGCGGAAGAATGTCGACCGCCTGCTGGACTTCAACGAAAAGGCCGTGCTCACCCACGCCGGCAGTGTCTCGCGCGAGGCCATGGAGCGCATCGCCCGCGAACGCTTCGATGCCTTCGACGAAAACCGCCGTATCGCCGAGGCCGGACAGGCTGATGCCGAAGAGATCGTGGAACTTGCGCGGATTGAAAAACAGCTTGAACAGAAGAAGGAAAAGCGATGAATCCGGGGGTGATGATGGCCTCACACGAAGGCACGAAGACACGAAGGAAGGCGGCTAGACGCCTCAAGTACGCTGCAACAATCAACGATGAGTCGCTTACCGAGGCGACTGAACCCGACTATGAGTTGCAATATATCGACATTGGTAATGTCGATTCTTATGGCACTGTGCATGATGTCGTCGCTTATAAGTTTGAAGATGCCCCCAGCCGGGCGCGCAGAATTGCTCGACACGGCGACGTCATCGTTTCAACGGTCAGAACCTATTTGCAGGCTATTGCGCCAATTGAGAACCCGCCGGAAAATTTGATTGTTTCAACAGGCTTTGCAGTCGTTCGCCCAAAGGGCAATCTTTTCGATGCACGTTTTTGTAAATACGCTGTGCGTGAAAAACATTTTCTTTGGGAGGTCGAAAGCCGATCAGTCGGCGTCAGCTACCCTGCAATAAATGCTTCTGATCTGGCAGACATTCGAATCAGCCTTCCGGCTATCGATACCCAACGCCTGATCGCCGACTACCTCGACCGGGAAACCGTGCGCATCGATGCGCTGGTGGCGGAAAAGGAAAAGATGGCGGCCCTGTTGGACGAAAAGCGCGCCGCCCTCATCAGCCGCGCCGTCACCCGCGGCCTTAACCCAAACGCCCCCCTCAAACCCTCCGGCCTCGACTGGCTGGGGGATATTCCGGCGCATTGGGAGACGCCTCCGGTTTACGCTCGATTTGAAGTTCAACTAGGGAAGATGCTTGATGAGAAGAAAATCAAAGGAACGCATCTCGCGCCTTACTTGAGAAATATTGATGTCCAATGGGGAACAATTAATACATCAAGCCTGCCTGAGATGGATTTTGATGACGAAAGCCGTGTTCGTTACTCTCTTCAACCCGGAGATATTTTAGTTTGTGAGGGTGGAGAAATAGGCAGGTCAGCTATATGGTTCGGAGAAATTGCGGAGTGCTACTATCAAAAAGCCCTACATCGACTCCGTCCTTTGAACGGTTATGATAACGCCTCTTTTTTTGTTTATGTTATGCAGGCTCTTGTGAATTTATGTGTTTTCTCCTCTCAGGCAAACGCAGCGACCATTCAACATTTGCCCGCAGAGAAATTAAGAACCGTTAGATACCCCGCGCCACCTATTCATGAACAACGCGAAATTGTTTCTTTTTTGAATCGTGAGACTGCACATCTCGAGAAAATGGACAGTGAAATAACCCATTCAATTCAGCTACTCAAGGAACGCCGAGCCGCCCTAATCACATCCACCGTGACCGGCCAGATTGATATTGAACAAAAGCAAACGAAAGCAGGAGGTCGCCATGAGAATTGACCGTCTGTTGGTGAAGAATTTCAAGGGTTTTGATTCTAAAGAATTTAACTTTCACCCTGAATTCAACCTGATTGTCGGCAAGAACGGCACAGGCAAAACCAGCACCCTTGACGCTTTAAGCGTAGCTGTCGGCAGTTGGTTCCTTGGGGTGCGCGGTGCGGATACCCGCCACATCCGCCCCAATGAAGTTCTTCTCGGTGATTTCGAGCACGAGCAGATCGACGAAGAAGGGAACAGGCATTTCAGCGTTCAGTGGGAACGGGCTTATCCCTGCGAAGTCATCGCACATGGTCAAGTACAGGAGCGACGTATCTCTTGGACTCGCACCTTGAATTCACCGAGCGGACGAACCACCTATGGAAGGGCTGCAAGTATCAAGCAACTTGCCACCAAGGCCGACCAGGCGATTCGTAAAGGTCAGGATGTTTTGTTGCCACTGGTTTCCTATTACGGCACCGGCAGACTGTGGCAGGAGCCCCGCGAGGCATTTACGGTTTCGGACCCCATGAAAGTTGCCAGCAAGGAGGAGCAATCAAGACTTGCCGGGTACTGGAACAGCGTTGATCCCCGCCTGTCCGTCAGCCAGCTGACCCGCTGGATTGCCCGACAGTCATGGATTACCTACCAACAACAGAACCGAGTTCCCCCAGCCTACAGCGCCGTCAAAGAAGCTCTGATTGCCTGTGTTGAAGAGGCACAGGAGCTCTACTTCGACGCGACGCTCGGAGAAGTCGTTGTCGAGTTTTCCAGTGGAACTCAGCCTTTCTCCAACCTGAGCGATGGGCAACGGTGCATGTTGGCGATGGTGGGCGACATTGCCCACAAGGCGGCTAAGCTTAATCCGCAACTTGGGAGCAAAGTCTTGCAGGAAACGACCGGGGTTGTGCTGATTGACGAACTCGATCTGCACTTGCATCCGCGTTGGCAAAGGCGCGCCATTGAAGATTTGCGCCGAACGTTTCCTAAGCTCCAATTCATTTGCACGACCCATTCGCCCTTTTTGATTCAGTCGCTGCGCAGTGGAGAAGAACTGATTATGCTGGATGGCCAGCCAACCGCCGACCTTGGAAACCTGTCGATTGAAGAGATCGCCAAGGGTATCCAGCAAGTGAAAGACCCTCAGGTCAGCCAACGTTACGAAGAGATGAAGGGGGTTGCCACAGGTTATCTGGAGACACTCGAAGAAGCGGCAAAGTCACCGCCTGAGAAACTTGAGGATTTCAAAACCAAGCTGGCGGAGGCTATTGCACCTTATGCGGATAACCCGGCATTTCAGGC
Source organism: Sedimenticola hydrogenitrophicus (assembly GCF_029017505.1). Lineage (GTDB taxonomy): Bacteria > Pseudomonadota > Gammaproteobacteria > Chromatiales > Chromatiaceae > Sedimenticola > Sedimenticola hydrogenitrophicus_A. The sequence goes on from NZ_JAQGEI010000006.1 coordinate 57,415, forward strand.
GTTTCTGGAAATGAAGCGTGTTGCAAAATTGGGAGAATAAGGAATGCGGCCGATACGAAGAGGCAATGCGCCGCGACCGAACGATTATGCTGACTACAAGGACGCCAAGCCTGACCTTGTCGCCCGATTAGGCCCTTATTGCAGTTTCTGTGAGAGACCGGTGGTGACCCAGCTGGCGGTCGATCATATTCAACCCAAGGGTCTGCCGGCTTATGCGCATTTGATCGGGCGCTGGAGTAATTTTCTGCTGGCCTGTGTTAATTGCAACTCGACCAAAAAGGACAAGGATGTTGACCCGGCAAATGCACTGTTGCCGGATCGCGACAATACCTTTGCCGCCTTTCAGTACCTGCCTGACGGGACTGTTGAGCCATCCGCGAACGCCACAGACAATGGGCTTAATGCAATAGCTGATGGCACTCTCAGGTTGACGGGATTGCACAAGGCCGCCCTCAATACCCCCGACGAAAACGGCAAGCAAGTGGCCCTTGATCGTAAGTCGCAGCGGATGGAGGCTTGGCTTGCGGCAGAAGAAGCGAAACGTGATCTTCAAAACCACCCCGCCAACCACGTGCTTTGCGACTATATCATCAAGCTGGCCGCTAAAACGGGTTTTTTCAGCGTCTGGATGACCGTATTTGCTGACAATCCGACAATGCTTTCGCGTTTAATTGATGCTTTTACGGGCACCAGTGGAAGTGGCTGCTTCGCCGCGAATGGCGATGTCGTTTCGCCAGCTCCGAATCCCGATGCTCTACCAGGAGGAGGTAAAATATGAAACAAACCTCCGAATCCGCCTTTGAAACCGCCATCGAGTCGGTGTTGCTTAATGATGGTTACAGCAAACTGGCCTCTGGCACCTTCGATACCGAGCGTGCGATCTTCCCCGAAGAGGCGCTGACCTTCATCCGCGAGACCCAAGCCAAGACCTGGGAAAAGCTGGAGGCTCTGCACGGGGCAGAGACCGGCGAGCGGGTGTTGCAGGCGCTCACCAAATGGCTGGACACCCACGGCGCGCTGACCACCCTGCGTCACGGCTTCAAATGCTTCGGCAAAACCCTGCGCCTCGCTTTTTTCCGCCCGGCCCACGGCCTCAACCCGGAACTGGAGGCGCGCTACCGCGCCAACCGGCTGGGCATCACCCGGCAGCTCTATTTCAGCGGCAAGAACAAGAAATCGCTGGATGTGGCATTGAGCGTCAACGGCATTCCGGTGGTAACCCTGGAGCTGAAAAACCCCCTCTCCGGCCAGACGGCGGCCAACGCCATTCACCAATACCGCCACGACCGCGACCCGCGCGAGCCGATCTTCCTCTTTACCAAGCGTACCCTGGTGCATTTCGCCGTGGATACCGAAGAGGCGCACATGACCACGCGCCTGGCCGGGACCAGCACCCATTTTCTGCCCTTCAACAAGGGCTGGGACGGCGGCGCGGGCAATCTGCCGGATAAAGACGGCCGAAACTACAAGACCGCCTATCTCTGGGAAGAGGTGTTGCAGCGCGACAGCCTGCTGGACCTGCTGGCGCGGTTTCTCCATCTGGACATCGACGAGAAGGTCACCGACGAAGGCAAGAAGGTGCGTAAGGAGACGATGATCTTTCCCCGCTACCACCAGTTGCAGGCGGTGCGGCAGATGGTTGCAGCGGCGGGCAGCGAGGGCGTCGGCCATAACTACCTGGTGGAACACTCCGCAGGCAGCGGCAAGAGCAACACTATCGGCTGGCTGGCGCATCGGCTCTCCTCTCTGCACAACGAGCGGGACGAGCGCATTTTCGACAGCGTGGTGGTGATCACCGATCGGGTGGTGCTCGACCGCCAGTTGCAGAACACCATCTACCAGTTCGACCACCGTCAGGGGGTGGTGCAAAAGATCGACGAGGACTCGCGGCAACTGGCCGAGGCGCTGGAATCGGGCGTACCGATTATTATCACCACCTTGCAGAAATTCCCCTTCGTCTCCGGGCAGCTGATGAAACTGGCCGAGGAGCGCGGTGGCCCCTCCCGGACGTCCTGTCCTCCGGGGCATAAGCCCGTCCCTGGGCAAAAAGGCAGCAGTCATCTGCCGACGCGCAAATACGCGGTGATCATCGACGAGGCGCACAGCTCCCAGTCGGGGGAGACGGCCACCGAACTAAAAGGCGTGCTGGGTGGTGCCGAGCTGATCCGCAAGGCCCGGGAAGCGGCGCAGGAGGAAGGCGAAGCGGAGCTGGAGCGGTTGTTTCGCGCCATGGCCAAGCGCGGTCGTCAGCCTAATATGAGCTTTTTCGCCTTCACTGCTACGCCCAAGCATAAGACCCTGGCGATATTCGGCCGGGGTGGCGAGCCCTTCCACCGCTACACCATGCGGCAGGCCATCGAGGAAGGCTTCATTGAGGATGTTCTGAAGAGCTACGTCAGCTACAAGACCTACTACAAGCTGATCAAGAAAGCCGAGGACGATCCCAACGTCGAGCGCAAGAAGGCGGCCCGGGCGCTGGCGCGCTTCATGCGCCTGCATCCCCACAACATCGGCCAGAAAACCGAGGTGATGGTCGAGCACTTCCAGCAGCATACCCGCCACAAGATCGGCGGCCACGCCAAGGCGATGGTAGTCACCGGTTCGCGGCTGGAGGCGGTGCGCTACAAGCAGGAGTTCGACCGCTACATCAGCGAAAAGGGCTACCCCATCAAGAGCCTGGTGGCCTTTTCCGGCACGGTGGAAGACGACAAGGTGCCCGAGAAGACCTACACCGAGGTCGAGATGAATAACGGCTTGAAGGAAAAGGAACTGCCGGAGACCTTCGCCAAGCCCGATTATCGGGTGCTGCTGGTGGCGGAGAAGTACCAGACCGGGTTCGACCAGCCGCTGTTGCACACCATGTATGTGGACAAGCGGTTGGCCGGAATTCAGGCGGTACAGACCCTTTCGCGCCTGAACCGTACCCATCCGCTGAAGGACGACACCTTTGTGCTCGATTTCGTCAACGACCCGGACGAGATTCAGGAGGCGTTTCGCCAATATTACGACGGCTCGATCATGGGCGAGGAAGTCGATCCGGATCGGCTTTACGAGGTAAAGGCCGAGCTGGACGGGTCGGGCATCTACCTGCAAGACGAGGTGGACGAATTCTCGCGCATCTTCTTTGCGCCCAAGCGCAGACAAAGCCCGGCCGACCACAAGAACATGAACGCCCTGTTGGATCAGGCGGTGGCCCGTTTTGCCCAGCGGCAAAATGACGAAGAGGAAGAGGCCGAGCTGTGGCGCGGCAAAACCCAGGCGTTTCGCAATCTCTACAGCTTTTTGAGTCAGGTCATTCCCTATCAGGATAGCGATCTGGAGAAGCTCTTTACCTATCTGCGCCACCTGGCCTTGAAACTGCCCAAGCGCAAGACCGGGCCGGGATACCAGTTCGACGAAGAGGTGGAGCTTGACTATTACCGGCTGCAGAAGATCAGCGAAGGCTCGATCAACCTGGCCGAGGGGTATGCCAAGCCGCTCGACGGGCCACGCGAAGTGGGCACTGGCATGGTACGGGAAGACCCTATTACCCTGTCACGGTTGATCGATCTAATCAACGAGCGCTTCGGCAGTGAACTGACCGAGGCGGATCAGTTCTTCTTCGACCAGATCGCCGAGGCCGCCAGCCAGAACGAGACCCTGCGCAAAGCTGCCGAGGTAAATTCCCTCGATAAGTTCCAGTTGGTATTTCGGCAGGTGCTGGAATCCCTGTTCATTGAGCGCATGGAACTCAACGAGGAGCTGTTTACCGGTTACATTAGCAAGCCAGAAATGCAGGAAGTGGTTTCAAAATGGCTGGGCAGCCAGGTGTATGACCGGCTGGGCGGTTCGAAAGGGAGCCTCGGAAATAAGAAAATGTGGCCACCGATAGAGTGAAGATAATGAGCTTTAAGGTCAATTTCATCACCCGGATCGAACGGATACGGTCCGTTGGGCTGCGCCTCGACAAGATCGAAAATGCCATCGACCTAACACGGATTCAGAATACCGAGCGCGAGAAGGAGGAGAAGGAAGACCTGATCAACGCGCCGTTCACGGTGCTTCACTCTCAGGGGATTCGCGGTGTTTTCATCCTGGCGGAGGTCAACGAAATATTACAGCTCACCGAGCGCTTGGCGGCCTGATGGATCCGAACCGCGAAAGATAAACAATGGACTGTAGACACACTCATGGATAAATCATCACTGATCACTTTGGGAGACCGGTTTGATGGCTTGAGCGACACCGTACCGGATGAAGGCATTGAATTCTGGTTCGCGCGGGATTTGATGGAACCGCTGGGCTATGTCCGCTGGGAGAACTTCCAGACAGCCATCAAATGGGTTATAGAGTCTTGCGAAACGACAGGTTATGCGTCGAACGATCATTTTCGTGGCGTCACGAAAATGATCGAGATCGGCAAGGGAGGACAGCGGGCTGTCGATGACTTCATGCTCACCCGCCACGTCTGCTATCTCAGTGCCCAAAACGGGGACCCGCGCAAGGAGCCTATCGCCTTTGCCCAGAGCTACTTTGCCATCCAAACCCGCAAACAGAGAAGACGGAGAACATCCATGAGCAACAAAACCGGTGGTTCCGGCGAGAAGGACAATAAGTGCGACCCCGATTTCATCAGGGCGGAAATCGCCATACAGCATGCCGCTCAGAAGGCCCGCGAAAAGGCCAAGTCTCGGTGATGTAAGGGGATCACGATGAAATTCGAGGAATTTGTCTCCGGCAGCTACAAGCAACAGTACCAGTACCAGAGTTTTCTGCCCGCTTCCATCAACCAGGTCTGGTCATGGGACGATCCGCGCATCAATGTGCTGCTGGAGCAGGCGACGAAATCGCTGGGTGAACTCAATGCCTTCACACTGATCGTGCCGGATGTCGATCTCTTCATCCACATGCACATCATCAAGGAGGCGAACACCTCCAGCCGGATCGAGGGCACCCGAACGGAGATGGACGAGGCGGTGCTGGAAGAGGAGGCGATCCTGCCGGAGCGTCGCGACGACTGGCGCGAAGTGCAGAATTATGTCCGCGCCATGAACACGGCGATCGGCGAGTTGAAAACCCTGCCGCTCTCCCTGCGTCTGTTGCGCCACACCCATGAAATCCTGATGGGCGGTGTGCGGGGTGAGCGTAAGACCCCGGGGGAGTTCCGCCGCAGCCAGAACTGGATCGGTGGCGCGAGCCTTGCCGATGCCGCATTCATCCCCCCGCACCATGCGGACATGGCCGAGCTGCTGACCGACCTGGAGGCCTTCTGGCATAATGACAATGTTGCCGTCCCGCAGCTGGTGCGTTGTGCCCTGAGCCACTATCAGTTTGAGACCATCCACCCGTTTCCGGATGGCAACGGCCGTATCGGCCGCCTGCTGATCACGCTCTATCTGGTCAGCCACGGCCTGCTCAACAAGTCATCCCTCTATCTTTCCGCGCATCTGGAAAAGCATCGCGGTGCCTACTATGACGCACTGACCCGTGTGCGCGAATCCAACGACATCGGCCACTGGGTGCGTTTCTTTCTGCAGGCGGTGGTTGAGACCGCCGAGAGCGGCAAGACAACCTTCCAGCGTATCCTGGCGCTCCGGCAGGAACTCGACGCCGAAGTCGTCAAGATGGGCCGCCGTGCGGTAAATGCCCAGCAGCTCATCCTCCATCTCTATGGGACACCGACCATCACCGTCAACAAAGCTATGGAAGTGCTGGGGATCAAATATGTGCCGGCCAACAGCCTGATCGCGACCCTGGTGGATATGGGTGTGTTGCAGGAGGTGACCGGGTTCCAACGGAATCGGATTTTTATCCTTCGGCGCTATATAGATATCTTCAGGGACGGAAATTGAAATACGTGGGTCTGTATTATATTTTTTATGCCTATATATATAATATGAACCATCATATGTACATTTTTCAAGTCGAACACGATATCGCAAAGCAGAATTTCTTTATTCGAGGCCTGCCATGCTTCCATAGGAAATGGCGTGAAATAGAAGAAAAAACAGTTCCAAGGCCTCTGGAATCATCAGAGACACAGCCGAGGCTGGTCTGATCCGCTGTCATGGTGAAACCGTTGGCAGCAAGGCCAGAAAATATCTGCCGTGGTGGGTATGATGGCGACTGTGAATATGCTTGACTGAGTGGGGTCAATATTGCCGCAAACACAGAAAACAACTCAACTATCAAGCGCTTGTTGAACTTTCGTTGTTTGACTGGTGTTTGATGGGATACGCCATCCTGCTTCTTGGAACCGCGCCATGACCTTTACCCTAAAATTCACTAGGACCAATCGCATGACCCAGGCGATCAACCGCATCGAACGGGCTCGGACTAGCTTGCATTACTCGAGTAGCGGTCATAATTGCGACAATTTCACGACACGGATCGTGCCATTTCAACCAGTCAGGGAGGCAATATGAGATACCAGCCGCCCTACACCATTACCCCTGAGATCCTGAACCGAGTCGCCACGATCAGCGAGACTACCGGGCGTCTAACCGTGCTCACCGACCAGGCCAAGGCGCTGCGGCTGCGGCGCATAAATCGTATTCGCACCATCCACGGCTCGCTGGCCATTGAGGGTAATACCCTGAGTGAGGTACAAATCACTGCTATTCTCGACGGCAAGCAGGTGATCGCCCCGCCCCGCGAGGTGCAGGAGGTGATAAACGCTCTGGCCGCCTACGACCGGTTCGACAGCTGGAAGCCCGAGGCGGAAAAGGACCTGCTGGAGGCGCACCGGATTCTGATGTCCAGCCTGATCGACGAGGCGGGTGTCTACCGGCGCGGCGGCGTGGGTGTGATGGCGGGTCCGCAGGTGATCCACATGGCACCGCCCGCGGACCGGGTGCCGCAGCTGATGGGGGACCTGTTCGGCTGGCTGGCCACCACCGAAGCCCACCCGCTCATCGCCAGTTCGGTCTTTCACTACGAGTTTGAATTTATCCACCCCTTCGCCGATGGCAACGGCCGCATTGGGAGGCTGTGGCAGAGCCTGATTCTCGCCCGCTGGAATCCCCTATTCGCCGACATCCCGGTGGAAAGCCTGATCTTCGAGCATCAGGCCGAGTACTACCAGTCCCTGCAGGAGAGTACCCGCCAGACCGACTCCGCCCCCTTTATCGCCTTCATGCTGCGGATGATTCTGGACGCCGTGACCACCGCCGCCCCCCAAGTTGCACCCCTAGTCACCCCCCAAGTCGGTGATTTGCTGTTGGTAATCCAGGGAGAAATGAGCCGCGAGGCGCTGCAAACCGCCCTCGGCCTGAAGGACCGCAAGTCGTTCCGCGAGCGCTACCTCAAGCCAGCCCTGGTGGATGACCTGATTGAAATGACCATTCCCGACAAGCCTAACAGCCGTTTGCAGAAATACCGCCTAACCGACAAGGGCCGCCAGTGGCAGGCGCAGCATGTCGATGGACAACTTGCGACAATTTCACGACACGGCTTGCGACAATGAGCTGTGACAAAAGCCGTGATATCTTGGGGGCTGACTTGAGGGGTAGGTCGGGAATGCGACACAAAGCGAGGTTTTGAAAGACAGCATATGAAGCAGATGAAAGCGTTTGCCGGAAAGTGGCGCATCGCCGAGATGGAGGCGTGGGACCAGGATTATGTGAACATGGATGTACCGGGATACATCCGCATCGGCTCGGATGGAACCGGACAGTTCCAGTTCGGGTTGGTATCCGGGGATATCGATGGGCGGGTGGAACAATGCGGCGATACACCACGTTTTGAATTCTCCTGGTCGGGCGAGGAGGAAAACGATCCTGCCTGTGGCCGGGGTTGGGCCGTGATCGAAAATGGCGAGCTGAAAGGCCGCATCTATCTGCATCTGGCCGACGACTCGGCCTTTCGGGCCCTCAAGAGCAAATAGCGGGCTCTATGAAAAAATCGAACGTAACTACTCACCCCCCGTCATCCCGCATGCCTGCCGACGGCGCCCACGGGGAGCCCCATGACCTGTTTTCGGGGTAGGATGCTGGTGAGCTTGCGAACCGCATCATTTGCTCGTCGCCGGACCGATGCGGTTCGTTTTACTCACCGCATCCTACGGGTTGTAGTTTTGCGGGCGGAGCTCCGCAAAACCGCACTGGATGCCCGCCTGCACGGGCATGACGGGGGTGAGTAGTTACAATCGAACAAGAAAAAACCGACCTGGAGCGACCTCAAGCGCCAGCTTGCCGACCTCGACCGTCCGGCGCTGCTCGGCCTGATTCAGGATCTCTACGCCGCTGGCAAGAATAATCAGGCCTTCCTCCATGCCCGCTTCGCCTTGGGCGAGGACGTGCTCGAACCGTACAAGGCGGCCATCGACCGCTGGGTTTGCCCGGATGTGATGCGCAACCAGGATATCTCCATCGCCAAGGCCAAGAAGGCGATTTCCGATTACAAGAAGGCCATCGGGCGTCCGGAGGGACTGGCGGAGCTGACGGTGTTCTATTGCGAATCCTGCATGAATCTGCTTAGTTACTGCGGCATGGATGACGAGGGCTATTTCAACGCCCTGGTTCGCATGTTCGAGCAGGCGCTGAAGGCGATTGTGGCGATTGAGCCTGGCCAGCAAGACGCCTTTGTTGAACGACTTGAGCGCGTCCGGAACGCAGGGCACAATTGGGGCTGGGGCGTTGGCGACGATATGGACGATCTGATGGCGGAGTATGGATTTGCCGACGAGTGACAAAGGGCTGAATGCACAAGATGAATTGCGGCGGCTACGCGAGGAGAACGCCCGCCTCAAGGCGCTGCTGATCCGGCACGGCATCCCTTGGGAAGAACCAATCACCCCTGAACCCGTTCCCGCGCCACTGGAACCCGCTTCAGTCCCAACCCACTTCACTACAGACGACAAGATTGCCCTGTTCCGCCGTCTGTTCCGGGGCCGTAACGATGTTTACCCCCAGCGCTGGGAATCGAACAAGGGAACCTCAGGCTATTCACCGGCATGCGGCAACGAGTGGAAGCCCGGCATCTGCCACAAGCCGACGACCAAATGCGGCGATTGCAACCAGCGCCTGCTGCTGCCGGTGACCGATCAGGTGATTTACGGCCATCTGGCCGGGAAACAGACCATCGGCGTCTATCCGCTGCTGACCGATGACAGCTGCTATTTCCTGGCGGCGGATTTCGATAAAGCCGACTGGCGCGAGGATGCCAAGGCCTTCATGGAGTCCTGCCAGGAACTGGCGATACCGGCGGCACTGGAAATTTCCCGTTCCGGCAATGGCGCGCACGTCTGGATCTTCTTTGCCGAGCCGGTATCGGCCCGTGAGGCCCGGCAGCTCGGGGCCGCGCTGATCAGCCACACCTGCGACCGCACCCGGCAATTGTCCCTGGGCAGCTATGACCGTCTGTTCCCCAACCAGGACACCCTGCCCAAGGGAGGGTTCGGCAACCTAATCGCGCTGCCCTTGCAGAAGCAGCCCCGTGACCTGGGGCGCAGCGTGTTCGTCGATGAACACCTGGATCCTTATCCCGATCAATGGGCTTTTCTCGCGTCGATCCAGCCGTTCTCAAAAAGAGAGCTGGAAGACGCCATCCTGCGGGCCAGCGGCGGTCGACATCCCCTGGATGTGGTATTCATTGTGGAAGAAGAGGACAACAAGCCTTGGCAGCGCCCGACGCCTGCTCCTACCCGGATAGCCGGCCCCTTGCCAGAATCCCTGACTCTGGTGCTGGCCAATCAGATTTTCATCGCCAAAGCTGACCTACCCCAGTCTTTGGCCAATCGCCTGATCCGGCTGGCGGCCTTCCAGAACCCGGAATTCTACAAGGCCCAGGCCATGCGCCTGCCGGTGTGGAACAAGCCGCGCATCATCGGCTGTGCCGAGAACTTCCCCCAGCATATCGGCGTTCCCCGAGGCTGTCTTGATGCCGTGCTGGAGCTGTTGCAGGGCAATGGCATCCGCCCAGAACTACAGGATGAGCACCTGCGGGGGCGGAAAGTGACTGCCAAGTTCACCGGTACCTTACGCAAGGACCAGAAGGCAGCGGTACGGGAGATGTTCAAGCATGAAGTCGGCGTTCTTTGCGCTCCAACCGCTTTCGGCAAGACCGTCACCGCCGCCGCCCTGATCGCCCGGCGCAAGGTGAGCACGCTGGTGCTGGTGCACCGCACCGAGCTGCAGCGCCAGTGGCAGGAGCGGTTGACCAGTTTCCTGGAGATGCCGAAAGGTGGGCTGGGTGTCATCGGCGGCGGCAGGAAGAAACCGTCCGGCAAGATCGATATCGCCGTCATGCAGTCGCTGTCACGCCGGGAGGATCTGGGCGAGCTGCTCGACGGATACGGGCAGATCATCGTCGATGAGTGCCACCATCTCTCGGCCTTTTCCTTCGAGGCGATCCTCAAGCAGGCAAAGGCCAGATATGTGGTCGGCCTGACTGCCACGCCGGTACGCCGCGACGGCCATCAGCCGATCATTTTCATGCAGTGCGGGCCGATCCGCCACAGCGCCGCCAGACCCGAGACCGCTCCGTCTCAGCTGGAGGTGTGGCCAAAATATCTGCCTGCTCCGGCAATTCCGCCGGATTCACCGATTCAGGACGTCTTCCGTATTCTCGCCAACAACGCCACTCGCAACCGGTGCATTGCCGGGGATGTGCTGGCCGCTTATCAGGAGGGCCGCAAGGTGCTGGTACTCACCGAGCGGACCGACCATCTGCCGCTGTTGCGGGAAGCACTGGGCGATGCGGTCGAGCACTGCTTTGTCCTGCATGGCCGCTTGCCGAAGAAACAGCGGACGGCCGTCTTTGCCGAACTGGATGCGCTGGATGAATCCGCCCCGCGAGTTCTCCTAGCTACCGGCCGCCTGATTGGCGAAGGCTTCGACCACCCGCCGCTCGATACGCTGGTGCTGGCCATGCCGATATCCTGGAGAGGGACGTTGCAGCAATATGCCGGACGCCTGCACCGGGAGCATGCCGACAAGCAGGATGTGCGCATCTACGATTATGCCGAGACGGATCAACCCCAACTCGCCCGTATGTGGGACAAACGGCAACGCGGCTACCGGGCCATGGGATATGAAATCAAACAGACTGATGCTGTTAATTTACTAACTCAGGTTTCGGAGTTCAAGTTCAGCAATAAATGTCTCTTAACCTATTGATTGCAAAAATAAGTATTTCTCACACATGGTAAAATGACTGTGCTCAAACTCAAGCTTCGGAATTCGAGGTACTTGTAGGGTGGATAAGCTTGCGCATCCACCGTCATCTGATCATGGTGGATGCGCTGATGCTTATCCACCCTACAAATTTACCGATTCGGGCTTTGTGAAATGAACTCCGAAACTTGAGTTACTAAAGGGTACTCTGCTTGATGTGGGTGCGGATTCAGGGCTGTAATAGACGCCTCTGCAACAATGTCTGCATATCGCGACGGCCATCAGCAATCACCATAATGTAAACATTTTCGGACATGACGCGGTAGATGATGCGGTAGGGTTTGAAAAAAATCTCACGGTGCTCGCGAAGCCCGACGGCCAGTAGTTCCTTCGGATAGACTCCGCGTTGGGGGTTTTCAGAGAGGCTCGAAAAGGCCGTTTCTATCTGGCCAAGAACGTAATCCGCTTTTTCCGGCGCGTCGTGGGATTCGATGTAGTCGTACAACTCTTCCAGATCCCGTGCCGCATCGTCGGTCAGAAACACCTGGAACGTCATCAGCGACTCTTGCTCCGGTCTCGAAGTCGCGCAACAACATCCCCAGCAGGCTGGACCTTGCCTTCCTCAATCTGACGCGTGCCGAGTGCAAGAATCTTCAGAAGCGCCATGGTCTCCTGAGTTTGCTCATAGCTTTCGATGCCCTGTATCACGACCTTGGCTTCGCCATTCTGGGTGATAACCAAGGGCTCACCTTGCCCCGACAGGTTACGCACGATTTCTGCGGCATGAGCCTTCAGGTAACTGATCGGTTTGATTTGACTCGATAGTTTCATAACCACTCTCCTTAACATGACCAAATATAGTCCGCAAACAGGTCAATCGTCAATTTGAAACATTACGAGCTGTTGCCGGGTAATGAGACCGTGCTGGTGAAACAGAACGACCAGTCAGGGAGCTCAACATCAACCCCTGCTCCGTGTTCGACAAACCCCGCCATACTGCGGGACATGCCCATCCCAGGCCGACATTTCGCCCCCCGGCATGCGTCCCATCGCACGCTTCTCATCTATAATCCGCCAACTCGCGTGGCTCTTCCGGCGCGGCCGCCCAGCGGCCGGTGTTCGCTGCGATACGCCAAAGGTTGTCGGACAACCTCATAACATACCCTGGAAGCACAGCTCGCTTCGGCACCGTTATACCATCGATTGTTCACCGGAGTTTTATGATTACCGCATTTCTCGCCGTCGCCTTCGGACTGGCGCTGCTGGTCTGGAGCGCCGACCGGTTTGTCGACGGCTCGGCCGCCGCCGCGCGCCATTTCGGCATGCCGCCGCTGCTGATCGGCATGGTGATTGTCGGCTTCGGCACCTCGGCACCGGAGATGGTGGTCTCCGCCATCTCCGCCTCCCAGGGCAATCCGGGCATCGCCCTCGGCAACGCTTACGGCTCCAACATCACCAATATCGCCCTGATCCTCGGGCTGACGGCATTGCTCAGTCCCATCGCCGTGCACTCGCGGATTCTGCGCCAGGAGTTGCCGATCCTCACCGCGGTCACAGTCCTGGCGGCCTGGCAGATCCGCGACGGGGTGATCAGCTATCTCGATGCGGTGATGTTGCTGCTGGTGTTTGGCGTACTGATGAGCTGGAGCATCTGGCAGGGCATGCGGAAAAAGGGTGACAGCCTGGGCAGCGAGACGGAGCAGGAGCTGGTGATCCACGCCATGCCGCTGCGCCGGGCGATCTTCTGGCTTGCCGTCGGCCTGGTATTACTGATCATCAGCTCGCGCATCCTGGTCTGGGGGGCGGTGGAGATTGCCCAGGGCTTCGGCGTCAGCGATCTGATCATCGGCCTGACCGTCGTTGCCGTCGGCACCTCGCTGCCGGAGCTGGCCTCGTCGATCATCGCCATACGCAAGGGCGAACACGACATCGCCTTCGGCAACGTACTCGGCTCCAACCTGTTCAACACCCTGGCGGTGGTGGGTATCGCCGGGACCATCCATCCGATGGCGGTGGGACCCGAGGCATTCTCCCGTGACATGCTGGTCATGGCCGCACTGACCCTCTCCCTGTTCGTCGTCGGTTATGGTTTCCGCGGACCAGGACGTATCAACCGCTTCGAGGGGGCGGCGCTGCTGGCCTGCTATGTCGCCTACACCGGCTATCTGGTGGACAGCGTGTTCGGTCAATGAAGCCTGCCAGTGGAGACTGAAATCCGCGCCGATCTGTGGTAGGATCCCGCCCCTTCAGTTACCCAGAGCAGTCTGCAGGATCGAAAATCAGTTCGCGAACACGGGATCACGCCGCCGACACCAGCCATTGCCGCATGGAATCGTCGCCCAACTCCCTACCCCGTTGATTTAACACCCGCCGATAAGCCAGCCCCATCCGACGACCCGGGTCGTCGCGGCCGTTGCCTGTGCCCTACTGCGCGGCCTGAGCGGCGCTGCCGACGGCATGGCCAGGGCGCTGCTCGGGATTCCGTCATTCGTTGTAGTGGAAGTGTTTTATGGTGGTATCGTTCAAAAACAGCTGGCTTGGCAATATCCGTGGTGATCTGCTGGCCGGTATCGTGGTGGCCCTGGCGCTGATCCCGGAGGCGATCGCCTTCTCCATCATTGCCGGGGTCGATCCCAAGGTGGGGCTGTACGCCTCCTTCTGCATCGCCGTGGTGATCGCCTTCGTCGGCGGACGGCCCGGCATGATCTCCGCCGCCACCGGCGCCATGGCGCTGCTCATGGTAACCCTGGTCAGGGAGCACGGCCTGGAGTACCTGCTGGCGGCCACCCTGCTGACCGGCCTGCTGCAGATCGTCGCCGGCTATCTGCGGCTGGGTTCGCTGATGCGCTTTGTCTCGCGCTCGGTGGTAACCGGTTTCGTCAACGCCCTGGCGATCCTGATCTTCATGGCCCAGCTGCCGGAACTGACCGGTGTCACCTGGCATGTCTATGCCATGACCGCCGGCGGTCTGGGTATCATCTACCTGTTTCCCTATCTGACCCGGGCCATCCCCTCGCCGCTGGTCACCATCGTGGTATTGACCGCCATCGCCATCGGTCTGGACCTGGATATCCGCAGCGTGGGCGACATGGGTGAACTGCCCGACACCCTGCCGGTGTTTCTCTGGCCGGAGGTACCGCTCACCCTCGACACCCTCATGATCATCCTCCCCTATTCGGTTTCCCTGGCGGTGGTGGGTCTGCTGGAGTCGCTGATGACGGCCACCATCATCGACGACCTGACCGATACCGGCAGCGACAAGAACCGCGAGTGCAAGGGTCAGGGCGTGGCCAATATCGCCTCCGGCCTGCTCGGCGGCATGGCGGGATGCGCCATGATCGGCCAGTCGGTGATCAACATAAAGTCCGGCGGCCGCACCCGCCTCTCCACCTTGGCGGCGGGCGTGGTGCTGCTGTTGATGGTGGTGTTCCTGGGCGACTGGGTGGCGCGCATTCCCATGGCCGCGCTGGTGGCGGTGATGATCATGGTCGCATTCGGCACCTTCAGCTGGGAATCGCTGCGCAACCTGAAAAAACACCCCCCGAGCACCAATATCGTCATGACCAGCACCGTGGTGGTGGTGGTAGCCACCCACAATCTGGCCTATGGCGTGTTCGTCGGCGTCTTGCTGGCGGCGATGTTCTTCGCCAACAAGGTGGCCCGCTTCAAGCACGTGCATTCAGAGATCAACGAAGATGGTACGCTACGCACCTACCGGGTGGTGGGCCAGGTGTTCTTCGCCACCGCCGAGAAGTTCGTCGAGTTCTTCGACTTCAAGGAGGTGGTGGACAAGGTGGTGATCGACCTGTATCAGGCGCACTTTTGGGATATCACGGCGGTGGCGGCGCTGGACAAGGTGGTCCTCAAGTTCCGCCGCGAGGGCACAGAGGTCGAACTGATTGGCCTCAACGAAGCCAGCGCCACGATTGTCGATCGTTTTGCTGTGCATGATGATCCGGATGCCGTGGCGAAATTGATGGGCCACTGACGGAGGAGAATAAAAAATGACTCAAGTGATCGCCTGTATCGACGGTACCGAGGTATCCCCCGCCGTCTGTGACTACGCCGTCTGGGCCAGCCTGCGGCTGGACGCCCCGCTGGAATTTCTACACGTACTGGATAAATCGGAGTACCCGACCGAGAGCAACCTCAGCGGCAACATCGGCCTGGGTAGCCGGGAGGCCCTGCTGGATGAGCTGGCCGCCCTGGACGAGCGGCGCGGCAAGCTCGCCCTGGAACAGGGAAAACTGATGCTGGAGGCGGCCAGACAGCGCGCCATCGAACAGGGCATCGACAACCCCACCCGCTGGCAGCGCCACGGCGACCTGGTTGAGACCCTCACCGAGCTGGAGACGGACATTCGCCTGCTGGTGCTGGGCAAGCATGAGGATCACCTGAGCCGGCACATCGGCAGCCGCCTGGAGAATGTGGTGCGCACCCTGCACCGCCCGATCCTCATCACCACCGCCGCCTTCAAGGAGCCGCAACGGGTGATGCTCGCCTTCGACGGCAGCGCCACCACGCGCAAGGGAGTGGAGATGATCGCCACCAGCCTGCTACTGCGG
Organism: Sedimenticola hydrogenitrophicus; assembly: GCF_029017505.1. Taxonomy (GTDB): domain Bacteria; phylum Pseudomonadota; class Gammaproteobacteria; order Chromatiales; family Chromatiaceae; genus Sedimenticola; species Sedimenticola hydrogenitrophicus_A. Next base: position 73,073 of record NZ_JAQGEI010000006.1, read on the forward strand.
AACCTCCCCTGTCACCTGGTGATGGTCGGCACGGCCAGTGATGAAAACCGCGCGCAACTCGATTGGGCGCAAGCGACCCTGGAGCGTGCCGGGTTCGAGACCACCGCCAGCCTGGTTGACGGCGAGGTGGAACGGGTGCTGTGCGACTACCGGGCGGAGCACGGGATCGACCTGCTGATCATGGGGGCCTACGGCCACTCGGTGATCCGCCGCTTCTTGGTGGGCAGCACCACTACCAACGTGATCCGCAACGCCTCCGTGCCGGTGCTACTGCTGCGCTAGCACGCTCACCGTTTCTCGGTCCGGGCCAGCAGTTCGGCGAACTGCGCCGCGGCACAATAGGGGCTCTGCGCCAGCGCACCCTGAAAAGTACGCCGTGGCGGCCTGGCGCCATCCGCTTCTTCGGGCACCGGCATCACGGCCACCGGAGCGGGCGCCGCCAGCGGCCATTCGGCTGGTTCGGTATCGGCAAACAGCTCCGCCTCGCCGGCCTGGTGCCTGACCGCCCACTCGCTGGCCGCGCGCCGAATGAATGCACCGGCCGCCCCCTTGTCCAGGGTCTGCAGGCGGGCCAGCGTCTGCTGTTCCCAATCGGCATCCTGCGCCGCCGTGTCGGCATCCCCGGCGCCCTGAGCGGTCTGCCGCAGTTCGATGCCGAAGGGCTGGTTCATCTCCCGCAGATAGTCACTGAACGACTCCGAACCCCGCCGCTGATTCTGCAGCAACCGGAGCAGGCGCTCCGCAATCACCCGGATACAGCGGCTGGCCAGGCACTCCGGTTTGCTGAGCATGACCGGCTGCTGGTTTCTTACCGATGCCGGCACCTGCTGATCCTGCAGCACATAACCCAGGTAACCCACCGGTAGCTGCAGATACTTCTCGGTGGCCTGTTTGAAGCGCTTGAAGGCGCTCCTGGCCGCGTGCAGGTCGGAGGCCATATTGACCACGACATAGACAATCCCGCCGAAGCCAAACCGCTTGGCCATCTTCAGGAACGAAAACGCATCCGTCAGCGAGGTGGGCTCCGGGGTGATGACCAGGACCGGACAGGCGGCCGCCAGGAAGAAGCCGAGCTGGCTGCTGCCGACACCGGCCGCCGAATCCACCAGCAGGAGATCATTATGCCGTTCGATATCCCGCAGGCCGCTCAGCAGGCGCTCCTGCTGTTGCGCATCAAGCTCCAGGAATTCGGCGATGCCGCTGGCCGCGGGGACAATCTGCAGGTACTCGGAAACCGGCAGGAGGATTTCATCGAGGCGTTTTTGCCCACGGATGTATTCACGTAGTGTCTGTAGTGGATTTATTCCAAAGAGAATATTGATATTGGCCAGATTGGTGTCCGCATCGAACAGACAGACCCGCCGTTTCATCTGTCCCAGCGCGATGCCGAGATTGGCGGAGAGGGTGCTTTTACCGACGCCGCCTTTACCGCTGGCAATCACAATCATGCTGTTAACTGGTTCACAGTTTTGACTTTTTTCCCCTGCCGAGTCGCCAAGGGTGTTGTGAATGGTTGCGTTGGTCGTTTCCATTTGTCCAAATATTGTACAGAATTCCTTTTTATCTCATTGACTTATAGTTGATATTTGGTGCAGGATGTTACGTCATGAAGGACGCCTCACCGGTCATTATCGAAAATCTCAGCCTGGGCAGACTCCCCTCTGTCCCGCAGGTGTTGCTCAGATTAATCGAAGCCTGCCATCAAGTCGACGTCAGTTTCCATGATCTGGCGGAGATAATCCAACAGGATATCGGGCTGACCGCCAAGATCACCGCCGTCTGCAACTCCCCCGCCTATGCCCAGTGGAATGAAGACCGGGACTTCAACCATCTGTTGGTGGTGCTGGGGCTTAACAACATCAAAACCATCGCCATCAATGCCGCGGTACATCAGTTCTTCTCCCAGTTCAACGTCCAGACCGGACAAGGGCTCGGCATCATCTGGTACAAGTCGCTCTGGTGCGCCCATGCGGCCAGGGCCCTGGCCACGCTGACCAGCTACGAGTTTCCGGACGAGGCCTACCTGGCCGGCCTGCTGCACAAACTCGGCCAGCTGGTATTCCTCAACAACCAGCCGGACCGCTATGGCGATCTGCTGCTCAAGACCCCGGACGACCTCGCCCTAACCGACCTTGAACGTGAGCTGTTCGGCGCCGCCTACCACGAGGTGAGTGCGCTGGTGGTGGGTGAATGGGAGCTGGAGTCATTCCTCAGTGACGCCCTGCTCTATCAGAATGAACCGGCCGAGCGGCTGCTTGAGGCGCCACGACTGGTGCGCCTGACCAACTTCATTCACAAGCTGAGTGATCCGGGCATTGATCTCGATAGCATCTATTCGGAGGCCGATCTGCTGTTTGGCCTGACCCCCTCGGTTGTCACTAATCTGAAAAAGGATATCGAACAGCAGGTGCAGAAGGCTGCCGATGGCCTCGGCATCCGGCTTGAAAAGGATGCCGCCGGCGCTATTGCCGTCCAGGTCGAGACCGAGGAGGTCCGCCTTGAGCTGGCCCGCCGGGTACGCGAGTTTGCCTTGCTGGGCGGCGTCAATCTGGATCCGGGCAGTGAAACGGAGCTGCGGGAGTTCCTGGACTCGGTACTCGCGGAACTGGATATCCTGTTCGGCATGGATCACAGCATCCTGTTTCTTGCCGAAGCCGATAACGGCCACCTGCGGGGTATCGTCGGCCGTGCCGTGAGTAACACACGGATAGCCGAATTCAATATACCGGTTGTGGCGGGCCGCAGTCTTGTCGCCCAGGCACTGATCGAGGGAACGGTCCAGGGGCCGTTGGAGTCGGCCCCGGCCTCCCTGGTCGACCAACAACTCGCCCGGACACTGGAGAGCGACTGCATGCTCTGCGTTCCGCTGATCACCGGCTCCAGCCGCATCGGGGTGATCGCGGTCGGCCTGCGCGCCGCGGAACAGGACCGGCAGGCGCACAACCTGAACTTCCTGCCAATGTTCGCGGCCACCGCCGCCCAGGGTATCCAGACACACCGCGGCCTGGCGAGAAGAACCGAGGAGTTGCTTGAGAATACCCGCCAGTGGCATCAGCGTGAGGCAAGAAGCATTGTCCATGAAATCAACAATCCGCTGGGCATCATCAACAACTATCTGCACGTGCTCTCGGTCAAGTTCAGTGAAGACGCCTCGATTTCCGACCACCTGAAGATCATCAAAGAGGAGATCCAACGGGTCGGCGACATCACCTTGCGTCTGCGCGACATCGGTGATCCACAACACATCGCCTCGTTCTCGGTGGATATCAACGAGATAATCCGCGATCTGATGGAGATCTTCCAGGCCTCTTATTTCAAGACCCACGGCATCACCGAGCATCTGGACCTGGAGAAAATGCTACCGGCCATCCAGATCAGCCGGGCAAGTCTCAAGCAGGTGATCACCAACCTGGTCAAGAATGCCGTCGAGGCGATGCCCGATGGCGGGGATCTGTGGATTCAGACACGCGACCGCATCAACATCGGGGGGCGTGAATACGTCGAATTGAGTATCGCCGACAACGGTCCCGGGATCCCCCCGGAGATCATGGGGAGGCTGTTCAGCCCGGTCGACAGCACGAAAGGCAACCACCACTCAGGTTTAGGATTAACCATTGTAAACAACCTCATTAATGAGCTGAAAGGGAGTATTAGCTGCAGGGGTCGCTCGGGAGGTGGAAGTGAATTTCTCATCCACCTGCCTCGTCGCTTAGGTGACGAATAATAAGGGGAAGGCACAATGATGAAGTCCACGGAGTCCTGGCTGGGAAGCGAGTTTTTACCCCAACTTCCCACAAACAAGGATAGGGCCACCAGAGCCGCCAAAACCGCGCCGGCCAGAATCCTGGTAGTGGATGATGAAGTACGCATGCGTGAGAGTGTGCGCGATCTCCTTAAGGCATACGGACATGCGAGTATTATCGCGGCAAACGGACAGGTCGCGCTGGAGATCCTGGATGGCAATCCGATTGAGCTGATTCTTCTCGACCTGAACATGCCGGAGATCTCCGGCCTGGAGTTTCTTGAGCTGCTGAAAACGGACTTCCCCGAGATCGATGTGGTCATCGTCAGTGGCGAAGCCACCTTTGCCAATGCCACCGAGGCGCTGAGAAACGGCGTCAGCGATTTTTTACGCAAACCCTACAACCCGGTGGAACTCCTCGGCATTATTGAGAACGTACTGAAAAAACGCAGCCTGGAACGGGAGTTCAAACAGGTACACCAGAAGCTCGAAGCCTCCGAATACCGTTATCGTTTCATCGTCGACAACTCCCCGGACATCATCTACATGCTCGACGAGGCGGGTTATTTCTGCTTCGTCAATGATCGCATCAGTCAACTCCTCGATTACAAGCAGGACGATCTGATCGGGCATCACTACTCCGAGGTGGTGCATGAGGATGACGTGGAGAAGGCGAAATACGCCTTTGCCGAACGCCGCACCGGGGATCGCGCCAGTCGTAACGTAGAGTTCAGGCTGCGCTGCAAGGACAACAGCCAGCCCAGCCGCTATTTCGAGAGCCGCGCCGTCTCGGTCGAACTGAACTCGATGGGCATCTACCGCGACACCGGCGGCGGCGAGCAGAGATGTTATGTCGGCACCTACGGCGTGGCGCGGGATATCAGCGAGCGCAAGCGGGCCGAAGAGATCATCAACTTCCAGCTCTACCATGACCTGCTGACCCAACTGCCCAACCGCGCCCTGTTGCGCGACCGCCTCGGTCTGGCCATCTCCCAGGCCAAGCGAAACGGCAATCAACTGGCGCTGATGTACCTGGACATGGACCGGTTCAAGGTGATCAACGACTCCCTGGGCCATGTCGCCGGGGATCAACTGCTGCAGACGGTGGCCAACCGGTTACGCAACTGCCTGCGCGACAGCGACACCCTGGCCCGGGTGGGCGGCGACGAGTTCAATCTGCTGGTTCCGGAAGTCACCGGCAGGGTCGACGCCATTCGCCTGGTGGAGAAGGTGCTGGCCAACCTGAAGGCGCCTATCTTTATCGATGGGGTCGAGGTCTTCGTCAGTTTCAGTATCGGCATTGCACTGTTCCCGGATAACGGGGAGACCATGGATGCGCTGATCAAGCATGCCGATATCGCCATGTACCATGTCAAACGGCGCGGCAAGGATGGTTACGAGTTCTTCTCCAACGAGATGAAAGGTTCGGCTGACCAGCACCTTTCGCTGGACACGGGCCTCCGGCGCGCCATCGATGAAGGGCAGTTGCAGGTCTATTTTCAGCCGCAGATCAACCTGCAGTCCGGCAAGGTCTCCGGAATGGAGGCACTGCTGCGCTGGAAGCATCCGGAAGTGGGCAACATCAGCCCCACCGAGTTTATCCCCGTGGCCGAAGAGAGCGGCCTGATCAATGAGATCGGATCGTGGGTGCTGGATGCCGGCTGCGCGGAACTGAGCAAGTGGCGCAAGGCCGGTCACGACCAGATCAAACTGGCGGTCAATGTCTCCTCGAAACAGCTGGCGCAAGCCGATTTCGAACAGCAGGTATTCAAGGTACTGACCAGGCATGGCGTCCCCGGCTCCGCGCTCGAGCTGGAGATCACCGAGAACGTACTGATCCAGGATATGGATCAGGTGGTCCATAAGCTTCGCCAACTGCATGCCGCGGGTATCTGTATCGCTGTCGATGACTTCGGCATCGGCTACTCCTCCCTCGGCTACCTGCAGTCGCTGCCCCTGAGCACGCTCAAGATTGATCGCTCGTTTGTCAGCGGCATACGCGCCACCAGCAGCCGCAACTCCATCGTCACCGCGATTATCGCCATGGCCAAGGAGCTGGGGCTGGATATCATTGCGGAAGGTGTCGAGACGGAGGTCCAGTATCAACAGCTTAAGCGGCTCGGCTGCCCCAATGCCCAGGGCTTCCTGTTTAGCCGGCCAATGCCCAAGGAACAGGTCGGACTGTTTCTGAAAAAGGGATCGCTGTAGCGACAGAAACCGTTGCGCTTTGCAATGGTTGTTTTCAATCCGTCAGGCGGATTATCGGCTGACCCCGACCGATGCCAATGACAGTAGCGAGCTGATCCCGCAGCATCATGAGGCGGACTACCTGAAAAACATTACCGGCAAGGAAGACCAACTGGTCTATGCCATTCTCCACCATCGGCCAGGAGTTGCGCGAATTGATCCGCCGGCAACGGCCGGCTGAACAGATAACCCTGCGCCTTCTGACACTTCAACTCCTTCAAATATGCCAGCTGGTCAGTATTTTCCACCCCTTCGGCGATCACGTCCAGCTCCATTGCCCGGGCCATGGAGATGATCGCCCTGATGATGGCGCGGCTGTTGCGATCGGTCAGTATGTCGCGAATAAAGCTTCGATCGATCTTCAGGGTGTTGACCGGAAAGCGCTGCAGGTAGCTCAGCGAGGAGTAGCCGGTGCCGAAATCGTCAATCGCCAGATTCAGGCCGGCAGCGCGCAGTTGGGTCAGCTGATTAAGGGTCCTCTCGATCCGTCCCATCATCATGCTCTCGGTGATCTCCAGGGTGAGGCAACCCGGCGGAAACCCGCTTTCGTTGAGGATCCGCCGCACCTGCTCGATCAGGTCGCTGGAGTGAAACTGTCTGGCGGACAGGTTGACCGCCAGATACAGCTCCCGGGAGTACTCATCCACCCACTGTTTTACCTGCCGACAGGCCTGCTGCAATACGCTGTATCCCAGGCGGATGATTAAGCCGGTCTCCTCGGCCAACGGAATGAACTCGTCGGGCATGATCAGGCCCCGCTCCGGGTGTTGCCAGCGCACCAGCGCCTCCATACCCACCAGCAGGCCGGAGTCGAGCTCGTAAACCGGTTGGAAATAGGGGACGAACTGACCGCTGTTCAGGCCGACGCTCATTTCATTTTCCAGCGCCAGGCGGCGCCCACTCTCCCGGTTCATCTCCTCCTGGAAGAAGTGAAATCGATCGCCGCCCTCGCTCTTTGCATGATACATGGCCATATCGGCATGCCGGGTCAGGTCATCCACGCTCTCACCATCGCGTGGATAGAGGCTGATGCCGATGCTCAGATGGGGAATGATCTCATGCCGGTCAATCCACACCGGATGGATCACCTTGGCCAGAATCTTGGTCGCCACATCGGTAACCGTGTACTCGTCGTTCAGATCCAGCAGGATGACGGTGAACTCGTCACCGCCCATGCGGGCGACGGTATCCACCGACCTGACCGCCCGCCTGATGCGCTCGCCCACCTCAATCAGCAAGGTATCGCCATTGCTGTGACCGAGGGAATCGTTGACATGCTTGAACCGGTCCAGGTCGATGAACAGCAGTGCCAGCTTGCTTTCATGTCGCTGACAGCGCGTCAGCTCCTGCTTCAGGCGCTGATGGAACAGTGCCCGGTTAGGCAGTCCGGTGAGGGCGTCGTTGAAGGCCAGCTCCTCCAGCTGCTCTTCGGTTCTTTTCTGATGGGTGATATCGGAAAACAGCCCGGTGTAGTAGCAGGGTCTGCCAGTGGCGTCAAAGATGGTATTGAGACGGAGATAGATGGGAAACACCTCGCCGTTCTTCTTGCGATCCCAGATCTCGCCCTGCCAATTGCCGGCCTGGTTGAGCGACTCCCAAATCCGCTGATAGAACACCTCGTCATGCCTGCCGGACTTGGCAAATCCGGCATTTCTCCCCAGCACCTCGTCGCGGTCGTATCCGAGCAAATCACAATAGGCGGGGTTCACCTCGATAATCCGCAGATCCATATCCGTGACAATGATCCCCTCGCTGGTCGAGTCGGTCACGTACTTGGCCAGCCGGAGCTGCTCCTCCGACTGCTTCCGCTGGGTGATGTCGCGCCACACCACGTGCAGCAGCAACCGCCCGCCGGCGGGAATCGGGGTGAGCAGCACCTCGACCGGAAAATCGGTCCCGTCGCGCTTGCGGTGGATCCACTCGAACCGATGCGACCCACGCTCCATGGCGATGGCGATCATCTCATTCGCCTTGTCGTAGGACGAGGCGCCATCCAGCTGGAAGGGCGGTGACAACTGTGAGGGATGGGTGGCGAACAGATCAGCGCGAACCGCATAACCCAGCATCCGCAATGCTGCTTCATTGCAATCGATGAAGCGGCCACCATCGATGATGAGCATCGCATCGGCGGAATGCTCGAACAGCACCCGATATTGATCCTGTACTGGTTCCGTCATGTCTGTTTGCGTCAGCCTGTTCGTCCTGAATGCTGGATTGCCCCCGGCGCGACTTCTCCCGGCGCCGGCCACGCCGGCGGCCGGCGGGAAGGGGCCGTGGGATGGAGAACAACCCCCGCCAAGGTCGCCCCAATGCGGGAACATTTCTGAAATCTATCGGCAACCCCGGCGGGTACTTTATCGCCCGGCCCCACCCGGCACACGTTCATAAATTGCGCAATCGTTACCATCACTATATCTTATTACTGGCGTTTCTCAGTTATATGGTAGGTTATTGCCAAGAACAGTGTACCCGCAGCACCGATCAATCATAGGAAGTAGCATGCGACCAGCCGCGATATCGGCCATTCTGGACCGTGAATACCTGAGTACCGAAGAGGGTCATCACACACCGGTCATGCTCTGGGGCCCCCCCGGGGTAGGCAAGTCGCAACTGGTCAGCCAAGTGGGCCGGCGCCACCGGGTACCGGTGATCGATATCCGCCTCTCGCAAATGGAGCCGAGCGACCTGCGTGGCATCCCGTTCCGCAGCGGCGATCGCGTGGAGTGGGCCGAGCCCGCGCTGCTGCCCCATGTGGACGCACATGGTGAACGGGGCATCCTGTTTCTTGACGAGATCACCTCCGCCCCACCCAGTGTATCCGCCGCCGCCTATCAACTGATCCTCGACCGGCGCCTGGGGGAGTACATGATCCCGGACGGCTGGGCCATCTTTGCCGCCGGCAACCGCCAGGGCGACCGCGGGGTTACCTACACCATGCCCTCCCCGCTGGCCAACCGGTTCACCCATTTCGAGGTGGAGACCCAGCTCGACGACTGGGTCGCCTGGGCCTATGACAACGGCATCGACGAACGGGTGATCGCCTTCCTGCGCTTCCGCCCGGAACGGCTGTTCGATTTCGACCCCGCCCATAATCCGGTGGCCTTCCCCTCGCCCCGCTCCTGGGAGTTCGCCCATCGCGGGCTGCAGAAGTTCGGCACCCTGCCCGAGCTGCTCTGCGACGCCCTGCAGGCCTGCGTCGGCCCGGCCGCCGGGATCGAACTGGCGGCGTTCGTCAACAACCTGGACAAGTTGCCCGATATCGACGCCATCCTGCAAGGCGACTGCGTGCTGGTGCCGACGGAAATCGACCTGCAGTACGCCGTCGCCTCCGCCCTGGTTGGCCGTGCGCTGAAGGCCAGGGGCGCCGCCGGCGAGCGCGGGGTGTATGGCCGTATCCTCGACTATGCCGGCCGCTTTCCGCAACGGGAGATGGGCATCATGCTGGTCTCGGACATGCACCGCGCCATCGGCCAGGAGCTGTTCAACCTGCCGGAATTCGCCCCCTGGGCCGAGGCGGTGGCCGATGTGATGCTGTACGATCTCTGAACACGGGATGGAGCCGGCAGACGATGAGCGAGATCGAGACCAAACTCAGCGCCGCCCGCACCCGACTGATCCTGGACAAACCGTTCCTCGGCGCCCTGGTGTTGCGCCTGCCGATGCTGCAAGCCGACCCCGGCTGGTGCCGGACTACCGCGACCGATGCCCGCGCCTTCTACTACAATGCCGATTTCATTGACGCCCTGAGCCTGGAACAGACCCAGTTCGTGCTGGCGCACGAGGCGCTGCACTGCGCCCTCTCCCACTTCGCCAGACGCCTGCACCGGGACAAGTATCGTTGGGATATCGCCTGTGATCTGGCGATCAACCCGCTGCTGATCGCCGAGCAGCTGGAGCCCTGCCCGGGGGCACTGCACCTGGTCGAATTCGAGGGGATGACCGCCGAGGAGATCTATCCCTGCATCGCCGAGAGCGAGCAGATGGAGACCCACGACCAGCATCTCTACGATCGGGCCGAGGCCAACGCCGGAGGCAGTCCAGGGGGTGGCGGTGACTGCCCGAATGATGGACCAGCCGCCGAGAGAGCGGAGCCACAGCGCCAGGCGCCGCGCAGCGAGTCCGATTCAGGGGAATCGCCAGCCGCCACCCAACCGGCACCGCTGTCGCCGACCGAGCAGGAACGGCTGGCGGTGCAGTGGACCCAACGCCTGGCCGGCGCCTATCAGCAGGCGCTGCAGGCCGGCAGGATGGGCGGCGAGCTGGGGCGCGTGATCGGCCATCTGCTGCAGCCGCGCATCCCCTGGCGCATGCTGCTGGCCAAGTACATGACCGCCACCGCCCGGGAGGATTACAACTGGGCCAGACCCTCGCGGCGCGAGGGTGACGCCATCCTCCCCAGCTTGCGCAGCAGCGAACTCCGGGTGGTGGTCGGGCTGGATACCAGCGGCTCGATCAGCGATGAGGAGATGCGCCAGTTCATCTCCGAAATCGACGCCATCAAGGGGCAGGCCCATGCCCACATCACCCTGCTCGCCTGCGATGCCGTGCTGGCCGCCGACGGCCCCTGGATTGTCGAGCCCTGGGAACAGCTGCGGCTGCCCCGGGCGTTCACGGGCGGCGGCGACACCGATTTCAGACCGGTGTTCGAGTGGGTAGAGCAACACGATGCCCGGTGCGATCTGCTGATCTATTTTACCGACGCCCAGGGGGCGTTTCCGAACCACGAACCGGCGATGCCGGTGATCTGGCTGGTCAAGGGCAAGGCGGAGATCCCCTGGGGTCAACGTATCCAGCTCAATTGAGACCTGCGGGGGATTTCGGGCAATGGAACTGAGCAACGAGGATCTCCTGCGCCTGAACGTGCTGGCAATCCATGCCGAGGCCATTCGCATCGACGAGAACCGCCTGGAGGTGCATGGCATCAAGGGTGATCAGGAGATGAAGGTGGCCCTGCACCCCGACGGCAACCCGGAACACTATCTCAGGCGGGTACGCGAGCTGTTGGCCGGGATCGTGCTCAACTCCCCCGGTGGCTATCCCGTCTATATACAGCGCTGGACCCGCATGGGCCAGGTCGAAAGCGCCCGGCTGTCGAGCCTGCTGAAACTGGCCGAGCCGGAGGCGGTCATGGCGGTGGTCTGTTCGCCGGACCTGACCAACGAACTGGCGCGCCTCGCCTGGTGGTGCGAACCGCAGGCCGAGTACGCCAGGCGACTGCTGGAACAGCCGGCGGTGGCGGCGGGTCCGCTGGGAGCGGCGCTGGCCGCCTTTCTGGTGGAGCACCTGCCCTTCGAGACCGCACCGCAGCAGATCCTGGAGAGCGTGCGTCTGGTGCTGCAGCCGGGGCTGATCGAGGCGCCGCTCAAACAACGGCTCTGGAACCGGGGCCGCTCGTCAAAGAGCTACCGGGTGGGCTTCCTGGAGACCATCCCGGATGCCCTGCCGGAGCCGTTGCCGCCCCGTAGCGACCTGCCCACACACCAGCCCGTATTAAGGCAACTGGCGAAACAGGAAAACCGCTACGCAGCATTCCTGGAGAAGCTGCTGGAGAGCCGCGGTCAGACCTTCGCCCACACGGTAATCGACGTGATGACACGCCCGGCCGACCAGGATGTGGTCAGCGCCCTGTTCAAGGCGGTCGGCGAATATTTCTCCACTATCCGGGCGGGCCGGGATGAGCTGCGGGAGATTGCCGAAATCGATGCAGTGGTCGAATCACTGCTGGCTACCGACAGCGGACCCCTGCGCGACCTGTGGGATACCCTGCCACAACTGCGGGGGGAGATTCGCGCCATGCTGTTCCTGGCCCATCTCGACGACACCCTGCTCACCCCGATTCTCAGTCTGACGGACGCCGTGGGATCGGTGATGCGTAAGAAGATCCGGCCCGTATCGGAACCCATGGTGCAGAATCTCACCTGCCTGCTGGGCGTTGGAACTAAAGCTGATTACCCCACTGACTCAGCCGCACTCAGGAAAAATATGCGTCGCAAATGAACCCAAATGAACGCGAATAAGCCCGAAGGTGCCCGCCCAGCGTCTGGAACTGAACTCCGAGACTTGAGTTAAAAAAATATTCATATTCCTGCTAAATTGTAGTTTACTATTTTAGTATTTTCTTATATTCTTACGCACAGTTAAGGCGAGCTGTAGCGCTTTACTGAGCAGGACACACACATTTAATAAAGGTTTTTCAGGAGAGATACCAATGAACAAATTTGCAAAGATTGCTGCCGTTGTCGCCATGCTGTCCGCATCCGCCACTGCTTCTGCCTGGTGGGGCGGCGGTCCCTGGAATGGAATGGGTGACGGAATGGGTGACGGTACCGGTGATTTCAACATGAACTTCAGCGGTCGCAGCAATGCCTACACCCGTGGTAACGGCTATGGCTATGGCAACCCCTACTATGGTGGTTATGGTGCACCTTACGGTTACGGCGCCCCTTACGGCTATGGCCAGGCACCTTATGGCTACGGCGCCCCCCAGGGCTACGGCGCACCCTATGGCGCACCCTACGGTTACCCGGCGCCTGTTGCTCCGGTAGCACCGCAGGCACCCGCAGCCCAATAATGAGCTGTCGGATCACCAGGTGATCCGTAATCAGAGAAGTTCTTCGCACAGGATGTGCCGACGGTTAGCGTTCCGTTAAAAGCTGTGCAAAGATTCAGTTTTCCGGAGTCCCAGCGCGGGGCTCCGGGAAAATGAATCACCCCTTCTCCCGATCATCACCGTTCCACTGCCGACGCAGGCTCTGCAGGCGCTATTTATTGGCCTCGGCATCGCCGTAGTTGAAAAACCGTTCAACCCGATAACGCAGACACTGCCTCTACAGGTTCACACATGCCCGCTGATCTTGGCATGCAGCGGTTTGGTCTCATTGAACCGTTCCATCTGTTCCGCGGTCGCCTCCTGCTGATACTTCGCTTTCCACTCATCGTAGGACATGCCGTAGATCGCCTCCAAAGCCTCCTCCTTGCTCAGCGCAATACCCTGGGCGTCCGCCGCCGCCTTGTACCATTTGGAGAGGCAATTCCGGCAGAAGCCGGCCAGGTTCATGATGTCGATATTCTGCACGTCGCTGCGTTCGCGAAGATGCCCGACCAGGCCACGAAATGCCGCCGCCTCCAGTTTGATCCTATCCAGCTCATTCATATCCACCTCTGATCACCGTTGGCCCATAAATAAATCTAATCTAACCCGTTGCCCGGGACCTGACAAAGGAGAAACCGCAGGGTTATTTCATGCCGAGTATATCCCCGATTCCATTCAGGCGGCGTTCAGCCATCGGGTTGTAGTCTTTAAGCGTACCGGAGAATCAACCTCAGAGGAGATTCCAAATGAAACTTTTAACCAGAGCCTTGATCATCACCTCCCTGTCGCTGGCCGCGCTGACCCAGCTCCAGGCAGGAGAGCGTCACGAGGGAAACCGCTTCAAAACACTGGCGGAGCCGTCGTATTTGCACCAACCGTCGGCATTGAAAGTCCACGAGAAGGGCTACTATTCGCGCGGCCACTGGAAAGGTCGCCGGGACTCCCGCAAACACTTCGACAGACGCTACCGCGGCCACCGGTCACATGATCTCTACCGTTACAACAGGAACTACTGGAGGCCCCAATATCGGTCTGACTACCGTTACGGGCATGATTACGGCCGCTCTTCCGGCACCATTATTTTTCGCTGGTAACCACCGCAGCCAATGATCCGGAACTCTCCGGGTCGTTGGCCACGTGCCGTGGCGCTTCCACCACACACGGCACCACACGCGGGTTTCTTTTTCTGCAAAAGGCAAACCAGTACCAGCCCAGGCTGTTGAACCAGCAGATGGCCGCCGTCCAGAGATCATGGGAGAGGAAATGCGCACCCCTGAGCTGCTGGGTGACGCCGAACACCACCCCCATGGCAATACCGACCATCAGGCCATAGCGTTTCCATTGGGGACGCAGTGCGGCGAGGAAAAAATAGAGTGCCAGGAATGTGTAGCCGGCACCGGCGTGTGCGGCCGGAAAACACTTACCGTAGCGGAAATCCCCGGGATGCGCCTCGAACAGGCGGATGTAGGGGTGTTCACCACCATAACGCAGCAGATCCCAGGGGCAATCGACATGGCTGACCTCCTTGCCGATACCGACCAGCAGTCCGGACAGGGGCATGACCAGCGCGAGATACCAGACCGCCCGGCGGTAGGGCCGCAGCCGGACCAATAAATGACTGGCGATGGCAACCGCAAACAGGATGACCGCAAGCAGCTTCACCAATGCCTTGGCGTTGTCATGCAGGATGTCTGATAACAGCGGGCTGTTCTGCAGTGTCCAACCGGCCCCACCCGCCTGATAGATCAGATCCGCCACGTAGAGATCGATGGAGCCGCTCTCCAGCAACCCGGCCAGCAGGGTGAATAGCAGCAACGGCAGCAGCAGATGGTTACGCCAGAAATTTGTCTCCTGTCGCATTACCGGGTAACCGCCGGCCGCTCCCAGGCGTTCAGGTGCTGGGAGTAGATGTAGCTGGCGCCCTGGTAATAGGCGATGTCGCGCTGGATATCGGCATCCGGTGCGTTAACCACGGCCTCCACAGGCTCCGGCGCTTCGGGATTCACCTGTTTGGTCATGCGCCGTTTCGGACTGAGGATCGACAACCGGTTGCCGGCATACAGGCCCAGCTTCTGATAGTTGCCAATCAGTGCGCGCTCCTCCTCGGGCTTCATGGTCAGAATGTTTTTACCGAAGAAGGCCGACTCATAATCCATATTCAGCAGCGCCAGCAAGGTGGGCGCCACATCGATCTGGCTCGCCAGGGCATGCACTTGTTGAGCCCGGATATGCTCGGGGCTGTAGATCAGCATGGGGATATGATACTGCCCGACCGGCAGAGCGACCTTGCCCGCGCTACCGGAGGTGTGATCCGCGATGATGACAAACAGGGTATCCTTGAACCAGGGTTTGCGTCTGGCCTTTTCCATCATCTCGCCGATCGCCCAGTCTGTATATTTCACCGCGCCGGAACGGCCGCTGCCGGAAGGGATATCGATGCGGCCGTCCGGGTAGGTGTAAGGCCGGTGATTGGTCGTGGTCATGAGATGGAAGAAGAACGGTTTGTCCGCCTGGTAGGCGGAATCCGCCGCCTTGATGGCCTGGGTATACAGGTCATCATCCGCCATGCCCCAGGCGTTGGTGAAGCCCATTTCGCCGTCCGGGGTACTTGACTGATCGATAATGCCGTAGCCATTGCCCGCAAAGAAGGCGTTCATGTTCTCGAAATAGCCGCGCCCGCCGTAGATGAACCGGACATCGTAACCCTTCGATTTCAATACATTGCCGATCGACCAGAGGTTGGTCTCATGGCCGACACGTTTGACGATGGAGCGTCCCGGCGTTGGCGGGATAGACAGAGTCACCGCCTCCAGCCCGCGTGTGGTCCGGGTACCCGTGGCATACAGGTTGGTGAACAACATGGAGTCCGCGGCCAGTCGGTCCAGGCTAGGGGTCAGGCGCTCGCTGTTGCCGAATACACCGAGATAATCGGCACTCAGACTCTCGACCATCACCAGAAAGATGTTCAGACGACGCTCACGTCCCGGATTGTCAATCGACCGGCGGATATCAAAACCGGAGGTGGTCACCTCCCCGGCGGAAATCTCTTTCTGCAGGAGTGCAGCGGCCGTGGCGTCGGGCAGGGTCTGGTAGAACTTGTAATAATCCAGCTCATTGTTCTTGAACGCCGCGATGAACTGATAGGGGCCGTTGCTGGCCAATTCATTCTGATAACTGTTATTGGACAGCTCGCGCAGATCCTGGTTAACCAGCAGAAAACTCACCACCGGCAGCAGCATCAGCCCGCCGGCATGGATCAGCCGCTGCCGGAGTGGCTCCCGCACATCCAGGGCGACCTTGATCTTGTCGACCACCAGCCAGTAGACAAACAGGGTCACAACCAGGATGGCGCTGAGGTAAAGCGGCAACGGATAGGATTCGCGGATGTTATCCGTGACTTCGCGCCGATATACCAGGTAATCCACGGAGATGAAATTGAAACGAACACTGAACTCATCCCAGAACAGCAGCTCCGCCGCCAGGATAAAGCCGAGGCCGTAGATGGTCGCGAAGATGGCCAATAGCACAAAGCCGCGGTTCAGGCGTGTTCTCCAGAGCCTCTCCGGCACCAGCAGCAGATACAGGGTGACCGGTATCAGCGCATAGCCGTAGAAAGCCAGGTCGTAAACCGCTCCCAGCAGGTAGACCTTCAGGAATGCTATGATCGACAAGTCGGCTTCGGGGAACGCCGCCACCAGCAACAGGGTACGGGTGAGAAAAAAATAGATCAGTGCGATTGACAGCACATAGCCAATCAACCCATAACGGCTGTTGGAGAGTCTTAGCTGCATCAGAACTTACCCCAGAGAAAAAATGGTGGACCCAGTGCGGCGAGACTAATTGCGAAAGATTAAGGAAAACTTAAGCCGACTGTCGCTTAATGGCACCCCACCGGGTCACGACATGAGCAGAGTGGAAGCATGCGGGTATTATTGGTAGAGGACGATCAACTGCTGGGCGACGGACTGAACATCGCCCTGGAGCAGATGGGCTACACCGTGGACTGGATAACCGACGGTAACCAGGCGGAGATCGCCCTGCGGGACCCATCCCTGGATCTGGTGATCCTGGATATCTCGCTCCCGGGCCAGGACGGCCTGACCCTGCTGCGCAAAATCCGCCAGCGGAACAATCCGATACCGGTCCTGCTGCTGACGGCGCGGGACAGCCTGAACGACCGCGTCCTGGGGCTGGATTCCGGTGCCGACGACTACCTGCCCAAGCCCTTCGATCTGGAGGAACTGGCGGCACGCCTGCGCGCCATCGCGCGCCGCCGCGCCGGGCGCTCCACCCCCCTGCTCAGGCATGGCCCCGTCACCCTGGATCCGGCCAGTCGCGCCGTGCTGTTGCACGACCAGCCGGTGATCTGTACCGCGCGGGAATACGCCATCCTGGAAGCGCTGTTGATGAACAGCGGCCAGGTGCTGTCCCGGCACCGTCTGGAAGAGGCGCTGTACGGATGGGATGACGGGGTGGAGAGCAATGCCGTCGAGGTGTATATCCACCACCTGCGAAAAAAACTGGGCAAGTCCACCATTCAGACCGTCCGCGGGGCGGGCTACATGATAGCGAAACAGATTGGCGATGATGGTTAAGGCGGTCTCCATCCGCAAACGCCTGCTGTTGACCCTGGCCGGGCTGATCGGCATCGCCTGGCTGGGTATTTTCATCCTGGTCAACGAGGACACGACCCATGAGCTGGAGGAGATCTACGACGCCAGTCTCGCGCAGAACGCGCGCATCCTGTTCGGGCTCCTGCAACAGGAGATCAAGGAGGGCGAAATCGACCTGATTCGCAATATCACACTGAGCGACAATTTCCAGCACACCTACGAGCTGAATATCGCCTTTTCAGCCAAACTGGGACGCCTCATCATTCAGTCGAAGGACGCCCCAGATTTCCTCACCGAACTCCCGGAAGGCTTCAGCGACTATACATTTGATGGCAACAAATGGCGGGTATTCACCCTCAGCGACGAGGAGAGCGAGCTGGTGGTCCATACCGCGCAGAAGCTGCAGGCTCGTGAGGAACTGGTCGCCTATCTGATCAAGGATACGCTTTCGGTGATCATGCTGATCCTGCCGTTGCTGGGCCTGTTTATCTGGCTGGGCATCAGTCGCAGCCTCAGACCGCTGAATCAACTGGTGAGCGAGGCCGGGGCAATGAACCCACGCTCGCTCCGCCCCTTCAATATCGATGACGCACCGGCCGAGGTCGCACCGCTGATCACCGCACTCAACCGGCTGCTGGAACGACTCGACCGGGCGATTGAAAATGAGCGACGCTTTACCGCGGATGCGGCCCATGAGCTGCGGACCCCGCTGGCCGGTCTCAAGGTGCAGTTGCAGGTTGCGCTACGCGCCACGGATGAGCAGCAGAAAACCAAGGCGATGAACAAGGCGCTGGAGGGGGTCGACCGAACCACCCACCTGGTCAATCAGTTGCTGACCCTGGCGCGGGCCGATCGGGAGAACGCCAGCACGCTGACGTTTCAGCCGGTCGACCTGGTCAGGCTTGCCGGGGAAGTGATCGCCAGCCTGCGGGAGCCGGCCGAACAGCAGCGGATCGGCCTGACCCTGGATGCCGATCAGCCGGGGCAGCGGATCAACGGCGAGCCGACCATGCTGCAGATCATGCTGCGAAACCTGCTGGAAAACGCCATCAAATACACCCCCGCCCCTGGTGAGGCCGGTATCCGCATCACCACGGATGACGGCCGGGTGCGGCTGGAGGTGTGGGATTCGGGCACGGGCATCTCCCGGCAGGCGCTGGATCTGATGTTCCAACGCTTCCGCCGCGGGGCTCAGGGCAGCACCAGCGGCAGTGGATTGGGGCTCTCCATTGTCAAGCGTATCGTGGAGATACACGATGCCGAGATCGACGTGGATTACAGCGCGCCTGGCGGGGGCTTCCGCATCGGGGTAGTGTTTAAACCCGCCGCCGGCTGAGCCACTTGCCCAGGGTTCTGAGCGATACTTGCGCTATCGACGGCCGTTGATCTCCTGTTCGAGCCGGTCAATCAGGCCGACGATCTGTTGGGACAGAGGCTCAACCCGGGTAAACAGCATCTGGGCATCCCCCTCCCGTCCCGCCTCTTTGGCCGCGACGATGTTTCTGATCGTCTGGTGCAGTTCGGCATGCGGGGCCTCGATCTGCTTCAACACCGGCAACTGGCCATAATTTTTCAGGCCGTCGCTGTAATACCACTTGCCGAAAACACAGTCATGATGTGAGACCGCCTCCTTTTCGGTCAGCATACCCTCGCCCTCCAGATAGGCGCGCAGACGTCCCTTCCAGGCCAGGTGTGCCGCCTTGGCAACCGATAGATCCACCCCGGCCCGGGTGTTGAACTGGGACATGACCCGGTTCAGCTGCTGGATCTCATCGCTGATCTGGGCATTGGAGTTGACCGTCTGGCGCGCCGCCTGGCGGGTGTTCTCCGCCACCTCGGCGATACTGACAATGGAGCGGTCCAATTCCGCGGTCACCTGACTCTGCTGTTCAATGGCGGTAGCGATCTGGGTGCTCATGTCGCGGATGGTCGCCACCATGCCGACGATCCGTTCCAGGGCGACACCGGCCTCCTCTGTCTGCTCCACGCTCTGCTGGGCGATCTCGCGGCTCTGGCCGATCGCCTTGACCGACACCGCGGCCTGATTCTGCAGCCGCTCGATAATATCGCGTATCTTGCCGGTGGACTCCTGGGTGCGTTGAGCCAGGGTACGGACCTCATCGGCCACCACGGCGAATCCGCGCCCCTGGTCGCCGGCGCGGGCCGCCTCGATGGCGGCATTCAGGGCCAGCAGGTTGGTCTGTTCGGCGATACTGGTAATCACCTCGAGCACCTGCCCCACCTGTTGGGTATCGCTCTCCAGCACATTGATAGTGGAGGCGGCCTCCTCCACCTGTTTCGCCATGTTCTGGATGCCGCTGCGGGTGTGATTGACAATGGTCTGCCCGGTCCGCGCCTCCTGGTCCGCCTGTGAGGCGGCCTCGGCCGCCTGGCCGGTGTTGCGCGCCACCTCCTGTACGGTTGCGCTGATCTCGTTGATCGCGGTGGCGACCTGGGTGATCTCCTGCTGCTGCCGTATCACCCCCTGATCGGTACGATCCAGGGTCTCGGTGGCCCTGGCAGTCGCCGCCCCCACCTGATCGGCGACCTGGCACACCCCCTTGATCATCTGCCCCATCTGCTGCAGCATGTTGTTGTAGGCACCGTAGGCCTGGCCGATCTCATTTTTGTCATCCAGACAGGCGAGCGGTTTCGAGAAATCGCCCTTGCTCACTTCGCCCAGATGGCTGCGCAGATGATCGATCTCATTCATCAGTACCGTCATACCGAACACCCGGCCCAGCACCACCAGCAGCAGAATGACTGAAGTCATGATAAAGGCGATGGTCTGTTGCAGCGCGACCGCGTCATTGGCCTCGGTCGCCATCATCCCAACCGCCTTGTTCATCTCCTTCAACACCTGCACGGACTGTTTCTGGATCGCCTCCAGACCGGCCTTGTCGGGGCTGGCGGCATAACGGGTGACCACCTGCTTGTAGCCCGACCAGAGCCGCTCCACAAGCTGGAGTTGCTGGAGAATTTCGGCATCCTTGACCGGTAGAATATTTAGCGCGGCATCGCCGTCAAGCAGCGCCCGGTGAGAGGACTCGAACAGCGTAATGGTCTTCTCCATCACCTCACGACTCTCGACCTGCTGCGCCACCAGGATCGCCTCTTTGGCCAGTCGCTGACTCAGCATTCGCTGCCTTCCCGCCACATCGATGGAGCTGGAATTGACCCCCAGGCTCAGATAGATAGTGACCACCGAGACGAGTGCGCAGAGGAAGATCAGGATATAAGAGAACAGAAACTGGCTGTTGATGGAGCGGATACCGATAGCGGATAACAGCCAGCGAATGAGATGGGTTATGGACGCACGCATGAGAGAATTCCCGACAATTGAATATTTCCATTAATGCCAACCGGGCGGCGATGTCGGTTCCCGAACTGGCGGTGTGGGGGAACCCCGAACAACCACCCCACGCTCACCCGGAGGACAAATTAGCACTCCCTGATATATCGACCCGGAGGCTTGATCCTTTAGTAACAAAGGTAAAATCACACCGGGGTCGGAGTCAGCCGTCCAACCCGGCGAACTTCTCCCCGGTGACAGGGCGGCTTGACTCCAACCCCGCCGTTGTGACCCGTGCCACGAAAGGGTATCCGCCGCGAATGATCCACCGGCACTATCCGGCGATTAGCAGCGCTGATTGTTCATCGGTTTCGGATCGGGTTAAGCTGAGCCGGTCGATCGAAACTGGCAGTCAACTTATGGATTTCCCAAAAACCCACGGCGCCGACCCGGAAAGCTCGGTGGTAGAAAAACACTATGCAGTGATCTATGTGCCGGGGAAAAAGCGCGCCCGCTTCCCGGAGAACTGTGTCGAGATCATGGATTCCCACGCCAGTGCCATCGCCCGGGCGGATGTGGCGCAGCAGCGCTATCCGGCGCTGGTCTACGGTCCCTCCCGATCGTCCGAGGGTTTCCGTCTCTACTACCTCATCGAGTGGCTCGAAGCGGAGTGATGGCTAGGAATCAAATCCGAGTCGAACACCGAAGAAGACCATGACCGACCCGGTCAGGCTGTCGAAGGCGCGCCCGACCCGCGGACGCGAGAGCCAGTTGAAGGCCCGCCGCACCATCAGCACCAGGATCAGCTGCCAGATATTGGCAATGACAAAATGCAGCCCGGCCAGAAACAGGGATTTGACCAGGGCCGGATCGGTCGGCTGGATGAACTGGGGCAGAAACGCCATGTAGAAGACCACCGTCTTGGGGTTCAGCACATTGGAGAGAAAACCCTCGCGCAGCGAGGTCCAGGCGGACACCCGGCGGTGCCGGATCCGCCCCTCCTCCAGTTTCAGACCGCTCACCCCGCGGTAGGCGGCGTAGAGGCTCTTTCCGCCGAGCCAGACCAGGTAGCAGGCACCCGCCAGTTTCAGCAGCGAAAACGCCCAGGCCGACTGCATGAGAATGAGCGAGATCCCCCCGGCGGAGACCACGGCATGCACGAACAGGCCAAGACAGATGGCGACGCTGGTCAACACCCCATCCCGGAAGCCGCCACGCACGGTATTCCTGATCACCAGCAGGGTATCCACGCCGGGCGATACCGTAAGCAGGGTGATGGCCAGCAGGTAGGCCCAGAGATAGCTGTCGAAAAACATACAATATATTATTAATTCAAACAGTTATGTGAAATAAAACCGACTGATATTCTAGCATGAACAGTTGCATCTGATACAAACCTATTCCTGATTAGCAATGAACGTCAGCTACGCGAATCGGAGCGGAGCATCCGCGCCCGCCATTCCCGCGAAGACGGGAAGTGGGCTCGATCCACTGCCCCGGATTCCGCCCATTCGGGGCCGTGCCTCTGTCCGGTTCCATGGTATGTGCTCCATCCAGGCTACAAACTATCCATAGGGCGGGCCGTCGGCGTCCACTGGGCGCCCTATGACCAAGTGCCGTAGCCCGGATGGAGCCGTGGCCACCCAAACAGCAAGGGTGGTATTCGCCTGCGACGGCGGAATCCGGGAAGCGGGCACCTCGGGTTGCGGTTCCCGCTTCTGCGGGAATGACGGAACTTGGCCGACCTTTCTTTCTAATTAGGAACCTATTTCGATCAGAATCACCGGAACAGGCGCCCCACCAGCAGCGGCAGCACCGTCTCCACCCGATAGATCCGCTCGCCCAGGTCCAGCGGCAGGCAGCCGGCCGCGAGCAGTTTCTCCACCTCGTAGGGGATGAATCCGCCTTCGGGTCCTATGCAGATCACCAGCGGCCGCTGCGGCGGCGGCAGCAGCTCGCCGGCGGTGGCGGTATAGGGATGGGCCACCAGGCCCTGGTGGCCTATCAGCAGTCCGGGCAGTTCATCCTCGACAAAGGGCTTGAAGCGTTTTCTGATCCCGACCGTTGGCAGCCGGGTATCCTTCGCCTGCTCCAGCCCCTCCAGCAGGCTCCGGTGTATCTCCCCGTCGGTCAGCAGGGGGCTCTGCCAGTAGCTCTTCTCCACCCGGAAGCTGTGGATCAGGTAGAGCCGTTTGATGCCGAGTTCCGCGACCATGCGCAGGCAGCGGCGCAGCATCTTGGGTCGCGGCAGGGCCAGGACCAGGGTCAGCGGCAGCGCCTCGGGCGGCGGCTCGGTCAGCGTCAGCCGCAGGGTCGCCTGCTGTCGGTCCAGGGCCAGGATCTCGGCCTGCCCCATGTTGCCGTCGAGCAGCCCCACCTTGAGGGTGTCGCCCGGGTGGGCACGATGCACCTCGATGACATGCTGCAGCCGGTGATCGCGGATCACCGCGATATCGGTTTCTGTCAGGTCCTCCGGTTTGAGCAGCAGCAGGTTCATCAGGGAGTCATCGGGGTCGGAAGCAAGCCGTTCACCGGCTTAACTCCCAGGGCAGCTTCAGGGTGTCGGCGATCGAGGCGGCCTGACGGTTGAGA
This sequence comes from Sedimenticola hydrogenitrophicus, assembly GCF_029017505.1. Lineage (GTDB taxonomy): Bacteria > Pseudomonadota > Gammaproteobacteria > Chromatiales > Chromatiaceae > Sedimenticola > Sedimenticola hydrogenitrophicus_A. The sequence goes on from NZ_JAQGEI010000006.1 coordinate 96,151, forward strand.
CGCACCCCGAAGGCGCGCGCCATGTTCTCCCCGGTCAGCACCGACCCGGGACTCCCCTCAGCCAGGGTTTCGCCCCCCACCAGCAGCATCAGGCGGTCGCAATAGTGGGCCGCCAGGCGCAGGTCGTGCAATACCACCACCACCGCCCCGCCCTTGCGGCAATAACACTGCAGCAGCGACATCACCTCGATCTGGTGGGCCAGGTCCAGGGCGGCGACCGGCTCGTCCGCCAGCAGCACTTCCGGCTCCGCCACCAGGGCGCGCGCCAGCAGCACCCGGGAGCGCTCGCCCCCGGAGAGGGTGTTGAACTGCCGCGTGCGAAAATCGCCCAGGTCGGTCTCGGCCATCACCTGCTCAATCAGTATCGCGTCCCCCTCCCCGGGCCGCTGCCAGTCGGAGAGATGGGGCAGGCGTCCCAGGGCGACCAGTCGCTCCACGCTCATGGGCCAGTGGGCGGTGCCGTTCTGGGCCAGGTAAGAGAGCCGCTTGGCCCGCTCCCGGGCCGGCAACTGCAGATAATCCGCCTCCTCCCAGCGCAAGGTTCCCGAGCGGGGTTTCAGCAGGCCGGCCAAGACCCGTAGCAGCGTGGTCTTGCCGGCGCCGTTGGGGCCGATCAGTCCCAGCATCTCCCCCGCCTGCAGATTGAAGTCGACCCCCTTGAGGATCGAGGCGCCGCCCAGGGTAACGGTCAGATTGGTACCGTGCAGCCTGTTCATAGCTGGTAACGCCGGCTCTTGAGGATAAGATAGAGAAAGAACGGTGCCCCCACCAGCGAGGTCAGCACGCCCACTTTGATATCGGTGCCGGCCGGAAACAGCCGGGTGGCGATATCCGCCGCCAGCAGCAACGCGGCGCCGCCCAGGGCGCTGCCAAGCAACAGCCGCGAGGGCTGGTAACCGACCAGAGGCCGCAGCAGGTGGGGCACCACCAGACCGACAAAGCCGATGGAGCCGGTAATGGAAACCGCCGAGCCCACCGACAGTGCCACTGCCAGAAAGATGCGCCAGCGCAGCACGACCAGCGAGATGCCCATGGTGCTCGCCGTCTCCTCCCCCAGGGTCAGCGCATCCAGGGAGCGCCCGGTACCCAGCAGCATCAGCCAACCCAGCAGGACCCCGGGCAGCATGGTCCAGAAATCGTGCATGCTGTGATTGGCGATGGAACCCATCATCCAGAGCACGATCTCGCGCACCGCATAGGGACTGGGCGCCAGATTCAGCAATAGCGAAATCATCGCCAGGGCCAGGGCATTGATAGCCACGCCCGCCAGGATCAGGGTCAGGGAACCGGCCTCGCGGCCGGCCATCAGGTAGACCAGGAAGGTAGCCAGCAGCGCACCGGCCATGCCGCCCATCGGCACCGCCAGCGGCAACAGGGTACCGAAGCCAAAATAGAGCATCCCCACCGCCCCCAGCGCGGCGCCGCTGGCGCTGCCGATCAACCCCGGACTGGCCAGCGGATTGCGCAACAGCCCCTGCATGGCGGCGCCGGCCAGCCCCAGGGTGGCCCCGGTAACCAGCGCGATCAGTGCCCGCGGCAGGCGGATCTCACTGAAGATCAGACCGATCACGGTGGGCGTATCCAGCAGGCTCTCGCGCGCCGCCTGCCACACCGGCAAGGGGTTGGAACCGATAAACAGGGAGGTGACAAACAGCAGACAGACCAGACTAGCGAGGATCGCCGCCAGGGTCCCCTGATGCAGTTTCAGCAGCGGGGTCATCGCGGCAGGCTCCGGTGCAGTATCTCCACGGCGTCGGCAATCATCGGTCCGCCGCAGATCCAGTACTTGTACCCCACCTCGACCGGCGCCCGGCCCCGGGTCAGCCGCCGCAGCACGGGATGTTCCAGCTGGTCTTGTCCCCGGGAACGGGTGCCGGGGGCATAGGAGGAGGTGAACAGCTGTTCCGGCCGCGCCAGTACCAGCCGTTCCAGATCGATCGTGCCATAACCGACCACCCCCTCCGAGGCGGCGATATTCTCCCAGCCGGCCAGCTCCAGGGCGCTGTGCTGCAGGGTGTCGATGCCCCCGGTATAGCCGTTGGGCTGATAGAAGACGCCGCGCGGACGGACCGCGGGACGCCGTCGTGTGACCTGTTGCAGTCGCCGATCCATTTCGGCGATCAGCGCCTCGCCCCGTACCCCCCTGCCGATCAGCCGGGCCATCAGCCGGATATTGTCGCGAATATCATCAATACTGGATGAGAGCGGAAACTGCTCCACCCGGTAACCGAGTTTCTTCAGCAGCGCGATCAGCGACCGGTCGGTGTAGGCCCCGGCCACGATCAGGTCCGGTTTCAGGGCCAGGATCTCCTCCGCCTTGCCGTGGTTGATCGGGTAGTCCGTGGCCTGCCGCGCCATGTAGGAGCTGTTGGGTTCCAGCGCCAGGTGGCTGACCGAGGCGATCTGGCCGGGCTCGCCCAACATCAACAGCAACTGGTCGGTGCAGAGATTGACGGAGACGACGCGTCGGGGATGTTCGGCGCCACCGACCGTCGAGATCATACCGATCAATAACAGACAAGTGAGTAATCCCCGGTGCAATATTGTTTCCTGACTACCCATTCAAATTTGCCGAACTCGTTAAAAGAATACTCTCGCAAAGACGCCAAAATCGCAAAGAAAATGCGCAATAAATCTTGGCGTTCTTGGCGTCGTTGCAAGATATATCAACGGGCAGCACCGTAGGGTGGGTTAGCGGCGCACAGGCACGACACTTCCACACCATGACGACGCCCGGGCGCCGCGTAACCCACCGACCCACCGACCGTCAAACGGTGGGTTACGGCGCGCACACGGAACCATGCAAACGGCCACCCCCTGTGCGGGACGCGTCCAACCCACCCTACGAAACTGTCCACGGGGACCGAAGAATAACCGGACTACTTCGGCTGATAGTGAACCGAAACGAACAGTTTCGTAGGGTGGATAAGCCGGTAGGCGCATCCACCAACGCCGCGGTGGATGCGCTGTCGCTTATCCACCCTACAAAGCTGTCCGATTAATCCTGGCCCGGTCCCCTCGGCATGTTAGATGAGGAGACCGGGTGATTATCCCCTATTTCGGCTGGTAGTGAACCGAGACGAACAGTTCACGGCCGCCGGTGTTATAGGTGCGAATGGTCTCATAGTCCCGGTCGAACAGATTACGGACCTGGCCGCGCAGGGTCCAGTCCGGGCTCAGGTGGCGCGCCACCCGCAGATCCAGGGTGGCGAAGCCGCCGGTGCCGAGGGTGTTGGTGGCGTTGCTGTAGCTGTGGCTGCGGGCCTGCAGCGTTGCGCCCAGCTCGGTGTTGCCGAATGCCCGGTCGATGTCGACCCGCAGCGTGCGTTCGCTGCGGTCGGTCAACAGCTTGCCGGTGTTACGATTGCGTGGATCGAGCAGGGTCAGGTTGGCACCGAGACGCCAATCGGCCAGTTCCGTGCTCACACCCGCCTCCAGACCGTCGATCCGGGCCTGGTCGACATTCTGTGGCTGATAGATGAAGGGGGCGATCTCCACCCAGTCGATCAGCCCCTCGATTTCGGTGCGGAACAGGTTGATGTTCCACTCACCCCAGGACTGCCTGCCGCGGAGCGAGAGCTCCACGCTCTGCGACTCCTCGGGTGTCAGGTTCGGGTTGCCGCTCGAACCCCAGGGGTCCTGATAAAAAAGATCGTTGAAGGTCGGGGCACGAAATCCGGTGCCGTAGGAGGCGACCAGCCGGAGGTTTTCCGTCAGCTCCCGCCCCCAGGCGATATTGCCGGTATTGTGGTCGCCGAACGACTCATTGTCATCGTGGCGCAGCCCGATGACGATGTCGTTCAGGCCGAGCATCGTCTGGTACTGGGCAAACAACGCCCGGTTGTCCCGCTGATTCTCACTGTAACTGCTGGTGCCTTCCACTTGGTCGCGCAGGAAATCGAAACCGAGCGTCAGCACGCTCTCGTCACTGAGCGCAATATCGTTCTGCCAGGAGAACTGGCGGCGCTTGGTATCGAAGGCCGAATCGAAGCTGCCGTTGGTAAAATTGGTCGTCTCATCCCGGCTCTCGCCCGCGGAGAGGGTGATATCCCAGATCTCGCTGGGCGCGTACTCCAGCTTGCCGCTCACCGCCTGCTGCACAAAGTCGGTATCGTATAGATCGGTCGGTCCCCAAGCGCTGTCGTACTCGTTCTCCCCGGTCGCCCGCAGGGCGGTGACGCTCAGCTTCAGCGCGTCGGAAAGGCGATAACCCAGATGTCCGGAGATGGAGCGGTTGTTATACCCATCCTCGTCGGGATTGTTGTTTTTCAACGCGCTGAAACCGTCCGAGCGCAGGTCGGCCACCCGCAGGCTGTAATCCACGCGCTCCCGGCCACCGGCGACCCCCAGCGCGACCCGGCGGGTATTATGCGAGCCATACTCCGCCTCGGCCGAAATGCCCTCCCCGGCCCTCCCTTTGCGGGTGAAGATCTGGATCACGCCACCCACCGCATCGGCCCCGTACAGCTGGGAACGGGGGCCTCTGACGATCTCGATCCGTTCAACCTGGGCCAGGGGGATATCCTGAAACTGGGCGGTGCCGAGGGTGGCGGAGCCGATGCGCATGCCATCGATCAATACCAGCACGTGCTTGGAATCGGTACCGCGCAGACGGATCCCCGTCGTTTTGCCCAGCCCCCCGTTGCTGCTCATGGTCACCCCCTGGGTGCCGTCCAGCAGTTGGCGGATATCCTTGGCCTGGCTATTCTGGATATCTTCCCGGGTAATGACGGTGACCGCCGCCAGGGTCTCATCGATGGTCCGGGCCATGCGGTTGGCGGTCACATTGACCCTGTCCAGGGAGGTCGCAGCCTGGCTGGCGTCGATGGGCAGTAGCAGGGTGAAGGCGGTGGATAGAACGGCTGTCGGGTAGAACTTGTGACGGATCATTATCGGGTCTCTCCGTTACTCCGCAGTGGGAGTGCATAGATGACGAATGCGGGACGGAAAGAGATACTTGCGGATGCCGACGGATCCGGTTCGAACCGGATTCGTAGCAGGACTGCATACAAGTACAGGTGTTTCCGACCTGCCTGAATGCGTCAGCTAACGGAAGACCGCTCTACTGAATACCCCGTTCGGTAGAAATGCGACGCGTGAAAGGCAGGTTTCCTGACTTGCAGATCGACACCCGATGTCGCCTTCCCAATCGTTGGATCAGTGGCTTCATGAGACCGGATTACTTGCTTACAGTTGCGAGGACAGCCAAGGAGTTGCCTGTATCAGGCTCACCTTGTTCCCTTTTGACCCATGCCGGGCACCTTTCAGAGGCTGCTATTGTAAGCCACACTGGAAAATCCACAAGGGAATTTATCACCCATGGTTGCCCAGGTGTAGGATGACGGGGCCAGAGGCTTGTTCAGTCTATGGCGAAGCGGATCGGCACCTGAAACTCCCAGCGATCGCGCCCCAGCTGGGGCGGGATAGGGGCAAAGCGACCGAGATCCTGCACCGCCCGGGAGGCGGCCCGATCCAGGACGGCGCGAAACGAGCTGCTGCCGATTACGACCCGGGAGATGGTGCCGTCCCTGAGCACGGTGAACCGCACCTGGACCTCGCCCTCATAGCCCCTCTTGCGCGCCCGCAGCGGGTAACGCTTGTGGCGCTCGATCGCGGCAACCAGGGCATCCATGTAGGTGCGTTCGATCTCCCGCAACGCCTCCTCGGATGGCGACGGCGACTCCGGGGTCTCATGCGGTTCCCGCCCATTAACCGGTGCGGTGCTGGCCAGGCGCGGCGCGAGGGGCTCCACGGCGGGAGGGGGCTGCGGCATCACCGGCTCCGTGGCCGGCGGTTGGGTACGCGGTACCGGGGGTTCCTTCCGCGCTTTCGATACGGGCTCAGGCGGCTTCGCGGCAGGCCGCACGGCCACGCTGGGCGACTGGCTGGCCAGCAACGCCTGGGGTGTCTTCACCGGCTCTGGTTCGACCCGGGAGACGACCGGTGGCGGCGTGGCTTGTGAGACCGCTTCCTCGGGTTGCGGCTGCGGCAGGGGTTCAGGTGCTGCCGGGATGGTTTCAGGTGCCGCCGACGCGGGTTCAGGCGCTGCCGGCTCCCGGTTTTCCGCGCGCACAAGGGCGACCCGCAGACTCTTGCCCGCCGCCGCTTCCGCTCGGTCGTGCGGGGTGAAGCTGCCGAGATAGAAAAAAATTGTTCCGTGGGCCAGCAGTGACAGGAACACGCTGACAATGCGTATCGACATCGGACTCTTCGATTCAACCGGTTTTCAGATCCGGAACAGCGCCGCCCGAGGCAGACCCGGGAGGTGAGTATTCTGTTTGTAACAACTGCAGCATGGCTTTCGCCTTGTGGAAGGTCTCCTGGTATTCGGTCTCGAGCACGGAATCCGCCACCAGGCCGCCGCCAGCCCAGAAGCGCATCCTACCATCAATATGCTGCATGGTGCGTATGGCGATATTGCTGTCCATGTTGCCATCGAATCCAATATAGCCGATGGAACCGCAATAGACCCCCCGGCGGTCCGGCTCCAACTGCTCGATGATCTCCATCGCCCGGAGTTTCGGGGCGCCGGTGATGGAACCGCCCGGGAAACAGCCGCGCAGCAGATCCAGCGCATCCCGACCCGGGGCCAGCCGGCTGCGGATAGTGGAGACCAGATGGTGCACCGTGGCGTAGCTCTCCAGGGCGAACAGTTCACCCGCTTCAACGCTCCCCAGGGCGCTGCTCTTGCCCAGGTCATTGCGCAGCAGATCGACAATCATCAGGTTTTCCGCACGATCCTTGCTACTCCGCAACAGACCTTTCCGCAGCCGCCGATCTTCCGCCGGATCCGCACCGCGCGCCACCGTGCCCTTGATCGGCCGGGTCTCCACGGCACCCTCCCTGAGTTGTAGAAAACGCTCCGGCGATGAACAGAGCAGCTGGGCCGCCGGGGTGTTGAGATAGGCGGAGAAGGGGGCGGGGTTCAGCCGACGCAACTGCCGGTAGGCCAGCCAGGGATCGCCCTGGGTGGTCACCGAGAAGCGCTGCGCCAGATTCACCTGATAGCAGTCCCCCGCCCGGATGTAGCGCTGCACCCGGTGGAAGGCATCGGCATACTGCTGCCGGGTCATATTCGACTCGACCGTTCCGGTCACCCGGAAGGGGACCCGTGGCGTGGCGGCCGGGAGGCTACTGAAACACTCAGTCAGGCGTGACCAGCTTGCCGCCGTGCGCGGATCAAAGCCGCCGCCGACCAGGCGACTGCGCCGCTCCTGGTGGTCCACCACCAGGGCCCAGTCGTAGAGCCCGATGGCCATCTCCGGCAGCCGATCCTCGTCCCCGGCGATCACCGGCAGCCGCTCCAGGGAGCGTCCCAGGTCATACGAAAAATAACCCAGCGCCCCGCCGGAGAAAGGCAGTGCATCCCGGCTGTCGATCCGGTATTGCCGCAGCAGCGACTGCAACAGACGCAGCGGATCTTCCCGGGAGATGGTCACGGCACCGTCCGCCCCGCTGATCTCGGTCCGACCATTGCGGGTGACCAGAGTTAGCATCGGATCGCAGGCGATCAGATCATAGCGACCCTGTTTCATCCGCCCCGCCCCACTGTCCAGGAACACCGCCCAGGGCTGCCCGGCAAGCGGCTCAAACAGTCCACTGGTGTCGTTGATATAAGGAAGTTCCCGCATCGGCGGTGGCGACTGGGTCATGATCAGGGATGGTCGATTGGTATGAAAACAGTTATTCCTTGGAATATGGTGATGGTTCAACTCTCATCCGGGACCCTGCCGACGGCCGGCCGATCACCAGCCACTAGCCGTTCCTGAACAAAAAAGGGGGCGTCCTCGCGGACACCCCCTTTTTTCAATTGGTCGGGCGGACAGGATTTGAACCTGCGACCACTTGTCCCCCAGACAAGCACGCTACCAGACTGCGCCACCGCCCGAAAACTGAGCGCGCATACTAGGCGGTATGCACCCCATTGTCAATGCCGCCCTGAGCCCCCGGGACTCAGCGCTTGAGGATCTGCAACACCTCTTCCAGCTCGGTCCGCAGTTGCCGGGCGATCTGGTGGCTCTGATCCTGATCCTCCTTGGCGCCTTCGCCGGAGAGCTGCTGCCGCGCCCCGCCGATGGTGAAACCCTGATCGTAGAGCAGGCTGCGTATCTGGCGGATCATCAGCACATCATGGCGCTGATAATAACGGCGGTTGCCACGCCGCTTTATCGGTTTCAGCTGGGTAAACTCCTGTTCCCAGTATCGGAGTACATGGGGTTTGACGCCGCACAGCTCGCTCACTTCACCAATGGTGAAATAACGCTTACCCGGTATCGCCGGCAGATCTGCAGTATTACTGCTTGCTTCCAGCATAAGCTTCAACCCTCGCCTTCAATTTTTGACCCGGGCGGAAAGTGACTACTCTTCGCGCAGAGATGGGGATCTCTTCGCCGGTTTTCGGGTTTCTCCCCGGCCGTTCCTTCTTTTCCCGCAGATCAAAGTTTCCGAACCCGGATAACTTGACCTGTCCGCCCTCCTCCAGTGAGATGCGCACCTTCTCAAAAAACATTTCAACCATCTCCTTGGCCTCACGTTTGTTCAGGCCAAGCTCATCGAAAAGTTTTTCGGCAATATCCGCCTTGGTCAAAGCCATATGTTCAGTCTCTCAGTTGTGCGTTGTAGCGATCGGCCAGCGCAGCGATCACCCGCGCCATCACGCTTTCCACTTTTTCATCGGTAAGAGTGTGGGAACTTTCCTGTAAAATCAAGCCCAAAGCGAGACTTTTTCGTCCTGAGTCTACCTTCTCACCAGTATAGACATCAAAAAGCAGGATTTCTCTCAGAATTTCGGGAACAGATTCCCGGATTGTCTGACGGATTGCATCAAAGTCCACTGCCTGATCCACCACGAGCGCTATATCACGCCGGATGGAGGGGTACTTGGAGAGCGGTCTGAAGGCGGGCAAGCGCCCCTCCAGGAGGCCGTTTACACCGATCTCGAACAGATAGACCCCTGAGGTCAGATCCAGTTTCCGCTCCAGCTCCGGGTGCAGCTTGCCGATCCAGCCGACGACGGCGCCGTCCCGGAGGATCTCCGCACTCTGCCCCGGATGCAGGGCGCCGTGCGTGGCCGCCTGGAACCGGAACTCCCCGGGACAGCCGGTCAGCGCGAACAGCGCCTCCAGGTCCGCCTTGACGTCGAAGAAGTCGACCGCCCGTGCCGGGACGCCCCACCCCTCGGGCTCCGCGTCGCCGGAGAGCAGGCCTGCTATCATTAATTCCTGTTTAATTTCATAATCTTGCTTAATAAACCTAAGACCTGACTCGAATATTCTGACACGCGCCTGCTGGCGCGACTGATTGTACATCGCCGTCTGCAGCAGACCCGCCCACAGGGTGGTGCGCATGATCGACATATCCGATGAGATCGGGTTGGCCAGGACCACCGGGTCGTGGCCGAAGTCGATCAGATCGTGCATCTCCTGGCTGATGAAGCTGTAGGTGATCGCCTCCTGGTAATCCCGGTCCACCAGCAGCTGTTTGGCCCGTTGCAGATTGAAGGTCACCTCGGGTTCGGCCCGCATCACCGTGGCCGCGGCACTGCGGCGGGTGGGAATCCGGGTATAACCGTAGATCCGCCCCACCTCTTCGATCAGGTCCTCCTCGATGCTGATATCGAAGCGACAGCTGGGCGCCACCACCTTCCAGCCCCCGGCGACCGGCGCGACGCGCATCTCCAGGCGGGTCAGGATGTCGGCAATGGTCGCGTCGTCGATCTCCAACCCCAGCACCCGGGCAACCCGATCGCGGCGCAACAGGATCTCCGGGCGCGGCTCGATATGGGCTTCCACGGCGGCCTCCACCACCGGGCCGGGTTCGCCGCCGGTGATGGCCAGCAGCAGCTGGGTGGCGCGCTCGATCGCGCGCCGTTGCAGCTGGGGATCGACCCCGCGCTCGAAGCGGTGCGACGAGTCGGTATGCAGGCCGTAGCTGCGCGCCTTGCCGGTGATGATGGTGGGGCTGAAGAAGGCGCTCTCCAGCAGGATATCCCGGCTCTCTCCGGTCACGCCCGAGTGCTCCCCGCCCATGATCCCGGCGATGGCCACCGGCTTGACCCGATCGGCAATCACCAGGGTATCGCTACGCAGGGTGATCTCCTGGCCGTCCAGCAGCACCAGCGGCTCGCCCTCCTCCGCCATGCGTACATGGATCCCGCCTTCAAGCTCGGCCAGATCGAAGCCGTGCATCGGCTGACCCAGCTCCAGCATTACGTAGTTGGTCACGTCGACCACCGGACTGATCGGGCGCAGGTCACTGCGGCGCAGCCGCTCCCGCAGCCACAGCGGGGTGTGCGCCGCAGGATCGATGTTTCGGATCACACGGCACAGATAACGGGGACAGCCCTCGGGGGCTTCCAGGGAGACCGGGAAGCGCTCCTCATTGACCGCCGGCACCGGCTCCATGGCCGGCGGGGTAACCGGAGTGCGGTTGATCACCCCCACCTCCCGGGCGATACCGGCGATACCGAGACAGTCCCCCCGGTCCGGGGTCAGATCCACGTCGATAGCCTGGTCATCCAGGGCCAGGTAGGCCCGGAAATCCGCGCCGACCGGGGCGTCCGCCGCCAGTGGCAGTATGCCGTCGGAAGCGGTGGCCAGACCCAGCTCCGCCGCGGAACAGATCATGCCCTGCGACTCCACCCCGCGCAGCTTGGCGCGTTTGATCTTGAAATCGCCCGGCAACACCGCGCCGATCACCGCCACCGGGACCTTGAGGCCCGCCGCCACATTGGCGGCACCACAGACGATCTGCAGCGGCTCGGCCGCCCCAACATTCACCGTACAGAGGCTGAGTTTGTCGGCGTTGGGATGCGGCTCGCGGGTCAGCACCTCTCCCACCAGAACCCCCGCAAACTCGCCGGCGACCGGTGTAACCGAATCCACCTCCAGACCCGCCATGCTGAGCTGATCCGCCAGTTCAGTGGTCGTCACCGCTGGGTTCACCCACTCACGCAACCAGGCTTCACTGAATTTCATAATCTCGTATCCAATCCTATTAGGGTGCTGCCGATTGATAATCAGGGCGCACCGAAAATCGTGTAATACCTACCGGCCCTGAAACAGTCGGCGGATGATCAGGCAAACTGCCTGAGAAACCTCAAATCGTTCTCAAAAAAGAGCCGTAAGTCATTGACTCCATAGCGCAGCATGGTAAGCCGCTCCACCCCCATACCGAAGGCGTAACCGGTATACTTCTCGCTGTCGATACCCACATGGCGGAACACCTCGGGATGCACCATGCCGCAACCCAACACCTCCAGCCAGCCGGTATGGCTGCACACCCGACACCCTTCACCGCCGCACATCACGCACTCGATATCCACCTCGGCCGAGGGCTCGGTAAAGGGAAAGTAGGAGGGGCGGAAGCGGATCTTCAGATCACGCTCGAAGAAGCTCTGCAGGAAGTCATAGAGCACGCCCTTCAGATCGGCGAAGGAGACATTCTCGTCCACCAGCAGACCTTCCACCTGATGGAACATCGGGGTGTGGGTCAGATCCGAGTCACAGCGGTAGACCCGGCCCGGGGCGATGATCTTCAGCGGTGGCCCGGCACTCTCCATGGTGCGGATCTGTACCGGCGAGGTATGGGTGCGCAACAACAGGTGGGCATCGAAATAGAAGGTGTCGTGCATGGCGCGCGCCGGGTGGTGAGCCGGAATATTAAGCGCCTCGAAGTTGTGGTAGTCGTCCTCGATCTCCGGGCCCTCTTCGATGGCGAAGCCGGCACGGGAGAACAGTTCATCGATGCGCTGCAGGGTCCGGGTCACCGGATGCAGGCCGCCCTGCCCCCGGCCACGGCCGGGCAGCGTCACGTCGATCCGTTCCGAACCGAGCCGGGAGGCCAGCTCCTGCTGCTCAAGCGTACTCTTGCGCTGCTCAATGAGCCCCTGTAGCAGCTGCTTGGCCTTGTTGATGGCCTGCCCGGCCAGCGGCCGCTCCGCGGCCGGGAGTTTCCCCAGCTGCTTGAGTTGCGCCGTCAACAGTCCCTGCTTGCCGAGAAAGCGCACCCGCACCTCATCCAGCACCGCCAGTTTCTCCGCCGCCGCGATCAGGCCGGTCGCCTCATCGACCAGCCTGGAGAGTTCAATATCGGATTCAGAATCCATTAAAAGGGTCCTCATCTGGGATCAGTGCCAGGACTTAACACTGCACACAAAACAAAAGGGGAAAGACCAAAAGGCCTTTCCCCTGTCGTTGTCACACGCATGCGCCGGAATTCCCGGCCACAATGACAAGCTATCAGCTGGAGAGACTGGCCTTGGCCTGTTCTGCCAGGGCGCTAAACGCCGGCTTGTCAAAAATGGCCAGATCGGCCAGCAGCTTGCGGTCGATCTCCACGCCCGCCTTCTTCAGCCCATTGATCATGCGGCTGTAGGAGAGCCCATTGGTGCGGGCTCCGGCGTTGATACGGGCAATCCAGAGCGCACGAAACACCCGTTTCTTCTGGCGACGGTCACGGTAGGCATACTGGCCGGCCTTGATGACCGCCTGTTTGGCTACGCGGTAGACCTTTCTGCGGGCACCATAATAACCTTTGGCCGCTTTAAGCACTTTTTTGTGTCGGGCGTGTGCTTGTACACCACGTTTTACGCGAGGCATCTGTTCAGTCTCCTATCGGGATTAAGCGTATGGAATCATACGACGGGCTACGGCCACGTCGGCTTTGTGCAGCTGTGCGGGACAACGCAGCTGACGCTTACGCTTGGTGCTCTTTTTCGTCAGGATGTGACGACGGTGGGACTGACCACGCTTGATGGCGCCGGTACCGGTTACCTTGAACCGTTTGGCGGCGCCTCGATTTGTCTTGATCTTTGGCATTACCTGTAACTCCGCTATTTAATCCGCGAACCGGGGTCGACATTCCGGGCCTTGCGGGCCCGCCATGACAACCAATCTCGCTCCTTGGATCTTGATTTTAAGATATCCAGGGCCTGTCAATAAATAACTACAACGTCTTGCTGGTCTTTTCGTCCGCCTTCGGCGTTACGGCAAGACTTACATAGAACGACTATGCGCGCCTTGCCGTGCCTTGAAGGCAAACGAAAATCCGGCGCAATACGTAGCAGTTATTTCTTTCCGGGCCCTCACTTTTTGGGACGCAGAACCATCACCATCTGTCGGCCTTCCATCTGTGGCTGCTGCTCGACTTCACCGTATTCAGACAGATCCGCCTCAACACGTTGCAACAACCCCAGACCGAGTTCCCGATGGGCATGTTCACGACCGCGGAACCGCATGGTAACCTTGGTCTTGTCCCCGTCATTCAGGAAACGTATCAGGTTGCGTAGTTTGACCTGATAATCCCCCTCACCAGTCCCTGGCCTGAATTTGATCTCCTTTACCTGCGCCTGCTTCTGTTTCTTCTTCGCGGCGGACTTCTGCTTCTTCGCCTCGAAGACAAACTTGCCGTAATCCATTACACGGCATACCGGTGGCTCCGCATTGGGCTGAATCTCGACCAGATCCTGATTACTCTCGGCCGCGACAGACATCGCCTGTTCGATCGGGACAATGCCGATTTGTTCGCCATCGGCGCCGATCAGGCGGACTTCACGGACATCGATCTCATCGTTCATCCGGTTTCTTTTTGGTGCAGCGATAACTCAGTTCCTCCACAGAACCCAAAGCTTAGGGCCTGTCAATCAATAACTATCACATCTTGCTGGTCTTTTCGTCCGCCTTCGGCGTTACGGCAAGACTTACATAGAACAACTATGCGCGCCTTGCCGTGCCTTGAAGGCAAACGGCCGCTTCAATAAAATCTGTGGCCGGCGCAATCTGTGACAGTTATTTCTTTCCAGGCCCTTACCAATACAAAAAGCACCGATAACCGGTGCTTTCAACTGGTAAGCCTTTAATTTGAACGGCGGCTGATTTCATCCCGCATGCGCTGTGATAAATCCTCGATGCTCATGCTACCGAGGTCTTCACCTGTGCGCGTACGGACGGCCACCGTCCCCTTTTCCATCTCGCGGTCGCCCACCACCAACAGGTAGGGAACTTTTGCCAGAGTATGTTCGCGAATTTTAAAGCCGATCTTCTCGTTTCTCAAGTCTATTTGTACCCTGAACCCCTGATTATCCAGCTTTTCCGCCACTTTTTTCACATATTCGGCCTGTCGGTCGGTGATATCCATGATCACGGCCTGTTTCGGGGCCAGCCAGAGCGGCAACGCCCCCGCCGACTCCTCGATCAGGATGCCGATGAAACGCTCCAGCGAACCGAGGATCGCACGGTGCAGCATCACCGGCACCTGGCGGCTGTTGTCATCGGCGATATAGCTGGCATCCAGCCGGCCCGGCATGGAGAAATCGACCTGCATGGTACCGCACTGCCAGACCCGGCCCAGACAGTCGCGCAGCGAGAAATCGATCTTCGGCCCGTAGAAGGCGCCCTCGCCCGGTTGCAGCCGCCAATCCAGGTTCTTGGCGTTCAGCGCCTGCTCGAGGGCCTTTTCCGCCTTGTCCCACACCTCATCGCTGCCGACCCGCTTGTCCGGCCGGGTGGAGAGGGCGATCTGGATGTCGCTGAAGCCGAAATCCGCATAGACTTCAAACAGCAGATCGACAAAGGCCGAGACCTCTCCCTGAATCTGGTCCTCGGTACAGAAGATATGGGCGTCATCCTGGACGAAGTTGCGCACCCGCATCAGGCCGTGCAGGGTGCCGCTCGCCTCGTTGCGATGACAGGAGCCGAATTCGGCCAGCCGCAGCGGCAGGTCGCGGTAGCTCTTCAGCCCCTGATTGAACACCTGAACATGACAGGGACAGTTCATCGGTTTGATGGCGAAATCACGCTCTTCCGAGTGGGTGGTGAACATGTCATCCCGGTACTTGTCCCAGTGTCCCGACTTCTCCCACAGGCTGCGGTCGACAATCTGCGGGGTGCGGATCTCCCGGTAGCCGGCACGCCGGATCTTCTCGCGGATGTACTGCTCCACCTCACGGTAGATGGTCCAGCCGTTGGGGTGCCAGAACACCATGCCGGGGGCCTCTTCCTGGATATGGAACAGGTCCTGGGCCTTGCCCAGTTTGCGGTGATCGCGCTTCTCCGCCTCTTCCAGCCGGTGCAGATACTCCTTCAGATCCTTCTTGTCCCGCCAGGCGGTGCCATATACCCGCTGCAGCATCTCGTTGTCGGAGTTGCCGCGCCAGTAGGCGCCGGCCAGCTTCATCAACTTGAATGCTCTCAGACGCCCGGTACTGGGCACATGGGGTCCGCGGCAGAGGTCGGTAAAATCCCCCTGGGTATAGAGGGAGAGATCCTCGTTGGCCGGGATCGACTCGATGATCTCCGCCTTGTACAGCTCGCCCAGCTCGCGGAAGAACCGCACCGCCTCATCCCGCGACATCACGGTACGGGTGACCGGCAGATCGGCCTTGGCCAGCTCTTTCATCTTCTCCTCGATCGCCTTGAGGTCCTCCGGGGTGAAGGGGCGCTCGTAGGAGAAGTCGTAATAGAAGCCCTCCTCGATGGTCGGCCCGATGGTGACCTGGGCCGTGGGAAACAGCTGCTTGACCGCCTGGGCCAGCAGGTGGGCGGTGGAGTGACGGATCACATCCAGCCCCTCGGCATCCCGATCGGTAATGATCGCCAGCCGGCCGTCCTGCTCGATCACAAAGGCGGTGTCCACCAACCGGTCATCGACACGCCCGGCAAGGGCGGCCTTGGCCAGGCCGGGGCCGATGGAGGCGGCGACGTCGTGTACGGAAACCGGATTATCGAAGCTCCGCTGGGAGCCGTCTGGGAGGGTAATGACAGGCATTCTTTCTCTCTCTCAGTGGTGACCCATACGAGAGGCCACATGAATTAAAACAGATCCTATTGATCCACCGAATCGACATGCGCAACATGTCGTTGTATCGGGCGGCGGTGGATGCGCTTTCGCTTACCCATCCTGATTGCAAGGTCGGTTAACCCCTCGCCGCATGGCGATGGGTTACGTCCGACCTCCTCCACCCATCCTACACGGGCTGGACACATCCGCTCCCGCACCTCCCTGTGCTTCGCTGGATAAGTCTAGCCCTAGACAAAAAAGCCTCCGTTTCAGCGGAGGCTTTTTTGGGTGTTGGTAGGCGCGATCGGATTCGAACCAACGACCCCTACCATGTCAAGGTAGTGCTCTAACCAACTGAGCTACGCGCCTGTAAAAGAGCGCGAATAATACACGCTGTTCGGCGTGTAGTGCAAGTGCGAAAAACAGATCCTATGATCCTGGGAGGGGAATGTAAGTATTGATTTTATAGCGGTTGCAAGCCTATATAGTGTACGACAGACTCCTACACTCAAGCGGACGGGCCTGTAGCGGGATAAAAACAAGGATATCGATGTGACCTTCAAATCCAAACCCCTCATTGCACTGCTGATCATGGCGGCCGTCGGCGCCACCCTAATCTGGTACTTCAGCCGCCCCGAAGCGCTCTCTGTCACCACGTCCCCGGCGCAGCTCGGCCTGGTTGAAAAAACCGTGGCCAACACCCGCGCCGGCACGGTCAAGGCCTGCCGGCGGGCCAAGCTGTCGCCCGGCACCGGTGGCCAGATCGCCCAACTGGATATTCGCGAAGGCGATCTGGTCAAGCAGGGCCACCTGCTGTTGCAGCTCTGGAACAAGGATCTGATGGCCCAGATCCGACTAAGTGAATCGGAGGCCCGGGCGGCGGCGGCCAGCGCCCGGGCGGCCTGTCTGCAGGCGCAGGTGTCAAAACGCGAAGCCGACCGCATGCAGCGCCTGCACCAGAAAGGCGTGGTATCCGAAGAGGCGATCGACAAGGCCCAGACCGATGCCCAATCACGGCTGGCGGATTGCGAAGCAGCCAACGCCTCCACCCGGGTGGCGTCCGACCGGGTGGATGTCAACCGCAGCAACCTGGAGCGGACCCAACTGTTCGCCCCCTTCGACGGCATCGTGGCGGAGATCAACGGCGAGGTGAACGAATACGTCACCCCATCGCCACCCGGCATCCCCACCCCGCCGGCGGTGGACCTGATCGATATCAGCTGTTTCTTCGTGGAGGCGCCGATCGACGAGGTGGACGCGGCGCGGATAGCGGTCGGTCAGCCGGCGCGGGTCACCCTGGACGCCTTTGACAAACGTGCCTTCCCGGGCCAGGTACGGCGTATCGCGCCCTATGTGCTGGATCGGGAAAAACAGGCGCGCACCGTCGATGTGGAGGTGGAATTCAGCAATCCCGAGGATATCCGCCAACTGCTGGCCGGCTATTCGGCGGATGTGGAGATTATTCTCGAAACCAAACCGGACGCCCTGCGCATACCCACCGACGCGGTGATCGACGAGAACCGGATCTATCTGTTGCGGCCCGACAGTGGCCTGATCGAGCAGCGAAAGATCGAGACCGGCCTCTCCAACTGGGATCACACCGAGGTACTCTCCGGCCTGAAGGTGGGGGACCTGGTGATCACCTCGGTGGATATCGAGGGCCTTGAGGATGGCGCGCCGGCGATCCAGAAGAGGGACCCACAAAAGTGATTCGACTCGAGCGGATCAACCGCAGTTTCATGGTGGGTGACGAGACGGTCCACGCCCTGCGCGATATCGACCTGGAGATGGCGGCGGGCGATTACCTCTCCATCATGGGGCCGTCCGGTTCGGGCAAATCCACCCTGCTGAATATCCTCGGGCTGCTGGATCAGCCGGACAGCGGCCGCTACTTTCTGCAGGGCACCGAGACCACCGCCCTGAACGAGACCGAACAGGCGGTTGCCCGTCGCGACCATATCGGCTTCGTGTTCCAGTCCTTCCACCTGATCCCGCGTCTCACCGCGGCACAGAATATCGAACTGCCGCTGATGCTGGCCGGGGTCGAACCGGCCGAGCGAACGGGGCGGGTCGCCGCGGTGCTGGAACAACTGGGACTCAGCGACCGTGCCAGACACCGCCCGGACCAGCTCTCCGGCGGCCAGCGCCAGCGCGTCGCCATCGCCCGGGCCACCATCATGCAACCCGCCCTGCTGCTGGCGGACGAGCCCACCGGCAACCTGGACAAGCACTCCGGTGATGAGGTGGTGCAGACCCTGGAGCAGTTGAACAGCCGCGGCATCACCCTGGTGGTGGTCACCCATGACCCCGAGATCGGCGGCCGGGCGTCACGTCGGATCCGCATGGTGGACGGCGCCATTGATCCTGGGCACCCAATGACGGGGAGCGGCTGATGCGGCTGGATGACGCCTTCGGTTTCGGCCTGCGTGCCCTCACCGGGGCACGCAGCCGTACCTGGCTGATGCTGCTGGCGATGGCCATCGGCGTCGCCTCGGTGGTGGTGTTGACGGCCCTGGGCGAGGGGGCGCGGCATTTCGTGGCCAACGAATTTTCCAGCCTCGGCTCCCATCTGGTGATCGTCATCCCCGGCAAGGTCGAGACCACCGGCGACACCCCGCCGCTGGTGGGCGGCACGCCACGGGACCTGACGCTGGAAGATGCGCTGGCCCTGGAGCGCAGCAGCGCCATCCAGCGGATCGCCCCGCTGGTGCTGGGCGCCGCCCCCGTCTCCTATCGACAGCTGGAGCGTGACATCACCGTAATGGGTTCCACGGCCGACCTGATGCCGATACGCAACCTGGAACTGGCCCGCGGCAAGTTCCTGCCCGAAACCGACCCGACCCGGGAGAGTGCGGTCACGGTGATCGGGGACAAGTTGAAAAAGGAGCTGTTCGGCAATCGTCGCGCCATTGGCGAGTGGGTGCGTATCCACGACCGCCGGTTCCGCGTGATCGGCATCCTGAAACCGCTGGGGGAGTCGCTCGGCATGGATATCGGTGACATTGCGGTGATTCCGGTAGCCTCGGCCCAGAGCCTGTTCAACACCGAGGGACTGTTCCGCATCCTGGTGCAGGCGGAGGGCCGCGAGGCGGTTTCCCGCGCCCGGCAGGCGGTCATCGACATCATCCGGCAACGCCACGACGACGAGGAGGATATCACCGTCATCACCCAGGACGCCCTGCTCTCCACCTTCGACGACATCTTCCGCTCGCTCACCTACACCGTGGCCGGTATCGCCTCCATCAGCCTGGCGGTGGCCGGCATCCTGATCATGAATGTGATGTTGGTGGCGGTCTCCCAGCGTACCGCCGAGATCGGTCTGCTGAAGGCGCTGGGCGGTCGCCGGGGAGAGATCCTGTCCCTGTTCCTGATCGAGGCCGGCCTGCTCTCGGTAGCCGGCTCGACCATCGGGTTGATGGTTGCCTATGGCGGGGTCTGGATCATGGGGCGGATCTATCCCGATTTCCCGCTGCTCATCCCCCTCTGGTCCCTGGGGGCGGCGCTCGGCATCTCCCTGGCCACCGGCCTGCTGTTCGGCATCCTGCCCGCCCGGCATGCCGCCCGGCTCGACCCGGTCGTGGCCCTGGCGGGACGCTGAGATGCTGGCCCGGGACTTCATCCGCCTCTCCCTGAGCTCGGTACGTTTTCATCGTACCCGCAGTCTGCTGACCGCCCTGGGTATCGCCGTGGGTATCGCCGCGGTGGTCCTGCTCACCTCGATCGGCGAAGGGATCAACAAGTATGTACTCGCCGAGTTTACCCAGTTCGGTACCAATCTGATTGCCATCAATCCGGGTAAGTCGGCGACCTTCGGCATCTCCGGAGCGCTGATCAACAGCGTCCGCCCACTCAGCCTGGAGGATGCCGAGAGCCTCGCCCGCCTGCCCCATATCCAGGCGGTGGTGCCGATGGTGCAGGGCAATGCCGCGGTGGAATTCGACCGGCGATCCCGCCGCACCTATGTCTATGGCGTGAGCGATGCCGTACCCGACGTATGGCGGATGAAGCCGGCACTGGGCCGTTTCCTGCCGGCCGATGACCCACGTTTTGCCCGCGCCTTCGTGGTACTCGGCAGCAAGATCCGCGACGAGCTGTTCAAGCAGGAGAATCCGCTGGGCAAGCGGGTGCGCATCGGTAGCGAGAGCTTCCGGGTGATCGGCGTGATGGAATCGAAGGGCCAGCTGCTCGGCTTCGACCTGGACGACGCGGTCTATATCCCCACCCACAAGGCGATGGCCCTGTTCGACCAGGAGGGGCTGCTGGAGATCGACCTGCTCTACCGCAGCGGCGTCGACAGCGCGGTGGTCGCCGAGCAGATCAAGCAGCACCTGATCTCCCGCCACGGCAACGAGGATTTCACCATCACCACCCAGGACCAGATGCTGGAGACCCTGGGCTCGGTGCTGAATATCCTCACCCTGGCGGTCGGCGCCCTGGGCGGCATCTCGCTGCTGGTGGGCGGGGTCGGCATCCTCACCATCATGACCATTTCGGTCAACGAACGCACCGCCGAGGTAGGCCTGTTGCGGGCGCTGGGGGCACTCCGGCAACAGATTCTCTGGCTGTTTCTGGGCGAAGCGGTGGTGTTGGCCAGTCTGGGCGGCCTGGCCGGGCTGCTGATCGGCGCCGGCGGCGCCTGGCTGCTGCATGTGGCTGTACCGGCACTGCCGACCCACACCTCCTGGGGCTACGTGCTGGCGGCCGAGGGGATTGCGGCGGTGATCGGCCTGGCGGCCGGGGTGATGCCGGCCTGGCGGGCCGCCCGTCTCGATCCCATCGAGGCGTTGCGCACCGAATAGTCGGGTCCGGTTGACTTCCCGGGGGATAGGGGCTAAAAACCGTTTTCTTTCTTTCCCCGGAGTGTTTTCGTGCCGCAGAATCCGCGCATCTGGTACCCCCTGCCCTTCCTCCTCTGCCAGGTTGCCGGCCTGCTGATCTACTCCAGTTGGCTGTTCGAGCCGACCCGCGCGCTCTGGGATGCCCTGGACAGCCGCGTGTTCTTTCTGCTCAACGGCCTGCTGGCCGAGGGGGATTGGGGACGCCTGTTTTGGGCGGCCGCCAATACCAAGACCGCCGATATTCTCACCGGCCTGGGGATGATCCTGTTCTTCTTCCTGTTCATTTTCAGCGGTCCCAAGGCGTCGCGTATCGAACGCCTGAGTATGTTCGGCGTGATGGCCGGAATGATCCTGCTAAGTCAGGATGGCGGCCTGGTGGATCTCTACAAACAGACCATTGCGGTGCAGCGGGCGAGCCCGTCACTGGTGCTGGAGCCGGTCTACCGGCTGAGTGAACTGATCCCCCAGATCAAGGCCAAGGACGCCTCCCAGGGCAGCTTTCCGGGTGATCACGGCATCGTCACCCTGCTCTGGGTCGGTTCTATCTGGTTCTTCGCCGGCTGGCGCTGGGGAGTGGCGGCGATCCTGAGCGGCACGCTGATCCTGCTGCCACGCATGGTGGCCGGCGCCCACTGGCTGTCGGACAACCTGGTCGGCTCCAGCCTGTTGGCGCTACTGATGGTGGCGTGGATCCTCTGCACCCCGCTCGGCTACTACCTGCAGCGGCTCGGGGAACGAATCCTCGGTTTCATGCTGCCGGGCAGTTGGGGCACCAACCGCTTAGGGCTCACGCAAGAATAATTTCGCAGTACCGAGGGCGTTCCTGGGCCACGCCGGCAAGGCACGCTTTGCAGGCAAAGGTCGCTGCCGACCATTGCATCCTCGGCTCCGTAAACGGTACATCCCTGTACCACTCCTCATGCCTCCGCGACATAAGTCCATCCATGGACAAACCTGTTCCCTTGCCCAAAAGTGTAACGCCGGCGGAGGGGTCCAGGGGCGACCGAATACCGGAACTTATTTTTGCGCGAGCCCTTAGGCCAGCAGCCCCTTCCCCTGCAGTGACTTGATCTGGTCGCGCAGCCGGGCGGCCTCCTCGAACTCCAGATCGCGGGCGTGCTGGTACATCTCTTTTTCCAGCTCCTGGATACGCTTCGCCATCTGCTTCGGCGACAAGGCAGCGTACTCCGCCGTCTCCTCGGCCACCTTGGCGAAACGTTTGGCGGACATGGGGCCGCCGACGCGCGCCCCCTCCATGATGTCGGCCACCGACTTGCGAATGCTCTGGGGGGTGATGCCGTGGGCGATATTGTGGGCGACCTGCTTCTCGCGTCGCCGGTCGGTCTCATCGATCGCACGCTGCATTGAGCCAGTCACCCGGTCGGCATAGAGAATCGCCTTGCCGTTGATATTGCGCGCGGCCCGGCCGATGGTCTGGATCAGCGCCCCTTCAGAACGCAGGAAGCCCTCCTTGTCCGCATCCAGGATCGCCACCAGGGAGACTTCCGGCATGTCCAGTCCCTCGCGCAGCAGGTTGATCCCCACCAGGACATCGAACTCGCCCAGGCGCAGATCACGAATGATCTCCACCCGCTCCACCGTCTCGATATCCGAGTGCAGATAGCGCACCCGGATGCCGTGGTCATTCAGATAGTCGGTCAGATCCTCCGCCATGCGCTTGGTCAGAGTGGTGACCAGCACCCGCTCCTTTACGGCAACACGCAGATTGATCTCCGAGAGCAGATCATCCACCTGGGTGCCGGCGGGACGTACCTCCAGCTCCGGGTCCACCAGCCCGGTGGGGCGCACCACCTGCTCGATCACCGCGCCGGAATGCTCCAGTTCGTAGGCGCGCGGGGTGGCGGAGACATAGATGGTCTGGGGCGAGCGCTGCTCGAACTCCTCGAAACGCAGCGGCCGGTTGTCCAGAGCCGAGGGCAGGCGGAAACCGTACTCCACCAGGGTCTCCTTGCGTGAGCGGTCACCACGGAACATGCCGCCCACCTGGGGGATGGAGACATGGCTCTCATCCACCACCAGCAGGGCGCTCTCCGGCAGGTAGTCAAACAGGGTTGGGGGTGCCTCGCCCGCCTGGCGCCCGGAGAGGTAGCGGGAGTAGTTCTCGATGCCGGAACAGTAGCCCAGTTCCAGGATCATCTCGATATCGAAGCGGGTGCGCTGCTCGAGGCGCTGCGCCTCCACCAGCTTGTTGGCCTCACGCAGCTGCTCCAGGCGCTCCTTCAGCTCGACCTTGATCTGCTCCACCGCGGCCAGCAGGGTCTCGCGCGGGGTGACGTAGTGGGACTTGGGATAGATGGTGTAGCGCGGCACCTTGCGCAGGATCTCGCCGGTGAGCGGATCGAACAGGGCGATCGACTCTACCTCACCGTCAAACAGCTCCAGCCGCACCGCCTCCCCGTCCGACTCGGCCGGATAGATATCGATCAGCTCACCGCGAACCCGGTAGGTGGCGCGGTGCAGTTCCACATCGTTGCGGGTGTACTGCAGCTCGGCCAGGCGGCGCAGAATGGCGCGCTGATCCAGCACATCACCACGCACCAGGTGTAGCACCATGCTGAGATAGGAACGCGGATCACCCAGGCCGTAGATACAGGAGACGGTGGTGACAATGATGGTGTCCGGCCGCTCCAGCAGCGCCTTGGTGGCGGAGAGCCGCATCTGCTCGATATGCTCGTTGATCGAGGCGTCCTTCTCGATGAAGGTGTCCGAGGAGGGAACGTAGGCCTCCGGCTGGTAATAGTCGTAATAGGAGACGAAGTACTCCACCGAATTGTGCGGAAAAAACTCCTTCATCTCGCCATACAGCTGCGCCGCCAGGGTCTTGTTGTGCACCAGCACCAGGGTGGGCCGCTGCAGCTCCTGAACCACGTTGGCGATGGTGAAGGTCTTGCCCGAACCGGTCACCCCCAGCAGGGTCAGCCCCGCCTCGCCATCCCGCAGCCCCTCAATCAGCCGGCGGATCGCCTCCGGCTGATCACCGGCCGGCGAGAAATCGGATACTAGTTGGAAGCTCTTGGTCATATCAATCGGAAAATTCCTACGGGGGGTTCGCGACAATCCTATCCTGAGCCGCTGCCGGTCACGCTAGATTTCACCCTTGGGGTACAAAGGAATTGTGCCACAACCAGACAAAGGAGTGTCATCGTGAAATCTCATGTTATTGGGAGCATAACCCATGGTAAGGGGGTAACCCTGCTGGAGCTGTTGACCACTCTGGCCATCGGCAGCATCACCCTCTCCCTGGCCGTACCCGCCATGGCCACCCTCACCGGCAACAACGCCCGCACCGGCTCAATCAACACCTTGGTCAGCCATATCCAGCTGGCCCGCAGCGAGGCGATAACCCGTGCCAGGCGCACCATACTCTGTCCCAGCCTGGACGGACAGACCTGCTATGACAGCACCACCTGGAATCAGGGCTATATCCTGGTCGAGGACAGCAACAATAACAAAATGGTTGACCCCGGTGACCAGCTGCTGCGGGTATTTCAGGGTCTGGACCAGCGAATTACGATCCACTCTACGGTCAATCGCAAGCGCATCCTCTTCAACTCGCTGGGTATGTCACCCGGCTACAATCTGACGCTCAGTTTCTGCGATCAACAGCAAATAGCCGAACCGAAGGCGGTGATCGTCTCCAACACCGGCCGTCCACGCCTGTCAAAGACCAAACCCGATGGCTCACCGATCGACTGCCCGTGAGGGCGGAACCCGATCAGGTCAGAACAGGGGGCAATTACGACCCGCGGGGCGGAAGAAAACTTTTTCCCCCGCACCCTTGACCACACCGGGATAGCTGATTAGTATACGCGCCTCGACACATTCCTCGGTAGCTCAGTTGGTAGAGCGGGTGACTGTTAATCACTAGGTCGGCGGTTCGAGCCCGTCCCGAGGAGCCATACAATCAACGGCTTACGTTCACCCGACGTAAGCCGTTTTTCTTTGTGTCCCAGTTATGTCCCACCGCTGAACTGATCCGCTCCCGGAATCTCACTCGTAAAACAGCCCGATACCATTTCAGCCCTGAACCATTCAAAAGCTGGTTGAGGAACCGGAAAGCCAAAATACCGAAATCCCGGTATTTACAGCCAAAGACCAAAACGGCGGTATCTTCGCCCACGAGTTGTCGGCGGTGATCGGGTGAGGAAAGATCCCTCTCCACCTTGATAAGTGTATCGTGTCGCGATACACTAAACCATGATTAAGAGTTGGCAGCATAAAGGAATTAAGCGGTTCTTCGAAACCGGGTCCAAACAGGGAATACAGGCCAGCCATGCCGACAAGCTGAGTCGCCAATTAGCTAAACTTGATGAGGCAACTACCCCGGAAGATATGAATATCATCGGTTGGGGGCTTCACCCGCTGAAAGGAGATTTAGCTGGCCATTTTTCAGTGAAGGTTAACGGGAATTGGCGATTAACCTTTACGTTTGAAAGCGGCGATGCAGTTCTGGTGGATTATCAGGACTACCATTGAGAAGAGGCAATTATGAGTAATATGTTCAACCCCCCACATCCCGGCTCGATCTTAAGAGAAGACGTCCTGCCTGCAATGGCAATCAGTGTTACCGAAGCCGCCAAGCGGCTGGGCGTAAGCCGTGTTACTCTGTCTCGCGTGCTTAATGAAAAGGCAGCAATCTCTCCAGAAATGGCACTGAAGATCGAAGATTGGCTGGGTGTCAATAATGGCGGTCGCGCTGAGACTTGGTCCGGCATGCAGCTTAAACACGATATGTGGCACGCCAGGCAGAAGCACCAGGCGGCTTAGATTATGACCCCGGTTGCAATGCGATTGGCTGCATCCCCCCGGTGTCAGAATAGTTGCCGTGTGAATGGACCCTGTAAAACCGTGCAAAGGAGCAGAAAATGCCCAGCCTATCGCTGTTGCAAACATTTTTTCGCGAAGTAATTACCCGGGAACGCAGTAAGCGTGTTACCGAACCGAACCTGGTGATGGATGACCCGGACAAGGTGGCGGCCTATACCCGGGCGGGGCGGGAAGATGGTGTGATGGCCCCGGTCTACCTCTTCCACTGTGCCCAAATCTGCGAAGTGATCAAACCCGGAGACACGGTGGTGGACCTGGGGTGCGGCCCCGCGACTCAACTGGCCATGGTGGCCAGGCTCAACCCCGATGCGACCGTGATAGGGATCGACCTTTCGGATGAGATGCTCCATAGAGCCCGTGACTATGTTGGAGGCCAGTCATTGCGCAACGTGGAATTCCAGGCGGGCGATATTTCGAATCTCGCCATGTTTCCCGATGCGTCCGTCGATGCCCTGTATTCCACCGTGGCGCTTCACCACCTGCCGGATTTCGCGACGCTGGAGAAAACCTTTTCGGAAATCAGCCGGGTGTTAAAGCCCGGCGGCGGTTTATATGTTGTCGATTTCGGCCACTTGAAGTCAGAAAAATCCATCGCCTATTTCGCCCACCAATACGCCAGACAGCAACCCGAGCTGTTTACCCTGGATTACTTGTATTCCTTGCGCGCCGCTTTTTCCAGGGATGATTTTGTCGCGCTCACCAAAAAATATTTTGGTGAGCGAATGGCGGTCAAGTCGACTTTTCTAATGCCCTATATGGTCGCGGTAAAGAGCCCTCCCCGGGCCGACCTGAATAATACCTTGTTAAAAGGGGAGCTTAAAAACCTGTACAACCGGTTGCCGGGCTACCACAAAAAGGATTTGTCGGATCTTACATTGTTCTTTCGGTTGGGGGGATTGCAAAGTCAATATTTGAGCCACCTCTGAGCTGGGACCTACCCCATCAAATGACCGCCTCCCTTCGTTCTCACGCTACCGCGTGGGAATGAATAACCTTCGAGCAGGGAACTTAGACCATCAATGGCCGCCGGCAGGTGTCCGTTTTTTTTACAAATCCAGCGACACCAAGATGGTTTAAAGCGTTGGTGGATATCTAAGTTACGGATGCACAAAAGAAAAAAAACATTGGCGCATTGCTTGCTTTGTTTAAGTTGGCGGAACTGGTTAATAACGATTCATTATTTCTTGGGTGACTAAAATGGATACTTCAAGGCTTGTGAAAGTTTTAGTGGGCCTGGCCTTTACGTCGGTGGCGAGCGGGGCGCTGGCACTGGACTTCGAGGCTGACGGCATCCCCTATGTACAATACGGTGATGGTCAGTCGTACTCCCTGCCCATCTCTCAATTTATCGATGGCTGTGAGGGACCTGGCTGCGATTACTACGTGAAATCGACGCCGGGTGAAATCAAGGATCTGACGGTGCTGGGGACCGGAAGCAGTGGTGTGCCTGTAACCACCAACACTACCGGCATGGATGGCGCCTATGAGACGCCTTCCGGGGTCTCCGGGGAGGCTTTTTTCAGCACCCCGACCTTTACCGACCCCGATGACGCCAACGACGACAACGTCAACAACGATTATGCGCAAAGCTGGGACGCGTCCCTGACGTCGCTGCAGAGTTTCCTGAATGGCGAGGAGATGATCTTTTTCTTCAACAACAATCAGCAGAACAGCTTGGGTGCGGCCGCTCAAACCCTGGCCGCCTGGGCACAACTGTGGATTACCGATGACCTCGGCAACCTGGTTGGGGAGGTCTACGAGTTTACCAACAATAACGAACCCTACAACCTGGTTTCCCAGGGCGGTGGCGGTGTAGTGAACGGGGATGTAACCACTTATAGTTCAGGTGTTCTCGACCCGTTAACCAACAACCCGGATGGCGACGGCACGGACGGCGATACCGACTATGTGCTCTCCGGCGGCCAAATCTGCCTGTCGAACGCGTTTTTGCCGGTACCCTGCGATGGTAGCGAAGCCTTTGGTCCGTTCAACCACAACCTGGGCGCCGACGAAGTTGCCTATGCCATTATCTTCCCGGAATTGAATGACGCCCTCGCGGGTCTCTTCGCTGGCGGGCTGGATTTGAGCGACTACACCCTGCATGTGGATTTCCGCCTCGGGTGCGACCCATTTCTGTACAATGATGATGGGACTGGGGATATCTGTACGGGCAGCACGCTTGGATTCGGCAAGAGCCTGAACAATGGTTTCGAGCAACTGTTCATAGGTACGAGGGAAACGGTAACCCAGGTACCGGAGCCGGGCTCCCTGGCCCTGGTCGCCCTTGGTCTGCTGGGGTTCGGACTCTTCGGACGGAGATCAAGGAGGGTCGCCGACGCATAATACGCATAATACCGATAGCGAACGCCGCTAAACCTCGAGGAGCCGCGATCACAGCATCGCGGCTCCTGTTTGTTATCGCATCCCCACAGATACGGTCTATTCCCAACGAAGCGTAATGCAGTGTTGTATACTCGATCGAAACGGTGAAATTACTTGATAAACTAGCAATTCATACCGGGGGTTGTTCAGGTCATGCGTAATATCATTGCTATCCCCCTCCTGGTGGTGGTTTTCACCACCTTTTACGGCTGCGATCTTTCCCCAACCTTGAGTTCCGACGAACATCTGGCGCAGGGCAAAAAATATGTCGGGCAGCAAGCGTGGTCTTCGGCACTGATCGCCTATAAAAACGCCGTCAGAGAGGACCCCCGGAACGCAAGGGCGCGGCTGGCGCTCGCCGAACTGGAGCTTCGCCTCGAAGACCCCATGGCGGCGGAAAAAGAGATAAGAAAGGCCCAGGAACTGGAGGTGTCTCCCCAGTATACCCAGCCCCTCCTGGCCAGGGCCTTGCTGGCCCAGGGCAAGTACCAGGAACTGGCGGATATGGCATTGGCGACCGATTTGACCAATGACCAACGCGCCCGGGTATTGAGCCTGGCGGGACAGGCCCAGGTCGAACTCCGGGAGTGGGAGCAGGCGGAGGAGAAATTCAATACCGCCCTGCAGTATCAACCAGACACGGTAGAGGCATTGGTGGGCATGGCGAGGCTCAAGGCCATAAAGAAGAGTAACGAGAAAGCGAGGTCTTTGTTGAGCCGGGCGCAGTCCATCGATAACGAAAATCCGGACGTTTGGTCGTTGCTGGGGGATATCGAGCGGGGTGACGGAAATCTGGCCGAGGCTGAAGAGGCCTACACCAGGGCGAAGGATCTGCAGATTATCGGTTCCCGGGACATCATCAAACGTGTTTTCGTTCGCGTCACCCAGCAAAAGTACGAAGACGCTTTTTCAGACATCCAGTATTTAAGGTCGCAATCCGACAATCGGCCCATCCTGGATTTTTCCGAAGGGCTGATCTATTTCCATCAGGGAAATTATGCGAAAGCCAAGGAATACCTGGAAAAGACGATGGCGGCAACCGATGATTACCTGCCCGCCTTCTACTACCAGGGGGCATCGAATTATTTTCTGGGCAACGATGCCCAGGCCCTGCAAGACTTGGAAGTCTACAATAACAAGATTCCTGGGGATATCAACGCGGTCCGGTTGCTGACTATCCTGAAGATCAAACAAGAGAAATACACGGAAGCTGAAGAATTGATACGGCCGGTTGTGGAAAGACACCCGGACGACACCCTGTCCATCAGCCTTCTGGCCAGTGCATTGATGGAAAACCAGAAAGTCCTCGAGAGTGTTACCTATCTCAAAAAAGTCGCTGATCTTTCTCCGGATTCCGCCTCGGCCCGGATAGGCCTCGGCATCGGCCTGCTGACCAGGGGCGATACCGCCAAGGGAATTTATGAGATAGAGCAGGCCAAGAAGATGGATCCCGGGGTACCGATCAATTTTGAGAAAATCATCCTGCTCCATTTGCAAAACAGGGCTTTTGACGAGGCCATAGAGGTTGCTACTGAATACTACAAGAGAAACCCTGACAATAGCGGAGCCGGGTTTCTCCTGGCAACCGCCCATATGGCCAATAGCGATCCCGAAAAGGCGAAAGTCTACTATGAAAAGACTATCGCCCTGGATCCGGGCCATCTCAACAGCCTGCACGGCCTTGCCAGAATTGCCATGCAGGAGAAATCATTTGATGAAGCAAAATCCGTCTACAACACGGCTCTCAGGCATCATCCTGGGGATTTGCGTTCCCTGGAAAACCTCGCCCTGATCGAGGCCATACAGAATAATCCCAAAGCCACGGTTGAAGCCTTGAATGCCGCCATCAAAGCGAACCCGAGGGCACTGCCTCCCCGGCTCACCCTGGGCCGTTTCTATTCGAAAATGAATCAACCCGAAAAAGTGGTTGAGGTTCTCAAAGACTACCCTTACGGAAAAGCAGAAAATCCAACACGGCTTGCGCTGCTGGGTGAAAGCCAACTGGCGCTTGGCAACTACCGGCAGGCTGTTACCCATCTCAGCGAACTCAGCCGCCTGGCCCCGAAAAACGTCTGGACCCATTACCTGCTTGCGCAAGCCTACGCCGGCGTTAATGACGGCAGGCAGTTTGAACGGCAACTTCAAAAGGTCCTGTCTTTGGATGAGTCGCATGTTCCCGCCCGCCTAAATCTAGCGAGATACTATTTGAGCAATAATGACCACGACAAGGCGGCACTTCATATCAAAAAACTCAAGGAAAGCGATGACAACAGGGACGTGGTAGCTAATTTGAAAGGTCAGTTGGCGGAGGCTTCCGGCAGAATGGAGGAGGCAGTTAAGGAATATCGGACAGCCTTTGACCACAGGCCCGCCAACATTAACCTGTTGCCATTGGAAAATGCGCTCTGGCGCCATGAAGACAAGGCGGCGGCCAGCGAGCTGTTGACCGACTGGTTGAAAGAGCATCCGGACGATCAGCTCAGCCTTTTCCGGCTTGCGTCGAGACAGGAAGCACGGGGCGAGGATGAAAAGGCCGTTGCCACCTATAAGAAAATTCTTGAAATAGATCCGGAAAATGTCATGGTCCTAAATAATCTGGCCTGGAACCTGAAAGACAGGGAGCACGCGCCGGCTTTGAGGTATGCGGAGAAAGCGGTGTCTTTAGCCCCGGAATCCGACGTGGTTATGGATACCCTGGCCGTCGTTGTCACGAACAAGGACCCTGGCCTGGCGATGAAACTGATAGAGCGGGTACTGGCTAAGAAACCCGACGATCCAAACTATCTCTATCACAAAGCCAAGATCATGCAACGCTCCGGGAAGAGTGAGGAGGCTAAAATCCTGCTTGTTTCATTAATGGAAAAGAATGAAGACTTTGTAGAAAAGCAAAATGCCAAGTACCTGTTAAGCCAGATCGACGCCGAGGAAGGTCGATAAACCCTGTAATTGCTCGTTTGCTCGTTCCCCTACGAGGGAAGCCATAGCGGTGGTGTAGATGGCGGTCAAAACCCGAACATAATTGGCGGGATGGGGATTCAGGCGATTCAGAAGAAACAGCCAGCTACTAGGATCAATAGGGTCACCCATCAGGTTCAAGGCATTCGATCACAACGCATTGGGGTGGGCCGGCAGACACGCCGCCCCAGAAAACAAAAGGGATCCAAGGT
This sequence comes from Sedimenticola hydrogenitrophicus, assembly GCF_029017505.1. Classification (GTDB taxonomy): domain Bacteria; phylum Pseudomonadota; class Gammaproteobacteria; order Chromatiales; family Chromatiaceae; genus Sedimenticola; species Sedimenticola hydrogenitrophicus_A. The sequence goes on from NZ_JAQGEI010000006.1 coordinate 127,163, forward strand.
ATGCGAGGGGATCCTGAAGGGAAAGCCGGGATCACTTAACCTACTTCCGCATAGCAGTGTTATGGTGTTTGCCGGTGACTAGGATGCCGGAAATCATAAACCCCACCAGAGCGAATAATGGTGGGGTGGGGTTGGGTAACTTCTGTTCTATTCGATCTTATTTTCGGGCCGCGCTTTAACTCTTCTGCGCCGGTAGCCGATGCCGATACCGGCCAGGCCAAGACCCATCAAGGCAAGCGTGGCGGGCTCCGGTACCGTCGGATTACACAGCGGATCCTCGGGCGGGCACGCTCCGGTGATCGCCGTGCCGATGAACAGCTGCTCGAAGCCGCTGTTCAGGCCATTGCCAAAATCCGCGCCAGTATCCAGGCAATCCATCCAGCCGGTTCCGGCGTCACCCTCACAGCCATAGCGGACATCCACATGCAACGTGTAGTCGGAAAGATCAGCGATGCTGCCATACAACAGGGCCAGCAGATCATTGAGTTCCGGAAAGACCACCGCGTAGGCAACATGATCGGCGCCCAGATTGTGGTTGATGGCCGCGGCGACATCACTCAGCAGCAGACCGCCGGGCAGCAGATCCAGCTCTGCCTGGGTGATGCCGCAGGAGACCGGGATGGGGGTGGTGACGATGGCGTTGGAAGCCACGCATAACTGCCCCCCGGAGAGCACCCAATCGGTATCGCCGGGGTCGGTATTATCGGGATCGCCGGGACCGCTTCCCGTAGCAGTATAGAGTGTCGGGTCACCCAGGAAGATACCGCCACCGCCTTCGGATACCAGGTCATACGGGGAGTCGTTGTTGGTGAATTCAAAGGTGGAACCTGCCACCACGGTGTTCGTATCATCGGTGATCCACAGACGCGCCCAGGCGGCCAGGGTCTGAGTTGATGCATCGGTACCGCTGCTGGTCTGGTTATTATTGAAGAAAAACACCAGCTCTTCACCCGCCGTGAAGGTCTGCAGGGCGCTCAGCGAGGAGTCCCAGGTGGTATCCAGATTATTGGCGACGCTACCCTCGGTACCCTGATAGGTGGAGGTAGAACTGTAGAAGAAGGTATCGCCGGAAACGCCCGACGGGGTCGCGTAGGCGTTATCCATGCCGTCAAAATTGGTCACCACCGGGCTGCCACTGGTGCCGGTGCTCAGTACCACGAGATCCTTAATCTGGCCGGGGGTTGAAGAGATGGTATAGGGCCCATTATTGGTATTGAAGTCAAACTGGTAGTTGGCGATTGGCAACGAGTAGGACTGGCCGTCGCCGTAGGCGACATAGCCCAGCCCGGTCAGGTCGATGGTCGCCGCATGGCTGGCCGAAAACAATAAAAGCCCGGCTACAACGGTACAACTCCTGGTCAAGTTACTCATCGTGTTTCACCTTGTTTGTTATTTTGTGCGTTGCGCCGTGACTCTCGTCCCTTGCCAACTAATATGCATAAATCACGCCAAAATACTAAGTGAATGTAAAATCAATGACATAGATTCCCCTTGACCCAGACCCTCCCTCCAATGTGTAAAATTTACTGACAGCAAAAAGGTATGCGAGGGGATCCTGAAGCGGCGTAGCCTGGATGAAGCCGTTCTTCCCTCAGCCGGATAAACCGCCTGCGCCCACGGCGGCGGAATCCGGGGGACGGCCCGGCACCACGCCGCCCTGGAATCCGCCCGTCGGGGCTGTGCGTCTGTTATGCTGCCATGGCGCGGGCTCCATCCAGGCTACCAATCACCATGCCCGGGGTAGACAGGATACGGAGAGTGAAACGAAACAGCTCGCTTGCCAACTCGGGGAAGCCGAACAAAGACCGTTCGCTCCTGAATAATAATCCTCTTGTTTTTTTGGGTTAACGGCTAATAATTTACGTATACGCATTGTTATCCCATGACCATTGTTCAGATTAGGTCTAGATAGAGCTGATTGGTTATCCTTAAACCGCATGTTCCGAGGGGAGTGGGGGTCGATAGCATGAAATCCTGGTCAGACCATCCCTCCCCTCACGGGAGTCCGGAGGGCGCGGTACAGGGACCGGGCCATAAACGACCGGGAGAATCGGAGTCCGCTCATGTTCGTTAGGCTGCAAGTTGCACGAACAGAAAAACAGCTCGATGATGTTTTCGCTCTTCGATACCAGGTCTATGTGGCCGAGCGGGGCAAATTTTCCGCCACATCTAACGCCGAAAAAGCAATAGTCGACCGCTATGACGCCATGCCTAACGTGGCCAATATCGTGGCCTACTACGGCGACACGGCCATCGCCTCGATGCGCATCAACAAGGACTCCTCCATCGGCCTGCCGGCCGAAGAGTATTTCGATTTCTCCTCGATTCGCGCGGAACTCGAACAACAGTCCCTGGAACAGCACCTCCGCAAGCCGCTGCTGGTCAGCGGCAGCATGCTCGCCATACACAAGGAGTGGAGAAACAAACGGAATGTGATATTCGCCCTGTTCAAGACGGCGGCCGGGGTCATGCACGACTGGGATGCCACCCATATCATCGGTTCAATCAGCGAGGAGACCCTCAGCCTGTATGGGCGTATCGGATTCGACACCGTAGACGAGCCGACATGGAACGAGCGTGTCAAGGATACCCTGGTGCCCATTCTCGCGCCTTTCGAGCGGGTGTTCGATTGGGCCTATGGCGATATCAGCAGAAAAATAGCGCCTTTCTGGCTGGACAACTTCTGCGGAAAATTTGAACGCCTGTTATTGTCGCCGGGCGATATCATCTTTTCACAGAATGACAATGCGGAAAATGCCTATGCGATTGATGAGGGTTGGGTCTCCATATCGCGAACCGATAATGATAGCAATGAAATGGTGCTCGCCAATCTCTCACGGGGGGAGCTGTTCGGGGAGCTCGCACTGTTTGACAATGAACCCCGATCCGCCACGGCAACCGCCATTTCGAACGTGGGACTGATTGTACTGAACAAGCGCTACCTGATCGACATGATCCAGGCCAATCCCGAAAAGCTGATCCAATTATTGACCCACTTTTCAAAACGCGTCCGCGCCCTGGATGAACTGGCCATGGTGCAGGCCTTCGCCCCACAGACCAATCGTGTCTTGTTCGCATTGAATCAATTGTGGCGTTCAGCCGCTGTTGACAGGAAGAATCCCGATGTACGCATGGCGAAGGTAGGCCCTGCGCAGATAGCCAAATCCGCTCAGATACGTGAAAACGATGTCCTGGCGGTGCTGGAAGCGGAAAAGGTCAAAGGGACTCTCGATTATGGAAAAAACAACGTCCGGTTCTTCTCTTCCCCATCCGTGCTCCAGTAATTTCGCCCGAGGGAGTGGCTAGTGGAAAAAAAATTCGAATACCATGAAGCATTCTCGCGCAACATTGGCTGGGTCAGCGAAACCGAACAGGAGATCCTGAACAACAAGCGGATCGCCATTGCCGGATTGGGCGGTGTGGGCGGCAGCCATCTCTTGACCCATGTCCGACTGGGTATCGGCAAATTCAGCATCGCCGATCCGGACATCTTTGAACTGGCCAATTTTAATCGCCAGGCGGGCGCCAGCCTCACTCATGTAAACCGGCCGAAGGTCGATGTTCTTACCGAGATGGCCCGCGATATCAACCCGGATCTTGAGTTGGCCACCTTTCCACAGGGAGTCGATTCGACGAACCTGGATCAGTTTCTGGAAGGAGTGGACATCTACATCGATGGCCTTGATTTCTTTGCGCTTGAGGCCAGACAAGTCGTGTTTGCCGCTTGCACAAAAAAGGGCATTCCAGCCATAACCGCCGCCCCCCTGGGAATGGGTGTCGCCTTGCTTGCCTTTATTCCCGGAAAGATGACCTTCGAGGAGTATTTTCGGCTCGCTGGACAACCCACCGACGAGCAGTTGTTGCGCTTCCTGCTGGGCTTGTCTCCGGCGATGCTGCAGATGCCCTATCTGGTTGACAGCACCCGGGTTGATCTGGACGCCCACAAAGGACCCTCCACCCCGATGGCGTGTGAGCTATGCGCCGGAATGGCGGCGACGCACAGCCTCAAGGTGTTACTCAATCGGGGGCCCGTACCCGCTGCACCACGAGGTGTCCACTTTGACGCTTATCGGAATAGACTGACTCACACCTGGCGCCCCTGGGGTAATCACAATCCGATCCAGAAATTGGGTCTGAAAATTGCCCGGAAACAGTTGTCAAAAAAGCCGACACCCGAGACGCCGGCCCAGAGGGACACGCCCCCGGAAACCCGGATAGAACGCATACTGGATCTCGCCCGTTGGTCGCCTAGCGGTGACAACACCCAGCCATGGCGTTTTGAGATACTATCCGCTAGCCGATTTATGATTCATGCCCACGATACCCGCGACTGGTGCCTCTATGACCTGGATGGCAGGGCGAGCCAGACTGCGGTAGGGGCGCTTCTGGAGACCATCGCCATCGCGGCCACGGCGGAGGGACAGCGGGCTACCTTCACCCGACAGGCCGATGCACCCGAGACCCATCCGCTGATCGCGGTCACACTGAACGAGATGGAGAGCCCCGGGAAGGACCCGCTACTCCCCTTTATCAAGGCGCGGGTAACCCAAAGAAGGCCTTTTTCAACCCGGCCACTGACACCAGCCCAGAAACAGATTCTGGAGCAATCCGTGGGTGACGCCTTCCGGGTGGTGTGGCTCGAAGGCCGGGATAGGCGATGGCAAATGGCCAGACTCATGTTCAAAAATGCCCACATACGGCTCACCATACGGGAAGCGTACGAGGTGCATAAGCGAATCATTCAGTGGGATTCCCAGTTCAGTGAAGACCGCATACCGGACCAGGCGGTGGGCCTCGACGCGGTGGCCCTGAAACTCATGAAATGGGCGATGCAGCGATGGGACAGGGTGGATATGTTGAACAGGTATTTTGCCGGCACCCTCATGCCGAGGATTCAACTGGATCTGATTCCCGCATGGCGCTGCGCCGCGCATTTTATCCTGGTGGCCCGACACCCCGTAGACGGTATTGACGGCTATTTTGACGGCGGGCGCGCTACCCAGCGTTTCTGGTTAACGGCGACACGGTTGGGCCTGCAATTTCAGCCGGAGATGACACCGCTAATTTTCTCCCGATACACAGCGGAGTCCAGAACTTTTACCACCGACCAGAAGGCGCAACACAATGCAGCCCGGTTGAAGCGCCAGCTCGAATCCGTGATAGGCGCGGACAATCTGGCCAACGCGGTCTTTATCGGGCGGGTTGGGGTCGGCATTGTGCCGAAGGCAAGGTCACTCCGGCACGCTATTTACAAGATGATCCTGAACCAGGCCGGTAAACCGCACGAGCCTTAGGGCCCATCACCAGTTATCCCCTACCCGCTGCGGACGGTAGGGCTTGCTCAGGTCGTAGAACCGGATACTCTCGTCATCGCTGCCGCTGACCACGTAGCGGCCATCGGGGCTGAAGCGCACGGCGGCACCACAGAGCCGGTGTCCCTGCAGCCGGCGCAACACCGTACCCTCATCCGCGGTTACCAGGCGCAGATTGGCGTCGGTATGGCGACCGAGGCTGATCAGCCGCTCGCCGTCCGGATGGTAGTCCAGTGAGGTGACTGCCCCCCAATGCTCGGTCTGCTGAATCCGCAGACGGCCGGTTGCCAGATCCCAGTAGAAGAGGTTATACCAGGCGCCGGCGGCAAGCTCCCGGTCATCGGGCGAGAAACGCAATTCGAGGGCAGTGCGCGGCGGCAATTCCAGCCGGCGGATTTCGGCGAGGGTCCGATCCAGCAGCCGCACCTGTCGATCATCGGTGGAGAGCGCCAGCCGGGCACCGGCATGGTCCGTGGCCAGCGCCACTATTTCCGTGCCGAATTCAAGCTGCCTCACCGGCTCCAGGCCGGGATAGGCAAAGGCCCTGACCTGGCCATTCGCGTAACCGGCCAGGATCAGCCGGCCCTGCGCGAGATAGGCGAGCGCGGTCAGGCCAGCCGTGGTCTCGCGTTTGGCGATGAGCCGGTTATCAGACAGACCTGAAATGACAATGGTGCCCGCCTCTTCGGCGCTCAGCAAGCGGCCCTGATCCAGCCAGATCAGTCCCCGGACCGGCGAGCGATGCCTTCTCAGCCGGCTGATCCCGCCACCCCCCGGCACCTCCCAAACGGCCAGATCGCCCTTGAAACCGGCGGAGGCGATGCGCTCCCCTGACGGATCAAAGGCGAGTCGGGTGACGCCAAACAGATGGCTGTCGGGGATAGCCAGATCGGGTGGCTGGGCCGGCTGGAGCCCGGCGCAACCGCCCAGCAACAAACCCAGCAGCAGTATCAGATAAACATGATTATGCATTGGTCATCCTATCAAATTCGATACCATGCGCGGCCCCGGATCACAGGCGGCGCAGCTCAACCAGCTTGTTGTTGGCATCCAGGGTCAGCTCAAAACGACCGGAGATGCCGTCGGCGGTGACAAAGGGCCTGAAACTGTTGGCCGGGAGCTGGATGGTGCGTCCATCCTCTGCCTGGACAATCACCGCCCGGGCGGCGCCGCGGTAGTAGTGAAGATAGGCTTCAGCGCTGATATTCAGTTGAAAACGGTGACGCGGCATTGCAGGGTCTTCATTTTTGTAGTTCGAGTCCGAGGAAGATCCCGTCCAGCACCAGCAGATTGGGGCTGATGGTGCCGAGGATTTTCTTCTCCTCCACCACCAGCGCACGCACCAGATCAAAGCGGGCGAACAGGCGGGAGCAGTAGCGGATGTCCATCTCCGGATCGACATAGACCGCCGGTTTGGCCATCACCTCGTAGACATTGACCCGCTTGGGCGAGCGATCCAGCGCCAGAACCTGGCGCGCGATATCCGATACCAGCAGCAGGCCATACTCGTCATCCACATGACGTTTGTCCACCACCAGCAGCGAGGTGCGGAGCTTCTTCATCTGCAGTAACGCCTCATAAATCGTGGCATTGCCTTCGATCAGGCCGAACTCGGTTTTCATGACATCCCGCACACAGATACGGGGGGTTGTTTCATTCATGTCTCACTCCTCGGGTTAGCGCGATTTCGCGCCAGCGACGCCGTGCGGCCGACCGACATTATTATCCAACACCGATTTGAACTCTAGGACAATTCAGACCCGCTGCGCCACCAGCATGGCCATATTACGCCAACCGCGACGGGTATCGCCCAGCAGGCGCTCTTCCCGATAGACCCGGACCTTGAGCCCGGAGAACAGCCCAAGCAGTTCGTTGTCATCCAGCCGGAACTGTTCCGATGTGGGTCCCTCGTCACTGACCGCCACGCGGCTGTAGGTCTGGTAGAAGAGCAGGCCACCCGGCTTCAACGCGGCGGCAATGGCCGGAGCCAGTGACCGCTCGAGAAAGAAACTGACCAGAATCAGGTCAAAGCTTCGGGGTTCGGGCGGGAGTGCAATCACGTCGCGCACGGCGGTGCTGATTACAAGCCCCTGATCCCCGGCCGCCCGCTCCAGCCTGCCAATGGCGACCGGCGACAGGTCCCAGGCGGTCACCTGCAGTCCGCTGGCGGCCATGAAAAGGGCGTTGGCCCCACGCCCACAGGCCAGATCCAGCGCCCGGCACCCGGGGGTGGCCAGATGCATGTTCTGCTCCAGCACCGTGGCGACCCGGCCCAGACTCTCCGCCTCGGCGTGCCGGCTATTCCACTTGGTGAGCAGCTCGTCATCCTTCATCGGTTCACCCGGCCAGTCCGCGCGCCAGATCGCCTTGGATATCCTCGATATCTTCCAGTCCGACGGCAACCCGGATCAGCCCCTCTTCGATACCGGAGAGCTGTTTCTCTTCATCGGTCAGGCGGCCATGGGTGGTGGAAGCCGGGTGGGTGATGGTGCTCTTGGTATCGCCCAGATTGGCGGTGATGGAGAGCATCCGCGTGGCATCGATCAGCCGCCAGGCCGACTCCCGCCCCCCCTTGACCACGAACGAGACGATGCCGCCGGCCGCCTTCTGCTGCCGTTGCGCCAGTGCGTATTGTGGATGGCTCTGCAGGCCGGGGTAATGTACCCGCGCCACCCCCGGCTGATCTTCCAGCCAGCGTGCCAGGATCAGGGCATTCTCGGAATGGGCCTTCATCCGCAGTTGCAGGGTCTCCAGTCCCTTCAGAAACACCCAGGCGTTGAACGGGCTCATGGTCGGCCCGGCGGTGCGCAGAAAGCCGAACACCTCCTCGCCCACCAGCTTGGCATCCCCGACCACCGCCCCGCCGACACAACGCCCCTGCCCATCCAGGTACTTGGTGGCGGAGTGGATCACGATGTCCGCCCCCAGTGCCAGCGGCAGCTGCAGGGCCGGCGTACAGAAACAGTTATCCACCACCAGCAACAGCCCGCGGGAGTGGGCCAGATCGGCCAGGGCGGCGATGTCACCCAGTTCGGTCAACGGATTGGACGGGGTCTCCACATAGAGCATCCGGGTCTCGGGGCGGATAGCCGCTTCCCAGGCGGCCAGCTCGCTCAGGGCCACAAAACTGGTCTGAATGCCCACCTTGGCCAGGAACTTGTTGAACAGCACATTGGTGGTGCCGAAGATACTGCGGGAAGAGACGATGTGATCACCCGCCTGCAACAACGCCATGCAGGTGGCCAGAATGGCCGACATGCCGGATGCGGTGGCCACACAGGCCTCGCCCCCTTCCAGGGCCGCCAGCCGCTGCTCAAAACAGGCCACGGTCGGATTGGTGAAGCGGGAGTAGATATTGCCCGGTTCGTCCCCACTGAAGCGGGCGGCCGCCTCGGCGGCACTCTTAAAGACAAAACTGGAGGTGGTGAATATCGGCTCCGAGTGCTCCCCCTCCGCGGTACGGATGTGGCCTGCCCTGATCGCCCGGGTTGCCAGACCCCAGTCATCATACGCTTCTGTCATTGCTGAATACCTTTACCTGAACAAAAAACCGCGGGCATGAAAAAACCCGCCTGGCCGCACAGCCAAAGCAGGTGTTCCTCGCTTTAGCCGCATTTCTATAGCGCCCGCAATCTGAGATAAATCGGCGCTTCGGCTAAGACTAGGTCGGCAGCGGTGGTATTGTCAAGCGAATGTGACGCGGGCCAGCAATTCCATATGCAAATAACAACTGCGATGTAATTACTCACGGGACAATCACTCGAACAGCGCGAGATAGTCGCCGTATCCCTCCGCCGCCAGCGACTCCTTCGGGATGAATCGCAGCGCTGCCGAGTTGATGCAGTAACGCAGCCCGGTAGGTGCCGGTCCATCGGCAAACAGATGGCCGAGATGGGAATCACCATCCCGGCTGCGTACCTCGGTGCGCTCCATGAACAGCTTGCGATCCTTGCGTTCGACAATATGCACCTGCTCCACCGGGCGGCTGAAGCTGGGCCAGCCGGTGCCGGAATCAAACTTGTCCCTGGAAGAGAACAGTGGCTCGCCGCTGACCACATCCACATACAGCCCCTCGCGTTTCTCGTCCCAGAACTCATTCTGGAACGGCCGTTCGGTTCCCTCCTGCTGGGTTACCTGATACTGCAGTTCGGTCAGTCTGTGGCGCAGTTCATCATCCGGGGGACGCTGAAAGTCCGCAATGCTCTTCGATGGATTATCACTACTCATGGTCTTCTCCCGTTGCTACCGTGCTTGCCGACGCCGTAGGATGCCGGTGAGCTTGCGAACCGCATCATTCGCCCTAAGGCTTGATGCGGTTCGTGCCTCACCAGCATCCTACCCTGAGCATCGGGCTTATTTGCGTTCATTTGCGTTCATTTGCGGCTAATATTTTTCCAGTGTACGGCCCACAGCACGGCCCAGGGTATGGCTGGACTGGATGGGTAATCAGCTAAATCTATAGCCTAAAAACAGGCCGATAAAAACCCGCCATTCCAAAAGTTAATACCCGTGCACAGCAACGAAAACCAGGTATTAAAATCGCCAATTTCCATTTAAAAAACAATGGAATAACATCGACCGACCGGGCCCCGCGCCGACAAATTCGAAAAAATATTATCAACAGTTGCCGCCCAGGTCAGACACCACATCCACTGGCAATTCAATCAGTTACATTTGTTACCATTAAACCGTCAGATTTTTAGCGGATTTATCAGGCCACAACGCATGGATTTTCGGTTGCTGCACCGCACTATTAACGCTACTGTACAGAACATCTGATCTAATCAGTCGAGTTATCGTTATGCTTTACAACCTCCATGCCATGGGCGCTTGCTGGGCTCGCTCGGTCAATTTCTACGCCTTCCTCAACGCCTCCCTGAGCAAGGACATCCCCTGGCTCAAACAGTGGCATGCCGCGAACCGGTTGCTGGAACGCTCTACCCGCCCCTACTCCAGGCCCTCCTTCGACCTGGAGATCGAAGAGAGCGTGGTGATCTGCAATCCGTTCGGCGACCTGCTGCGCTTCGGCACCCCCGACGCGACAAAACCCAACCTGCTGATGGTGGCGCCCATGTCGGGACACTTCGCCACCCTGCTGCGGGGGACGGTGCGGGAGTTCATCCGGGATCACAACGTCTATATCACCGACTGGCATGATGCCGGCAGTGTGCCGCTCACCGATGGCCGCTTCACCCTCGACAGCTATGTCGATTACCTACGCGAGTTCATTCGCTATTTCGACGGCGATGTGCACCTGATGGCGGTCTGCCAACCCTCGGTTCCGGCACTGGCCGCGGTCGCCCTGATGTCGGAAGACAGGGAAGCGGTGCCGCGCAGCATGGTCCTCATGGGCGGTCCGGTGGATACCCGCCACACCCCCACCGAGGTCAACGATTTTGCCGAGAAGCGCAACCTCGCTTGGTTCAGGCGCCATACCATCCATCGGGTGCCGCTCAACCGCCGGGGCGCGGGAAGACACGTCTATCCCGGTTTTCTGCAGCTGGCCGGGTTTCTCGCCATGAATATCGACCGCCACGTCTCCGCCCACCATGAGTACTTCGATCACCTGGTTTCGGGCGACGGCGATAGTGCCATCCAGCATGAGGCGTTTTATGATGAGTATCTCGCCGTCATGGACCTGGATGCCCCGTTCTACCTGGAGACCATCCAGAAGGTCTTCCTGGAGCACCACCTGCCCAAGGGGATACTGGAGTGCGAGGGCCGGCGGGTGAAACCGGAACTGATTACGGACACCGCCCTGATGACCATTGAAGGGGAGCTGGACGACATCACCGGCCCTGGCCAGACCCGGGCGGCCCACAAGCTCTGTACCGGGGCGCCGTTGCACGAGCACCTGACCCAGCCCAAGGTCGGCCATTACGGTATCTTCAACGGGCGCCGCTTCCGCGAGGAGATCGCCCCGCGTATCCGCGCCTTCATAAACCAGGCAAGCAACCGGTAAGCGGGTGGTTGATCAGGATCGCCTATAATTATCAGCAATGGAGAACAAATCCGGGCCAGACACAAACAGACTTGACGCAAATACCGAGTTATCCTATCGTCTGCGCCCAATGTGCCTCACAAAGGCACCGGGAAAGCACTGATATGAGGCCCCAAAAGGGTTTTCGATCAGCCTGGACCCATCGGTCCAGGCACCAACCAGATGCGGCGACCCCGCATTGGAGGACAGGAAAATGAACCATTCAATCTCCCGGTGGATCAATCCGCCCGCGTACCCCCGTATCACTCCCGAATCAGCGCCAGCCCTTGGCCGATCGGCACCCATCAGCTAGCCGCCAAACACTGACCGATTTCACGCGTCGCGCGGACTGCTCCGCAGCGGTTGGCCCGTTGCATTGGCAGCGCTCCGGCGAATGACTCTATTCCGGGCCATGGGCCCAAATCAGGCCCTGGAGATCCTCACATGGTGCTGGCTGATATCAAGCTCGATGACAAGTACACCCGCGACGCCGGGCGCGTCTACCTGACCGGCGTGCAGGCGCTGACCCGCCTGCCGATGCTGCAGCAGCAGCGCGACCAGCGCGCCGGACTCAACACCGCCGGTTTCGTTTCCGGCTATCGCGGATCCCCCCTGGGCGGTCTCGACAAGGAGCTCTGGAAGGCAAAAAAGCACCTGGAGCGGCACCGCATCACCTTTCAGCCCGGACTCAATGAAGACCTGGCCGCCACCGCCGTCTGGGGCACCCAGCAGGTCAACCTGTTCCAGGGTGCCCGCTATGACGGGGTGTTCAGCCTGTGGTACGGCAAGGGGCCGGGCATTGATAGATCCGGGGATGTGTTCAAGCACGCCAACGCTGCCGGCACCTCGCCCCACGGCGGCGTGCTGGTGATCGCCGGCGACGACCACAACAGCAAATCCTCCACCCTGCCGCATCAGACCGAGTACGCCTTCATGGACGCCATGATCCCGGTGCTCAATCCGGCCGGGGTGCAGGAGATCCTCGACTACGGTCAGATCGGCTGGGCACTGTCACGCTACTCCGGCTGCTGGGTGGCGCTGAAGACCATCGCCGAGACCGTCGACACCTCCGCCTCGGTGTCGATCGACCCGGAGCGGGTGCGCATCACCATCCCGGATGACTATGTGCTGCCGGAGGGGGGACTCAACATCCGCTGGCCCCACAGACCGCTGGACCAGGAGGCGCTGCAGCACCACCATCGGCTCTATGCCGCCCTCGCCTTCGCCCGGGTCAACCAGCTGAACCGCGTCGTCATCGACACTCCGCAACCGCGCCTGGGCATCGCCACCACCGGTAAATCCTATCTGGACGTGATGCAGGCGCTGGAGGATCTCGGCATCAGCCGCGATATGGCCTCGCGCATCGGTATCCGCCTCTACAAGATCGGCATGAGCTGGCCCCTGGAACGCGAAGGGGTGCGCCAGTTTGCCGCGGGGCTGGACGAGATCCTGGTGGTGGAAGAGAAGCGCGGCCTGATCGAGAACCAGCTCAAGGAGCAGCTCTACAACTGGAAGGAGGCGGTACGCCCCAAGGTGCTGGGCAAGTTCGACGAGGCCAACCAGTGGCTGCTGCCCTCGTCGGGCGAGCTGACCCCGGCGCGCATCGCCCGGGTCATCGCCGCGCGCATCGAGCGCTTCCACCAAAGCGAGGTGATCGAGAAACGGCTGCGCTTCCTGCAGCAGAAGGAGGCCGCGCTGGCGCTGCCCCGGGTGACCCTGGAGCGGGTGCCCCACTTCTGTTCCGGCTGTCCCCACAACAGCTCCACCCGGCTGCCCGAAGGGAGTCGCGCCACCGGCGGCATCGGCTGTCACTACATGGCCACCTGGATGGATCGCGGCACCGACACCTTCACCCAGATGGGCGGCGAGGGGGTCCCCTGGATCGGCCAGGCGCCCTTTACCGAGACCCCGCACATCTTCGCCAACCTCGGTGAAGGCACCTATTTTCACTCCGGTGTACTGGCGATCCGCGCCGCCCTGGCCGCCGGGGTCAACATCACCTACAAGATCCTCTACAACGACGCCGTGGCCATGACCGGCGGCCAGCCAGTGGACGGACCCTTCAGCGTCCAGCAGCTGAGCCGGCAACTGGCGGCCGAAGGGGTCAAACGCATCGCCCTGGTGAGTGACGATCCGGACAAGTTCCAGGACCGTTCCGAGTTCGCCCCGGACACCAGCTTCGACCACCGGGACGACCTGGAGCGCATCCAGCGCCAGCTGCGCGAAACCCCGGGGGTGTCGGTGCTGATCTACGAGCAGACCTGCGCCGCCGAGAAGCGCCGCCGGCGCAAACGCGGCATCCTGGAAGATCCCAAGGTGCGGCCGTTCATCAACCGTGCGGTGTGCGAAAACTGCGGCGACTGCAGCACCCAGTCCAACTGTCTCTCGGTGATTCCGGTGGAGACCGCGTTCGGTCGCAAGCGGGCCATCGACCAGTCCGCCTGCAACATGGATATGCGCTGCGTGGAGGGCTACTGCCCCAGCTTCGTCACCGTGCATGGCGGCCGGCTGAAGCGGGCGGCCAACCGGCCGGACGGAGTGGAGTGGCCGGAACTGCCCCTGCCCGTGCTGCCCGGGCTGGAGCGACCCCACAGCATCCTGCTGACCGGTATCGGCGGCACCGGGGTGGTGACCATCGGCGCCCTGCTGGGCATGGCGGCGCATATCGACGGGCGCGGCGTCACGGTGCTGGACATGACCGGCCTGGCGCAGAAATACGGCGCGGTGGTGAGTCACATCCGTATCGCCCGGCAACCGGAGGATATCCACGCCATGCGCATCGCCGCCGGCCAAGCCGACACCCTGCTGGCCTGCGATCTGGCGGTGGCTACCGGCTTCGAGGCGCTGGCCAAGCTGAACCCGGAACGCACCGACGCGGTGGTCAACAGCCACCAGACCATGACCTCGGGCTTCATCAAGCAGAAGGATCTCACCTTCCCGGCCCAGGCCCTGGAGTCGCAACTGCGGAACACCACCCGCAGGGCGCAGTTCCTCGACGCCAGCCGGCTGGCGGAATCCCTGCTGGGGGACGCCATCGGCGCCAACCTGTTCATGGTGGGCTTCGCCTGGCAGAAAGGCTATCTGCCGCTCTCCCTGGAGGCGCTGCAGAAGGCCATCGAGCTGAACGGCGTCTCGGTCGAGGAGAACCGGCGCGCCCTGCTCTGGGGGCGCCGCGCCGCCGTGGATCTGGCGGCGGTACAGCAGCTGATCGCGCCGGATCAGCCGCCAGTGGAGGCACCAAGTACCCTGGACGAGCTGATAGCGCATCGCCGCCAACACCTCACCGACTATCAGGATGCCGCCTACGCGAGCCGTTATCTGCGACTGGTAACGCGCGTCAGGGAACGGGAACAGGCACTGCATCTGCAGGGTTTGAGCGAGGCGGTGGCGGACAACTACGCCCGCCTGCTGGCCTACAAGGATGAGTACGAGGTGGCCCGGCTGTACAGCAGTCCGCGGTTTCGAGAACAGATCGCCAGCCAGTTCGAGGGCGACTTCCACCTGGAGTTCCACTTCGATCCGCCGTTCCTGTCAAAGGCCGATGCGGAAACCGGCCGCCGCCGCAAGCGCCGCTTCGGTCCCTGGATGCTGCGCATGCTGGGGCTGCTCAGCCGCTGCAAGGGGCTGCGCGGTAGCCGCCTGGACCCGTTCAGAAACAGCGCCGACCGTCGCCTGGAGCGGACCCTGATCAGCGATTACGAAGCGACCCTGGAGACCATCCTGACCCACCTGAGCAGCGACAACATCGAGACCGCCATCGCCCTGGCGCGGCTACCCGGGGAGATTCGCGGCTTCGGCCATATCAAACAGGCGGCGGCCGAACAGGCCGCCGGCAGACGGCAAGCGCTGCTGGCGCAGCTCCTGCAACCGTCCGTCGACGAACCCCGCGCGGCATGAACGCAACAGTTACCAAAGCAGGATAAAAACCATGAAACTGTTTACCCATCATGAATTCGACCATCATGAACAGGTGGTCTTCTGCCATGACAAGGCGTCCGGGCTGAAGGCCATCATCGCCATTCACAACACCCACCGCGGGCCGGCACTGGGCGGCTGCCGCATGTATCCCTATGCCAGTGAAGCGGAGGCGCTGACCGATGTGCTGCGACTCTCCCGGGGCATGACCTACAAATCCGCCATCGCCAACCTACCCCTGGGCGGCGGCAAGTCGGTGATCATCGGCGACCCGCGCCATGACAAGACCGCGGCGCTGATCCGCGCCATGGGCCAGGCGGTGGAGCGCCTCGGCGGACGCTATATCGTGGCCGAGGATTCCGGCACCGGCGTCGCCGACATGCAGCTGATCGGCGAGGTCACCCCGCACGTCTCGGGTATCGCGGAAAAATTCGATGCCGAGGGCAACCCGCGCAGCGGCGATCCCTCCCCGATGACCGCGCGCGGCACCTATGTCGGGATTCGCGCGGCGGTGCGCCACCGCTTGGGCCGAGAGAGCCTGGAGGGCGTACGGGTGGCCATCCAGGGCGTGGGCAACGTGGGTCGCCACCTGGCCAAACAACTGCACGACGCCGGCGCCCGGCTCTGGGTCTGCGACATCAACTGCGCGGCGGTGCAACGCATGGTCGACGAGTTGGGGGCCAGCGCCGTGGCCAACGAGGCGATCTACGATCAGGAGGTGGATGTGTTCGCGCCCTGCGCCCTGGGTGCCATTCTCAATGACCAGACCATCCCGCGCCTGCGGGCGTGCATCGTGGCCGGCTCCGCCAACAACCAACTGGCGGAAAAACAGCACGGCCTGGCGTTGATGAAACGGGGCATCCTCTACGCCCCCGACTATGTGATCAACGCCGGCGGCGTGATCGATGTCTGTTACGAGCGCAGCGCCGAGGATCGGGGGCGGATCGTGCAGCGGGTGGACGCCATCGGCGACACCCTGGAGGAGATCTTCGACCGTGCCGAGCGCCAGCGCCAACCCACCGATGCGGTGGCGGACCGACTGGCCGAAGAGCGTTTTTCCTGAGTCGGTGTGACAGACGACGCCATCTGACTCCAAGTCGGCATACGCGGACCGTTCCGAACCCGCCCCCAAAGGAAGCGCCGGGCGCCGCCTTGATGCGGTTCGTTCCACTCACCGCATCCTACGCGTTCCGGCCCGGGATCTGACTCCGCGTATCATGATCTCCTCGGACGTAGGGTGCCGGTGAGCTTGCGAACCGCACCAGTCATAAGCGGGGGCGAAGCACCTGTCTACGAGTCCTGAATTCGGGCGGGCCCGATGGCCCGGGTATCCACCATCGGATATACTCCGGTTAATCGCCATCGCCTTGGGACAACGCTCTTGGATCGACCGTATACAGCACCCGACCCGATCGCCCCGAGCCTCTTTTCACCCGGAGAGCCGCCGGCCTGGGAGGAGCTGAACAGCGACAGCCCCTCGCCCCTGCTGCTGGTGTGTGACCATGCCAGCAACCGGGTGCCGCTCAAGCTGGGCCATCTCGGTCTCGACCTGAATGTGTTCGGCTTGCATGTGGCCTATGACATTGGCTGTGAAAAACTGACCCGCCTGCTGTCCGAGAAGTTCAACGCCACGGCGCTGCTGGCCCACTATTCCCGCCTGGTGATCGATCTCAACCGCCATCCGGGCGACGGCTCATCGATCCCGGAGGTGAGCGACTCCATTGAGATTCCGGGAAACCGCGCCCTGACACCCGAACAGATCCGACAGCGTGAATCGGCCCTTTTCTGGCCCTACCATAACCGGATCGAGCAGATCATGGGCAGGATATGCGGCCGCGGCCAGACCCCGATCCTCTGCTCCATTCACAGTTTCACTCCGGTATTCAGGGGCTTTCAGCGCCCCTGGCATATTGGCGTGCTGTGGGACCGGGATCATCGGCTCTCCACCCCGCTATTGGAGAGCCTGAATGCCACCGGGCAATATTGCGTCGGCGACAACGAGCCGTACCACGCACGCAATCCGGTGGGCTACACCATGGATGTGCATGGTGAGAAAAACGGCTACCCCCACCTGCTGCTGGAGATCCGCCAGGATCTCATCGGCCACGATGACGGCGTCGCCGAGTGGGCCGGGATTATTCATACCCACCTGCGGCAGGTACTGGCCCGGGTGACGCTTCCCTGAACAGAATAGGCCTGAACAGAACAGGATAACCACAGATGGGCAACCCGAAACGATGATGAAGGAACCGACATTTACCATCGGTATCGAAGAGGAGTACATGCTGGTCGACAAGGATTCGCGGAACCTGATCAGCCATGCCCCCGAAACCATGCTGGCGGAGTGCGAGGCCCTGCTCCAGGGGCAGGTGTCACCGGAATTCCTGCAGTGCCAGATCGAGGTCGGCACGCGGATCTGCGACACCCTGGGCGAGGCGCGGGACGATCTCGCCTACCTGCGCCGCACCGTGGCCAGCGTGGCCGCGCGGCACAACCTGGCGGTGGTGGCGGTCTCCACCCACCCGTTCGGCAAGCCGAGCCAGCTGGAGCACACCCACAAGGCGCGCTATGACCAGTTGGCCGACGATCTGCAGGAGGTGGTGCGGCAGCTGGTGATCAGCGGCATGCACATCCATGTCGGCATCGAGGATGACGACCTGCGCACCGACCTGATGGCCCAGACCACCTACATCCTGCCGCATATCCTGGCGCTCACCACCTCTTCCCCGTTCTGGCGCGGCCGCAATACCGGGCTCAAGTCCTACCGCATCTCCCTGTGGGACGGCATGCCGCGTACCGGCCTGCCGGAGTACTTCGACAGCTACGGGGAGTATCAGCGCCATATCGACGTACTGGTCAAGGCGGGCGTGATCGAGGACGCCACCAAGATCTGGTGGGACATACGCCCCAGCACCCGCTACCCGACCCTGGAGATGCGTATCTCCGATGTCTGTACCCGGCTGGACGACGCCCTCTGCGTGGCCGCCTTCTACCGCTGCTGGCTGCGTATGCTCTACCGATTGCGCCGCACCAACCAGCGCTGGCGCCGCTACACCCTGTTCCTGATCAACGAAAACCGCTGGCGCGCCCACCGTTACGGCATTGACGAGGGACTGCTGGATTTCGGCCTGGGGGAGATCACCCGCTTTGAGGAGCTGGTCGAAGAGATCCTGGAACTGCTGCGGGAGGACGCCGAATTCTTCGGCTGTGAACAGGAGCTGGGGCACATGCGCACCATCATCCGGGAAGGCACCAGCGCGCATCGCCAGGTCAGGGTCTATGAACAGGCACTGGCCGAGGGCATGGCCCACGAGGAGGCGCTACGCGCCGTGGTGGATCTGCTGATCGAGGAGACGCTGATCGGCACCGAGCCGCGCAAGGTGCCGACCGGCCGCCGCCGCAAGGCTCAGACCATCTCGAAACGGTGACAGGCCACATTCTTGCGCGCATGCAACGGGTCGAACACCTGGCCGTTCATCGCCACATAGATTCCGGGCGGCATCATCTGCGCCGTGGCGACGGCATAGCCGATATTGAAAATGGCATCGCTGTAGCGCAGCCGCGCCGGCTGCATGGCGCCGACCAGGACGATGGTCTTGTCCTTGATACCCACCAGCGCCTGTGCCGTCTCCACCATGGTGTCGGTGCCGTGGGTCAGCAGGATGTGCTGGTTCGGGTCGCTGCGGATACGCTCGGCGATCAACGCCCGGTCCGCATCCCCCATATCCAGGCTGTCCTTGCGCATCAGCGACTCGACCTCGAAATCGAAAGTGATATTGGCCTCGCGCAGCAGCTCCGAAATCTGCGGCTCCCCCACTTGAAACTCGCTCTTCTGATCGAAATAGATCTTGTCGATGGTGCCGCCGGTGGTATAGATCTTGATTTTCATAAAAAAGCGCAACCTTTATGGGAGATAAAAATGAGTGAAGCATCGTTACCCGTGGCCAACCATGCCCGGTATTGAGCTGTCACCGGATATTCTAGCACTCCTGTTTTTTACCGGGCTGCTGGCCGGTATGGTGGATGCGATGGCCGGTGGCGGTGGACTGATCGCCCTGCCGGTACTGCTGTCGATCGGGCTGCCGCCCACCCAGGCGCTGGCCACCAACAAACTGCAGGGCACCTTCGGCACCTTCTCTTCGAGCCTCTATTTCATCCATAACGACCTGATCCGGCTCGGTGAACTCAAGTTCATGATCGGCTGCACCTTCGTCGGAGCGGCCGCGGGCACCCTGACCGTACAGGGTGTGGACACCCAGGTGCTGGCCGGTATCATTCCGTTGCTGATGATCGGTATCGCACTCTATTTCCTGCTCTCGCCCACCATCAGCGACGACCACCGCCGTCCCCTGATCTCCCCCTCGCTGTTCTCCCTGAGCATCGGTTTCGGCATCGGCTTTTATGACGGTTTCTTCGGGCCGGGGACCGGCTCGTTCTTCGCCATCGGTTTTGTCTGGCTGCTCGGTTTCGGCCTGACCAAGGCCACCGCGCACACCAAGATACTGAATCTGACCAGCAATATCGCCTCGCTCGGCTTTTTCGCTATCAGCGGCCAGGTGGTCTGGACCATCGGCCTGATCATGGGCGTGGGGCAACTGCTCGGTGGCCGCGTAGGCGCCCGCCTGGTGCACCGGCGCGGGGTGCGGTTGATCCGCCCCATGATCGTGCTGATCTGCGTGCTGATCAGCCTCAAGCTGCTGCTGGGGAGCCATCCGGCACTGCTTGACTGGATGAAACCATTCAGCAATAGCCCGTAGGTTGGGGTGAGCCTGCGAACCCCAACGGGGTTTCCTGGGTGTACGCGATGATGTTGGGGTTCGTTCCTCACCCCAACCTACGGATCAGTGCCAACAGGATAAACCACGTGCGTCCACGGTGGCGGAATCCGGAAGACGGTTCGGCACAACCGACCCTGGGGCAGACTTCGGGGTTAAATCCCATCGAGAGGAAACACTTGACATAACAGCCACAATCAATAGAATACCGGCCTTCGATCGATGCGGGAATAGCTCAGCTGGTAGAGCACAACCTTGCCAAGGTTGGGGTCGCGAGTTCGAATCTCGTTTCCCGCTCCAAACACGAAAAGGCCCGAAGCCGTTAAGCTTCGGGCCTTTTTTTGCGTTATCGCCGAAAGGTGGGAAGAGGGGTCGGAGTCGGGCCGTCCATGTCTCCGGGGACAACCGGTAAAAATCCGCGGCTTGACTCCGACCTTTTTCAACTCCTAAAACAGCTCCTGCCGGGGAGCCACCCACCCGACCTGTAGGAGGCCCGCCCCGGGCCGATTGGCTGGGGTATCCGCATCGGGTTGATTTTCGCGGCGAGGCGCCGCTCCTGCGACGATAGGTGATTCGCGTCGGACGGAACGGCTCAATTCAACATGCTGCTCAGTTCGGACTCGGAATCATCTTCTGCGGTGCGGTTTTCAAGGCGCGCGATCAGCTCCAGCCCGATCCGTTTGCAGGCCAGATTGCCGCCGATGTCCATATCCGTCCAGCGACTCCCGTTTGCCCTGTGGCTGAGGATATTGGCCACCTGGATGATATCCACGTAATCCACCTTGTCGCCCTTGGGCACCCGGTCCAGCTTGTCGTGGCTGGCGGCGACATCCACCAATAAGGGATCGAAGTTCCATTTGGAGAGCATGAATTTCCCCACCGGCATGTGCAGCTTGTCGATCACCTTGTCGAGATTCTCCTCCTTCTCCAGGAGCACCGGATACTCGGCCGCCTTGAT
Source organism: Sedimenticola hydrogenitrophicus (assembly GCF_029017505.1). Taxonomy (GTDB): domain Bacteria; phylum Pseudomonadota; class Gammaproteobacteria; order Chromatiales; family Chromatiaceae; genus Sedimenticola; species Sedimenticola hydrogenitrophicus_A. Next base: position 148,103 of record NZ_JAQGEI010000006.1, read on the forward strand.
CAGTACCGGGATCGCCCCGACATCGTGGATCAGACCGGCCAGCATCGCCTCATCCCGGTTCAGGTGCGAAAAATGGGCCGCCAGCAGGGTCGCCTTGGCAGCCACATCCACGCTGTGTTTCCAGAGCTGTTCCATGCGTGACTGGATCGGTTTGAAGGCGGTGGAGAAGACATCCCGCATGGCCAGACTGAGAATGGCGTTTTTGACCGCATCGAAGCCGATCCGGGTGATGGCGGCCTTGACGGAACTGACGCTGTTCACCCCGCGGTAGAGGGGACTGTTGGCATAGCGGACCAGACGCGCCGCCATGGAGGTATCCTTGCCGATGATCCGGGCCACGTCGGCCATGGAACTGCCGGCGTCGTTCACCACCAGCAGGGCTTCCAGGGAGATCGCCGGCAGGGTCGGGAGGCGGATGCGGTTGCTTTCGATATCCCCCACCAGGGTATTGGCGAAGGCCTTCATATCGAATTTGGAACTGTCACTGGAACTCATGCGGCAACCAGAAAGAGTGAAAATAGCAACCGGTGGATTATAACGATAGATCGCAACCAGTTCGACAAAACGGCCCCGCTTTCAGGAGAGTTCCCTGAAAATTGAGACCGGGGTGTGACCTGTTTAGCTACTCGACCAGGATGGCGACACTGCGGGCGGTCCAGTTTTCGCCGCCGAAGGCCGGGCGGTCGAGGTCGTTCCATAGATTGGCGATCTGGGAAAACGAGATCGCATTCTTCAGCAGCTCGGCGGCATCCCTTCGCAAGGCGGCAATATAGGCGGTTCGGCCGATGGTCTGGGCCAGACCTTCGATGTTGATCTCTATATCGTGCTCGGTCACCAGAATATCGATGACGTCTTCCAGGCTGTGACCCTGTTTTTCCAGCAGTTCGATCGCAATCGCCTGGACATCGGGCCCGCTGGTGTACACCTTCTTCTCGTCGCCATAATCAAACTGGATGCGATCCTTGACCTTCTTCCAGGTCTCGACACTTTCATGGGTTGACTCGGTTGCCAAGTGGGCGAATCGATTATTCAGTTGTTCCAGCCTTTCGGCGCAGGCGTCAACGGATTCAAGCAGTTTACGGATTTTATCCACAAGCGATCTCCCCCTGGGTCCCGGGCCTATCCTGGGGTAGCGGCCTCAAACCCGATATCTTTAAGTCAGCCAACCACCCCCCTTCGGTTCTCAGTATAGCCCCCTGCGCCGCCGCCAAGGCAACCCACCGCCGGGGAATGGAGAGGGAAGAGTCCGTGCGGACGCCCCGACACAGGGGCCGGACCGCTCGTTCCCGTCAGCAGCATCCGCTTCCCTGCCCCTGCTCCGGGTTGGTGCCGATGGCAAACGGCAGGCTGGTGCCGCAACCCTCGAAAATCCCGTAGTGGGTATCCCGGTTGCCGAAAAACTCGAAGTGGTCCGCGAAGCGGCTCTCCCGCAGCATGCGGTAGGTGTTGCCACAGACCGGAAACATCTTCCCTTTCTCCATCAGGTGGTGCTTGTCCAGCTCGAAGCGGGTTTCGTGGTTGGCGATGCCGCCCTTATAGACCACCGCCTGGCCATAATCCTCGCACTGACTCTCCAGCCCCGTCAGCTTAAACAGCCGGTAGGTGGCGGAGAAGAAGCGGATATGCCCGATCTTGCGGTGGATCTCGTCGTTGCCGATGGCGATGGGGTGGTCCTCCACCAGGCGCGGATCGAGAAAGCCCGCCTTTTTCGCCAGGCCCAGAAAGTCGTTCCAGTAGAGCGCGCCACTCAGGCACTCACCATACAGCACCGGATCCTGCAGCAGTTCCGCCGGCACCCGGCGATCCGCGTAGACGTCGGAGAAATAGAGTTCGCCCCCCGGCTTCAACAGACGATACGCCTCCCGCAACACCGCCTCCTTGTCCGGCGACAGGTTGATCACGCAGTTGGAGACGATGATATCGAAGCTCTCATCTTCCAGACCCAGCGCATCCAGCTGTTCGATATAGCCCTTGCGGAACTCCACATTGGAACGGGCATAGCCGAAGCGCTGGCGGTGCCACTCGATATGCCGATGGGCCACCGCCAACTGCTCGTCGGTCATATCCACCCCGAGCACATAGCCCTGCTCGCCCACCAGCTGCGCCAGCAGGTAGCAGTCGCGGCCCGAGCCGCTGCCGAGATCGAGAATGCGTGTTCCTTCCAATAGTTCCGGGCGCACCAGGCCGCAGCCGTAATAGCGCGACGCCACCTCGTCATGGATATTGGCCATGGCGGTTTTCATAAAATCCGGGGTGGCCGGTCCGCTGGTGCAGCAGGCGTTGGTCTGCAGGTCATTGCTGTGCTGCAGGATCTTGCCGTAATACTCTTGTACCGATTCTTTCATGTTTTCCTCTTTAACTATTCGCAAGGGGTCGGAGTCAGCCCATCCACTCCATCCGATTCGACCATCGGATGCTACCTGGCCCGACTCAGACCCCTTCGATATTGATCTCCAACTACTTCATCTTCTCCAGCCGATGCAGCAGGATATTGAGCATGCGCATGGTGGCGTTGATGGCGGCGAACACCTGGTTGAAGTGGATACCCCGGGTGGTATAGATTCTGCCCGCCATTTCCCAGGCGATGGTCGCCTCGGTCAGCGCATTGGTGCGGCCGCCGCGGGGAATGCGCACCTCGAAATCCACCAGCTTGGGCAGGGAGACATCATATTTCTTCAGCACCTTGGCGATGGCGTTCATGAAGGCGTCGAATCCACCATTGCCGATACCGGAGGTACGGATCTCCTCACCCTGGATCAGCAGCCGGATACTGGCGGTCGATTCCAGGTCGAGCCCGGAGGTGATGGAGCAGTTGACCAGTTCGATGTGGTGGTAGTCCTTGCTCTCCAGCACTTCGGCAATGATGAAGGGGAGATCGTCCGAGGTGATGGACTTCTTCTCGTCGCCCAGCTCCACCACCCGCTTCAACACCTTCTCCAGGTTTTCCGGGGAGAGGGAGATGTCCATCTTCTCCAGGTTCTTCTGCAGCGACGCCTTGCCGCTCATCTTGCCCAGGGCGTAGCTGCGGCGGCGGGAAAAACGCTCCGGCGTCAGCTTGGTCTGGTACAGCCCGCCCTTCTTGTCGCCGTCGGCATGGATACCGCTGGTCTGGGTGAACACATCGGCGCCGATGATCGGCGCATTGTCCGCCACCCGCTTGCCGGAGAAGCTCTCCACCATCTGGCTCAGCAACACCAGGTGGGACTCGTTGATCCCCAGCTTCATGCCCATCTGGTCCTTCAGGTTGACCGCCACCTCCGCCAGCGAGGCGTTGCCGGCCCGCTCACCCAGGCAGTTCAGGGTGCAGTGGACCGAGGCGACCCCCGCCTTGACCGCCATCACCGCGTTGGCGGTACCCAGGCCATAGTCGTTATGGGGATGGAAATCGAACCGGCACGCCGGGAAGCGCCGGATCATGTCGGTCAGATCGTTGTACACCTCGTCCGGCGTCAGCACGCCCAGGGTGTCCGGCAGCATGAAGTGCTCGATCCCCAGATCCTGCAGCCGGTTCATCAGTTCATACACATAGTCCGGGTTGTCGCGGTAGCCGTTGGACCAGTCCTCCAGATAGATATTGACCTTCATGCCCTGCTTGTGGGCGTAGTTGATGGTCTTCTTGATATCCCCCACATGCTGGGTCAGGCTCTTCTTCAGCTGATTGACGCAGTGGTTCTCGCTGCCCTTGGCCAGCAGGTTGATCACCCGCCCGCCGGTGTCGCGGATCCAGTCCACACTGCGCTTGTAATCTACAAAACCCAGCACCTCGACCCGGTCGGCCAGGCCGGCCGTTTCGGCCCAGCGGATGATCTCGGCCACCGCCGCCTTCTCCCCTTCGGAGATACGCGCCGAGGCCACCTCGATACGATCCACCTTGAGCAGTTCCAGCAGCGCCTTGGCGATGTTCAGCTTCTCCTCGGGCGAGAAGGAGACCCCCTGGGTCTGCTCCCCGTCGCGCAGGGTGGTATCGACGATCTTGATCTGTCTGGACTCTGTTGCCATGGTTCTCGTTTGTCTGTCTGATATATTTTTGGATTCTTGCCTGAATGCTACTTAGTTAAGCTTGAAACTCCCGTCATCCCGGCGCAGGCCGGGATCCATATCCACCAATGGTGGTCGCTTCTCTGGATTCCGGCCTGCGCCGGAATGACGATCTACTTACTTTCACGGGAATAGACTGCCTAATTAAGTGCCATTCGATTCTTGCCTGATTAGCCCGCTAACTCCGGCGGAATCAGGAAAAATATTAGTCGCGAATAAACGCAAATGAACGCGAATCACGCCCTATCAATTGGCAAATGCTTCTTCCGCAGATCTGGAGCATGCGGCATATGCGTTGCATTATGCACGGATGCTACTCTATTTACTGCCTATGCCAGAAACTACAGAAATCGTCATTCAGGCGAATGCCGGAATCCAGTTACTTGTTGAATCCCCTGGACCCCGGCCTCCGCCGGGGTGACGACAATTTAAATTACGGGCTAAAGCGAATATTCGCGTTCATTTGCGGCTAAATAAAGCCTGTAAAAAACCGGCCTACCCGGCCAGGGTGATCTTCATGAACTCCCGGATCACTGCCGCATCCGCCGCCAGCACGGCGCAACGGGCCTCCTTCTCCATCAGCCCCTGCAGCGAGACCGGCGGCTCCGCCTCCATCCCGATCGCCTCCTGCACGGCGGCGCCGAACTTGGCCGGATGGGCGGTGGCCAGGCAGATCGCCCCGGGAATGCCCTTGGCGGCGTGCACGCCGACGGCGGTGTGGGGATCGAGAATGTAGCCGGTCTCGGTATAGGTCTCGCGGATCTGCTGACGGGTCTCCTCCTCGCTCACGGCGGCGGCCTGGAACAGCGCGTGCACCTCGGCCAGCTTCTCCGCCGGCACCTCCAGCTTGCCCTCGCTCCCCATCTGCGCCATCAGCTCGCGCACCTTGGCCGGGTCCTGGTCCATCAGGTAGTAGAGATAGCGCTCGAAGTTGGAGGAGATCTGGATATCCATGGAGGGGCTGATGGTGGGATACACCTCGCCGGTCTCATACACCCCGCTGTGGACGAAGCGGCTGAGGATATCGTTGCGGTTGGTGGCCAGGATCAGGCGCTCCACCGGCAGGCCCATGCGCAGCGCCACGTAACCGGCGAAGATATCGCCGAAGTTGCCGGTCGGTACCGAGAAGGTCACCTTGTGCGCCGCATCGCCGCCGCTGACCCGGCCCCAGGCGTAGAAGTAGTAGACCACCTGGGCCAGGATGCGCGCCCAGTTGATCGAGTTGACCGCGCCCAGGCTGTACGCCTGCTTGAACGGCAGATCGTTGAACAGCTCCTTGACGATACGCTGGCCGTCATCGAAGGTGCCGGTAATGGCGATGTTGTGCACGTTGGCATCCAGCACCGTGGTCATCTGGCGCTCCTGGATGGGCGACACCCGCCCCTGCGGATGCAGGATGAAGATATCGATCCGCTCCTGGCCCCGCACCCCGTAGATGGCGGCGGAACCGGTATCGCCGGAGGTGGCGCCGAGGATGTTCAGGCGGCCGCCACTGCGCTCCAGCAGCAGCTCGAACAGGTTGCCCAGGAACTGCAGGGCCACGTCCTTGAAGGCGGCAGTGGGACCGTGGAACAGTTCGAGTATACGCAACTCCCCCAGCTCCACCAGCGGGGTCACCTCGGGATGGGTGAAGCCGGCATAGGAGCGCTCCACCAGCGCCTCCAGCTCGTCGCGGGAGAGGTCCTCGCCGACAAAGGGGTACATCACCTCCACCGCCAGCGCCTTGAACGGCAGGCCGGCCCAGCGCTGCAGGGTCGCGGCATCGACCTGGGGGAAGGCGTCCGGCAGCAGCAGGCCACCGTCGGTGGCCAGGCCCATCATCACGGCCTGGGAGAAGGTGACCGGCTCAATGCCGCCACGGGTACTCACATAACGCATCGTGGAACGTCCTCGAACTTGAAAATCGTAAAAGTAACTACTCACGAGGTGATTGGTCTGCCTTGCCGGTCTCACGTGATGGCTTGTCTCCTCGAATCCGGCCAACAAGGCAGGCCAACCACTTACAGACCGGGTAAGTAGCTACTCGTAAAAAAGTAACAGCGCCACAGTATACCAGCCTTGCGCAAAGTTTCGGATTCCATCAGAACTTTAAAAGCGGCTTAATGCGAATCTTCACAGGGCATGTTGCTAAAGCAATAGCATTAACATAACATGCTGTTTGTTAGGTATTTTTATGCAAGTATATTTGCAAATAAGCATATTCAGAGAGTCCCCTCGAATGACCAAACTGACCAACCTGGGTAGCCGGATCAGAAAACTGCGCGACCACAAGGGGCTGACCCAGGCCGGCCTGGCCGAAAAGATGGCCATCTCCGCCAGTTACCTGAACCAGATCGAGAACGACGCCCGGCCGCTCAACAGGCGCATCCTGACCAAGCTTGAACTGGCCCTGAATATCGACTTCACCGACTGGACCGAGGACGAGGACCGGCGCGCCAACCAGCTGCGCGAGTCCCTCAACGACCCGCTGTTTCGCGGCACCGACATTCCGACCCACGAGTTGCGCGAGGTGGTCTCCACCTCGCCCCGGCTGGCCGACCGCTTCCTGCAGCTGTTCCGTGCCTACCAGCGGCTGCAGGTGGACCACCAGACCCTGGCCGAGTCGATTGCCGGGGAAGAGCGCATCAAGGCGCTGCACGGCGCCCAGTTCCCCTACGAAGAGGTGCGCGACTTTTTCTACCGTCGCAACAACCATATCGAATCCCTGGACCAGGCGGCGGAAAAACTGTTTGAACAGGAAGGCTTCCACATCGACGAGCTGGAGCAGGGGCTGGCGGCCTATCTGCAACAGCAGCACGGCATCCGCGTCCGCCTGAACAGCTTCGAGGAGAAGCGCTCATTGCAGAAACAGTTCGATGCGCAAGACCGCATCCTCTACCTCACCAAGCCCTCGTCGCCGGCCCGCCGCGCCTTCCACATGGCGCACCAGATCGCCCTGCTGGCGTTCCATGAGCTGATCGACCGGGAGCTGGAGGATGCCGAACTGGTGAGCAGCCAGGCCCAGGCGATCTGCCGGGTGGGACTGGCCAACTACTTCGCCGGTGCCCTGCTGATGCCCTACAGCCAGTTCCTCAACAACGCCAAGCGGCTGCGTTACGACATCGGCTGCCTGAGCGGCCTCTACGGCAACAGTTTCGAGCAGGTGTGCCACCGCCTCAGCACCATGCAGCGCCCCGGCGACAAGGGGGTGCCCTTCTACTTCGTGCGCGTCGACATGGCCGGCAACATCTCCAAGCGCCAGAGCGCCACCAGCTTCCACTTCGCCCGCCTGGGCGGCGTCTGCCCGCTGTGGAACGTGCACGAAGCGTTCTCCTCCCCCGGCACCATCCTGCGCCAACTGGCGCGCATGCCGGACGGCAAGACCTACCTCTGCCTGGCGCGCACGGTGCACGAGAGCGGTACCAGCTACCTGCAGCCGCAGCGCAAGTTCGCCATCGGCCTCGGCTGCGAGATCAAGCACGCCCACAAACTGATCTACTCCACCGGGCTCGACCTGGAGGACCAGGCGGCGGTGGAGCCGATCGGCGTCAGCTGCCGGGTGTGCGAGCGGCGCGACTGTCCGCAGCGCGCCTTCCCGCCCCTCTCCCGGCGCATCAGCATCGACGAGAATTCGCGCAGCTCCTTCCCCTACTCGTTCGAGGGGTCGGATTCAAACGACGGCTGATCGCTCCCGTAGGGTGGTTGCGGAGTCGGTGGGTTACGCGGAGAGTCCGATCAGGCACCGGGCATTCCGTGGTTTAACAGCGTTTTTTAGGTTGAACGGAACAGTATAGGGCCAACCATGACCACCGACCGCAAGTCCCACTGGGAAAATATCTACCAGAACCGCCCATCAGATGAGATGGCCTGGTTCCAGCCCACCCCGGCCCTGTCACTGGACCTGATCCGGCAATGCCACCTCGCCCCGAAGGACTCCATTATCGATGTGGGCGGCGGCGCCTCGACCCTGGTCGATCACCTGCTCAAGGCCGGCTATCAATCGGTGACCGTGCTGGATATCGCCCCGGCCGCCTTGCAGATGGCGCGGGCACGTCTTGGCGAGTCGGCCGACCGGGTCCACTGGCTGGCGGCGGACGCCACCGACTTTGCGCTTGGGCACCAGGTGCACCTGTGGCATGACCGGGCGGCGTTCCACTTCCTCACCCAGGCGGATGACCGGCACGCCTACATCGCCAACCTGCGGAAGACCCTGCTGCCGGGTGGTCACCTGATCATCGCCGCCTTCGCCCCGGGCGGGCCGAAGCAATGCAGCAATCTGGATATTGTTCAGTACGACGGCCGGAAGATTTCCGTGGAACTGGGGCACGCCTTCGAGCTGCTGCAGACCCGGCAGGAGACCCACACCACACCGGCGGGTGTGGAACAGGCATTCAACTATTTCCTGTTCCGCCACACCCCGGCGCTGTGACCTCCTTCCTCACTTCACCGCACCCGTAGGGGCAACCGCGCGTGGTTGCCCTTTCACGCACCTACACCGAAACAGGGCAGACGGATGGGTGGAGCGCTCCCATGAACTCTCCGCCGGCTCACTCTCCGGCGCGCAACCCATCGCGCACCTGCATCCGCACCCGAAGATGGATTACGGCGCGCCCGACCGTCACGAACAGCCGTCAACAAGGGTGCCGCGCCTCCACCCATCCTACACGCCGCCACCCATTGCCGAACAACCCGTAGGGGCAACCCCCCGTGGTTGCCCTTTCACGCACCTACACCGAAACAGGGCAGACGGATGGGTGGAGCGCTCCCATGAACTCTCCGCCGGCTCACTCTCCGGCGCGCAACCCATCGCGCACCTGCATCCGCACCCGAAGATGGGTTACGGCGCGCCCAACCGTCACGAACAGCCGTCAACAAGGGTGCCGCGCCTCCACCCATCCTACACGCCGCCACCCATTGCCGAACAACCCGTAGGGGCAACCCCCCGTGGTTGCCCTTTCACGCACCTACACCGAAACAGGGCAGGCACAGGGGCCTGCCCCTACCGATCAGATTGGCAGATCCGGTATATCACCGCAGAAGGATCAACGCCGCTTGCCGGTACGTGTTTTCTTACCGGCCGTGGACTTGACCACCGGCGCCTTGGCGCCATGCGGGAGGTGTTTGGCCGGACCGCGGCGACGCGCCTTTGACCGCCCCGTCCCCTCCGGCTGCCAGCTCGGCACCAGGTGCCGCTTGCCGTTGCCGATCAGATCGGCGCGGCCCATCTGCTTCAGCGCCTCGCGCAGCAGCGGCCAGTTCTCCGGGTCGTGATAACGCAGAAACGCCTTGTGGATGCGCCGCTGCCGCCCGCCCTTGGGAGTGGAGACCTGCTCCGAATCGCGCGTCACCTTCCTCAGCGGATTGCGTTCGGTGTGGTACATGGCCGATGCGATGGCCAGGGGTGTCGGCAGGAACGCCTGCACCTGGTCCAGACGGAAGTCGTTCTTCTTCAGCCACAGCGCCAGGTTGAGCATATCCCGGTCCGAGGTGCCGGGATGGGCGGCGATGAAATAGGGAATCAGGTACTGCTCCTTGCCCGCCTCCCTTGAATACTTCTCGAACAGCTTCTTGAACCGGTCATAGGTACCGATGCCCGGCTTCATCATCTTGTCCAGCGGCCCCTCTTCGGTGTGCTCCGGGGCGATCTTCAGGTAGCCGCCCACATGGTGGGTCACCAGCTCCTTGATGTACTCCGGGTCGCGCACCGCCAGGTCATAGCGCAGGCCCGAGGCGATCAGCACCCGCTTCACCCCTTTCACCGCCCGCGCCTTTCGGTAAAGCTGAGTCAGGGAGCTGTGATCGGTCTGCATGTGGGTGCAGACATCGGGAAAGACGCAGGAGAGGCGGCGACAGGCGGACTCGATCTTTTCGCTCTCGCAACGCATCCGGTACATGTTGGAGGTGGGGCCGCCGAGATCGGAGATGGTACCGGTGAAGCCCGGCATCGTGTCGCGGAGCGTCTCGATTTCGTGTATCACCGACTCGTGGGAGCGGCTCTGGATGATGCGCCCCTCGTGCTCGGTGATGGAGCAAAAGGTGCAGCCGCCAAAACAGCCGCGCATGATCGGAATGGAGAAGCGGATCATCTCCCAGGCCGGGTTCTTCGCCTCGCCGTAGGCCGGATGGGGCATGCGGGTATAGGGAAACTCGTAGAGCCGGTCGAACTCGTCGGTTTCCAGCGGGATCGGCGGCGGATTGAGCCAGACGTCGCGCTTGCCATGCTGTTGCACCAGCGCCCGGGCGTTGCCGGGATTGGTCTCCAGGTGAAACACCCGCGAGGCGTGGGCATAGAGTACCGGGTCCGCCACCACCTGGTCATAGGAGGGGATGCGCACCACGGCGTGGGCACGATCCGACTTTTTCGGCCGCTGATGGAAGCTGACCACCTGCCCCTCACCGGCCGGGGTGGTCTCGCAGGCCGGCTCATCGGCATAGGGTGACGGCTTGGGATCGACCCGTCCTGGTTCGTCCACGGTGCTGGAATCGATCTCCAGCCACCCCTCGGGAAGACCCTGACGCATGAAGCCGGTGCCGCGCACATCGGTGATCTCGCCGATCGCCTCGCCCTGGGCCAGCCGATGCGCCACCTCGACAATCGCCCGCTCGGCATTGCCGAACATCAGCAGGTCCGCCTTGGAATCCGGAAGAATGGAGCGGCGCACCTTGTCCGACCAGTAGTCATAGTGGGCGATGCGGCGCAGGCTCGCCTCGATCCCGCCAACGATGATCGGCACCCCCTTGAACGCCTCCCTGGCACGCTGGGCATAGACCACCACCGAGCGGTCCGGCCGCTTGCCCCCCTCCCCGTCCGGCGTGTAGGCGTCGTTGGAGCGGATCTTGCGATCGGCGGTATAGCGGTTGACCATGGAGTCCATGTTGCCGGCGGTGATTCCGAAAAACAGATTCGGTTTGCCCAGCCGCTGAAAATCGGCCACCGAACGCCAGTCCGGCTGGGCGATAATCCCCACCCGGAACCCCTGCGCCTCCAGCAACCGCCCGATCAGCGCCATGCCGAAACTGGGGTGATCCACATAGGCATCCCCGGTCACCAGAATCACGTCGCAACTGTCCCAACCCAGCACGTCCATCTCCTGCCGCGACATGGGCAGCACCGGCGCGGCACCGAACCGTTTGGCCCAGTACTGGCGATAGGAGAAGAGATTGGGAGCCGCTTGCATGGGGATGTTCCGGGAAAAGTTGACGGGAGAGTATACCGGGTTGAACGGCGAAATGCAGGCGGATTCGCCCTTAACCTGATGAAATAAAAGGTTAAACCACGAAGGAATGTGCTACCGAAACGACCGGAAGCCCGGCACACTCCAAGACGTGGCCAAAATAACTTGACCAGTACAGGATAAGCATTCTGCCGGTTCAGAACGGGTCAGTGGACACGAGGGGATTTCTTTCGGGAATTGCATCCACCGACCCGGTAACGGGGTCTATCTGAAGTGTTTCTGATAGGCTTCCAACTGGCCTTTCAGACGAATTGCATTCTCTCTGGCCGAATTGTAGTTATCGGCCTTTGCCAGTGCATTGATGGTCGGGATGTGGCTGTTGAGAAAAAGGTGCAGTTGGTCGTGGGCCTCGCCGGTCATGGTGCAGCCCTTGATCAGGGTCTCCATCTGACGCTCCAGCTGCACACCCACCGAGGTCAACCCTTCAAGTGAGCTGTGGTCGCCAGTGATGAAGGTATCGTGCATCTTTTTTGACATGTTACGGGTGTGTTCATCCATCTCCCACGGCTGGTCATTATTAAGGCTTAGGCCGCTCAGGCCGGTTTCGACACCTTGGCTGTCATGACCGTGGCTGTGGTCATCGGCGGCAAAGGCGCTGTTGGCCAGCGCGACGGAGATAAGAAGTAATGCTACCAGTAATCGCTTTTTCATTGAGGTGCTCCTGTATTGATCGGTTTGCTAACACTGAACAAGACGAATGCCGAGACCCCGATGTGACAAACAGTTCATTTTTTTTGACAGGCGCTTCCGGTGCTGCAATTCTGTCTGGCGGGAGGGATGTCACAAAATCGACTGCTGTACCGTTATACCCATTAGGGGGAATAGTGAATGACAGATGAGGAGTTAATGAAGGCTTACGTCGAGGGCGATCTCGAGGCGTTCCGGTTACTCTACCAGCGGCACAGGGATCGGGTGTTTGGATATCTGGCGGGCAGGCTGAAGAGCCGTCCCGAGGCGGAAGAGGTGTTCCAGGAGGCCTTCATAAAACTACACGCAAACCGGTTCAGCTACCGGGAGGGTACGCCGTTTATGGCGTGGCTGTTCATTATCGTGAAGAACAGCCTGATCGATCATGTTCGCAAGCAGAATGTCCGGGGGAAGTACCTTGAACTGAACCCTGAAATGGTGAGCGGCGTAATTGATGAGTACAGGCCTGCCCGGGAAGTGGGCGAAGCCGTCACCGAGATGTCCCAACTCAGCGGTGAACAGCAGATGATGCTGAGTATGCGGTTTAACGAGGGACGCTCATTCGCGGAGATTGCAGAGTCAATGGATATATCCCAACCGAATGCAAGAAAGATCGTCAGCCGGGCGATTCAGAAACTTCGAAGCTTGATGACGGGCAAGGAGTGAAAACATGATCGGAGAGCGTCTACCGGATAGAGAAGCACAATCCCTCAAGGAATTTTGTGACTTTGTCGAAGTGGAGCCGATCAGCCCCCCCATGGCGATCGATTCACGGATCATTGGCCGGGTGCATCATGATCTGGTGCCGTCACCCTGGCGTCTGTACCTCAAATTTGCCGTAATCGAGGCCGGTGCCGGTCTAGCGACCCTGTTTGTCTGTCCTCAGTTTGGATTTACCTTCAGCGGCCACAATACGTGGCTGCATAGCCTGCATGATCAGGCGGGGTTCTTCACCTATTACCTGGTCTGTGGCCTGCTGTTCGTCATGCTCGGGGCGACCCTGAGCGCCCTGCTGCTCGACTATAACGAACTGAAGACGATCCGAACCAGCAAGTATCTCTTCTATCTGGTGTTTGGCGTGCTGGCCTGCCTGGCCTTCTTCATCGCAGGCGCCGAGATTCTGCTGGTCAGTACGGTGCCCTGGATAGTGGGCGCCTACCTGGGGAACCTGATCGGGTTTGGCGTGATTGCGCGCTTCCGCATGCGTCAGCCGATTGCCTACTGAGGCAATCACGAACGCGATTCTTTTTGCTTCTTGTGGGTCAACTACTCCAGAGGAACTTTCCATGTTCGAAGCACGCACCGGTAAGGCACTGTCGTCCGGGTCCTCCGAAGCTGTCAACCTGTACCAGGAAGCAGTCGATTTAATATCTCAAGTTTCGGAGTTCAAATTCAGCAATAAATATCGCTTAACCTGTTGATTGCAAAAGCAAGTA